>JAJZLL010000071.1:9276-22370 GCA_021803465.1 bacterium
GTTAGCATGTGGCCAGCAACCGCGATGAGCACTAGCGCATCGACAAGGACTCCCGCCACGAATTCCGCACCCATGAAGGCGAGGATCAGGAGGAAGGCAACAAAGAGGTATTTCCGATCCTGCAGGCTGTGCGGTTCACCTGCATGGGGATGGTTGTGATCATCATGTGCGTGCATGTTGCATGAGCCTCAGAGTGCTTGCCCCTGCATCAATTCTTGCATGCCTGGGTCTCCTGTGCAGTGCAGATGCCTATCGCTTGAAGAGTCTGCGCTTCTGGCGGAATGCGGCTGCCATGTCGTCGGGAGTGAATCCGAGATGGGTGGGGACAGTGCCCGCAGTCGCGTACTGGAACAGTGCTGCACGGTAAATGCCACTGAGGGCGGAACCGAGAATGGAAACGGCTCCAATCGTGAGAAGTGCTGCACCAATGCCCAAAAGCGGAAAGACGAAGAAGAGCACAATGGAAACGGCAAAACCGAGCAGCGACCAGAGAAACAGCGAGAAGCCAATGGAAACTCCCGCTGCGAGACTCTCTCCCCAGCGCTGCTTGATGATGAGTGCGGACCTCTTGAAGGAACCGAACACTCCGGACTGCTCAAATATCAGGACGGGAATCATGAAGGTTGTGGAGATTGCCCAGGCGAGTCCCAGCACCATTCCAACGATCTTCCCCACGATTCCCATGCGTTCCTCAAGGCTGCGGATGAGCACACCAACTGATGCGGAAATGAGTGACCAGACAAGGAGTTTTCCTGCATGCGCCCAAGCAATGCGCATGCCATCAGTCGCAGTCGCCTGCTGACCGGAAAGCCGGAGAGTTGCTGCTGCTATCATCGCAGCACCAAAGAACGAGCTGATGAATGCTGAGCCGACATACATTGCCAGAAGCAGAATGACTGCAAGCACTGGATTCACCTTCCCAACGAGGTTCGACATGAGAAGTGGAAACGAGAATACGAGAACCATGAGGATGAATGAGATGAAAGCAAGCACTGGCAGCATGAGTAGCGAGCGGTCCGACTGCAAAACTGCCCAGCAAAGTTTGGCTATTCGTCGACCCCGTGCGAACCTCCCCATCTGCTGTCCAACAGGTACAGCACCGCCGTATTGCTGATACTGGAGTGGCTGTGCAGGCTGCTGCGGGGCATAGGCCTGTTGTGGTGCGGCTGCTGATACTGGCTGCCAGGCCGTGCCATCCCACCAGTACTGGCCATCGGGAGAAAGCTGTGGATTCTGCATGGACTTCAGTATACGGGTGCAGATGAGGTTCTGTGCTTAGCGCACCGGATTGTCATGGAGCACCATTACTGAGGTGGGTGGATTGGAGCGGCTTGATGTATCTGATTTGTCCAGCAGCTTCCCACAAGGGAAGCTCGTGCTCAACAATCGCATGTGGGAATGCTGTCCAGCAGATATCGTGGCGTGTTTGCCTGAGCAAGCCTCAGGATGCGAATGGCTCTGATCACGCCATGGCCAAGTGCAGGGCGAGGCTGGACAGTCGACACAGCTTGCCCATATCCAACTGTCATCTCGAGCCACGCGCTGGCTTGAAGGCAGCAGCCATGTCCTTGGGAGTGAAGTTGAGATGTGCTGCGACAATACCCTGAGTGGCGTACTGGAAGAGGGCAGCACGATAGATCCCATTGAGTGCTGCGTTGCAGGTCAACGCAGCGCCAATCGTGAGGAGTGCAACAACAATGGCAAGAAGCGGTTGGGCAAGAAAGGCGAGCAGGAGCGAGACTGCAAAACCGAACACTGCCAGGAGCAGTATGGGAACTCCCACGGAAACATTGGAGGTGAGATTGTCACCCCAGCGCTGCCTGATGATCAGTGCGGAGCGGTGGAAGGAGCCGCGAATCCCATAGTCTTCGAAGAGCAGGATGGGAATGATGAAAGTGATGGAGACTGTCCATCCGAGTCCGACCATGAGTGATCCCAGCCATCGTGTATAGATCAGGCGCGAAACAGGGCCCCACCGGAAGAGGACACCGCCAGAGGTCTGAATCACTGCCCATCCAAGGAGTAGCCCCACGCGCTTCCATGCGAGTCGCAGGCCATCTGAGGCGGTTCCAGGCTTGCCAGAAAGACGGAGCGTTGCGGCGCCAATAACCGCTGCGCCAAAGAATGTGCTGATGAATGTTATGCCAAGGTACGCGCCAACCATGAGTAAGGTGGCGATGAGTCCAGCGAGTGGGGTGTTTCCCATGCTGGTGATCAGAAGGAGGCCAGCTCCCCCAAAGACAAGCATCAACATGCAGAATGCTGCAAAGGAAAGCACGGGAAGCATGAGGAGAGACTGGTCAGAGCGCAGTACTGCCCAGCACAGCTGTCCGATTCTGCCTCCCCGGGCGTAGCTTCCCAACTGCTGGCTATCGGGAAATATGGGTGGGGTCTGCATGGGCTTCAGTATAGGGGGGGCGGAGTGCATATGTGAGGAACGCATTGGACTGTCACGGGCGTTAGATGTTCAGGAATCTGGACAGAGCGCATCGATGACGCGGATGTTCCGGGACGTTGCTTCGCAGTGGAACTCGCGCTCGATGAACGGATTGGGGAATGATGTGCCATTGGGAATGGGGGACGTCTGGGTGAGCACTGTCGTTCCGAGCACGCGAACGATTCTGATGGTTCCGTCCGGAAGTGCGGGAAGAGGATGGACAGCAGATACCATCTCCTTCAGGAAAGTGACGTACAGACTGTCCGCTGGGTCACTTGGGAGAACAGTGCGTGCCTCATCACGGATTGCACGCACGTCTGCTTCCTTCCGCGCAAAAACTGTGACGGGAAAGCCGAACGTCTCCTGGAAAAGGGATTCGCATTTCTGTTCTATCGCATCAGCAGGACATGGTGCAGTGTCAAAGACGACATTGCCCGTATTGAGGTGCGTGCGCACTGAAGTGAATCCTGCGTGTAGGAGAAGGTCTCGGAGTGCAGCCATTGGCACTTTCCGCTTCCCAACGTTGATTGCCCTGAGAAAGAGAAAGGAATGCTGTTCTGCCATTAGATCATCGTGCCAGATGTGGAGTGATGCATGCCCAAGCGTGCATGGAGTCAGGAACGGATGATTGCAGTGGGGGGCAAACGAAGCCGGGGGGGTCTTCCAGGATTGGCGAAGGGCATGATGACTCACTGTGCACATGCGGAGGTGTTGGGGGGTGGGCATGAGGGAGATGGGTGAGCAACTGAGCCACAGCGAGATGGCAGTGGTGCTAGCAGCAGGAGGTCGTCCACCTGCATCGTGCATGTGGCAATCGGCTCGTGGCCCAACAGGATGAGACCCTTCTCAATGCGCGGGATGGATCCCGAGCACGACTGAAGCTGCAATGAGAAGGAGCACAAAGCCTGTGAGTGGGAGGAAGCGGTATTCACGTGTGTGGACAAGCATGATGGTGGAAACGGCGAGTCGTGCGAGAGGTGTGCAGATGACAAGGAAGAGTCCAGCAGTCATTGCCGCAATGCCAGGAGCCGTGCGCAGCTCGTGAAGCAGGAGTGCTGGCCGCAGTGGTACTGGATGAAGGGATTGGACATACCCTGCTGATTCGAGGTGCCACAGCGCAGGCTCGCTCGAGAGAGTGATGATGATGCCAGTGAGCACGACAGCGACAGCAATGCCCACACCTAGGGTGAGTGTCAACGCAATGGCATTCTCTAGGCGATGGGCTGTGGCTTCTGAGTCGCTCTTCATGCTGCAAGTCCGTGGAAGGTCATTTCTCCTGCAAGGAGCAGGAGGAGAACGATGAACGCGCGGTTGAGCCACTGGTGCTGGAGCCGGGGAAGGAGCTTGGCACCGATCCTGGCGCCGACGAGTATGCCACACGCAATGGGTGCAGCAAGAAGTGGCTCCACATCACCCCGGAAGGTGTAGATGAGGGCGCTTGTGGCAGCGATGATGCCAATCATGTAGCTGCTTGTTCCAAGGGCTGCCTTGAGGGGGAGATGGAGGATGCTGCGGAAGGCTGGCACATTGATGCCGCCAGCTCCCACTCCAAGAAGTGCGCTCAGGATCCCGGACGCGAACACGAGCGGAACGCCAAGGTAGGGACGATGCGGAACGTAGCTCACTGTCCGTTTCTCCTGCGCATCGTAGAAGTGTCCAGCAAATGGGGACGCGTCTCCTGCTGTGGGAATTCCGATGCGCTGGTTCTCCCTGCGGTGGGACAGGATCATTGATGCAGCCGAGTAGACAAGGATTGCAGCGAAAAGAAAAAAGAGAAACCGTGCAGCGAGGATGGTGGCAAGGAGTGCGCCTGTCACAGCACCAACGACAGCTCCGCATTCAAGCAGGAATGCGAGCCTGATGTTCGCAATGCCACTCCTCGCGTACACTGCTCCGGCCGAACTCGACGTGCAGATGACTGCAACGATGGATGCCCCGATCGCGTAGTGGATGTTGACATGGAGCACGAGCGTGAGAAACGGAATGATGAGAACGGCTCCGCCAAGACCAAGCAGCGAGCCAACAAGTCCCGCAAGAACGGCAACAACAGCCAGTGCGATCATCGCCACTGCGATTGACATAATCTCTCCAGGGGCTGCAGGATGACATGTCGGGAAGGCGAGATTCGAACTCGCGACCTCACGGTCCCGAACCGTGCACTCTAACCGGACTGAGCTACTTCCCGTGAGAACAATGGTACGTGTTGTCCACTGCCCTCTGTAGAGTACAGAATAAAGTTGTGCGATCGTTGACGCAGGAGCCTGAGTGAACAGTGAGGAGAGTCCCATGCCAGTGACGCTGAAGGATACTTCGACTGCTGGCGTTTCCCATCCCGCCCTGCGAGTTCCAGCGAGCACGAAACGGAAGGCGAAAAGACGTCGTGCTGGCCCGGTTGATGTTGTGCGCGAGGCGATCAACACACTGGATGGGCGCATTTCAGGCATGGTGGAGCAGGGGGCTGAGGGATCTCTCGACCTTCGGGATCCTGCCGTGCTGCAGACGTTCGTTGATGTCATGACACCAGTGGTGGAGTGGTATTTCCGGGGTGAGGTGAGGCATCTAGACCGCATTCCCGAGGAGAGAGGTGTGATGTGCGTGGGGAATCACAGTGGCGGTGTCCTCATTCCGGATAGCTGGGTGCTCATGGTCGAGTTCGTCAGACACTTTGGCACGGAGCGTGTGAGCTATGCTCTAGCGCACAATCTTGTCCTCGGCCTCCCCATTGTGGGCAACTTCCTCCGCAAGGTTGGCACAATACCTGCGCATCCGCAGCATGCGCGAGAAGCTCTGCGGCGTGGCGCGGCTGTCCTCGTGTATCCCGGTGGTGATGAGGACACGCTCCGACCGTGGAGCAAGAGAAACCAGATCCATCTCGGGCGCAGGACTGGCTTCATCCGCCTCGCGCTTGAGGAGCGGGTGCCAATCGTTCCTGTCGTTTCCATTGGCGGCCATGAGACGCTCTTTGGCCTCAACGATGGGCGAAGGACTGCGCAGTTGCTGCATCTCGACCGATTCCGCCTCAAGTCCCTTCCTCTCGTCATTGCTCCTCCATGGGGCGTTTCTCCAGGCGACCTTCTTCTACACATACCCCTGCCAGCAAAGATCACGACGGAGGTGGGCGAACCCATAGATTTCCACAAGGAATACGGTGAGCTCGATCCCCATGATCCAGATGTCCTCTGGGCCTGCTACGCACTTGTGGAACACCGCATGCAGGCCATGCTTGACAAGCTCGCGTCAGAGCGGCGCTTTCCCATCATTGGCTAAGAGCCTGCATGGGTGGAACAAGAGCGCCAGGCAGTGAAGCGTCGTACCTGGTTGGAACTGTTCAGGCAAAGAGCTGCATCCATCATCCTTCGTGCGAACACTCTTGTACTGCATGAGCACGATGCTGGAGCTCCCTTCCGCATTCCAGGTGGATGACAAAGTGCCATGAACACGCATCTAGCCAAGCGTGATGTGGGTGGGTAGTATGGGTGCAGACCCCATTTGAGGAAGGAGCAGGATATGGCACGGGTAACATTCACCACTACTGTCGATGCGCCCATCGAGACAACATTCCAGTATGTAGACGACTACACCAATGCGACGAAATATATGAAGGATCTTGTCGTGTGGAAGCCAACGGGCAAGGTGGTCCATGGCATAGGCGCTGAGTTCGCTGTTGGCATGAAGGCAGGACCAAAGGTGCTTGAGTCGACCATCCACTTCACAGAGTGGAAAGAGAATCATGCAATGGCGTGGGAAAGCGTGTCAGGACTGCAGCAGACTGGGCGCTGGGCCTTCAGGAAGCGCGGCGAGAAGACTGAAGCGACATTCACCATGGAATACGAACTTGGTGGCGGCATCGCAGGCAAGGTGCTTGCGAAGGCGGTTGAGCCAGTCATTCAGATGAACATCGAGTCATCTGTGAAGGAACTCAAGAAACAGGTGGAAGCGTGGAACTCTGGAGCGCATGCGAAGGGGGTTCCCGTGCGCAAGCGCACTCCTGCAGCTACCAAGTAGCTCTGCACATTGCGCTCCGCTCGCACTGCTTGTAGTCGACAAGGCGAAATCCATGAGAATGAATGTTGCCATGCGTCAAGTAGCGTCACGTATTTGTAACTGGATGTGTCACTGGGGACAGGAGACGATACACTGATCGTGTGAGATGCGAATGGTATCCAGCCCACCCCGGTGGGAAGGAGGCGCAATGACACAAGACGGTGTCAGGTTGCACGAGGATCTCAACATCCTCGGTAAGACTCCCGTCCGCTTGTGTCACTCATCTGGAACCGTTGTCACGATGGCGCGGCCAACCGCTTCACCAGCTGATCCGTCCACGCACAAGTGCTCTGCCTGGCAGAGAGGGACGACGGGAGGTGTGGCATGACTGTTCGCACTGCCTCGTTCCGGGACTTCGAGCAGATTGAATCCCTGTATCGTGCCTCAATCCAGTCGAGCGAGTCATCACCAGTCCTGTCCGCGGATCGCCCAGTTCCCCAGCGAGCGCTTCTCAAGCTGTGGTTTGCCCTTTCCAAGTCCATTGCAGCCCACGTGCCGCTCACTGAGGATGGTGATGCGCTCTACGTGGCAGGCACAGGGGAGGGAGTGCTCACAGGCTTCATCCAGGCGGAACTGCTGCCAAGACCAGTGCGGACATGGCATATCGTGAACCTCTGCATCAGGGAAGGCGAAGAACACGAGCATGTTGCGACCGAGCTTATCGAGGCTCTCGTCCATGACAGCATCGAACGGAAGATTGAGAGGCTCAGCGCGAGAATGCCTGATGGACACCGACTTCTCGCAGCATTTCTCCATGAGGGGTTTCAGCAGATTCACACTGAACAGATACTCTTCTGCGAACATGGGACAGATCATGTCCATGACGGGACAACGCAGCACATCCGTCCACCCAAGAAGAGTGACCGGCTTGGGATGTACCTGCTGTACCAGAAGGCGACTCCTCCCGCAGTTGCGCGGCTGGAAGCCCCCAACTACCATGCGTGGGAGGCACGCGGCATCGATGCTATGGCACGCGCGACTGGCAGGAGCGAGCTCGAGCAGTACGTCTATGATGACGGGGAAATCCTTGGATGGGGTGCGATCATTCCTGGACGGGATGCGCGGCCGAGCGAGATCCGCTTCATTGTCGAGAATTCGCGAACGGATGTTGGCGAGGCACTTTACCATGCCCTCGGGTCACAGATCAGCCAGGGGCCTGTGACCTGCATCCTCCGTCACTACGACACGAACATGTTCTCAGTGCTTCGCAAGTACGGATTCGAGGTATATGGAACCCAGATGTACCTTGTACGTGAGCTCAAGACTCCGGCTGTTGCTGCGCCACACCGCCGTTCACGCAGGCCTGTGCTGGCCCATGCCGGCGCAGGAAGCCGCATGACGCACGGGATCATCCGATCCCATGCTCGTGCCCGAGCATGGGCCCTTCCACTGCTTCTCTCCCAAGACACTCACCAACCGTTCACCTTGGAGGATGCGAAACGACCATGAAATACGGTCCATCGTGGGAAGAGGAATTGAATCTGCTGCTCGAGGCACTGCCGCTTCGGATAGCGCTGGCAGTCAAGACTGCGTCGCAGCACCATGACGATCTGCTCGAAGTCGTCATGGATCTTGGACGTGAACCGGAGGCCCGTTTCCGGGACGGCGAAGTCATTCTCGAGCATCATCCGATATCGAAGGAGGATATCGATGCTGTGGTCGCCAACATCGGCATGTTCGGGGATGACAACCGTGCTGGCATAGCACGGACACTCCACCGCATCAGCGCCATCCGCAACCGGACTGGTGAGGTCATTGGTCTCACCTGCCGTGTGGGACGTGCTGTCACAGGCACAATCGACATCATCAGGGACATCGTGATGTCCGGCGAGTCGCTCCTGCTGCTTGGCGAACCTGGTATTGGCAAGACCACCATGCTCCGCGAGTGCGCACGTGTGCTGAGCGAAGAATGTGGGAGACGTGTAGTCATCATCGATACCTCGAATGAGATTGCGGGTGATGGCGACATTCCCCATCCTGGAATAGGCCGAGCCCGCCGCATGCAGGTGCGCACCCCGTCGAAGCAGCACGCTGTGATGATAGAGGCGGTCGAGAACCACATGCCCCAGGTCATCATCATTGATGAAATTGGCACAGAGCTCGAAGCCTCCGCTGCAAGGACGATTGCGGAACGCGGCGTGCAGCTTGTGGCAACTGCCCACGGCTCGAATCTCGACAATCTGCTTGTCAATCCGACACTCAATGATCTCCTTGGTGGAATCCAGTCCGTCACCCTCTCAGACGAGGAGGCACGACGTCGCGGCACGCAGAAGAGCGTCCTTGAGCGGAAGGCTCCACCGACATTTGATGTGCTCGTGGAGATCCAGTCGCGTGACAGAGTGACCATCCATAGATCGCTCACGGAGACAGTCGACAGCTACCTCAGGGGCTCGATGAAGGCTCCACAGATCCGTTCACATGATCCACTCACTGGCCAGTGCACGACAGAGAACGGCTCCCTCAACCAGCCACGAGCTGAAGAGGAGGAGCCAAGCACAGTCACGCTCATGGGACTGCGGAGCGCCCTGCAGGAGAAGAAGAAGAAGAAGGACAGGCCAGCAGAGGCATCGATGTTTCCTGGGCAGAGAAGTGCTGCCCAGACACCAGCACCTGTGACTGAGGCTGTGCCCATCGTCTCCGTCTTTCCATACGGAGTCTCCCGCAGCTATCTTGAGCAGTCCATCAAGGAACTCCAGCTTCCCATCCGGATCCAGCACTCAGTTGAGCGTGCGGATGTTCTTCTCACACTCAAACCGTACTTCCGGCGGAAGGATTCGCCGATCAAATATGCGGAGAGTGCTGGACTTCCCATCCAGGTGCTGCGAAGCAACACGGTGACACAGATCAAACACGCAATCGCTCGGCTCTACAGTCTTGAGGTTCCTGAGCTTGAGGAGCGTGCACTGCTCGAGGCGCAGGAAGCGATAGAACGTGCGCAGCGGGAACATGTCGATGTGGACCTCGCTCCACAGAACGGGTACATCCGGAAACTCCAGCACCAGTTCGTTGAACAGAATCTGTTCAATGCGAAGAGTGCTGGTTCCGAGCCGAACAGGCATGTTGTGGTGATGCACCCGCGGGAGAAGGCAAGCTGAACGTGAAGTAGCGAAAGCGCGAAGCGGGTTCCCGGATGTGACTGGGAACCCGCTTTTTTTGCGCCATGCTTGCCAGGGTGGGTCATGACAGGCAGCCTTCCGTTGCTCTTTGCAATACCCACACCGTATGATGTTGCTATTCACGGCGTGCGAGCAGCCTGGTGTTCATTGCAGAGGTGTTCCCATGCCGTAGAGGTGCATGAAGGAGAACACACATGTCGCAGTATCCGGGTTTCTTCCTGGCGTTCGAGGGACTAGACGGTGCGGGAAAGAGTACCCAGGTTGCGATGCTTTCAGCTGACCTTGTCCAGCGGGGATTCAAGGTCACTACTGTCCGGCCAAGTGACACGAATCTTGGTGAGCTTGTGCGGGGCTTCCTTCTCCAGCATCAGATGGAACAGCCCATTGAGGCCTGGTCCGAGGTTCTGCTGTTCATTGCAGGCCGTGTCCAGCTGCTCCGCGAGGTGATGGTGCCAGCCCTTGAGCGTGGAGAGGTGGTCATAGCTGACAGGTATGCCCACTCGACCCTTGCGTACCAGGGCGGAGGCAGAGGACTCTCCATTGAGGAGCTCCGTCACCTGCATACCGTCATGTGCCATGACCTGTGGCCAGATCTCACTGTGCTCCTTGACATTCCCCTCCGTGTCGCACAGGTTCGTCAGCGCACACAGGACCTCCCCATTGACCGGATTGAAAGCGCGCCTGACAGCTTCCATGCGGCAGTGAAAGCCACGTTTGAGAAGCTTGCAGCGGATCCTGCGGAGCACATCGTGAAAGTCGATGGGGCGCAGGGTGCGAGCGAAGTTGCGAAGGCTGTGTCAGACGTTGTCGTTCCTGTGCTCATGGAGCACCGCGCCAACAGTGCAGTCGGACTCAGGTAGGAAGGTGTACAGGTGAAACTCGTCATTGCAGTCGTGCATGAGCGGGATGCGGCAAAGTGTGTTGAGGCGCTCAATGACCGTGGCCTCACATGTACGCGGTTTGAAAGCAGTGGCGGATTCCTCGAACGGAAGAATGCGACGCTGTTCATTGCAGTCGATGAGGACAGGGTTGACACAGTGGTCGAACTCATCACCCGGCATGTGAAGGAGCGCGTGGAAACACTGCAGGCTTCTCCAACTGCAGTGAGCACTCCGCTTGCAGCATTCGTTCCACCTCCTGTTGATGTGGAGGTCCATGGAGCAACGATCATCGTCGTGCCAGTGGACCGATTCGAAAAAATCTAGTCCTTCTGCGGAATCACGATGCTGATGTCCACAGCTGGGACCACACGCTCCACCCGGGACTCGATGAGCACGATGCGCACTCCAGGGAGTGTCTTCGTTCCGGGTTGCCAGCCATCAAGATAGAGAGCCGTGGATTCTCCCCAGGTCGTGGCGCTCCTCACTTCCGTCCCATTGGTGAAGGACATGGTGCCACGTTTTGTCGCGTAGCCGAGCTGCACTGTGCCGCCAGTCCTGAGCACGCAGGTAAGCTCAGCAAGGGGAAGATCCCCCGGGAACAGGTCCGGAATGCCAAGCGCTGTCTCGAGAAGAGGGTGTGATGCATCGGCAAACGCTTCCTGGAGCGCTTTTCGTGTGGCATGCGAAGCCATGCGCTCCCTTCGGCGCTGTTCCGTTGAGAGGGTGTCCTTGGCACGGCGGACTGCCTCAATCTGTGTGCGGATGGGTGCAATGCGTTCCTCAAGAACCTGCTCCTGCTCACTGAGTTCACGTGCCAGACGTCCAAGGTCCGCATCGCTCGCAGTGCGGAGATCCGCAGGAAGTTTCGGCGGGTGGAGTTCGGAATCGGTAGGTGTGTCCATATCACGATGATGCATGAAAAACGCATACCATGGACAATGTGCAGTGCACACCAGTTGGGAGTACGGGGCTGCACCCAGGAGGAAAGGTATGGCTACAATGTTGCACGATGCAGTCAGTGTCGAGGTTAGTGACGGTGTCATGGTCGCGACACTCTCGCATCCTCCTGTAAATGCGATCAGCCAGGCAGTGATGCGTGGTGTCAAGGATGCCCTCCAGATGGCGGAGGAGGATCCCTCCTGCCATGCTGTCGTCATTACAGGCTCAGGCGAGAAGGCCTTCAGTGCTGGTGCGGACATTACGGAATTTGCGACCCTGGGTGCTGAGGCAATTGCCAACGGCCAGGCAATGACGCTTGCCATGGAGTCATGCAGTCTTCCCATACTTGCTGCAGTGAATGGCATCGCGTATGGTGGTGGCTGCGAACTTGCAATGGCCTGTGACATCCGGATCGCAGCGGACACAGCCCGTTTTGGACAGCCTGAAGTGAATCTTGGCATCATTCCGGGATGGGGTGGGACGCAGAGGCTTCCCCGATACATCGGAAGGTCCCGCGCACTCGAACTCATGCTGCTTGGAACTCCGATACCCGCAACAACGGCTCTCGAGCTTGGACTTGTCAGTGAAGTCGTTCCAAAGGAACTGGTGCTCCAGCATACGGTTGACAAGGCGAGGCTCCTCAGCACGAAGGCCCCCCTTGCAGTGAAAGCGATCAAGCGCGCAGTAGCGGAAGGAGTGGACCTGCCTGTTGCCCAGGGGCTCGAGATTGAGCGCCGGGAGTTTCTTGGTGTGTTCACGAGCGATGATGCCAAGGAGGGCGCAATGGCGTTCCTCGAGAAGCGTGAGCCGCAGTGGAAGGGAAGATAGCATTTCCCCACTCGCCAGTCCCGTGATGCAGAGGAGGAGCGCAAAGTGACTGCGACTGATGTACTGAGCCCAATTGCCATGGCTTGCCTGCTCATTGCGTGCGGGGGAGCCACATGGCACCGGTGGCGGGCACTCATCCGCATGATGCGCACTGCAAAGGGGAAGGCGGACAGGTTCCGCGACATACCCAGGAGGATTGCTGGCTTCTTTGAGTACGTCATTGGACAGGCACGTCTTCTCCGCTGGCCGTATGCGGGCATAGCCCATGCGTTCATCTTCTGGGGGTTCCTCGTTCTTCTCACTGCCATACTGCAGGGGATTGTCGAAGCGTTTGTCGTTCCATTCCAGTTCAACCATGTTCCCGCTGCGCCAGTGATTGCCGTGTTCCAGGATGTGTTCTGCGTACTCGTTCTTGTAGGTGTCGTGTTCGCTGCCTTCAACAGGCTCGTGATCCATCCCATCCGTTTCCGGGGAAGCCACAATGGCGAGGCACTCCTCATCCTCGGCTGGATCGCCCTGCTGCTCGTGGCCATGGAATGCAACTATGCGACGAAGATCGCTGAAGGCGATCCAGCCGCACTAGGGCACTACAGACCATTCGCACGGGCACTGTCCCATCTCTTCACTGGGCTTGGACCGTCGAGCACAGCACTCATCGTGCTTCACGGGCTTGGAGCTCATCTGAAGTCGGGGCGCCTTGCCCGCGGGACGCACGTACTTCTCCCCCACCACATCGGCGGGCTTGAAGACCACCTCGCGTCTGCTATGAGCTGTCTTCAGCTCTAGGCCAGAGTCAGCGGCGAGGTTGCAAGAGGGAGCCTACCAGCGTGAGCACCGAGGAGCAGGGCA
>JAJZLL010000036.1 GCA_021803465.1 bacterium
CATGTAGGCGCATGCATGGCGAAGCTTCGGATGGCCAGCCGGTAGGCCGAACAGGGTGATCTCCCCTCCTGTCAGGCGGCTCCTCCCAACGATGGCACGAATGAGGGAAGTCTTTCCTGCACCACTTGGGCCCAGAAATCCTGTGATCTTCCCACGGGGAATGTCTGCAGTGATGTCAGTAAGGATGGGAACATGGTCGCGGACGAGCGTTGCATGGGATATGCGCACTGCAGGATCTGCCCCAACGGTCATCGTTCGTCCTCACCTGTGGGGAGGCATGCCTGCCCCTCAACTGTATCCGCATCCACCACTGTTGCATCTTGACTTTGCCTAGCGGCTTTCTACACTTAAAGTGTAAGGACAAACAGGGCAGCTGCGGTATCAGAAGGAGGGTTCCAATGACCACCGTGTGGGTGACACCACGTCAGATGCGGCTTCCTCTGCAGCTTCCGTTCTGTGGAAGAACGATCTGGCAGCTCCTTCGGCATGGACGGGCAGAAAGGTAAAGCCCAGTTGGCTGGCGGAGACGCCATTGATATTCTCTCCCTGCGGATAGCGGACGTTTCCGCTCTGATACATGACAGACAGTATGGTAGGGACAGCGGATCAATGGTGATCCGACCAACTGGGCACACAGGATGTCCACTTATTTGAGAACCTGGCACGCTGTCAGGCTGTTCACAAGCGTGAACATTGGAGAGGCCCATCACCCTTCACGGTGGAGCCTCTCCTGTCATATGTGGGGTGTCATGCGTGGCTTCACGTGGTACCATCCGTGACATACCAGCTTCAGTGGAAGTATCAGCCACCATGCACCACGCACCCCATCTTCCGGGCATCTTCAATGCCCTGGCACCCGTTCTCGACCACTTCGGGTACCTTGCTGTCGTCTTCTTCCTCTTCCTCGAGGATTTTGGCATTCCAGTACCAGGTGAGACGACCCTCATTGCAGCTGCCGTGTATGCGGGAGCTGGTGTGCTCAATGTATGGATCATCGTGCCTCTCGCCATTTTCGCAGCCATGCTTGGTGACAATGTCGGATATGCCATAGGACGGTTTGGAGGACGTGTGCTTGTCGAGCGGTGGGGCAGGTACATCTTCATCACGCCAGAACGGCTTGCAACTGCGGAAGCGTTCTTCGCCAAACGTGGTGGAAGGATTGTGGTCATTGCCCGGTTCATCGAGGGGCTCCGCCAGGCGAATGGCATCATTGCAGGCATCACGGAGATGCCCTGGCCACGGTTCCTCCTTTTCAACACCATTGGAGCTGCACTCTGGGTTGGTGTCTGGGTCACTGTGGGCATGGTTGCTGGAGAGCACCTCACTTCCATCTACCACACGCTTGCCAAGTACGAGCTTGCTGCTGCAGGACTCGTCGTTCTTGGCATTGCTGCCCTGATCGTGAGGAATGTGCTCCGGAAGCGTGGCAACCATCACGAGTCGTCAGCACCAGCTGCAGCCAGCTCGGCTGACAAGTCAACGCTGGAGCCGTGAGGGGCCACTCACAGCCGGGTGTGCTGCAATGCAGAACCTGAGCAGCTCGTCCCTGGCCACACTGATCCCGATCCGGGGAGTGCGGATGATCCGCTCAGTGTCCCTCAGCTTCCCTTTCCGGATGTGGAGATGGCCTCCCTCTTGAAAGAGCGGACATCCGTTTTCCTTCCGCGTGATGCCAAGTCCCTGTGCAAGGAGGCCAGGACCGCGCAGAAGACTGGAGTGGGCTCTGCTGGGATTCGTTGTGAGGCGGGACCGCACATGGTCCTCGCCTTCGACCACTACAGCACTCCTGAAGAGGACAGCACCCACTGCATCGGATGCATGGGCAACAGCATTGCAGCACCAGTGCACACCGTAGCTCCGGTACACGTACGCATGACCCGGATCAGCAAACATGACAGCAGTGCGCTCCGTGGGGCCCCGAAAGGCATGGGACGCTGGATCATCACGTCCCCTGTAGGCTTCTGTCTCGACAATGCGCGAGACGACTGGTGTGCCTCCGCACACTGAGACGAGTTCACACCCAATGAGTTCCTCCGCAACACGTTCAGGGTCCTGTGCGAAGAATGCCCGGGAAAGGACTTCAGGAGCGCTGGACAGCATGGAGGGCTGTGTCCAGGTGGGCAAGCACTGATGCGCGCACTGCACTGACTTCCTCATTGGTGAGGGTGCGCTCAGGAGACCGGAACACCATCCGCACTGTGTAGCCACGGTGCCCTGGAGGGAGTCCAGTGCCACGATACGTGTCGATGATCCGTGCGGAATCAAGGAGGGGTCCTGCATGCGCTGTGATGTGCTCGAGCAGCTGCATGCCAGCAACGCCTTCCGGGACAGCCAGTGCAAGATCCTCAGCAATGGCAGGGAACCGTGGTGGGGATGGATACTCCAGTGCAGGGTCGGAAGCTGTGATGATGGCATCGAGGTTGCACTCGAGGACAATGATCCTGTCTCTGCTGTCGAGCGCTGCAAGCGCTTCCCGTGAGAGCTCTCCCGCATATCCGATGGAGATTCCCTTGCTGGAAGCCCATGCGGCCCTCCCAGGATGGAAGAGCTGGTGGGGAGCATCTGGCTGTGTCCAGTCGAGCGCAGGGTCGCTTCCCGCCTCTGCCACAATCCGCTCGAGCGTGCGCCGCATGAGGTGGAGGAGCTTCGCAGCCCCTTCCCCATCGCGCTCAGGAACGGAGGCAGCCATGGCGAATGTCCGTGGCTCGAGCGGGAGCGGTGCGAGCTTCTCGTCGATGCCATCCGGCATGGTTCCAGCAGGCAGTGCTGTGCGGGCACCTTCCCAGTACACATGTCCGAGCTCGAAGAGCTGTGGGGAAGGCACTCCCCTGTTGATGTTGAGCACAAGGGATCTGAGGAGTGTGGAAAGAAGACTTGTCCGGAGCCTGCTGCCAATGTCCGTGAGTGGATTCGTGATGGTGACTGCTGGTGGCTCGCCAGTTCCATCGGGTTTTGTGCATGCGGGAAGGGCGGAAGCCAGGTCGCCATCGCTCACAAACGATGTTGTGCGTGCCTCAGTGAAGCCTGCTCCAAGCGCGATGTCCCGGATCCGCGCATCGACATCAATGAGGAACCGTTCTGGCTTCACTGCTTCCCTCCGCCTGCCAGGAAGCGTTGCAGGGAGGGCATCATAGCCAATGCACCTGCCAACCTCCTCCGCAATGTCCTCGGGAAGCACAAGATCCTTCCGGAAAGTGGGAGCAGCAATTACGAGGGAGGCACCATCCACTGTGACTCCAGCCCCAAGCCGTTCCATGATGGAGGTGATGGATGGCGCATCCACAGGGTACCCGAGAATGCTGGAGATGGCAGGAGCCGTGACACGCACTGGAGGGGCGGGATCCTGGACCCCAGGATGCGCATCGACAGGTGAAACCAGTGCAAGCGTGCTGCCGGAAAGGGAGGCAACAAGCGCTGCTGCCCTCATGATGGCGACTGGCGGAAGGTCATCGGAGAGATCCTTCTCGAAGAGTGCGGACGCATCCGTGCGGATGCCATGCCGGCGTGACGTGTGGCGGATGCGGCGTGGATTCCACGAGGCAGCCTCGATGATGATGCGGGTAGTGGCAGGCGTGATGCCGGAATGTTCGCCACCCATGATTCCTGCAAGGCTCAGCGGTGTCGTCGGTGTTCACACAAGGACAT
>JAJZLL010000049.1:0-22606 GCA_021803465.1 bacterium
ACCCGCAGAGGCGCAGGATGCGGAGCATATCACTGTCGTCCTTGGCGAGCTGGGGCTCGCGTGGCATGATGGCAAGGCACGCAATGCGGGGATAGAGCGTGGACAAGTGCCCCACATCCGGTTCTTCGATGGATGCGTCGTGGCAAACGATTTCCTCTCCCATGCCAGGACATTCACTGCCCATGACCGTCATGGTAACCTTCTGTTCCACATTGCTGCCATTGGCACGCCGCCTGGTCCCGTGCACCTCTTCCAGTTCAACCCCGATGCTGCAGATACCAACAGCCGCTACGTTTTGGATCCTGACCTTGAGCACTGCTTCATCGATGCACCCTCGCTCACGGGAATATGGCTGCGCTACACCGGCCCCATCTACGGGAAGAACATCGAAATGCTCGAGGAGCATGCACGCCCGCTTCCAGCGACCACCTTCCACCTTGATGACGGGCTCACACCGCTCATCCGGGAAGCTGCAACGAACCAGCGGAATGACATGACCCGTATCCCCCTCGCAAAGAGCAGCCATGAATGGATGCGGCACCTTGCAGCATGCACTGCAGTGACGGATGCCCTGCTTGACTCGCTTGCCTTGGATCCTTCTCCCCGCATCCGTGAGCAGGTAGCAATTCGAGCAGCGGATGACCGCATCCGGGAGCGACTCCTCCAGGATCCTGAACTTGACGTGCGGATGGCTGTTGCGGAGCATGCGCACTCCGATGCGCTCCGCACTGCATATGCGCGAGATCCATCAGTCAGGCTGCGCATGGCTGCAGTTGGTGCCATGCGGACCGATGCAGGAAGGTCTGCCTTCCTCAATGACGAATCCGCCTATGTCCTCTGCGCAGTCCTCCAGACAGCGGAAAGCGATGCGCTCAGGGAAATGGCAGTCTCGGATCCCAGGAGCGACATCCGGGCAGCCGCCCTCCATAGTGCGACAACGGACCGTCTCCGGAGCATGTTCTTTCAGGATCCGGAGCGGGACATCCGGCAGGAGGCGTACCGGTCTGTCCAGGATGTCGCACTCCTTGAGGATGCGCTTCCCCATGCGGACTTCCGTGACAGGCGGGCTGTGCGGAGCCGCATCAGCGAGCTTCGTGAAGAAGTCACGAACTCATCCCTGCCCCATGGACCAGTCCTCTCGTGAAGGGCTAGGCAGTCTCGAGAATGATCTGCTGCTGCCGGATCGAGGAGAGAAGGTCCTTCGTCGACTCCATGGGTGTCGCAGTGATCTCGGACATGAGGGCCAGAATCCTGCGGTGCACCGGCTGCTCATGATCCTTACCAGGAAGGTACATGTTGAGCATGCGGACCAGGTAGGTGGGATCCTCCAGCTGCGCGACAACGGACGGCTCCGTCATCGTGGTTGGATGCTTCGGGTGGTCATTTGTGGAACGGAGCATCCAGAGCGACATCTTCAGGATGTCGAGCACGCATGACGGATTGTTCTTCACTGCCTTCCGGAGGTACTTCGCATACGCAGCTGCATGGCGGGACTCGTCCGTTGCGAGTGTCGTGAAGATCTGCTTGATGACTGGCTCGTCCGCGCTCCCACTGAAGGCACGATACCAGTGGGCAAGGCGCTGCTCGCCACAGTAGTGCATGGTGAGCGTCTCCACAGCTGGTCCCTCATCAAAGGTGAGGCGGAGCTTCGGAAGGTCCCCCTCCTCGATGGGAACCCCGATGCGCTCAAGGTATTTACGCAGCACGAGATGGTGCTTCATCTCCTCGTAGAACCACACGGAGATGAAACTGCAGAAGTCGATGTCCGCATAGAAGTCCCGGAGAAACATCTCTGTCGCATAGAGGGCGGAAAGTTCCGTGAGACAGATCTGCGTGATGTCGTGCACCCACTGGTCCGTGAGCTTCCCCTCATCGATGTCATCAAAGGGAATGTCCTCACCCAGGGTCCATCGGACTTTTTCGAGGCGGAGAAAGAGATCGTCATACAGCATAGTTCCATCATTTACGCCGGAATAGCCAAAGCACAACGGCCATTTCCCCCATGAATGCCCTGCATATTTTGGCCACTATGTACAATATGACTATGGAACCGCGATCCCAACCCCCACCATTGACGACCGTTCTGCCTGATGAGGCAGTGCAGCGGCTCCTCCACGACATCGATGGATTCAGCAGGCTCATGACAGAGCGCATCGCCCAGGAGCTTGCGCTTCCGAAGGAGCTCTCCACCTTCCGGACACTCCTCATGACACGCCGTGCCTGCTCCGATGCGCTCAGGACACTCATCCGGAGTCTCCAGGCTCCAGATGGTGTTGACAGAACAGAACTCGCACGTCTTGCAACCATTGGATCCGCCACAGCACAGCAGGGCATACCGCTCGAGGTGCTTCTTGGCGCCTACCGGCTTGCTGCCAAGGTCGTATGGGATGAGGTGATCGGATCAACGTATGCGAACACGCCCCTCCCTCCTGATGCGCTCATTTCCATCACACGACATGTCCTCGAATACCTCGACGACATCAGCAGCGCAGTTGGTGGCGCATATCTCCTCACACGCGAATCCCTCCTCCGGCAGCATGACCGTGAACGGGAACGCATCCTCCAGCGCCTTCTTGCTGGCGATGCACGCGAGGATCTCCTCCGGGATGCGCTCCGCCTGGACCTCACGATTGAGCCTCCTTACAGGGTCATCGTCATCGAGGTCGATGCTCCTGAGAATGTCCACCGTGTCGACAGCATCGCCCGTGCACTCCGGGCTCCTCTTCACCATGAGTCCCAGACACTTCTCACACTCCTCGTGCCAGACCGCATACCCGACGATGTCCTCTCGGCCGAGCTCGAGAAGCTGCTCCACACTGTCCCTCTCCGGTGCTGCATCGGTCCCAGCGGATGTGACATCGAGGACATCCCTGGAGCGTTCACGAAGACACGGCATGCGCTT
Source organism: bacterium (assembly GCA_021803465.1). Taxonomy (GTDB): domain Bacteria; phylum Chloroflexota; class Dormibacteria; order Aeolococcales; family Aeolococcaceae; genus JAJZLL01. The sequence goes on from JAJZLL010000049.1 coordinate 2,903, forward strand.
GTGATTGCACAGCATCTTGCTCCCAGCTCCCGGGTGGTCTCTGAGGCAGCATTCAGCCTCTTTGCTGTCATGCACACGGATCCAGACATGACACAACGGTTTGTTGATGCCAATCTTGGACCCCTTCTCTCTCTGCCAGAGGGGAAGCGTGAGATGTATCTCGCAACACTTGCTGCCTACCTTGAGGAAGGCTCGATCGCTCCTGCTGCGGACATGCTTGGCATTCACCGGCACAGCTTCGCCTACCGGCTCGAGCGGCTCAGGGAGTACGGGATCACGTGCAGCTCAGCACGTGAACGCTCCTGTCTCTGGCTCGCCATTGCAGCCTACCGCCTCCTTGAGGAACGGTCCACCCCTCACTGATGCCAGATGCTGAGATGCTCACTCCGGAGGAACCGTGCCACATCCCGGTAGTCTCCCGTGTTGTTGAAGACTGTGTGGTGGAATGCAGCAAGCGGGAGCGTGTCGAGATGCTCAAGGAGGACAACAGCATGCTGGTCTGCCCGGGATGTGGCTTCGCCTCCGAGGATCCCCACACGGATCGAGAGGATGGCCTGAACGATGATGAGCACAGCAATGCCTGACGCCAGGAGACCCTCCCTCCCGGGAACTGCCCGCTTCAGCCGCTCCCAGGACGCAGCAAGCACAAGGAGCAGTCCCACATAGAGAATGATGGTGTACGTCACATACCGTGACACGAAGGCGAGTCCCACACCGTAAGGTGCACGTCCAAGGGAGACCATGCAGCCATACACGAGTGCGAAGACAATGCATGCAGCACCTGCTGTGAGCATCGGATCCGTTCTCCCACTTCGCCACCAGTGCACAATGCTCCCAAGCCCAAGGACCACCATAACTCCTCCAGCGCATGCAGGGAGCGCATGGCTTGCTGTCAGGGCACCGAGCGATACGGGAACGCCATAGAGAGCTGCAAAGAACGCTGCGCTTGTGAGCGGATGCTGCACAACAGCAATGAACGGTTCCGTGCCCACTGCTCCTCCGCCAAACTGGTACCCGACAGCATAGACACTCCCAACAATGAGGCCCCCTGCTACCCAGAGGAGCCGGAGCCGCCATGAGATTCCCTTCCTGAGAAGCATGATGAGGACAGCTGGCCACACGCAAAAGCCCTCAACTGTGGAGAGTACTGCAAGAATTCCACAGGCAAACGCTCCTGCAAGCGCCTTTCCTCCCGGCTTCCGCACAAGAACGACTGCCCAGAGTGCACACGCCACTGTGAGGAAGTTCGTGATCATGAGTGCCCAGAGGGTTCCCTCGTACTGGGCAGGCGTGAGAATGAGGGCAGCAGCTGCCACTCCCCACCACCCGGCTTTCCTGCCCTGTGTCCGGAGCAGGATGAGGACTGCACCCAGTTCTCCTGCGCACACGACTGCACTGCCGTACATGGCGATCGTGAGGTTGAGTGCTGTGCCCTTTGCGAGGAGGAGAAGGAGGAGCTGGGCCACAACCATCCGGTTCTCAAGATACTGTCCAAAGAGGAGTCCCCAGTCGAACCTGCCACGGTACACCTTCTCGACAAAGATGAGCATGTTCCATTCGTCATGAATGGGAACATTCACAGCGTACGCATGGATGAAGACGAAATATCCGAGCAGGATGACTATGACGAGCATGACAGGAATCCAGGACACAGTCCGGCTCCACGCCTGCCTGGAATGCTGCCTGCCTGGCCTGATCGCACTCATCGCCCAAGTATATCGTGCAGGCGGACATTCCTTCGGACAGGTCCTTCCTCCAAAGTGACCTTGGTCCTGCAACTTCAGGCCGCACTGACCTATGGCCTGTCTCCTGCTGCGAGGGAAACTGTTGGTGGAAGGAGCGCAGTACCAGACCCGACATCAGGAGATGCACCATGAAGCTATCCATCTCGTCCCGCCAGGCAAGCTGCATTGCAGCACTTCAGGGCATCATTGTCCTGCGGCTCGTCCTGAATGCGTATGCGCACCTGTCCCAGTCATCGGCCTTTTACCCCGTCACATCGGGCATCCTCTCCCTCCTCCATGTCGGAGTATCGTCGACCATGTCCACTGTGGTCGGCGATACTGTGGCTGGCATGGAACTCCTCCTTGCTGGCGCGTTCTGCTACGGCATGGCAGCCCTTGTCAGAAGAACTCCTCCATACATCACGCGTCGTGGCCTGCTCGTCACCATCACTGGACTGGGAGCAATGACCATCCTCTCTGCAGCCTCGGTCCTCGCCCATGGGTGGGTCTCCTCGCCTGAAGCCATTTTCTCCCTCGTCCTCATCCCGTTCATGCTCGCAGGCATCATACTTGCTGCCATTGAGCGTGCATCACTTCCCACAGAGCCCGTCCTCCTCTCCATGCTCCTGGCTGACTACCGGTAATCCTCTCCGCACCTACCCTCCGGGGACACTTCTCCCCGGGGGGTCCTGTGCTTTGCTGGGGATGCGAACGTATGGTGACCTCCACCAGGATTCCATGGTATGCTCCACTCCACATCGGATCCACTCGCAAGGAGCTCCCCATGACACCCTCCCGCATCCGCATTCTCATGAACGGGGCTGCAGCCGTAGTTGCAGCTGGCCTGCTCGCAGCCTGCGGTAGCACAGGAGGCGCCTCCTCCTCCACTTCTCCGACTCCCTCGGGAGCAGCAGGAGTCATCCAGCAGATGATCACGAACCTCAAGCAGTCCCAGAACACTTCCTACAGTGTCACCTATGCGCTCTCGGGATCTTCTGCTGCAGCAGGTTCCTTCACCTATGAGCAGGATCCACCGAAGTACCGCCTCAGTCTCAGCAGCGTGAGCGTCATCGAGACAGGAACGACCGTATACCTCTGCACTGGATCCTCTGCAGGTCAGATATGCACGGTTGACACTGGCACGAATCCGCTCACCTCGATTGAGAAGGCCTTCAGTGCCAGCACTGTCATTCCCAAGCTTTCCAGTCTGCAGTCGGAAATCGCAGCGAAGACAGCAGGAGTGACCATCACGACATCCACTGCCACGTTCGCATCCCAGCCATCGACCTGCCTTTCGTATGTGAAGGGAGGAGTGACCTCAAAGTACTGCGCAACAGATGCTGGCATTCTTGCGTACGCCTCAGACGGCACATCGACACTCACGCTCACACACTTCTCGTCAACAGTCGCAGCATCCGACTTCGCACTTCCCCAGGGAGCAACCCTCACCTCCCTTCCTGCAACGATCCCGTGACTCCCCGCATGGACCATCCGTGGGAGGGCGCAGCATGCGCACACTGCAGAAATCACCGTGACAGCATGCCCTGATCCCCATGGGCTTGCGCACCATGGGGATCAGCACTTCCAGGCTACCTGTGCATGTGGGACACAGTATGGTTTGTCGAGATGCCAAGCAGCCGGTACAGCGGACACATGCCCACAGCTCCTGTGAGCAGCAGGATGGCTGCAACAACCAGGAGAACGATTCCCAGTGCTGACCCAAAGCCGACTGCCCATGACAGAAGGACGAAGGCGATACCTATGATGACCCGGAGACTCCGGTCCATCCCGCTCATGTTGTTCATGACGTTTCCTCCGCGTCCGACGCATGCCCTGGATGCGTTTCTATTCCCTTAATACCCCACTGGGTATAAATGAATCAGCATTCTATGCGGAGTAGATGCCAATGAGCGTACCGGAAGTGGCATTGACGATCGCCCATACATGCTGGACTGCACCACCAGCAGAACCTGCGCCTGATGAGGGGGTGCTGGGCAGCGAGACCACATGGACAGGAAAGACCCAGACCAGCGTTCCTCGGGCAGGAGTGCCATCCTTCGAATGAAGCTCAGCAAGTGTCCCGGTCCCCACACTTGCGCCTGCAGGCAGTGACGGATATGTGCTCACTACGCCTGCAACCCGGCTCCGGGCATTCTCCTCGGGGAACGTTGGACGGGAGGTGTCGGAAGGGGCAACCGTGAGGCTCTGGTTGTTGAGGATGAAGAGCGCATCAGGAATTGTTGCTATGTGGACAGGCTTCTCGTGGAGGGCCACTTCCGCTGGCGTTTCACAGAATGCGGTTCCCCTGGACGTGTCATAGATGCCACACGTGGGAATGCCCCCCTGCGTGATGGGCCCACAACCTGCAAGCACTCCTGCAGCAAGGAACAGTCCAAGGAGATGGCGCACGTTCTTCGAGCTCCGCAACACATGACCCCGCCTCTGCCACCATCATAGCGGGGGATGCACTTCCAGAGTGGACTCCAGAGGATTGCTGCTTCGTGCGGACACTCCTCATTTGACACGGGAGATGCTCCTGCTACCTGCACTCCTTGCTCCCCGCCAGCTGTGCAATATCGCCTCGACAGTACGTAGTCTGGCTCTGAAGCACCTGAAGAATGCATCGGCAAGTTCCACTGAAACGCCTCGATTCCATCCCGTTCTCAGGTGATCCGAAGTCCTGCTGGAAGTGCTTGGAGCTACGACACCAGAAGCATATCGCGCACGGCTGTCATGTCAGACAGTTCATGACCTGGGCATCAACACAGCAGCAAGCCGATCACGGGTCGGATATCCAGGAGCCCGTCCCGCAGCATCAGCACAGCAGGGGTAGCTCCTGCAGGAGAGCCCGACAGGTCCGGATGGGCCAGGAAAGGGATCGATTCCGTCAAGAAGGATGGTGGGGGATCCGTGAAAGCCGAGACTTTGAGCATCATCATCGGAGCGGACTGGCAATGTCGTCAGGATGATGTCCTTGCGGCCATCGATAAGGGAATGCAGTTCCTCAAGGAGCGGTGCGAGATTCGGGCAGTCTTCAGTGTGCAGGATGGTGATGTTCATGGCAATGCCTCCTACAATGAAACATAAACCTTCCAGTTAGCTGGAAGGTCAAGGAGGAAACACATGCGAATTGGAGAGTTGGCTGAACTGAGTGGGATCTCTGCGAAGACTATCCGCTACTACGAGGAGATGGGACTTCTGCCCCCAGCACCGCGTGAGAGCAACGGCTACCGGTCATACAGCAGCACTGCACTCAAGCAGCTCCAGTTCGTGCAGCACGCACATGCAGCAGGACTCACACTGCGCGAGATCGCCCACGTTCTCCTCATCCGTTCCGAGGGCAGAGCACCGTGCGTGCACGTGCGGGAGCTGCTGCACCGCCACCTGCTGGAGATCGATGTCCGGCTTGCTGAGCTTCATGCCACGCGAGATGCACTTCAGGATCTTGTTGTGATGCAGGCCGAAACTGCTGACCCTGCGTTATGCCCGGAGGACATCATCTGCTCGATCTTTGCGCAGCACAGCTGAAAGGTTCCATGGAGTCTCCCCGGGAGACATCTTGCTGCCCGGGAGCTATGCGCAGTCACTGCCTTGGACGTGCATGCACCACGACCCCTCACGGGAAACATGGATCTACTTCTGCTCGTAGGTTGCAACAATCATGCCACGTGCAATGGCATGCGTGAAGAGCATGAAGCCAAGGATTGCTGGCCGGGTCGAGGGATCGAGCTCAAGGGAGGGAACATCGACTGCATGGACAACGAAGAAGTAGCGGTGGGGTCCATGCCCCTTAGGCGGAGCAGCACCAATGTACCGTGCAGCACCCGCATCTCCTGAAAGCGTGACTGCTCCTTCGGGAATGCCTGCCGCAAGGTCGTTTCCCGCATCACGGGGGAGATGGTCCACAGATGCGGGAATGTCACAGACTGCCCAGTGCCAGAAGCCACTCGCAGTTGGCGCATCGGGATCGTAGCAGGTCACTGCGAAGCTCTTCGTTCCTGCTGGTGCACCACTCCAGTGAAGCTCTGGTGAGCAGTCCTCTCCTCCTGCTCCCATGATCCCAGACACCTGTGCCATGGGAAGCTGTCCTCCATCCGTGATGTCAGGACTTGTGACAGTGAGAGCAGGAAGCTCAGGAAGGAAAAGATACGGGTTTTCTGGTCGATTCTGGGGCATGACAGGTCCTCCGGAGTCTTGGTGGGGTTCCCTTCGATGGTACGAAATGGAGCATGGGAGGCAGTTCACCCGAACGCTCCACAGCAGTTCACCCGTACACTGGAAGGAGTGGCAGCTCAACACGAGGGAAATGAATCAGGTATGTGTGCAGCCGAGGCGAACGGGTCACTCCGCAATGTGGCAATCATTGCCCATGTCGACCATGGGAAGACGACGCTTGTCGATGCCATCCTCAAGCAGTCGCAGATCTTTGCTGCCCATGAGCATGTCGGCACCCTCATCATGGACTCGAACGACCTCGAGCGGGAACGCGGCATCACCATCCTCTCGAAGGTGACAGCCATCCGCTACAGGGACTGCGTCATCAACATCATCGACACGCCAGGCCATGTCGACTTTGGTGGCGAGGTCGAGCGGGTTGTGGGCATGGCGGATGGCTGCCTTCTCCTTGTCGATGCAGCCGAGGGCCCCATGCCACAGACACGCACAGTGCTCCAGCATGCGCTCCGGCGCGGCCTGAAGCCCATCATTGTCATCAACAAGATCGACAGGCCCAATGCCCAGCCAGAAGTTGCCCTTGAGGCAACCCATGACCTCCTCCTTGAGCTTGCGACCTCGGATGACCAGCTTGACTGCCCTGTCCTCTACAGCAATGCGAAAGAGGGAACGGCTGGCACGGAACCTGGAGGGCTCACGGACTCCATCCGTCCCATCCTCGATGCCATCCTCGATGCCATACCCGCACCTGTTGTCGATCCCGATGCACCACTCCAGTTCCATGTCACAGCGCTTGACCATGATCCGCACCGGGGCCGAATCGCCATAGGACGTATCGTCCGGGGCAGGCTGGAATCCGGCATGCGGGTGACCCGCATTGGTGCGGACGGTCCCCTGCCTCCAACAGCCCTTTCGGGCATCCTCGCCTTCCGTGGCCTTTCCCGCCAGGCCATTGACCGGGCATCAGCTGGCGACATCGTTGCTGTCACAGGCATCAGCGATGTCATGATCGGGGACACCATTGCGGATGCCACAGAACCGGAAGCGCTCCCCCGCATCGATGTGGGCGAACCGTCCCTCCAGATGCAGTTCAGTGTCAATGCCTCTCCCTTTGCAGGAAGGGAGGCCAAGGTGAGCAGCACATCACGCCAGATCCGTGCCCGGCTTGAGCGGGAACTCCTTACGAATGTCGCGCTCAGGGTGACAGATGGTCCCTCAGCGGACATCTTTGTCGTGGCAGGAAGAGGCGAGCTCCATCTCGCAGTGCTCATCGAGACGATGCGCAGGGAAGGGTACGAGTTCGAGGTGTCCCGTCCGACTGTCATCACGAAAGAGATCGATGGCGTGAAGACGGAGCCGTACGAGGAATGCATCGTCACCTGTCCCCAGGATGCTGTTGGATCTGTCACGCAGACGCTCGATTCCCGGGGTGCACGCCTCCAGCGCATCGACACGAGTCCCACCATGGACGAGGTCCGCATTGTCTACCATTCGCCAACCCGTGCACTCATCGGTGTCCGCGGAACCCTCATCACCCTCACCCGTGGTCAGGCAACCTATGCAACGCACCTCCTCGGATGGGAGCCGTGGCGGAAGCTCCCTGTTCCCATGCGCCATGGCGTCCTCACTGCAAGCCAGGATGGCATGACTGTCGCATACGGACTTGTGGGACTCCAGGAACGCGGGACTCCCTTCATTGCGCCAGGAGAACCTGTCTATGAGGGCATGATCGTGGGACTCAACAGGCGGCCTGGCGACATCGCTGTCAATGTCACCAAGCAGAAGCAGAAGACGAACATCCGCTCCTCGACAGAGGACTTCACTGTCAAGCTTGTTCCCGCGCAGCCCCTTTCCCTCGAGGAGGCGCTCGCCTTCCTTGCGGATGACGAGCTGCTTGAGGTGACTCCCACATCGCTCCGTCTCCGGAAGCGCGTGCTCAGCGCATCGCTCAGAAACAGGGAGCGGAAACGCCAGGAAGCTGCTTCCCAGTAGCTATGTGACGACAACGGCCATGCTGCCGAATGTCTGCCACCACGATGCGAACGATGCCATGGAGAACGTCATGAACGTGCCTGTCTCCGGGTTCGCGACCGTTATCGTGCTGTCCGCATTGTGCACGCCCACAACAGTGACAGCATGCTCTCCCACAAGCCACGGCACGACATTTCCATCCCAGGCGAGCCAGTGGTGCGGCTCCTCCCTGTCGAAGGTGGTGAGTGTCCAAACTATGACAGGATGGCCCTCGGAGACTGCCTCGTAGACTTCAGCAGGTGAACCTCCAAGGAGAAACGTCGACGGATGCCCAAACGCGGATGCAATTCGCGCAATCTCTGGCGCGTACACGCCGTACCCAGTGTACTGGGGTTCGCTTCCGTACACGTTCCCGACAAATGCTGCGTACGGATCTCCCCACTGCAGTATGCTGCCTCCTCCAAGAATGGGAGGACGTGGATCATTCGCCATTGCGCCAAACAGCGCAAGCTGGGAGACAGCGCTCCCCGTGTCCGCAAGCGCCACCTGGAGGGCAGCCGCCTCGCAGTCGAGTGGAAGCACCTGACGCACAGGAGCAGCTGGCAGCATGATGTTCCAGGCTGCATTTCTCCATACTGTGAGCGCACCCAGGGACATCGGCTGCGCCTCCGGTGCAGGATTGTCGACCTTCGCAAGAACAACATCCCGGATGACATCCCAGCTGCCCCAATCGCCATAGCCGCTCCAGTAGGGACTGAGCCTGCCCCCCGAGAGGTCCGCCACCCTGCCATACCGCATGACTGCATACGGAGCGTATTCTCCTCCACTCAGCTGGAGATACAGGTCCTTTCCCGGGTATGCGGGAGGTAGGGCAGGAAGGGAAGGCGCATTCCCGGACATGAAGATGGCTCCCGAGACGCCAAGCTCCATGAGGCCATCAGGCGCTCCATTCTCCGACGTGTGCACAGCAAGTCCTGCTGCCCAGTCGAGTCCTGGGACATAGTGCGGATCGGGAAGCAGCGGTGCACCTCCCCAGGGATGCACTCCTCCCCACGCGTCAAGCAGGTATCCTGCACTGCAGCTCACATTTCCCTCAGCATCCTTTCCCGTGCACACGATCTGCCGTGCAAGATCCGCACCTGGCCAGGTGACAGGGGAAGCGACAGGCTCTGCATTCCCGAATGCATGGATGACTCCTGTCGCATCAAGCTCCCAACCTCCGGATCCATCCGCCTTCACGACAAGGGATCGTGCCTCATCCACACCAGGCCAGTAGGGAGCTCCTGTCGTGTCGAGATGGAAGCCGCCAAAGGGATGGAGGCCCCCGAACGCATCGAGAATGACTCCTCCTGACTGGCTGCCATTCGCAGGGTTGGCAATGCCAGAGGGAGGCGGTGGCAGTGTCCCCGTCCATGCATTCCAGGCGGAGACCGCTCCAGCACTTGAAGGTTCACCACCGGATCCTCCAGTCACGCTCGCAAGCACAGTGTCCTCCGTGATGTTCCAGTTTCCCCAGTCCACATACCCGCTCCAGTTTGGGGCTACTGGTCCTGTGATGCCAGTAACAACGCCGTAACTGCCCACTGCATACACAGCGGACCCCACTGCGTGAAGCTTCATGTACGTGTCCCGGCCCCAGTGGTAGGGCAGTCCGAGATCTCCTGGTGCGCTTCCGAAGGGATGGAGGCCTCCCCACGCATCGAGAATGATGCCGCCCGTGGGAACACTGTCCGTATAGAAAAGGAGGACTCCCCTTGCAATGTCGAAGTTCCAGACAGGATAGCCGGAAAGTGCAGGCGCACCCCCGAAGGGAAGGAGCTGTCCTGTCCCAAGAAGCACGTATCCAGCTTCACCGCCATCCCTCTGGTAGACGACAAGATCGCGTGCGAGGTCCACACCCGGCATGTACGTGGGTGACGCTATGGGAGGTGCTGCTCCAAACGCATGGATGCCACCATATCCATCAAGAACCCATCCTCCTGCACCGCCCGGCATGAGCTGGAGTGCACGTGCAATGTTGAACCCGCTCCAGTATGGTGCGCCTGCAGTGTCGAGGTGGTAACCCCCAAAGGGATGGAGGCCGCCAAATCCATCGAGGACAACTCCGCCATTTCCAGGAACAGCAGGAGGAAGCTGTGAGGCAATGCCTCCTGCATGAACTGGATCTGCGCAGTCAAGAAGGAGAAGGAGGACAGCACAGACGAGGCACCACTGGAACGTGCGTCTTGCTCCATGTGAAGGACTCCACAGCATACCGTTCCTCCTGTCAGCAACGTCCCCTCTGTATCGTACCCCTCAATTTTTGGACCTGATCTGCGCACTGTGCAAAAGATTGGAATGGCAATGGTATTCTTGCAGGGTGAGCACACCCCCATCCCCTCCAGCAGGCTGGTATCCGGATCCTTTCCAGCCATCCCAGCTAAAGTACTGGAATGGTGCAGCATGGACTGCTCACACATATCCTCCCGTTACCCCACCCCCTCTCGACACTGCTGCACTCCGGAAGAAGATCCTTGCAACAGGCACGCTTGGCAAGGTCGGCATCATTGGCATTGCACTCTGTGTACTGCTCCTCCAGGTGTACTTTGTCATCTTCATTGGCCCGGTTGTCCATCTGTATCTCTCCCTCGTCAACAACCCAGCAACCATCCCCTCCTTTACTGAACTCACCCAGTACCAGGGCTTCACCTCGCTTGTGGACATCGTCTTCCTTGGCTTCCAGGTGTGCGTCTGGATCTGGCTCTACCGGAGCATGGAGATGGCACGTCTCCTTGGCTACCCTGCTGCACTCGCACCGTTCTGGGGAGTGCTTGGCTGGCTCATCCCCCTTGCGAACTTCGTCCTGCCGTACCTCTGCATCCGGGACTGCTTCCGGCCAGGAGCGCACCGTGGCGCACCATGGAAGGGGTTGTTCTGGGGATCTTTCCTGCTCCAGGGAGCAGTCTCCATACTGACATTCAGCCTGCTCCTGTTCAACAGCGCTAACCCCGATGCGCTGCTGCCGTATGCCATCGTGTGTGGGGCCATCCTGGGCTGCGCTGTGGCTGCGAGTGGACTGTCCCTCATCTCGGCTGTGGAGCATGACCACCTCGTGGCGCTCAGGAACATTGTCCCTTCTGCAGCACTGCAGGACACGCACGCCTCCCCAGCACCGTAGGATAGTCCCATGGACATCACTTCCTCCTCCACCATCATTGTCACTGGAGCTTCAAGCGGCATTGGACGAGCAGTTGCCGAGCTCCTGGGCAGAGGCCATGCGAAGGTCATCCTTGCTGCGAGAAGCAGGGAGACACTGGAGAAGCTTCAGGCGGACATTCCCGGAAGCATGGCTGTCGTGACGGACATGACTGATGCCTCCTCCATCCATGCTCTCATCGCAACTGTCATGGAGCAGTACGGACATGTCGATGCCCTCATCAACAATGCAGGACAGGGCTTCCACACTCCCATCGAGGCCATTGATCCGATAGACCTCCGTGCCATCTTCGAGCTCAATGTCATCGGACCGCTCATTGCGATGCAGGACGTCCTTCCCCACATGCGGAAGGCGGGGAGCGGGGCCATCGTGAACATCAGCTCTGGAACCACGCGCATGATTCCTGCAGGATTTGCTGGCTATGCTGCCTCGAAGGCTGCCCTCAACATGCTTTCCCAGGCAGCACGTGCAGAGTTCGCGAGCGATGGCATCACTGTGTCCCTCGTCTATCCCTTCCTCACGAAAACGAAGTTCCATGAGAATCTCCTCCGGAATGACAGCATCCGCTCCCGAGGAGCAGGATTCACTGCGGCTGGCCACCCTCCCGAGTTCGTTGCACGCCACATTGTCCACACGCTCCTCACAGGTGAGACAGAGGTCGTGCTCACACCGGGTACACCCGAAGCGGATCTTCCCGCAGCCTGGAACGCGCCTGCCGTGTAACAATACCCCGGCCCTCATTGACGCCACAGGATTTCGCGGGAGAATGGAAAGCAAGGAAGGCGTGGGACACGAAAACGATGCTTCCTGCAGCGTCGAAGAGAGATGTTCAGTGATATCGTGGGCGGTGCACACGAAGTCGGCTTGGATCGGGTGTAGCGGTGTCGTTGTCCTCTCGGGTGTTCTGGTCCCACACCTTCCGCTTGTTTCTCCCCCCTCAATGACTGGGAGCTCCTCACACAACAGTGAGCTGCATGGCAAGCTGGCGAAGCTCCTCTGGCACTGTCCTGGCACCTCTGGTCACTTCCATGAGTGGCACAGGGCGGATGCCATCCCCAATTCCCGCAATGAGAATGTTTGTCAGCCCCTCATGGAGGTATGAGACTGCTGCCCTGCCAAGCTGGGCTGCAAGGATGCGGTCCCGAGCTGTGGGCTCTCCTCCCCGCTGGACATGGCCAAGCACAGTGAGCCGTGTCTCGAATCCTGTCCGTTTCGCGAGTGTCCTGCTCACTTCCGCTCCGACAGGAGAGCCTGCCAGCTGTGGCCAGCCAGTGGGCACCTCCTCGATGTCCGTGTTCGCAACCCGTGCACCTTCCGCAACGACAACAATGGACGAGTTCGCACCCTTCTGATGGCGCTGCTGGAGAGCCTCGACAACACTGTCAATCGTCACGGGATTCTCGGGTATGAGAATGGCATCCGCTCCTGCTGCAAGGCCACTCTCCACTGCGATCCATCCAGTCATCCTGCCCATGACCTCGACGACCATGAGCCGGTCATGGCTCTCCGCAGTCGTGTGAACCCGGTCTATAGCCTCTGTTGCAATGGCGACAGCTGTGTCGTGCCCAATGCACTGCTCCGTGCCGGAGATGTCATTGTCGATCGTCTTGGGAAGACCGATGACTGGCACACCGTGCTTCGTGAGCTCAAACGAGGCATTGAGTGTCCCGTCTCCACCAAGCACCAGGACTGCATCGATCTTCTGAGCCTTGAGGGTTGCAAGGACAGCATCGATGGCTCCCTCGTGCTCATGGGGATGGAACCTTGCAGTGCCCAGGATTGTGCCGCCACGCTGGATGATGCCACGGACTCGTGTGCGGGTGAGCTCCTCGAACTCGCTGTTCGCCACTCCCCTCCAGCCATGATGGAAACCGATGACTGTGTCATGGTGCACCATGGCTGTGAGCACCACAGCATGGAGCGCAGCATTGAGTCCAGGGCAGTCACCGCCCCCAGTAAGAATCCCGATCCGCATGTCGCATTCCTCCATTCCATACCGGCTTCTCCGAATGCGCTGCCCAATCGGGATGAATCATCTCCACCTTCATCTTCCTCACACCCATGTCACGGGTCAATCGTGGGCTATGCAATCCGTCCTCCTGAATGCGTGCCTGTCTTTCTCCCTGCGAAGATGCGGTACTGGTTGCCCCCTGCCCGCTTCGCCTCATACATCGCCTCATCCGACAGGACAGCGACATCTCCCGGGTTCTCACCAGGAGCTCCCTCTGCGCATCCAATGCTGAGCGATGGAGTGAACTCCGCAGTCGCAGTACTGGCAAGCGCCTGGAGGATGCGGTCTGCAAGGAGCCGTGCGCTCTCTGCTGTCGCATCAGGCATGAAGATGGCAAACTCGTCTCCTCCAAGCCGTGCGAACACCTCTCCCTTCCTCAGCACCCCAGCAACCCCCCTCGTCACTGCAAGGAGGAGCCTATCACCTGCCTCATGCCCAAGCGTGTCATTCACATGCTTCAGGCGGTCCACATCGCACGAAATGATGACAAACGGAGTGCGGCGGGAGTGGCCTGCAAGCGCATGCTCAAATGCCCTGCGGTTCGCAAGTCCTGTCAGCGGGTCCGTTGCAGCAAGTTCCTCAAGACGCTCATGCGCGCGCGCATTCGCAAGTGCGAGTTCAACAATGCTCCCCACACGCTGGAGCTGTTCCCATGCCTCGTCAGAAAGCGGCTCCGCAAGCGAACTTGCTTCCATGACTGCCACTGCAGTTCCCTCGATGCGGACTGGGATCCATCCCACCCATACGCCCTCCACATGCGCTGTGGCAAGGGGTGCGAGATGGGGCACCTCGGCTACAGGAACGAACTCGCGTGTCGCCTCGAGAGTGCCAAACATCCCCACGATCTCCTTCCCGCGCTGGAGCAGGCTCCTGTGGGCTGCACTCCCAGAGCCTTTTGGGGATGGGATTCTCCCCAGCCGCTGGTACACCACGCCTTCCGCACTGTAGACAAGCCCATGCGGTGCCTGGACACCTGAGGCAAGAAGGACGGACTCCACCCAGCCTGCTGCAGCTGTCAGCACCTGCGCACTCTGCCTGAGGGGAGCAAGCGCACGTGTGACACGGTCAAGCAGCTGGAGTTCCCTCGTCTGGCTCGAAATCCGTTCATACCGCACTGCATTCATGGTTGTCACTTCAGTCGCATCCCTGATCTTCATGAGGAGCTGCAGCTTCCGCTCAGGAAGCATGTTGCCCAGTGGCATCTCCACAGTGATGAGACCGAACTCCTCCTCTTCCGCAAGGATGAGGATTGCCATTGCGGGAAATTTCCCAGAGGCATGCTCTTTCTCCATGCGTTCAAGCGTGCACGGAAAGGCATGCCGGTTCCTGAGCTCTCCAGAGGCCTCCACAATCCACCTCGCAGGATCCACTGCAGGGCGAAGCTCATGGTCATCCGCTGCTGCAACAAGACGGTATCCTCCAGGCTCTGGACGGAACACCCGCACAGGATGGATGCCATGCTTCCCCATGGAGACGACATCGAGCGTGAGCTGGGCAGCAGTGCGGAGCACCTCGTCTGGCTCGAGGCTTGCAGCAAGATGCTCGGTCCCGTATGCAAGAAGCGTTTCCTCCTCGAGATATTCCTCCCTCTCCACAACGAGCCTCGACAGCGTTGCCCTGAGCCGGTAGATGGTCGTGCTCATGAGGACTGCAGTCGCAAACCAGTACAGGGGCCTGGTGACAGTGAGGGCGAACGAGACATGATCAATGATGGAGATCCCGACAAGGGCGACTGCCACGAGCACGAGAACAAAGGCGATGTCACGTGGCCGTCCCAGCACGGATGCAGCGAACGCGGGAAGGAGGAACATCAGTCCACTGCCCGTCTCGAGCCCTCCACTAGCGATGGCCACGAGCACGAGAAGGGCGACTGCTCCCACAGGTATCGCATTGACCATCCAGCCAGGAATGCGTTCCCACGGAATGATGACGAGAAACACGAGAAGCACAGCCATGATGCCAATGCTTGCGATGAAGGCAGTGGCATTCTGCAGGTGTCCGAGCAGGAGCGGACTCATGAGAGCGAGTACCATCACGAGCACGTAGGGAAAGAGGCGGGTCGCAAACCCCTCCCGCTGCAGCGGGTTCCCCACAAGGAGCCTGTCGACGAATGTCCGTCCATCCCCAGACCTGGGTCCAGCCCCGCGATGCTCCATGTGCTCCGACTCTCCGTCCTTAGGCATGTGCAGACGATGACGTCTCCATCCAGTACAGGGAGAAACGTGCACGGGAGAGGGATGGCGGAGGGATGGCGTCTCCCTTCACTGTACCCCGCACATATCTTCAGGTAAACCAAATCCCCTGTCCGGGAATCTTGACGGGTACCATGCTTGCTATGACCATGACATCCAAAACCCAGCAGCGGGAGAAGCATCTCGCATTCACCGAGCTCGTCGATCGCGATGCGCAACGACTCTTCGGGCTCGCATGCATGATTCTCCGGGATCCCACGCTCGCTGAGGATGCTGTGCAGGAGAGCTTTCTCCGTGCATGGAAGGCCTGGGGGACGCTCCAGGATCCCAGTCGGGCATCCGCATGGCTCACACGGATCTGTGTGAACCACTGCTTCCGGGTGCGGCAGCGGTCGAAGCGGTTTGCGATCTGGCCAATCGACACTGTCTCCGACCAGCTTGCTGTGGCCATGCAGGATACCGAGGATCCAGATCTCGACCGTGCATTCCGTCTTCTCTCCCCGCAGCAGCGTTCCGTCGTCGTCCTCCACTACCACTACGGCTATACGCTCGACGAATGCGCTGCACTCATGGGATGTGCAACAGGAACTGCCCGCAGCCACCTGGCACGGGCACTCACCATCTTTCGACACGAGGTGCGCCATGACGCAGAAACCACCACTTCCTGACCGGATAACCCATCATCTCGAACGGATTGAGAAGGCAACGCCGAAAACGGACATCGCTCTCACAATCCTTGCGAAAACGACACATGAGAAGCGCTCCCTGGAGGGCAGCCCCAGCAGGCGAGGACGCCTCTCCTCGCCACGATTCCGTGCCATCCTTTCCACAGCTGCTGCCCTTCCTGCAATCCTCGTCGCTGTGCTTGTCATCTCAATGGTTACCCTTCCCCACCAGGCGAACAATGCTTTCTCGAACATAAGCAATGGACTGAGCATGGGTGGTGGAGTTCCCGCACCCCAGGTGGGCGCAGACTCAAGCAGTGGCTCATCTGGCAGCGCATCCGTTCCTGGAACGACTGCGAAAAACGTGGCTGCTCCCTCAGGCAGCATCAGAAGCATCGCTCCTGGCACCCTCCCTGCAAACCAGCAGCGTCTTGTCAACGTGGGATTCGTCATTCCCGAGCACTCGTTCACTGCAGCCTTTACCCTTCTCTCCAACACGACAGTGACACTCGGCGGCTATCTTGTGACCTCCGCCACTGCTGCGAACGCCCACCATGCTGTCTCCTCGGGAACACTCGTCCTTGCTGTTCCTGTGGGAAAGCTTCCCGCCTTCTTCAAGGCGATTCCGTCCACCTACACCACTGCATACCTCAACTACAACTTCAAGGACTTCACAGGGCAGGTCAACTCCACGCAGAACAGCCTCACAGCCGACCAGGCGAATCTTGCCCTGCTCGAGAAGGAGCTTGCAGCAGCAACGACTCCTGCTGCTGCGCAGTATCTGCAGCAGCAGATCACAGCCCTCCAGACAAAGATCACCCAGGAGCAGCAGTCCCTCTCCTCAATCCAGCAGACAGTCTCGTACGCAATGGTGACAGTCTCCCTCACGGAGCAGACTCCTCCTGCTCCAAAGACATCCCAGCTCGTACAGGCGTTCACACGGGGCATCCACAATGACGAGGCCCTCCTTTCCGTCCTCATTGTGTTCCTCCTTACTGCATGGCCCTACCTCCTCGTGCTCGGTGTCCTCTGGTTCATGACACGGGGTCTCCGGAAGCGCATGTGGCAGGCATTCTTCCAGGACAGGTCCACGCCTCCGCCACCAGATCTCCCGTGAGTCGCACACACCAGCGCCCGCTTCCCGCAAGGAAGCGGGCGTTCCCATTTCATCCCGTCCCTGCCCGCACCGATGGGCAATCGCGCAACAATAGATTCATGATCACCATCCGTCCTGTGCAGCCCACAGACTGGAAGCATGTCGAGGACCTCTTTGGGCCAAGTGGGGCTGATGATGGCTGCTGGTGCATGTGGTGGCGGCTCACGAAGGATTCCTTCCCAGAACACCAGGGAGACCCCAACCGCGAGGCGCTCAGGACGCTTGTGGTCTCCGAGGAGGAGCCTGGACTTCTCGCCTTTGACAACGGCACTGTCGTTGGCTGGGCTGCGACTGGCCCAATAATCAACTATCCGAGGATGGCGGATCCAGACGAGCACTATGCGGCGGACGAGCCTGACGCATGGGTCATCAACTGCATCTATGTCCGGCCTGGATACCGGAAGCAGGGCATCTCCGCAATGCTCATCGATGCTGCAGCACGCAGTGCCTTTGAGCGGGGTGCGGATGATGTGTACGGCTTTCCGATGGACCCCCGGGAGCCCGCATTCACAGGACGTCATGCCTCACACGGCACACTCTCCGCCTTCCTCTCCGCAGGCTTTCTCCGGGATGGATCGACAGCCCCAGGGCATCTCCGGGTGAAGCGGAGCTACGACATCTGAACCGTCCCAGTGCTAGGGAGATGCGTCGCCCAGGAAGGGAAGCACTGGCTCACCAGTGTATGCACTGATGGCAATGACAGAGTGGAATCCTCCGCACTCCTGGCCATATGCGCACGATGCGAGAATCCTGTGGCCATAAAGGATATCCATCGAGTACATCCTCTCTTGTGAGGAGAAGACGACAATCCATGCAGCCTCAGCACTCTCCTGGATGCGGTAGTTTGCCACGGTGTACTCGCCAAGCGTCGTTCCCAGGACATGCACCTTCCCTGTGGCATACACGGTCTGCTGGAACTCGGTCCATGCTGCAGCAATCGCCATGCTCCGGCTTACAGGTGGTGTCCAGCGGGAGATGCTCCAGTATGAAAATCCCAGCGGCCCTTCCACGGCATACTGAGCAGATGCCCCAGACACGACAACCCTGTCCGTCATCCGTCCATACTGGGGAACACCAGCTGGCTGAGCCGTGAGGCCACAGCCAGAAAGGAGTGCCATAACGCCCATCCGCACAAGTCCAGGAATCCCTCGCATTGTATTGCACTCCTCGGATTGTGAACCCTCCCTCTCCCTCCCCCATTGTGGAGCCATGTCCCGTGCTGCAACAATGGGTGCACGCAATTTCGTGACGTGCCCAACCGGTCGGCCACGACAGCACACGAGGGAAATTCTCCATGACAGATCCTACTTCACACGTTGCCATTCCACATTCGCAGCATCCGCATCTCCGGACTGCGACCCGCACTGGTGCGACAGACAGGAACGAGCAGCTCACGCTCACGATAGCGCTGCGGGAAAATCCTGCAGGTTCCTCCATATTCGAGGCAGTTGACCGCATCCACAGGAACGAGCCAGGAACACGCCGCTTCCTCAGCAGTGCCCTCCTCGGACGCCATCATGGAGCGCGAAGTGCGGACATCGCGAAGGTAACTGCGTTCGCAGGAAGCCACCATCTCGCTGTCACGGAAGTTGATGCGCCAACACGCACCGTGAAGGTGACTGGACGTGTTTCTGACATCGAGGAAGCCTTTGGCGTCGCACTGTCCGACTATGAGGCTCCCGGGAACATCCGCTACCACTCCCACGATTCAGACATCCATGTGCCTTCTGAGCTTTCAGGCATCATCACGCACGTGATGGGTCTCAGCAGCAGGCCAGTCTGCCGTCCACACTATGTGCGGCCAACCCAGCAGCAGCTTGCCCAGCAGATCATCTACCCGCCAGACGTCATTGCGAAGGCGATGAACGTTCCCCCTGTCGGGGCTGCAGGAACTCCAGGCATGGTGCCTTCCCAGAATGTCGTCCTTGGCATCATCGAGCTTGGTGGACTTGTCACGGATGCGGACATCACTGCGTACTGCGCGAAGTTCGGATACCCTAAGCCGAACATTGTCCATGTGAGCGTTGATGGACAGCAGCCCCAGAATGATCCTGGTGGCGCGAACGTCGAGGTGGCTCTCGATGTTGAGGTTGGCCTCGGCATGGCGCCTGGCCTCACCATTGTCGTGTACGATGCCCCAAACACCTCCCAGGGTGTCCGAGATGCCATTGCTGCTGCCATGAACGACAAGGTCCACCGTCCCATGTCCATCTCGATGAGCTGGGGTGGCGCGGAGCTGCTCGACTGGTCCCTGGCGGACATGATGGAGATCAACCAGATGCTTGCGCAGGCATCAGCAGTTGGCTGCACCTTCGGCTTCTCCGCTGGCGACGGCGGATCTGTCGATGGTGTCAATGACGGAAAGCAGCATGCGGATTTCCCTGCCACAAGTCCCTATGCCGTTGCAGCGGGCGGTGTGCGGGCAGTCCTGGACCGGATCACCGGCGCAATCCAGTCGATCGCAGCCTGGGGTGGCACTGCCCAGCAGATGCAGACGAACGGTGGTACGGGAGGAGGAGTGAGCGAAGTGTTTCCCGTTCCGTCCTACCAGTCCGCAAATGGCATTCATCCTGTCTCAGCAAATCCCCCCCACAATCCTGGCCGTGGCGAGCCAGA
>JAJZLL010000049.1:22616-191129 GCA_021803465.1 bacterium
AGTTGCTGATCCACAGACAGGACTTGCTGTCATCTCCGATGGCAAGTTTGAGGGTGTCGGTGGAACGAGCGCATCCGCTCCCGAAATCATGACGGGCATAGCTGTGCTTTCCGCACTCCAGGGAGGAAAGGGCTTTGGTCTCATCAACAAGGACCTCTATGCACTCGGAATGAAGGGGTTCACTGATGTCACCAAAGGAACGAATGGAGCGTATTCCGCAGGTCCCGGATGGGATCTCACCACTGGATGGGGATTCCCGAACTTCCAGAGCATTGCGAAGGCAGTGGGCATCAATGTTGCAGCTGCGCTCCGCCATCTTGCCCATCGCCCACCTGCAGCGCCAGCTGCAACGGATGGTCCAGCCCCGGGACTCTAGATGTGTGAGGGGACAAGCCCCCTCACACATCTGCCACGTGTCTATGCGTGGAGTGCGATTGCATCACCAAGCACGACTGCATCGATTCGTTCCTGGATCTCGGTGGTGATCTTTGGAGCAACCTCAAGCGCCTTGAGGTTGGTCTTCAGCTGCTCCAGCCTGCTTGCTCCCGTAATGACAGTCGACACATGGGGGTTGAGCGTGCACCATGCAATGGCGAGCTCCGCAAGTGAGCAGCCAAGGTCCTCAGCCACATGGAGGAGCTCCTTCACTTTCGCATTAACCTCAGTATTCGTGAGACCCCTTCTCAGCCACTCGTACCCGGAGAGCGTTGCCCTGCTTCCTTCGGGAATGCCGTTCACGTACTTTCCCGTTAGGACTCCAGATGCAAGTGGACTCCAGATTGTGAGTCCAAGACCAATGTCCTCGTAGAGCCTCGCATACTCGTGCTCGACCTTCTGGCGCTCCAGGATGTTGTACTGTGGCTGCTCCATGACAGGCTTGTGGAGGTGGTGCCGCTCCGCGATCTCCCATGCTGCACGGATGTCGGCAGCTGACCATTCGGAGGTTCCCCAGTAGAGCGCCTTCCCTGAGGAGATGATGTCATGCATGGCGAAAACGACTTCCTCGATGGGAGTCTCGGGATCTGGCCTGTGGCAGAAGATGAGATCGAGAAAGTCATGCTGCAGACGCTTGAGCGAGCCGTCCACAGCCTGCATGAGGTACTTCCTGTTGAGGGTCATTCTCGTGTTGACACCCTCCTCAATGCCGAAGAAGAACTTCGAGGAGAGGACATACGAGTGGCGTGCCCACTTGAGCTTCCGGATCGCCTCTCCCATGATCGTCTCCGACATGCCGCCACTGTATACTTCCGCATTGTCGAAGAAGTTCACTCCATGGTCATAGGCATAGCCAAGGCTTGATTCCGCCAGTGCGGTATCCACCTGCTTTCCAAACGTCACCCACGAGCCAAAAGACAGCACACTGACCTTGAGTCCTGACCTGCCAAGACGACGGTATTCCATGACTTCCAACCTCCCGGTTCTGTTCTGGCGAACGGTCTTCCGTGCTGGACTGCAGGATTCCTGCAGGGGGTTCGCACCTGGACCATCTCCAGTGTGACAGAAGGATTCACGGCATGCGAGAGCCGGAATGGGCACTGCGCCTTTGGGGCAGTGCCTGCGTGATTGCCCGGAAGCGTGTATGCTCGAAGGACTGTAGTGTCATCCGTTTGTATGCAGGAATTTCCATAATGATGAAGCGCGCATTATTGATCGGCGTTGTGGCTGCGGCATTGAGCCTTGCAGCATGTGGCGGGAACACCACCACCTCCACCTCAGGCAGTGGTGGCAGCGCCACTCCGTTCTCCGTGAAAAGCGGAACAACCATCAGTGCCTCGGGATACTCGGCAACACTTCCCGGTAGTGGCTGGAAGATCGTCCATCCCACCCAGAACCTTCCCGCAGGACTCACGCTGTCCGTTGCAGCAAATGGCAATCTCGCACTCGATGCGAAGACAGGAGCGCCAACAGGCTCGGTATCCGCCTCGACAATATTCGTCCACATAGTTGGCGGCAAGGGTTCCTCCTATCCTGTGAGTTCACTTCCCTTCAATTCCACCCCGATTGCAACGCTTGCTCAGGCATACTTCGGTGTCCAGGCAACCCAGAGCAGCAGTGTCACACCCTTCAAGACGTACAACCAGCAGCTGTCGGGCGCAAAGGCCTACGAGCTGTATGCCGTTTCCTCACAGATCAGCTCCGGCTCCGGAAGCAGCTCCTCGAGTTCAAGTCCAGCAATCCAGACTGTGGTGAACTACACGCTATTTGCCATCCGGAATGGGGACTTCTACACCATCGATGTCACCTGCCTTCCAAGCCAGACGAACATGACGGCAGCGGAGAATGTCTTCCTCAATCTCCTCAACAGCTGGAACTGGTCGTAGGGGGAGTTCCCACCTGCAGCGTCCCTAATGGGAAACATGCCTCAGGCGTTCGCAAGCTCCCTGAGCACTGCGATCGCACGGTCTGCATGGGTATCCATGTTCAGCTCGCTCGCAATGACACCCCTGACAGTGCTGTCCCTGTCAATGACGAACGTGGACCGTTTCGCTGGAAGGAATCCTGCCCTCTTGATGCCAAAGAGCCGTGCAATGGCATGATCCGCGTCTGACAGCAGTGGAAACGGAAACGAGTATGTTCCTGCAAACTTCGCCTGCTGCTCAACAGAGTCCGCACTCACGCCAACAGCATGCCCGCCTGCAGCCTGGATCTCACCGTACATGTCCCGGAAATGGCAGCTCTCCTGCGTGCAGCCCGGTGTGAACGCCTTGGGATAGAAGAACAGGACCAGCGGTCCCTTCGCAAGAAGCTCCGCAAGGGTCACCTGCGCACCAGTCTGGTCCGTCGCTGTGAAGTCAGGAACACGATCTCCGCTCTGCATACCCCTAGGGTACAGCACACCAGCCCGGGTGGGCCTTTCCGCTGCTGCCGCTCCCCGCTATACTTGGGACGGAACCCAGCCATGGCACATCGTCTTCTCACCGTCCCACTCACTGCCCTCTTCATTGGTGGAGCGCTCATTGCTGCGCCCCTCTCCATGCAGGCTGCTTCCGCGCCCCCCACAGCTGTCACTGTCTGCCTTGATCCAGGACATGGCGGGTCTCCCAACCCCGCGAACCCGTCCCAGCCATACGATTCAGGAGCGATAGGCATCAATGGCATTGAGGAGAAGAATCTCACGCTCGCAGTCGGTCTCCGTCTCCGCACACTGCTCGAGGAGGATGGAGTACATGTTGTCATGACGCGGACCACCAACACGGATCCCTCCATCTACCAGCGTGAGGAAACCTGCGTCATGGCGAAGGCCGCACTCTTTGTGAGCATCCACTTCAACTCCTTCACATCGCCTCAGCCTGAGGGGGCTCTGGTCCTCTATCCGAAACCGTCGGACATTCCATTCGCGACCACGATGGAGCATGCGCTTGTGAGTGGCCTTGCGAAGTGGAACATCGCAAATGATGGCATCCAGTTCGATGGACACTGGTGGACCCATGCTCCAATGCCCCAGGTGACAGTGGAGTCGGCGTATGTGAGCAATCCCCATGATGCTGCGCTCCTTACAACAACAACCTTCCTCAACGCAGACGCAGCTGCCATCAGGAGTGGCATCGAGGCATATGATCCCACCATCCTCCACATCAAACCCGCAATCCTCGCATGGCGCACTGCGCACCATGAAGCTCCCCCCCCATCCACCACCACTGCGGGCTCCCAGTCCCGCACCAAGCACTCCTCCTCCAATGCCCTCCCTCTCCTCCTCGCTCTCCTCGTTGTGGGAGGAGCTGCTGTCCTGCTCCGGAGAGCGCTTCCGAAAGGCTCCATCCGAATCAGGGGCTCACGCCCAGCACGTTCCCAAACAGGCCTGTCCCGAACCACGCTTCGACAGCGCCACGAGCTCCTCGGAAAACGGCACTCCTCATACCTCCGCTCCCGACCGCCTGAAGCGCAGGCCAGGCGGCAGAAGCGGTAGCTGGGGTCCTGCGTCAATCAGGACGGTCCTGTACACTGATAGGGAGAACACTGCCCTAGGAGGTTCCCCCGCATGGTCTTCGCACCCCAGCTACGCGTCCCCGGCCCCACCCCGCTTCCAGACCGGGTGATTCGCGCAGCGAGCCAACCGCTCATCAACCACCGGGGTCCGGAATTCTCGGAGATGTTTGGCACTGTCAACAGGCTGCTCAGCGAGATGCTCTTCACCTCGGGACACATCCTCCTCATTCCCGGATCCGGGACATATGGCCTGGAAGCGGCTGTTGCCAACCTCATGAGTCCGGGAGACACGGGACTGTTCTGCACGAACGGGTACTTCGGCGAGCGCTGGGTTTCCATTGCCCAGGCATATGGCGTCAATGTCATCCATCTCGACATTCCCTGGGGCGAAGTGGTTACTGCTGATGACATCAGCACTGCGCTCGCGCACCATCCCGAGATCACAACCGTGTTTGTCACCCACAATGAGACAAGCACTGGCATCACCAATCCGCTAGAGGACATTGCCAGGGTCGTCACTGAGCACGACCGCATTCTCGCAGTCGACAGCGTAAGTGGTGCAGGAGCACTTCCCGTGCACGTCGATGAACTTGGCATCGATGTGCTTGTCACCGCTTCCCAGAAGGGCTGGATGGCGCCTCCAGGACTTGCCATGCTCGCTGTGAGCGAACGTGCCCTCGCAGCCTCGAAGAAGTCAAAGAGCCCGAAATGGACATTCGACTTTGAACGGTTCATTTCGAGTGGTGCGAAGGGCATGACACCCACCACTCCACCCCTCAGCGTCTACTACGCGCTTGCTGAGGGGCTCGCCATGATGGCTGAGGAAGGCATCGAGCATGTCTGGGGACGGCACAACAAGGTCGCCACCATGATACGCACAGGTGTCCTCTCAATGGGGCTGAAACTCTTCGCGCCCGAGGGCTTTCGGAGCAATGCTGTCACTGCAGTGCGTTCTCCTGCCCCGGATGCGGACGCCCTCTCACTGCTCCTCACGGATCTACGGGAGAAGTACGGTCTCATCCTTGCTGGTGGACAGGGCGAGCAGATCGGCAAGATCTTCCGCATTGGTCATCTTGGCTACATCGATGAGCAGGATGTCTACGGCATCCTCGGTGCACTCGAGTGTGCGCTCTTCGACCATGGATATCTCTCCCGCATCGGCTTCGCTGTTCCTGCTGCACAGACCACATCTCAGGCATGGGTCTTCGGTCAGGAACTTGTGACAGCGGACCGCTAGACCGCATGGCAGAACACTCCATCATCGTCACGGACCGCATTGCGGAAGAGGGTCTGGCCCTCCTCCGGGATGGCGGAGTCCGCGTTGAATATCTTCCCGGCATCCCGAAGGACGAGCTCCTTGAGCGGATACCACACCATGATGCACTCATTGTCCGCAGCGAGACCAAAGTGACCAGGGATCTTCTTGACAGGGCAACACGGCTGCGCATCATTGGCAGGGCTGGAACAGGTGTGGACAACATCGATGTCGCTTCCGCCTCTGGACGGCGCATCCTCGTTGTCAATGCTCCGGACGGGAACACGGTCGCTGCAGCGGAACATACTGTGGCGCTGCTGCTCGGGCTCGCGCGACAGGTTGCGACCGCTGCATCAACACTTGCCTCCGGTGGATGGGACCGCTCCCGGTTTCTTGGCATGCAGCTGCGTGGAAAGACGCTTGGCATCATCGGCTTTGGCAGAATAGGGAGGACAGTTGCTGAGATCGCCCGGAATGGACTGCGCATGGAAGTTGTTGCATTTGATCCCTTCTGCCCGGCTTCCGCGCTGGAGGAAAGGGGCATCGCTCCCGTGCTGGATCTCGCGGATCTCCTGCGTGCCTCAGATGCTGTGACACTCCATGTGCCTCTCACTGCGAATACCTCAACTCTTATCGGCCCAAACGAGCTCCAGCTCATGCGTCCGCATGCCCTTCTGCTCAATGTCGCACGTGGAGGTCTTGTCGATGAGGAAGCTGTTGTCGCTGCGCTCGACATGGGAGCTCTCGGAGGGGCAGCGTTCGACGTGTTCGCCACGGAACCACTGCCCCAGGAGTCTCCTCTCAGAACGCATCCCCGCATCCTCGTGACACCGCATCTGGGCGCAAGCACGCATGATGCCCAGACGGGCGTTGCCATTGATGTCGCAGAGCAGGTGCTGAGATTCCTCCGTGGCGAACCGCCAACCTCTGGAGTCAACCTCGCAGAGGTCCAGGCATGATTGAACTCCGGCCATTTCGCGGTCTCCGGTTTGACCTCGATGTTGTCGGTTCACTTGGGGATGTCATTGCACCTCCATATGATGTCATTGACGATGCGGACCGTGACAGGCTGTACAGTGCTGGCATGCGCAACATCGTGCGCATCGATTCAGGAAAGGACTATGGGGATGACATTCCCGATGTCCATGACCGGTACACACGGGCACGGGACCATCTCGAGAGCTGGAAGGCCATGGACATCCTTGTCAGGGAAGACAGGCCTGCCCTGTACGTCAGCTCCCACCAGTTTCTTGGCAAGCATGGTGTCCATGAGGAACGGCTTGGCATCTACTGCGCAGTCCGCATCGATGACGAGGCTCCCCCACTCCTCCTCCATGAGCGCACTGCCTCATCCCCCATTGGAGACCGTCTCAACCTGCTCCGCAGCACGAATGTCATGACAAGTGCCATATTCGGAATGTGGGATCCCGCATCCGCTGCGATTGACACGCTCATCGACGACCTTCATGCGTCTCCTCCCGCTGCTGAAGGAACAGTGGACTGGCATGGCAGCGAAGAGCAGCATGCCCTGTGGGTGCTTGACGATCCTGTACGGATCCAGCAGATCACGGAAGTCCTCAGCACTTCGACAGTCCTCATTGCTGATGGCCACCACCGCTATGCCGCATCCCAGCAGTATTCTCGCGAGCTGCACCGCATGCACCCCGAATGGACCTCTCCCGCTCCTGGGGACTGGGCCCTTGTCTACCTGACAGCAGCACGTGGACAGGCTCTCCATCTCGATGCAACACACCGGCTTATCCAGCTCGGACCAGGGCTTCCAGAGATCAGCACGGACATCCTTGACGACCTGTCGCCAGCATGCGCCTGGCAGGAGCACCACGACGAAGCTGCATGCTGGAGGGCGATAGCGAACTTCCACTCAACTGGCCGATCCGCATGGATCATCTCCATTGCAGGTAGGTACTTCTCCGTCTGGACCACACCGCCTCCAGGAGACCACCGCTCCTCCCTTCCCGTTTCCATTGTCGAGGACATGGTCATGCACAAGTTCGCACATGCGCTTGGCATGTCCCACACCGCTCTCCTTGAGCACACGCACTACATCCACGACTCCTCCACCATCATTGCAGCGACTCGCGACCATCCAGTGTCGACTCTTGGAATCATCCTTCCTCCCTGCACCATTGACGATGTCCTCTCGGTTTCGCGTGCAGGTGGCGCAATGCCACGAAAGTCCACCTACTTCACTCCCAAGCTTCCCACTGGCCTTGTCCTCCTTCCCCTCGACGAATGACGACCATAACAGTGTCAGCTGTCCTATTCGACATGGATGGCGTCCTCATTGACACAGAGCCCCTGTGGGATGCAGCAGAACGGCACATTGCGCACTCACTCGGTTTCACGCTCCCCGATGCCATGCTTGATGCTACGCGGGGCGTGCGCATCAGGGAGGTTGTGCGGGAGTGGCAACAGGTCTTTCCGGATCACTCCATTCCGCTCGATGCAACCTGCAGCAGCATCACGGCTGCTGTGGAGGAGACGATACGGGAACAGGGAGCTCCACGGGAAGGCGTACTCTCCTTCATCAGCGAGCTGCAGATGGCAGGCATCCCCTGTGCGCTGGCATCGTCATCCCCGCGGCCCCTCATCACAGCAGTCCTCGAAACGCTCGGCATCTCTGAGGCATTCCAGGAGGTCGTATCCGGTGACGATGTCCAGCATGGCAAGCCCCATCCAGAGATCTATCTGGCAGCCGCTTCCCGGATCGGCATGCCTCCATCGGCATGTGTCGCCATCGAGGATGCGCTTGCTGGCATGAAGGCAGCGAACGCTGCAGGAGCGTTCTGCATTGCGCTTCCCGATCCCAGCATTGCAGCATCCGAGGCTCTTGATGAAGCAGCAGCGCATGTCTGCTCGTCGCTTTCCCGCCTTGCATCCCACTGCAGCTTCACTTCTGTTCTTGCCATCGACTGCACTCCCCATCCTGATGTTCCCTGAGCTTCCCGCACTTGTGTCATGATCGAGGAAGGAGTCCCGTGTTTCACGGAGTCCTGCCACGGGTATCGTTCAGATACGTGGATGTGTCAGCAACGAAGCAATTAGTGGAGTAGGTAGCAGTGCCCATCTATGTGTATCGCTGCCAGTCGTGCAGCAGTGAGTTTGAGCTCATGCAGAAGATGACAGATCCTCCTGTGGCAGCATGCCCCTCGTGCAAAGGAACAAGCTCCAGAGTCATCCTCCCCGCAGGTGTCGTCTTCAAGGGAAGTGGCTTCTATAAGACGGATTCCCGTTCCCAGAGCAGTGACAGCAGTTCATAAGCCATGTTAACGTGGGGAGAGCAGCTCCGTTTTCCCCGTGAAGGAGGTCCTTGTATGTCTCACCCGCAGGCCGTGTCCGATGCGACGTTCCAGTCCGAGGTCATTAATGCGAATCTTCCTGTGCTCGTCGACTTCTGGGCTGACTGGTGCCCTCCGTGCCGAGCCATCGCTCCCACTGTCGAGGAGCTCGCGAACGACTACGATGGCAAGCTCAAGGTCATGAAGCTTGATGTCGATGCCAATCCCTCGACTGCAGGCATGTTTGGCGTCATGAGCATTCCCACACTCCTCTTCTTCAAGGATGGAAAGCTCGCTGACCGCGTTGTCGGCTACCAGCCGAAGGCGAAGCTGCAGGAGACGATTGACTCCCTCCTGAAGAGTGCTGCTGCCAAATAGTCCACTGGGGCATCAGCACACGTCTTCTGGCTGATGCTGATGCCCCATTCGCGCTTCCTGGGCCACTGCCACCAGTCCAAGCAAGGCGGCATCGGATCCCCGTGGACCAACGAGTGTTGCGCTCACAGGTATTCCAGGAGCATCTAGATGCGCGAGGGGAAAGGAGACTGCCGGTCTCCTGAGCAGGTTCGCCACGGCCCCTAGTGGCGAGAGCTCCACCCCTGCTGCAAAGAGTGCGAAGGGGTCCGCAAACCGTTCCCTCATGCCCGCGTCCGGCACAGGTATGCCCAGCGTGGGGTGGATGAAGACTGTTCCCGGTGAACTCCGCTGCTCGATGCGCTGTCGGAACGCCTCCAGCAGGCGGACTGCCTGCTGGACAGCTGCCGCTCCATGCTCCCTGGCATATGTCCTCCATGCCACAAGATGGGATTCAAGGGAGTCATCCGGCACAGTCCCCGGGGAGGCAAGATGCATCCAGAAGAGCTGGAAGGCCTTCCGTACTGCATCCTCTTCTGGAAGTTCAAGCATCTCGACCGTGCAGGAAAGCTTCTCCCCGAAGGTCCAGCATTGCGAGATGGCAGCCTCCCAGTACGGTGTCCGTCCTCCCCCAAACGGCCGTCCATCAAGAACGACGAGTCGTGAAGGGTGCAGCACTCTCCCTGATGCGCCAAGTGAAATGGCTACATCCTGAAGAAGTGCTGTGTCTCCAGCGAGAAAGCCATGTGTATGGATGCCACGATGCTCGGACAGTGAAGCGGGATCATGCGGAAGCAGTCCCGGAGTGCTTTTCCATCCGACTATGCCACAGCAGGCAGCTGGTATGCGGAGCGAGCCTGCCGCATCGGTGCCATGGGCGAGAGAGAACGTGCCTGCTGCAACCAGCACTGCTGCTCCCCCGCTCGATCCCCCAGAGATTCGTGATGGATCCCGGGGATTGCGTGCCATGCCATGAAGTTCCGACTCCGTGACTGGAAGCGCGCCATAGGAAGGTGTATTGCTCTTGCCAATGACAATCGCGCCGTGCGCCCGAAGACGGGCGACAACAGGATGGTCATCCTCAGGAACGTGGTCACGAAATGTGGAGAGCCCGTAGGTGGTCCTGAGCCCACTGGTGTCGACAAGGTCCTTGATGGGCAGCCACCTGCCCTGGAGGGGATGACGACAATCTCCCGAATTGTTTGGCGCAGGTATCCGCGAAGGGTCTTCCCATGTGACCATACCCCGGTACTGGGCATCCTGCTCCTGCAGTGCTGCAATCTGCTCTTCGACCGGGATGTCAGATTGCCGTGAAGTCTCCACCCTCTCCTCCCCAGGGCCATTTCTCCTGCATCGCCTCGTCCGGATCCGGCAGAGCAAGGACGCTTCGGCAGTATTCCTCCCAGAGGAGGCGGGTCGCTCCAAGCGATGGGGCATCCTCGACAACTGGCCTGCGGAGGATCCTGCCTGTGCGGTGGGCAATGATGCACTGGAGCTCCTGGTACTCGAGAAGCTGCGTGTGGTCCACCTCGATCGCATGGGGATGACCTGGAACAGTGAGTGCGAAGACAAACCGCCGTCCCTCCTCATGGTCGAAACGGGAATGCGGCCTGATGGCAAGGTCATGAACCACAGGACATGCTGCACTGACAGCATCAAGCCATGCCTGCTGGCAGGTCTCCTCATTCCCCACTGTGCTCGTTGGCAGCAGCACACCACCAAGTGCGAGAAGCGCCTCCTGGAATGCATGGAAGTAGACGAGTTCCCGGCCATTGAGCGCAATCATGCCCGTCACGGGAGATTCCTTGTGGGAGACTGTGACTCCAAATGGCCTGGCGTACGGTTTCACGGCCTCGTGTTCCGACCACCTCACTTGCAGCGTGAGGTCTCCCTTGCTGAAGGCTCCAGACATCAAACCTCCTCCACTCCAGCATGCATGGCTGCAAGTGCCACGGTGTTCGCAAGAAGCATGGCGACTGTCATGGGTCCAACCCCACCCGGCACGGGAGTCATCACCCCTGCACGCGATGCGCACGCAGGATCCACATCCCCCACAAGACTTCCATCAGAAAGGCGGTTCATGCCAACGTCAATGACGCATGCGCCTTCCTTCACCCAGTCCTCCCTGATGAAGTGGGGCCTGCCAATGGCGACGACAAGGATGTCCGCACCCCGGCTGAGTTCCGGGAGGTGCGACGTGTGTGAGTGGCACATCGTCACTGTCGCATTGGCGTTGAGAAGCATGAGTCCCATCGGCCGGCCCACAATGGTGCTCCGGCCAACGACAACTGCATTGGCTCCATCAATGCGCACGCCAGCATGTCGGATGAGTTCCATGCATCCTTTGGGAGTGCACGGAGCGACAATGGGGGAACCCCCTGCTGCAAGCATGCCAAGATTCCAGGGATGGAAGCCGTCCGCATCTTTATTCGGATCTATCGCATGCATGACCGCATCCACTTCGATGTGGGCTGGAAGTGGTGTCTGGACAAGGATGCCATCCACAAGCGCATTGTCATTGAGCTTTCCGATCATGACAAGAAGCTCACCCGTTGTGACTGCATCCGGGAAGCGGTGGACAGTGAGATCCACGCCAATCTCTTCTGCCCTGCGTGTCTTGTTGCGGACATAGACCTCAGATGCAGGATTGCTCCCCACGAGGATCACTGCAAGCGCAGGAGGAGATCCCCGCTTCTCCCTGACTGCTGCAATCGGGCCAGCAAGGGCGTCAAGCGTCTTCCTCCCGAGGACTTTTCCATCCAGAACAGTTGCCATGTCGATCCTCCCGATACCTGCCGCATCCCGAGCCTATCACCATCAGCGCAGTTCCTGTCCCGGAACATCTCCTCTGGACACGCTGCGCAATGGGGGTACACTACCCGTATGGAAAACGATCTTTGCCGGGTTTGCCTCAAGAGGCCGGAGATAGCGGATGAGCGTCATGGACGCTGCGAGTCCTGCGTGAAAGCTCAGCGGATTGCCCTCCGCTTCCGCCTCGGCCCCGATGCCACAGGCCATGGTCTCATCGTGAAGGCAGGCGAGCTCTCGCCACGTGCACTGAAGCAGAAGTGGCACGACACGCTTGCCTCGTTTGCTGGCACACCCACAGTGAAGCCCCACCTTGGACTCCATGAGGTTGAAATCGTCACGACAAAGGACCGCATCGACACCATCAGGATCTCGCAGGACCTCGCAGGGCACCTCGATGATGTTCTTCCCCTTCTCCGCACTGCCTCAGAGCGGACTGATGGAGCCTGGTAGCCCGCCCAGACTATCCGTGGAGAAGTTTCCACAAGATAGATGGACGCCCCACATTCCTTGCGGGCTGAAGAGGCACACTGCCAAGGCGTTCTGTCCCATCCTGCACTGACAGCTCTCCCACAGTGGCTCCTTTCCCTGCAGGCACTGCTTTTGGCATGTCCTGCAGCCCGACCTTGAGCGAGTCTCCCGCTATGCCCACAAGCATTCGTGAAGTGCTTCCCGTCCGGAGTGGCACTGTCTCCCAGGGCACCTTCGCCTGGGGATCCAGCCTGACCATGATGCTGCCAAGGGACACTGTCCGGATTTCCTGGAAGATGCCATCCACTGCTTCCTTCGCAAGGAGAAACGCAGTCCCCAGTTCTGGCTGCGCAGGATATGCTGCTGCATCGGGCTTTTGTCCTAGAACTGCTCCCACCACTGTTTCCTGCTGCCCATCCACACTCCTTGTTGCAGAGAACATGAGACAGCCTCCAGCAGCACCCGTCCAGCCTGTCTTCACACCATTCCAGCCAGGAATGACCCCCAGATACTCGTTGAGGTTGGTGAGTGTACCTACGACAGGAAATGGCGTGGAGACAGTGTCCACAATGGACCTGAATGACGGAAGCGCCATGGCGTGCGTTCCAAGAACCACAAGGTCCGCAGCAGATGAGACTGTATCGGGACTGTAGCCACTGGGATCTGCGAAGTGGGTATCCTTCATGCCAAGCTTTGCAGCCGTGGCGTTCATGCGCTGCACAAATGCAGCATCTGAGCCAGACACCCAGACTCCAAGCGTCAGGGCAAGGTTGTTCGCAGAAGGGAGCATGAGACCAAGAAGCAGCTGGCGCTCCGTGAGATGTTCACCAAGCTGAACTGGCACATTCGATCCGTCCTCACGGACTGTACTCGTGTAGAAGCCCACATCCCTCGATGTCATCACGAGGGTTGGACCTTCTGATGTTGCCGTAAGCGGATGCGCAGCAAGCACAAGATATGCAGTCATGACCTTCGCTACCGACCCTGTGGGAAACGGCGTGTGCGCATTCACAGCTAGAAGGGTCCGACCGTCACTGAGGGCAACATCCTCGCTCCCTGTTGCAGCGGCTGGTATCTGCAGGGGGCTCCCTGGCAGGGTCACAGTGACGGATTGGCGGGAAACTGCATGAATCCGCGGAAGTGGAGCCGCAAGCTGATTTCCTCCTGCAATCCCAGCAGCTCCTGCAATGACAGCAACGACACCGATGGCCAAACGGGAAAGAAGGTCCCCAGAACGGGCAGCGCCCATTCCACCTGGGATCTCCTGCTGCCCATCCTCCATCATTCTCAGGCCCGCTGCTCGAGCGGCTCACCCTTTGAGCTGAAAATGCCAATTCTCTGCTGGAGTTTCTTCAGGGAATGCTCAGCCTCGATGTACCGGACAGTGCCGGAATATGAGCGCATGACCACACTGTGTGTCCTGGCGCCACCGCCCCAGAACCGGACGCCGTCGAGCAGCTCCCCATCCGTTATTCCCGTTGCAGCATAAAAGATGTTCTCCCCAGCACAGAGATCATCGATGGTGTACACCTTGCTGTCATTCACACCTTCCCCAGCAGCTATGGGCTCGTCCTCCTCCCGGATCCAGAGCTTCGACTGCATTCCACCACCAATGCACTTCACTGCTGCTGCTGCAAGAACTGCTTCCGGAGCTCCACCAATACCCATGAGCACATCGATGCCCGTACGGTGCTCCATGGCTGCCATGATGCCTGCAGCAACGTCCCCATCAAGGATGAGCTTCACCCGTGCACCCGTGCTTCGGATCTTCCCAAGCAGCTCCTCATGCCGCGGACGGTCAAGCACCACCACGGTAAGATCCTGAACGTCCCGTCCTTCCGCTCGGGCAATCCGTGCAAGATTCACCTCCACACTGTCAGTGATGTCAATGACATCCCGTGCCCTTGGGCCCACAATGATCTTCTCCATATACGGAATGTGCGTGTGGAACATCGAGCCCCGTTCCGCAAGGGCGACAGTGCTGAGACCCCCAGGCAGTCCCTGGGCGACAAGCCGAGTCCCGTCAATAGGATCGACTGCAACATCGACATGGGGCTCATTTCCGTTCCCAACCTGCTCTCCGATGTAGAGCATTGGCGCCTTGTCCTTCTCCCCCTCGCCGATAACCACAATGCCTTCCATGTCGACATACTGGAGGCTCTTGCGCATTGCATCCACGGCTGCACCATCCGCCTGCTCTTTCTGGTTCCTTCCCATGAACCGTGCAGCAGCAAGTGCTCCCCCTTCTGTCACGCGGACAAGCTCGAGGGCTAGGTTTCTGTCAATGGGAACGCCGAGTGTGAATTCCTCGTTCATGGCTACTCCTGTGTCCGCTGCATGCTGTGCATTGCCGGTAACGGATGCAGTATATACCGGGGGGACAATTCCCCGTAGCGGGCTGCCCTTTTCTCCACGGGCTCAGCTGCGGTTTGCTCCACCAGGACTCTCATTTTTCACTCTCATCACGCGCATTCTGCGGGGAACGTGTCTTCCAGTAGGGTGTTTCCGTGTGCTCAACTGTCACAGTAAGCCCCTTTTCCCCTCCAAACGCGAGAGCTGGCAGGAGATGGTTGAGCACCTGCTCCGCAGTCGCCCGGAACACGTTCCCGGCTGAGGAAACCTTGAGCCAACCGTGCTCATCCCGGTAGTACAGCTCTGTCATGCGTCTTGCAGCCAGCCGTATGCAGTACGTATCGTTCGACATCTTCATGTTCCGTCTCCTGGCATCGTTCCTTCCCGGCCTGGAGCTCCCTCTGCGCTCTTGGGACAATGCTCTGGCCCTCAGCATGATACATGGGCGGAGAAGGCATGTCCTCCGGAAGCATGCGCTCCCACACTGCGTTGTGCAGTGGCGTTACTGGCTTGCATACCCACTCTGCACGATCCCGCAACACATTGCAGCTTCTCTGGGATAATGACAGTGCATTTGCCACCACACAACCCTTGCTTAAGGCTCCACATGATCTTTCTCACAGACTTTCTCCGCGCTGATATCGTTGATATCAATCAGCAGCGTGCAGGAACGGTGAAGGATCTCATTGTCCGCATGCGCGAACCGTACCCCATTGTCACTGCGTTTGCCATTCGCGGTGGAAAGCACCTGCCACGGACAATCGACTGGGGTGCCGTACGAGCTGGTGAAAACAATGAGCTCAGCCTCAATGTGCCAACTACTGCACTCCGCGAGTATCCACGGGCCAGCTCAGAGACGTGGCTCTCAAGGGACATCCTGGACCGGCAGATCGTCGACACGGATGGACGCCGCGTTGTCAGAGTCAATGATCTCCAGCTCCAGGTGGTCAATGGATCCCTGGTCCTCATCGGTGTCGACATTGGCACGCGCGGACTGCTCCGGCGTCTTGGCCTTGAGTCAACTGGAAGAAGACTGACTCGCGTGTTCCACCGGAACTTTCCCCACAAGATCATCTCGTGGGACGTTGTCGACCCTGTGCGAAGCGACCAGTCATCCGTGAAGCTCCGCATCTCCCACCGCAAGCTTGGGAAGATGCATCCTGCGGACATTGCGGAGATCGTGAGCCAGCTCGGATCCACGGACCGGGCCGCAATCATCCAGGGCCTCGATGCGGAGACTGCTGCAGAGACGCTTGAGGAGACGAGTGACGAGATCCAGGCACAGATTCTCGCCACTCTCGACGACGAGCAGACAGCAGACATCCTCGAAGCGATGTCCCCAGATGAGGCAGCAGACTTCCTTGGAGATCTTCCGGAAGACCGGCGCGAAGAGCTCATCGCAAAGATGGAGCAGGAAGAGGCGGAAGATGTCACGGAACTTCTCACGTACGAGGACAACACTGCAGGCGGCCTCATGACCACAGAGTACGTCTCCGTTCCAAGCACACTCACTGCCGAGGAGACGATTGCGGAGATCCGTCTCCGTGCCCCAAGTGCAGAATCCATCTACTACGTCTATGTCATCGACGAGATGGAACACCTGCTCGGTGTCCTGAGCCTCAGGGACCTCATTGTCGCTGCGCAGGACACGCCGATCACCTCCCTCATGATTGAGCGGGTAGTGGCCGTTCCAACTGACGCTGAGCCCGAGGATGTTGCAGCTGTCATCGCAAAATACAATCTCCTTGCCATCCCTGTCGTCGATGAGGAGGACCGCATCCAGGGAATCGTGACGATCGACGATGCCATGGACACTGTCATGCCTCAGGGCATGCGCAGAAGGGCAAGGCTCTTGTGACAGGGCGGAAGGAGGCGGACAGCACTTCCCGGCGGCCAGCATCTTCCCTTCATCAGAAGGTCGTATCCCTCAGGGACCGTTCTCCCGCCCAGGGAATGGGGCGGAAACGGTTCACTCCAGGTCCAGTGCTCAGGTTTCTTGCAATTGTTGGACCAGGCATCATCATTGCGAATGCGGGAAACGATGCTGGTGGCGTTTTCACCTACAGCAACATCGGTGCGAAATACGGATATTCCCTGCTCTGGACATTCATCCCCATCACCATTTCGCTCGTGGTTGTGCAGGAAATGGTGGGACGGCTGGGATGCGTTACGGGAAAGGGACTCATGGATCTCATCCGTGAGCGCTTCGGTGTCAGGTGGACGCTGCTCGTATCCATAGTCGTCATCGTTGCCAATGGGGGAACGCTCCTTGCGGAATTCGCAGGTGTTGCTGGAGCCCTCGGTCTTCTCGGCATTCCAAAAACACTGGCCATTCTCAGTGCAGCGCTTCTCATCGCAATCATTGTCATGCGGGGAAACCGCCAGCTCGTGGAACGCATATTCCTTGCGCTCGGCCTGGCATTCTTCAGCTATTTCATCACTGCGTTTCTTGTACCCACACAATGGAAAACGGTTGGTCACTCCTTCCTTGTCCCTTCGCTATCCCATCCAGGGGTTGCTGGAGGAGCATTCCTCATTGATGTCATTGCACTCATCGGCACAACAATCACGCCGTACATGCAGCTGTACCTTCAGTCGTCAATCGTGGACAAGGGTTCATCCAGGGGGGATCTGCCGTATGTGCGCGCGGACATCATCTCCGGAGCAGCGTTCAGCAACATCGTGTCCGTATTCATCGTCATCACGACTGCAGCAACGCTCTTCAACCATGGACTCGCAGGGATCGGCATCACGAGCACCAGCTCTGCCGCACGCGCACTGACACCACTTGTAGGCATCCATGCCCAGCAGCTCTTCGCAGTGGGACTTCTTGGCGCATCCCTCCTTGCTGCAGCAGTGCTCCCGCTGAGCACTGCCTTTGTCGTGTGCGAGGCGTTTGGCGCCGAACGGAGTGTGCAGCGAAAGTTCAGTGAGGCGCCCCTGTTCTTCATGCTCTTTCTTGGACTCATCATCATCACGGCTGGTGTGATGCTTGTCCCGCACATCTCCATTACTGGAGTCGCAATTGGCACACAGACACTCGACGGCGTGCTTCTCCCTGTGCTCCTCGTCTTCATCTTCATCCTTGCGAATGACCGTGCGCTGCTGGGAAAGTACCGGAACTCCCTCCTGCTCAACATCATCTCCTTCATCACCATCATTGCCCTCATCGGCCTAGATGTCGTGCTCCTGATGAACTCCCTGTAGTCGCACTCCTGCGACAGACTGCTGTCGCAGGAGTGCAGCATGCTCCTCCCATACACACGGAGGACATGCACATGAGCGCCACTGCTGAGACTGACATCACCGAAAATGCCTTTTCCCGCCTGACAGCAGGCATCCTCAACCTTTGCACCACTGACCGGTGGATGGAGTGGCTGACGATGGTGAACCGCTTCCGCTCCTACAGCGCCCGCAACATCCTCCTCATTGCCTCGCAACGCCCTGAGGCGACACGGGTAGCGAGCTACTCCACCTGGAAGCGCCTTGGCCGTCAGGTGAGGAAGGGGGAGAAGGCGCTGTACATCGTTGCTCCCCTCCGACCCTCCTCCGAGGAAGGGGAAGACACGGTTCCCTTCGGTTTCCGGTACGTTCCGGTCTTCGACCTCGCTCAGACGGAGGGAGATGACCTTCCGAGTCCGTGTGAAGTTGTTGCAGCCCAAATCGACAGAAGCACCATCGAGGATGCGTGCCGCATTGCAGCATCTCTCGGCTTTGCCGTCACCTTCCAGGAACTTGGCAGAGACACGCATGGTGTATGCAGGCCCGCAGCGAAAGCGATCGAGATCAATGCAGGGGATCCTGAGGGACAGCAGCTCAAGTCCCTCATCCATGAAATCTCCCATGCCATGCTCCATGCTTCCTGTCCGGACAGGACGCGTGCGGAAATCGAGGCGGAGTCCATAGCCTACATTGTCATGAACCATCTTGGCATTGACAGCAGCCAGTACAGCTTCGGCTATGTCGCAACTTGGGGAAAAGGCGGAAACTCAGCACTTGAGGTGCTCCGCAAGTCTGCCACCACAATCCGGACGACAGCACTATTCCTCTGTGACCAGTTCGACAGGGGCGCTTCCCTGAGGATCGGACGGAGCGCGACCTGCGCGTGAGCCGTCCCGGAGCTGGTGCACGCCGAAGGCGGAGATAGCGTCGGCAGCACAGAGAAGACCCGCCTCAAGGGCAGCATCGAATGCCACCGCATGGGCGTCCCCATGCGTGGCAAGCGTTCCAAGGAATCCGCCAGCAAGCGCATCTCCAGCCCCAGTGGGATCGATGACGACATCAACAGGGGCTGCGGGCTTGCGGAGTGCCCGGTCCCTCGTGATGAGGGCTGCACCCTCTGGACCAAGCTTCACCACCACAGCACGGAGTCGGGGCGCTTCTGCAAGGAATGCGCCAGTCCTCTCTTCCCACGCGTCTTCAGGACACTGCAGAAGCGCACTGATCTCATGAATGTTGAGGAACAGGATGTCCGCACGATGGATGACGGAATGGACAAGCTCCTGCTCTGATCTGATGAATTCCTCCATGCTGTCAATTCCGATGACAGCGGGACTCTGCACCTGGTCGAGGATCGCGCGCTGCAGATGCGGATTCATGCTCCCGATGAAGAGGACATCCGCACTGCGGGCAGCTTCTGAAAGCACAGGCTTCCAGGCAGCATACGCACCGTATTCCGCATGTTCGTCCCTCGTTCGCCAGATGGAGAAGTCATGGGTCGCATGCCAGCGGTAGGACGGCAGATCGGACACCTCAAGATCTCCAAGATCCACTCTGTGTGAGGAAAGAGTGTTCCTCACAGAATCCTCTCCGTCCTTTCCCACAATGCCCACGAGATGGACTGGGACAAACCGCGATGCGGCAAGGGAGCAGTACACTGCCGATCCACCCTGCTGTCCTGTGCGGTGTCCATGTGGTGTGCGTACCTCATCCAGGGCAACAGAGCCGACAACTGTCATGCGCCAGGTCATTCCTCTCCCCTACCCCAGCACAGACGGACGGTTCTGGAGAGGAAGCTGGATGATGGTCCCCCGTGTTCCATGTTCCCGCTCCTCAATTGACCGGCTCATGAGTGCCTGCTGCACAAGAAAGAGGACGTTTCCCACATTCTCCACGCTCCGCTCCCTGCCAAGTGTCGCAAGGAACGTGCGGTCCGTTCTCCAGAGAAACTGTGCAACTGCATCCCACAGCCACCGTGGAAGGAGGCTGTGACCACGCACCCTGAACTCCTCCACTACAGCAACAAGATCATCCGACTCGCGGAGTGCACGCCGAGTGCGGCCAATGCGTGAACGCCGGAAAAGTGCCTCATGCTCGATTGCCTGCTGCTCAGCTATGGTCGCTGCGAGGTTGTGTTCTGTCACCTGGGATTCTCTGCTCCGTGTCTGGCGGTGCTGCACTACTCAGTAGTACACGCTACTTCTGGGGAAAATACAAGCACTTCCACATGCCATCTTCAGCAACGACATGCACTGTCTTGCTCATGCGATGGACTGTACCCTTGAGCGCAAACGCATACTCCACACGGAGCTCCGCCACATGCTCAAACGCAGCGCCATGAGCTGCATCCTCCCACGACTCAAGAAACTGGCATTCACGCACTGCCATCGCAGATACCCTCGTAAGTCCCTGCTGTTCGAGTGACTGGGCGAACTCTCGTGATGAGCTCCATGCTGAGCGGCACTCCTTGGCAAGAAGAGCAAACGCACGTTCAAACTGCGAGACTTTCAGCAGTTCCATGAACAGGGTTTCCACAAACGCAGGATTGGCATTTGGCCAGGGCTTCCCATCATCGGGCTTCGCACGGAGCGCTGTTCTCCACACCCGGTCAAGCGTCGTTGACTGCGCCACACCCTGGACTTCAGTCTCCGACGGTCCATCGAACCGCTCCTCGACCTGCCATCCAGACTCTGCCGGAACATCAAGCTCCACGCGTTCTCCATCAAACACATCGTCCTCTTCTCCGACAATTGCATGGCGGAGCGAGGAACCCAGACGTCGAAGCAGCGAATCTGTCGGCATCGATCATCCCCTCATCACACGAAGTTCTGTGGTGTACGGGCCTGCAACCACAGTGCAGGCGTTCATCTCACAAGTGTACGATGCTTGGTTCTTCCAATGCACCCCCCAAAATCTGTAGGATGGTTGCATGTCACAGCGACAGGCCCGTGTCCTCTACGTGGAGGACCAAGAACTTGATGCAGCTCCAATCATCCACACCCTGACTCCCCTGATGGCGGAGTTCCGCTGGGTAAAAAGTGCGAGGGAGCTTCGGGCAACTGCGCCAGAGTATGCCCCGACCCTCCTCATCCTCGATGCTACGCTCGAAACTGACGGTCTCGAGTACTTCCAGGCAATCCGCTTCTCTCCAGAGCATCCGGATCTCGGAGTCATTGTCCTCACAGATCCAGGCGACCGCCTGACTCGCGAGCGTGCGCAGCAGCTTGGGGCTGCTGCCGTGCTCTCGAAGCCCTTCACTCCTGAAGAGGTGCTCGCCACGATAGACCGCCTCATCGAGATAGGCTCGAACTAGGTCCGTACCTCCCGGGCGGACAATGGGGCATTTTGGGTGTTCAATGTCCGGAACTCTCCGTACGATGAATGCAGGGTCATCAATTGGAGCAGAGCATGTCCGGTACTGATTGGTGGAATAAGGCGAACATCGCGGAGCGCAATGCTGCCATCCAGCTTTTTTCCCTTCGTCTTGACTCCCTCTCATCAATTGATCCCTTAAGGACTGCTTCCTCGCACCATGTTGCTCGAGCATCCCACCGGCTCTCTGAGACACTTGATGACACAGGGGCTGCATTTCTCCCCTTCCCTGCAGGAGCGCATCTGCGTCTTGCCTGGAAAGCCTTCCTCAGGCACCTCTCGCGGAAGGATATGGACACCATCCACTCCATTGCACGTCTCACTGCTGCCACTTCTCCCTACCAGCCGCTGATCCGGAGGCTCACTCCGACGCTTTCCCGCATGCACCATGATGCGGTCGTAAGCGGAACGGCGAACGAGCCCAGATCATTCCGCATAACACTCAAGGGACGAGAAGTGGCGCTCACGCCAGCAAAGGCAGGCTCCCCAGAACTCCTTCGCAGTGCACTCCTCCGGGACCGGGTGCGGGACGTTCCCGGAATCCAGCACATCATTGGCATATCCCTCCCTGAGGGTGTGCTGCTCGCAGAGCCTGCTGACGGCCAGGTGCTCAGTGCGATGGCCCTGAGCGAGCTTTCCCGCCTCAGCACCACACAGGCGCATGAGAATCTCATCCGGACTGTCTCAGCACTTGCAGCGCGGGGCTGTTCCATACCCACAGATGCGCGCGATGTGCTTGTGAACGACTCCGGCTTCGTCTTTGTCTCACTCGATGGCAGCTCTCCAGGCACAACCCTTCCAGAGCAGCTTCTGGGCATGTACCGGCAGCTCCGCAACCCGTACAGCAGGACACTTTCTCCCTACAGCCCTGAACTCATCCGTCGTGATGCTGCCTCACAGTGGACACATGTCGCAACCACCTTTCTTGGTGCTGTGCGATCCGTCTGCGGAACCCGTATGGAGAAGTCCATCACTGCTGTCCTTGCACGAACGCATGAGCTTCCCCCCAACCTTTCCAGGACCACTCCAGAGAAGCCATATCCTGTACAGGGCACAAGCATGAACCTCCGTGGAGCAGCTCTTTCCTGATCTCCTGGACGGACACTGTAGCCACTTCGGGATAATGGAACTGCAGACCAGTCTGCTGAAGATTGGACATGTGGAGAGACTCGATGACAACGACACTTGTCGTGCTCCATGGAGACCAGACGGGAGAGGAACTCCTTAGCGAGACGCTCCGGCTTGCAGATCCCTCACTTCTCCACTGCGCATTCGAGCTCAAAGAGTATGACTGCTCGCTTGCACAGCGCAGGGCCACAGCCAATGGAGTCGTTCGCGATGCAGCTGATGCCATCCGAGAGTACCGTCTCGGACTCAAGGCTGCCACCATCACACCTGAGAAGGCGGATGATGTGGGGAGCCCCAACGCCCTGCTTCGCGAACGTATTGGAGCCCAGGTCATCGTCCGGACAGGTAGACCCATTCCCGGCATTTCCTCCTTGGGCTCAGTGGCAACACCGATAACTGTCGTGAGAATGGCCGTGGATGATGCGTACAATGCGAAAGAGTGGCGCGAGGAGCAGGACGGTAACATTGTCGCCTACCGGACTGAGCACATTTCCCGCACAACCTGCATGGCAGTGGCCCAAACAGCTTTCCACTATGCATCCTCGTGTGACGGCATTGTGTTCGGCGGTCCGAAATACACGGTTTCTCCCATCTATGAGGGACTCCTCAAGGAAATGCTTGATGCGGCCCACGAGACATGGCCCCATGTCCGCTACGAGCCACAGCTCATTGACGCAACGTACGCACTCCTCCTGAGACAGCATGGAGCTCCTCTGGTGATACCCGCCCTCAACCGGGATGGGGACTGCCTTTCCGACCTTGTGCTGGCCCTCTTCGGATCCCTTGCCGGTGCAGAGTCGCTCATTCTCAGGTACGGGCCCTCCCATGAGAAGCCTGAGGTGGTAGTCGCGGAAGCACCGCATGGAACTGCCCCAACGCTGGAAGGAAAGAACATAGCCAATCCCATGGCCATGATCCTGGCCCTCGCCTCCACCCTCCAGTACGCGGACGACCCCAAGGCTGTCGATGCTGCTGGGCGCATACGGGCTGCCGTCAATGGTGTCCTCCACAATGGAATCCGCACTGCGGATCTTGGCGGCACAGCAACAACTTCGGGATTTGTCGATGCAGTGCTCGATGCGCTTATGGAGACCAGTCCCACCCTGTCATAGCAGCAGCGCCATTGCGTACAATCGCATCACACACGCGAGGAATCCCTCACACATGTCATCCAGTACAGCCCCTATGCGGATCTACCTTGACCACGCAGCCACCACTCCACCTTCCCGCGCAGCAGTAGCTGCGATGCAGCAGGCGCTCGAAGAATGCTGGGGAAACCCCTCCTCCATCCATGCTGATGGCCAGCATGCCCGCATGATCCTTGATGGAGCGCGTGACACCCTTGCTGCGTTCACGGGAACAGGCGCACGGAATGTTGTCTTCACAGCATCAGGCACGGAAGCTGACAATCTTGCCCTCACAGGAATCCTTGGCCGCTGGGGCAGTTCACGTGGACAGCATATTGTCGTCAGTTCCATTGAGCATGAGGCAGTACTCTCCACTGCTGAGGCTCTCGCAGACAGTGGAGCTGCCGAAGTGACAATGGTGCATCCTGACCATGACGGAGTCATCCAGCCATCAGCTGTTGCCCAAGCGCTCCGTCCAGACACTGTGCTCGTCTCGATCATGTACGTGAACAATGAGACCGGTGTCATCCAGGACATCCCCGCGATTGCACGGACAGTTCATGCTGCACGTGCGGAGACCTTTGTCCATACCGATGCAGTGCAGGGAGCAGGATACCTGCCATGCGACATGGAGTCGCTCGGTGTGGATCTCCTTTCCCTGAGCAGCCACAAGCTGTATGGTCCCAAGGGCGCTGGCTGCCTTGTTCTCCGGGACGGTGTCTTTGTCGCACCGGTCATCCATGGAGGAGGACAGGAGCGGAACAGAAGGTCTGGCACGGAAGCGATACCAGCCATCGCCGGTTTTGCTGCTGCAGTCCGGGAACTTGTCGAACATCGAAGCGCATGGTGCATGGAGATGGAAAGTCTCCGCACAATGCTCACTTCTGAAGTCAGGAAGGAGCTGCCCGGGACAATCATTCCCGGCGAACGGGCGCAGCGGGTGCCATCATGCGCATCGTTCGTATTTCCCGGCATTAGAAATGAGCTCCTTCTCACACGGCTCGATGCTGCTGGCATCTCCGCTTCTGGGGGGTCAGCATGCTCTGCAGGC
Source organism: bacterium (assembly GCA_021803465.1). Lineage (GTDB taxonomy): Bacteria > Chloroflexota > Dormibacteria > Aeolococcales > Aeolococcaceae > JAJZLL01. Next base: position 46,980 of record JAJZLL010000049.1, read on the forward strand.
ACTACCCTCCCCTCGCATGTGCTCACTGCAATGGGGTTTTCCGATGAAGATGCACGCGGTCTTCTCCGCTGCACACTCGGACATGCAACCACCCGTGAGGATGCCAGGGCTGCTGCAGCAGCCATTGTCGATGCAGTCCGTGCGCTCAGCACATCCATCGCGGACGCCTAGCCACTGCAATTCCGACCTCAGCACTGGTATATTCTTAGTATGGGAATCAGATTTGAGACGGGCGGGGTCTCCCTTCGTGTGACGGAGCGCGCACACTACGCTCTCCGCATGATGACAGTCCTCGCCAGACACTATCCGTCACGGGAACTTGTGAACCTTCGGGTCATCGCCGAGGAGGAGCGACTGCCCCATCCGTTTCTTGAGCAGCTCTCCATGCCGCTTCGGCATGCAGGACTTGTCCACAGCGTACGGGGCGTGAAGGGAGGATACATCCTTGCCCGTGATCCCTCAGAGATCTCCCTGTATGACATCGTTGTGGCAACTGATGGGCCCATTGCGCCTGTCGACTGCCTGGCTCCCCAGTATGTCGAAGGCAGTTGTCCCATGGACAGCCACTGTGTCACAGCTGGCGTGTGGGGGGATCTCCAGCTTGCCATCATCGCTTTTCTCCAGTCGAAGTCTCTTGACCTTATTGCGGAAAGCACTCCCATCCGTCGTACGCCCCTTGGCACCATTGCTCTCGTTCCAGACACACAGGTGAATGCATCATGACTGTTCGCGGACTATCCATTGACAATCTCCACGTCCGGATCGGAGAGACGGACATCCTCCGTGGCGTGACCCTTGAAGTGCCAGAGGGAGAAGTGCATGCCCTCATGGGCCCAAACGGTTCTGGTAAGAGCACTCTTGCCTACACGATCATGGGACATCCTTCATACACCATCACCCGGGGGACAGTCTCCCTCAATGGCACCTCCCTTGGCGAGCTTTCTCCTGAAGAACGGGCACGACTCGGACTCTTCCTCTCTCCCCAGTACCCGACAGCCATTCCTGGGGTCACTGTCGTGAATTTCCTGAGAGCTTCGCTCAGGGGTCTTGGCAAGGAGCTTCCTGCACGGGCTTTCCTCTCGAGACTTTCGGAAACAATGGCATCCCTCCACATGGACGACAGTTTCCGTGGCAGATACATCAATGACGGCTTTTCCGGAGGCGAGAAAAAGCGGACGGAGATTCTCCAGCTCGCTCTTCTTGAACCAGTATTCGCAGTGCTTGATGAGACGGACTCCGGTCTTGATGTCGATGCGCTGCGTACTGTGGCCGAGGGCGTCAACCGGGTCCGGACACCAGAACTTGGCATCCTGCTCATCACCCACTACAACAGGATTCTTGAGCACCTGAAGCCTGACGTGATCCACCTTCTCTACAAGGGACAGATCGTGGCTGCAGGAGGTCCAGAAATGGCTCAGGAAATCGAGAAGTCAGGATACGCTCCATTCATTGGAACGGGTGCGGAGCCAGAGCCGATGGGAGCACATCATGGCAATTGACGCGGAACATCTCTCAAAGGAATACCAGTACGGCTTCCATGATGAGGACGCATCGGTGTTCCGCACGGAAAAGGGGCTTTCCGAGGAAGTCATCCGGGCCATCTCCACACGGAAGAAAGAGCCTGAGTGGATGCTCCGGTTTAGGCTCAAGGCATACAAGCACTTCATGGCACGGCCGATGCCTTCCTGGGGCGCAGACCTCTCCGGCATTGACTTTGACAATATCTACTATTACGTGAAGCCAACGGACCAGCAGGGTCGCTCCTGGGACGAGGTGCCCGAACAGATCAAGACGACCTTTGACAGGTTGGGCATTCCGGAAGCGGAACGGAAGTTTCTTGCAGGTGTCAGTGCGCAGTATGACTCTGAGGTTGTGTACCACAATATTAAAGGAGAGCTTGAGAAGCAGGGCGTCATCTTCTCCGACTGCGACAGCGGCCTCCGTGACCATGAAGAGATCTTCCGCAAGTACTTCTCAACCATCATTCCCCCGAATGACAACAAGTTTGCTGCACTCAACAGCGCAGTCTGGTCTGGCGGCTCGTTTGTCTATGTGCCGCCAGGTGTCCATGTCGACATCCCGCTCCAGGCATACTTCCGCATCAACAGCGACAACATGGGACAGTTTGAGCGGACTCTCATCATTGCGGATCGGGGGTCACATGTCCACTACATTGAGGGCTGCACAGCACCGACCTATTCAGCAGATTCCCTCCACTCCGCTGTTGTCGAGCTCATTGCCCTCGAGGATGCGCACATCAGGTACACCACGATCCAGAACTGGTCAAACAATGTGTACAACCTCGTCACCAAACGGGCTGTCGCCCAGGCTGGAGCAACGATCGAATGGATCGATGGCAACCTTGGCAGCAAAGTCACAATGAAGTACCCTTCCATCTACCTCATGGGGGAACGGGCTCATGGGGAAGTCCTCTCTGCAGCCTTTGCTGGAAGTGGCCAGCATCAGGATGCAGGTGCGAAGTGCATCCATGTTGCTCCGAACACAACAAGCAACATCGTCTCGCGATCCATTAGCAAGGGCACTGGCCGCACGTCGTACCGGGGCCACATCGTGGTCAACGAGAAGGCTGACAATGTCAAGTGCAATGTCCGCTGCGATGCGCTACTTCTTGACGAAACATCGCGCAGCGACACGTATCCCTACATGGACATAAAGAATCCCAATGTGGAGATTGGCCATGAGGCAAGCGTGAGCAAGGTTGGCGAGGACCAGCTCTTCTACCTGCGGAGCAGAGGCATCTCCGAGCAGGATGCAACAGCACTCATTGTCAATGGATTCTTTGAGCCCTTCGTGAAGGAGCTTCCGATGGAATACGCTGTCGAGCTCAACCGGCTTCTCGCAGTCCAGATGGACAATGCTGTCGGATAGGGGATGACCATGACACTTCTTGCCTCTCCCCCTCACATTACTGATGGCGCCTCCAAACGTCTTGCTGAGGGCAGCCAGGAATCAGTGAAGCTCAGGGCGGATGCCTGGGAAACGCTTCAGCATCTGCCTGTGCCAGCACATCAGGATGAGGACTGGAGAAGGACGGATCCTCGCCCCTTTCTTGCCCGGCTTGACCAGCCTCTTGCTGACACCAGCTATCTCGTCAGGAAAAGCTCTCTCCCAACCACGGGAGTGCACATCTCCCCGCCTGGTGCAGCAGCAGGAGCTTCGGACAGCGTTCCGGCAATGGTGGCGCTTCCTGACAGCCTGCATTCCCGATATTTCACCACTCTCTGGAAGGCGCTCCATGATGGAGGAACTGCCATCGACATCGCTCCTGGCTCTGCTCCCGAAGCACCTGTAGAGGTCGAGCTCAGCAGCTCAGCATCCGGGTCGATGCACCTTCCTCTTGTCTTCATCCATGTTGGCGCCCATTCTTCACTGACTGTGCATCTCCGTGAACGCTTTTCCCATGACAGCGCTCTCATTCTTGGTGGAACTGTCATCGTTCTCGATGATGGCGCCACCTGCACACTCATCCAGTCGACCTCAGCAGCCCCTGATGCGCTCCTTTCTGGGTTTCATCACATCGTTCTCGGCAGAGATTCGTCCTTTGAGGGCGTTCTTCTCCGGAACGGGGGCGGGAGTTCCAAGCACTACCTTGACATAGATCTCGCTGGTGCTGGATCCACAGGCATTCTCACTGCGCTCGATCTGCAGAACGGGGATGTCCACAGGGATCTCCAGACCCTTCAGCTGCATCGAGCTCCTTCCACCACAAGCTCGTTCCTCGTCCGCAATGTTGTCGATGACCATGCCCACAGCGTCTACTCCGGGCTCATTGATGTCTCCGAAGAAGCAGTGAAGACTGACGGTTACGTGCAGAACCGGAATCTCCTCCTCTCCAGGACAGCCCAGGCGGACAGCGTGCCAAGACTTGAAATCAAGGCGAATGATGTGAAGTGTGGCCACGGCACCACTGCAGGCCACGTAGACCACGAACAGCTCTTCTATCTCGAGTCCCGGGGCATCTCCAGGGAAACCGCAAGCCGCATGATCATCCAAGGCTTTCTTCTTGAGGGCTGCGCACATATGCGGTCTCCCGAAGCCCGGGCTGCAGCGGAAGCCTTCGTTGCTCAGTTTGCTCCTGACATGTCATCCCAGGAGAACCCCAATGAGTGACTGGATCCGCCTTGCTGATGCTGCAGACTGTCCCCCTGGGTATGCTGTCAGGTTTGAGATTGGCGACACCCTCATCGCATGCTTCAATGCAGCTGGCACATACTACGTCACGGATGACACCTGCTCGCACGCACAGGCATCGCTTGCGGAAGGCGACCTTGACGAGGAGCGCTGCACCATAGAGTGCCCGCTCCATGGCTCCTGCTTCGATCTCCGCACGGGAGAACCCCTCAGCCTTCCAGCAACAGAGCCTGTCAGCATCTACCCTGTCCGAGCAGATGACAGCGGCATCTATGTCATGCTCGAGACAGCAGCGGAGCGCCACGCATGACAACTTCTGCCCATCCTTTGGCCCACTTCGATGTCCAAGAGATCCGGAAGGATTTTCCCATCCTCAACGATGGCACCCGCACGCGGCCACTCAGCTACCTCGACTCCGCTGCCACTTCGCAGAAGCCCGCTGTCGTTCTCAATGCCATGCACGACTACTATGTGCATGCAAATGCGAATGTCCATCGGGGAGTCCATGAGCTTGGCGATGCAGCAACCTCACGGTTCGAGCATGCCCGGCACAGGGTTGCACGATTCCTCAATGCGGATCCCCGTGGGCTCATCTTCGTCAGAAACACGACAGAGGCGCTCAATCTTGTGGCAACCGGCATTGCGCGCCAGGGTGGGCTCATGGCATCGGACCGTGTTGTTCTGTCCGTCCTTGAACATCACAGCAACATCGTCCCGTGGCAGCTGGAACGCTCCACACATGGCTTTGCCATCGCAGCAATTCCCCTCCATCCCGATGGTACTCTCGACATGGATGAAGCCAGGAAACTGCTTGCTCCGCCCACCAAACTTCTGAGCATCACGTATCAGTCAAATGTTCTGGGCACGGTGACTCCTCTCAAAGAGCTCATTGCCATGGCACATGAAGCAGGTATCCTTGTGGCAGTCGATGGTGCCCAGCGAGTTCCCCATGCCCGTGTCGACATGAAGGATCTCAACTGCGACTTCTTTGCAATGAGCGGACACAAGGTGTACGGCCCCATGGGAAGTGGCATACTCTGGGGCAAACCAGAGCTCCTTTCCTCGATGAGTCCCTTTCTCGGTGGGGGCAGCATGATCGACACAGTCACCTTCGAACGCACCACCTGGGCAGAACTCCCACAGAAGTTTGAGGCGGGAACCCCCGATGTTGCAGCGGCAGTTGGCCTTGCAGCTGCATGTGACTACATCGACTCGCTCACCTACGAGGCAATCGAAGCCCATGAGAAGGATCTCATGCAGCATCTACTTCACATGCTCGACTCTCTACCCTACATCGATGTCTACGGACCCAACGACCGCGAGCGCATTGTGGGAGCAGTCTCCTTCAATGTCCGTGGCGTGCACGCACATGATGTCGGCACCATCTGTGACCGTCACGGAGTCGCAATCCGAGTCGGACACCACTGCTGCCAACCGCTTATGCGGCACCTTGGAGTGCCAGCAACTGCACGGGCTAGTGTTGCCGCATACGTGACGCATGACGATATAGATAGCCTGGGCGAAGCGCTTGCGGATGTCGCATCCATATTTGGACAAGTCATCACGCAGCACACATCGCCCGCTTCTCAAATGGAGCACCGCCATGCCTGAGGATGACCTTTACCGGGAAATCATACTTGAGCACGCGTCCCACCCCCACCACCATGGCACTGTGACTTCCGCAACGCATACCACCGAAGGTCGTAATCCTGTCTGTGGAGACGAGATAGCTCTCAGCTGGAATGAGAAGGATGGCAAAGTCAGCGACATTGCGTTTGATGGTACTGGCTGCTCCATAAGCCAGGCAGCTGCGAGCATACTCTGCGACAGCGTCATAGGCCTTCCCACTTCCCAGGCATTGGCATGCGCACGGTCATTCCGCGCAATGCTCGTTGAAGGAACGGCGCCAGAAGATGACATGTCGGACATGGCAGCACTTCAAGGTGTCCAGGCATATCCTGCCCGCGTGAAGTGCGCGCTTCTTGCCTGGAATCTTCTTGCAGAGTCACTTGAAGCGGAGGAACAATCCCATGACTGAACACAACGATTCCTCTTCCCCCGCTCCGGATGAAGCCGCAACGGCAACACCGATTCCAACTGCAGCTTCGGAAGACCTCGTGTATGATGCACTGCGCAACATCTATGATCCTGAGCTTGGCATAGACATCGTCTCCCTTGGACTGGTGTATGGTGTTGCCCTTGATGAAAACGGTACGCTTGTCGTCGACATGACACTCACCTCTCCCTACTGTCCTCTGGGAGACATCATCGAGGTGCAGGCGCAGTCCATCTGCTCGTCATTGCCCGGAGTCAACCAGACGCTCATCAACTTCGTGTGGACACCACCCTGGGATCCTCGCACAATGGCATCAGATGAAGCCAAGCTGGATCTCGGTATCTACTGACGTCCCTCGTCATCCATGATGACTGCGTTTGCCACAGCAGTTGTGTAGTGGGCGTTCGCTGTATCATGCACAGGAACAGGTACTATCTGATCCTTCTCAACATAGCCAGTTTCCCCGGAAGGGAGCTTCACCTTGCAGAAGGCCCCTTCCAGCACTTCGATCGCTTCAACGCGTGTTGCCGTATACATGTTGCCCCTGCGCGGAGCATCAAACCTTGGTTCTGTGTACAGCACATACGGCGTGCCTGCCCATGACGCAACAAGCGTTACGGGTCCAAGCGGTATGTTGCGCTCACGATAGTAGGTTCGTGGATCTCCAACAGCCTTCTCAAAGAGCTCCACAAGCTGTCGGGCCCTTGATCGGGAGGCTTCATCCTTGCTTGCAGTCACTGTGACATGCGTTCCGTCATCAACCACACGTGCTGTGCAGGAGACGAGCCGTGCTGCCTGAACACCCTCCTTCCACCTTCCCACAAATGTTTTTCGTTCAAACTGGACAATGCGAGCCTCATCATCCTTCACCACTTCAAAACGGTACGGAGGAGTGCCAATCATCTGCTCCATCACAGCAAATACTTCCCTGGGAGGAGATGAGACGCGAAAGCTCCAAGAGGTTTGTGTAGATGTCATTTCCTCTGTATTGTACCGAATCTGTGTACCTTGCCTTGAATGCGGAAATGTTTCACGTGAAACATTGCATTGGCAGGAAAAGGATGTCCCCAGGAATGGCACACTGAATGTTTCACGTGAAACATTGCAACAGGCAACAGTAGCGAAACGGTGTTCGCAATTGTGTCACGACTTCCCAAAACATAAGGAGTTGTCGTACTCTGTACCTCGTGAGCGCTATTGTACTTGCTGTCGTAAACCAAAAGGGCGGTGTTGGCAAAACCACCACTGTCGTCAATCTCGCAGCGTCCCTTGCCGAAAAAGGCAAGAGAACGCTCATCATCGACTGTGATCCACAGGGTAACTGCACTACGGGTCTCGGGTACATTCCAGAGACAGTAAACAGCAGTGTCTACGACGTCGTCGTCCTAGGACAACCCATCACATCAGCAACCATACCAACTGCTGTGGAGAATCTCTGGCTCGTTCCTGCCACACTGCAGCTTGCAGGTGCGGAAATTGAACTTGTCGGACTTCCCCGTCGGGAGTACCGTCTGAGCTATGCGCTTGAAGCGCTTGATGAAGTCTATGACTACGTTCTCATTGACTGCCCCCCAAGCCTCGGCCTTCTCACTCTCAACGCCATAGTTGCTTCGGTGGGACTTGTTGTCCCCATACAGTGCGAGTTCTATGCTCTTCAGGGGCTGAGCCTTCTTTCGCACACGATTTCTCTCGTTCGTCAGAGCCTCAAGCCGTCGCTTGTCATCGTCGGCATCATCATGACACTGTACGATGCCCGCCTCTCACTGGCCCATCAGGTTGTTGATGAGATTCGTGACCGGTTTGGAGACGAACTGCTTGAGCCGTTCATTCCCCGATCTGTCAGGTTGAGTGAAGCTCCAAGCCATGGACTTCCCATCACTGCTTACGATCCAGGTGGGAAAGGAACAAAAGCGTATCTCGCAGTCGCAGACGCTCTGGAAGCACGCATTCATTCACTGTTTCCTACCATCTCGGCCATTCCTGAGGAGTAGATATGGCAACCCAGAAGCGGGGCCTGGGACGTGGGCTCGATGCACTGATTCCGCAGACCTCTGCTGCAGTGATCAATCCCCCCGCATCTGGTCTTGTCGAGATAGATCCAAAGGCAGTTGCTCCCAACCCAGAGCAGCCCCGCCAGGAGTTCGATGAGGATGAGATTGCCCGGCTCGCCAACTCCATAAGTCTGTACGGCCTTCTCCATCCCATCGTAGTTGAGAATGTTGGAGGAGCATACCGACTTGTTGCTGGTGAGCGGAGACTTCGCGCCTGCCAGCGCCTCGGACTCACGCAGATCCCAGCCATAGTGCGTCCAACCTCTGCCAGGCGGGAGTCGCTCGAGCTCGCGCTTACCGAGAACATGTTCCGGTCAAACCTCTCTGCGATCGAGGAGGCTGCAGCGTACAACCGGCTTGCGGAAACGTTCGGACTCTCCCATGACACGATCGCATCCCGGCTCGGCAAGAGCCGTTCCACCATAACGAACACCATCCGCCTTCTCAACCTTCCTGCACCTGTGCAGAAAGCGATCAAAGACGGACAGCTTACTGCTGGTCATGGACGCGCCATCCTCTCACTGCCCTCCGAGGAGGAACAGGTCGCCTTTGCCGCGCAGATCATCCAGAACTCCTGGAGCGTGCGTGAAACTGAGGAATACGTCCAGCATCCACCATCCGTCGCAGCGCAGAACAAGGAAGCTGCGGATCCTGGCACACAGGACAAGGGTGCGAAAAGGAATGACTCAGCTTCGGTCGAGGATGCCACATACATTCACGCCCTTGAGACAGTCGTTGGCATGCCTGTTGCGCTCCGACGCACGAGGAAAGGTGGATATCTGGTACTGAAGTTCACGGACAACGATGACCTGTCAGCGCTGTACAACAGGCTCGGCGGACCGCCTCTCTGACCCACTCTCCTGTCCGTGTGTGAACACATCCTGTTTGCTCTTCACTTAACGACGAAAGACGGGACACAGCCCATTGACCATGCCCCGTCTTCGCGCGCCTTGGCGACTCTTAGCCGATTGCGCGCTCCGCTGTGCCAAGGTATCTCGACTCGGCCTTCGCAACATCAAGGTTCGCAAGGAAGGACTCGATGTACTTGCCCCGCTCTGCTGGCTTGTAGTCCAGGAGGAATGCATGCTCCCAAACATCCATGACGATGATTGGCTTGAACCCTGCAATGTTGCCGTCCTGATGGAGGGTGATCCAATGGTTCGAAAGCCGGTTTGTCGCAGGATCAAGATAGGTTACAGCCCAGCCCACGCCACGCATGCCCCCAATTGCCGTGAAGTCACGCTTCCAGGTGTCGAGGTCCCCGAAAGATTCCGCAAGCGCACGTCCCAGGGATGAGGATGCCGCAACATCCGATCCGCCACTGCTTGTCATGTTGTCGAAGTACCACTCATGGAGCACCATGCCGTTGTACTCGAATCCGAGACGGCGGGAGAGTTCCGCATATTCAAGCGATGTCTCCTTGTGCGCCTCGGAAAGATGGAACAGCTGTTCCGTAAGGAGATTCGTGTTCTTCACATAGCCGCCATACAGACCGAAGTGCACTTCGAGTGTATGGTCAGAGATTCCCACAAGTCCCGAAAGATTGAACTCCTTCGCCTTGTAGGGTGTTTGCGTCAATAGCGCCATAGGGTTTCCTCCTGTTTGTGACGGGGATGGTCACATCTGATACTCCCCTATTGTGCCAAAGTTCCGAGTTCTCCTGTCGGGAAAGACTGTCGAAGGCAGCGTGCATTCGTATACTGGTGATAGACAGATGCAGACTCCCCAGGACACCCAGACGACACCTCCCCAGCAGGATCGACGCCAGCTTATCGCATGGCTGCGGGACTCACTTGAGATCATCATCATCGCCATCATCCTGTACTTCGTCGTCTCCAACATCATCTTCACAGTGCGGGTGGATGGCACAAGCATGGAACCTGGTCTTCAGACAGGGAATCTCCTCATTGTCAACAAGGCTGCCCTCACACTCGGCACTCCGCAGCGTGGTGACATCGTTATTCTCAATCCGCCCATTCAGAGTTCGAACGACTTCATCAAGCGCATCATCGGACTTCCTGGAGATGTCATCGAGATAGATGGAACCGTGAGCCCCACAAGGATACTGATCAAGCCCGGTGGCAAAGGCCCTTGGGAACAGCTCGTGGAACCGTATCTTCCCTCCGTTCCATGGACAGTGCGGAACATGTGCTGCACCCCTGGAGGAGAAGCGTCCGCAATCCCTGCACCTGTCACCGTTCCACCGCACGAGTACTTTGTTCTGGGTGACAACCGCAACGTCTCGGAGGATTCACGCATCTTCGGTTTCGTGAAGCAGAAAGACATCTTCGCTGTCGCCATTTTCCGGCTCTTCCCGTTCAACGAGTGGGGTACTCTTGGCGACACACCAACGCTTGTTCCCGTTCCCCAGGCGCTGTCCACCACAGCGCTTCCCGGTTCACATAGAAGCATGCATGATATCGCACGAAGCGCATAAGTAGCGCGCTGCGAGTATTATCTACGAGGGAACCGCGATCTCCTCAACGATCCAGCCATCGACATTGCGCTTCCAGGAAACGAGTTCCTGCTTCGTGAAGAAGAGCCCAACCTCAACTTCTGCCCGGGATGGCGAGTCGCTTCCATGGACAATGTTCCGTGCGACATCTATGCCATATGTTCCACGGATCGTTCCTGGCTGGGCCTGCGCAGGATGCGTTGCACCCATGAGCTTCCGCCCGACTGCGACAGCATCCGGGCCCTCCCACACCATCGCAACAATGGGAGAAGACGTGATGAAGCTGACGAGACCCTCGTAAAAACCCTTTCCCTTGTGCTCTGCGTAGTGCTCTTCCGCAAGCTCCCGTGAAACCTGCATGAACTTGAGACCCACGCACTTGAGGCCCGTTCTCTCGAAGGTGCCAATGATCTCACCCATGAGCCCGCGCTGCACACCATCAGGTTTGATGAGTATGAGTGTCCGTTCCATTGTTCCAGTCCCCTTCCTCACGAAATGTCCAGTATCACCCAATCGTACCTGAACGGAGCACCCCGGTTGCTACAGCCTGCTGTTCCGCCTCTCCACACGCTCCTGCAGCAGCTCCCTCATGGGCAACGGTCCATCCACTGCGCACGAGATCTCCTGTGCCTGCACAATGTCATGGAGCACAGTCACCACCTCGTCCTCCGTCACAGCCTCAATGCGGTCCGCAAGCTCCTCCGGCTGGAGGATGCGTCCGAGGAGAATCTCCTGCTCACAGAGGTACTCCGCGACTGCACCCGTGTCCTCGAGTCCCAGGGCTAGATGTCCTAGGAGGTAGTCTTTCGCCTTTCGCAGCTCCTCTTGCCTGACTCCTCCTTCGACCATGCGGTCCACCGTGTCAAGAGCAGCATCCCACGCCTCCACTGCAGCATCCGGATCACATGCGAACGCAATGGTGGCATCCCCTGCATCGCAGTAGTTCGTCATGGCTGCCCTGACGTCATACACGAGGCCCGCATCCTCACGCAACCGGACAAACAGCCGAGATGACATGCCATCTCCAAGAATGGTGAGCGCAAGGTCCAGAGGAAACCTTCGGTCATCCGTATATGCAAGTCCCCGTGTCCCCAGCACAACATTCGTCTGCTCCGCATCCCTTGGATTCCACACGAACGATTTCTGGACAGCGGGAGGCGGATCTGAAGTCCGAGATGAGGGACCACGGGAGCTGCCCAGATGCTTCAACCGCTCCTCCACACTCCGGAGCACACTGTCTCCCGAGCACCCCCCCGTCACGCAGACCACTGCCTGTTCTGGTCTGTACTCTTCCCCGTGGAAACTCAGCACCTGACTGCGGGTAAGCTGCATGACAGACTCTTCATCGCCAGCCACATCACGGCCGAGCGCATGATGGGGCCACAGGGCCTCGTCAAACAGGGACTCCACATAGTCCTGTGGAGAATCCTTGTACATGCGAAGCTCCTCAATGACTACCCTCTTCTCCTTGGGGATATCCTCCTCACGGAATGCGGGTTCAAGAACAATGTCCGCCAGCACATCCCAGGCCTGCTCCCAAGATCCTTTGGGAACCCGGGTCCAAAAGGCTGTCTGCTCGCGGTCTGTCGATGCGTTGATTGCACCCCCAATCCGCTCAATGGCTTCAGCCACTGCATGAGCAGAACGCCATCTCTGTCCGCCCTTGAACACGAGATGTTCAATGAAGTGGGCAATGCCCTCTTCCTTTGGACGTTCCACACGGGAGCCTATGTTCACTGCAAAGACAGTGGAGCAGGACACGCGTCCTGCCATCGGGCAGACGATCACGCGAAGACCAGACGGAAGGACTGATCTCTCAACAGCTAGCCTCGGGAGTTCCACTTCCACGTTCCTGTACGCCTACCTGTCGTAATGGGAACCGTTTCTCCGGCCCTGGCCCCACTGGCTTCTGTTGCCGTATGCGCTGCCAGGACGTCGTGTCGCATTCTCGGGATTGGTGGGAATGACTGCCACCCGGCGCCGGGGCTCAGCCCCTGTGCTTTCCGTCCGGACCCCCTCCTCCTCCTGGAGAGTCACGTGGACCACGCGACGCTCATAGGGCTGCATTGGATCGAGAACGTACCGCTCGCCGGTTTCCCTGACGCGCTGCGCAATCCTGTGGGCAAGACTCCGTACATACTCCTCACGTCGGAGCCGGTACCGCTCCACATCAATGTAGACCTTGCGGGCGGAGTCGTCATCACTCGCAATCATGAGATGGATGAGTGTCTGGATGGCCTGGAGCGTCTCTCCTCTCCAGCCAATGAGGAGACCAAGATCGTCACCACTCACATCAAGAATGACTGGTGGCACATCTCCTGCTGGATGGCTTCCAAGATGGCCCCTCCTCGCTGTGATTGTGGCCTCGGCACCCATCTTGTCAAGCAGTCCAGAAAGAATTTCCCTGGCATGACTTGTGAGAGCATCCATCTTCCAGACTCGTACTTTGGCACGTGATCCGGAAACGGTCTCGCCGGGAAGTGCTGTGACGCCCTGGGAGAGAACGAGCACCTCCGCATCCAGTTCCTCAATGCCAAGCTTTGCGCACGCCTGAGCGACCGCTTCATCGACCGTGTCTGCCGCTTCCTCCAGCCCGCCATCATTGACAGGGACTGTCTGGACATAACCAGACTCGACCTGCTGTGTTGTGTCATCCATCTCCATGTGTACTCCTCACCTTCGTGCTGTGTATTGGGTATCGCTAGGATGTCAGCTTTTCGAAGCAGCCTTTGCTGCCCCTCCCGTGCCCTTGCTACGGATTCGCTCCTCGATGCGCTTCTCCCGACGGGCAATGAGCTCCGCAGTACGCTTTGTGCCTGGGAACCAGGAGGGAACCGTAAGGTTTCCCCACCCCATGATCACGTACTGCTGGATAACGCTGAAGACAGTGATCGTGAGGTAGTAGAGCACAAGGCCCTGGGAGAACTCAAGTGCAAAAACAAAGAGCATGATGCCCGAGATTGCCCCCATCGACTTTCCCATTGATGCGCCCATCTGCTGCTGCTGGTCCGTTGCTCCGGGAATGTTTGTCTGTCCAATCATGCGGAACTGCATGAAGGAAAGAATGCCCGTCACGACGGGAAGGAGAAAGAGGTCGATATGGATCACTATCGCGGGTATCATCCCGATGATGCCGCCCTGCACGCCATGGCAGCACGCGGTGAGTGCGGACTTGCTGAGATCCGGAATCCAGAGAAACCCAGGATGCACGCGTATGTGCGCCGATGCGGAACGGATGGCATCGTACATTGCGAAGAGGAATGGAATCTGGATGAGAAGGGGCAGGCAGCCCGCAAGGTTCGCATACGGACTCATGCCAAGATCCTTGTACATCTTCATCATTTCACGGTTGAGCGCTTGGGGATCCCCCTTATGCTTCTTCCGCAGCTCCTTGAGCCGTGGCCCAAGGATCGTGTTGTCCGCAGCCATGTTGAGCTGTGTCTGGTACTGCCATCGAAAGAGGGGAAGGAGTATGAGGCGAATCACAATCGTCACGATGAGAATGGCAAGCCCGAATGCGCCAACCGCATTCGCTGCCGGATTGCCAGCCAGCCAGTTTGCCAGATGCTCAATCGACCACTGGATGAGATTGTAGATCCCGACAAACGGTGCGATGATTGGGTTCATTGCTCCTTCTTCCTCGCTTGACGGTCACGCTTCAGACGCCGCGCGTCTCGCCATGACATGTAGACATCTGGAACGGGGTCATATCCATAGCCCCCAAACGGTTGGCACCGAGCTATCCGACGCAGGGCGAGCCACCACCCACGTCTCCATCCAAATCGCTCTATTGAAGTATACGCATATTGGGAACATGTCGGAGTGTACCTGCAGGAGCTCATGACGCCAAACACTGGGGAGAGCGTGTGCTTGTAGATCCTGATGACAATGAGGCTTGCCCTGGCTGCCAGGCCAGGGCGGTGGGGCTCAGATGTTGACATCATTGGCCACCTGGGAAGCAGGAATGCGCCTGAGTACGCCCTCGATCTCGGCGAGCAGCCTGTTCCAGGGAAGCTGGGCCACCTGCTCATCCCCCACAAGAACAATGTCACAACCGCTGGCAAGGCAATACCTCAACTCATGGAGTGCTGCCTTGAGCCGTCTCCGGATCCGGTTCCTTCTCACTGCACCCTTCATCTTCCGTGAAGACACGGCAAACCTGACTTCTGCATCAGCAGGATCATGCATGTGCACGAAGACTGCAACAGACCCAACGCGCCTGCGCACACCCTGTCTCCTCACCCGGCTGACCTCTGTCTTTGGAGTTAGCCGTGTCCACGTCTGTGTGGCTACTTGCCCCATGACGGAGTGAGCACCTTCCGTCCCTTCAGGCGGCGAGCCTTGATAACACGACGGCCACCAGGACTTGACATCCGGACCATGAATCCGTGGGTCTTTCCCCAATACCGGCGCTTTGGTTGAAAAGTTCGTTTCATCTTGCCCTGTACCCTGCGTTATCCACCACTCTGGTGCGTACCCTTCAGTATACACAAGGCAGCATGTTCTCCCGCACTCAGGTGGCTAGAGGCTTTCGAGGACAGCTCTGTCCACCTCTGCGCTTGCTGCTTCCCGCTTCTTCCATTCCCGGTCGTTGACAACCTCCCGCACGACATGGGAAAGATCGCAGAGGTTTCCCTCTTCCCGTGCCTGCCCGCATGCCGACCAGGTTGTCGATTGCGTCCCGTCCGTCCAGGTAAGACTGTCCAGGCTTGGTGCTGCAGCAAGTGTGAGCGTCGCACCAGTCCTCGTGGTGGCAGTGAGCACTGTCTCCCGGGATCCTGCTGGCTGCGGAACCTCGTCCCATATCAGCCTGCCCTGCCGTGTGAGCGCAATGACTGCTGCAAACACCTGGACGCCTCTCATGTCGTGATCTGGTGCGTTCCCATTCCCAACTTGCTCCGCATTATTGCTGTGCATGTCTTCCATCACCAACTCCTTTTCCGCTTTACCCTGTTCCTTTCGGGGCGTTCCGTTGCACCATCGTATGCTATCCTTCACGATTCCTCGCAGCAGTCCCGTCCGCCAATGGGCTGCACGCCTGGAGAAACTCCATCAATGGTGCCCTTATGGATGACTGCACGTGATTCGCAAGATCCTCTCACACATTGGGCAACCTGCTCATCCATCAGGCGAAGGAACCAGGCATCTGGCCCGATGGAGTGCAGACAAACATGATCAAGGCTCCCGAGCAGGGCGCAGCAACCTGGACTTCCGGAAGCGCTATGCTGCCTGCAGCTTCAAGTGCCGAATGATCATGGGCCACTGCGCAATTCCCTCTGCATTACCCCATGCTGTCTTCGCAGTATATCCACCCTGCTGGGACATGCTGACGGACAGTGTCGCAGCGTGAAGGAAGGTTGCCGCTTTGTCCGTGCCACGTCCGTGTCAGAAGGCTTAAACCAGAGACAAATGAACGGGGTGCAGACCCCACCAACGTCCGACCCGCGACAGACGGACACGGTGGTTCGTTCGGTGAATCGGAGCACTCACATCCCCATGAGGGAGGTGATCTCTGCCGCAGAACTGGAATCGGAACAGGAAGACGCGAAGAAGAGGCTACGGGAGGTACAGCCGAAACGGTCAGACATAGGCATTGACCGTGACGACGTTACCGATGTGCTTCTTGCGACGGCTGAGCCTGAGGGCGGAAACCACGTACTTCTGTACGGACCCCGCGGAACTGGGAAAACAACGAGTGCAGCACGTGCCCGCTTTCTCTCTCCGGATGAAACACCTCAGCCCGTGTATTCCATCACGCTCACAAGCGAACAGTCAGCAGCATCGCTTTGGGGACACTGGATGCCCAAGGGCGACCAGTTTGTCTGGAATGATGGACCGATGCTTCGTGCCTGGAAGGAGGGAGCGCTTCTCGTCATCAACGAGATCGACCATGCTTCAGAGGACGTGCAGAACGTTCTCCATGTCCTCCTCGATGATCCCGAGGTCGCCCAGTTCACACTCCCCACAGGCGAGACTGTCCGTCCGGGAAAGGGTTTCCGCTGCATTGCCACAATGAACGGATTTCCTGAGGACATTGCAGAGCCCGTGCTCGACAGGTTCAGCCTCACAGTGGATGTGGACCGTCCCAGCACAGAGATGATTGAGGCACTGCCAGAGGATCTCCGCGAGGAGGCACGCTGGCAGTACAAGCATGTCGATGATGAGCGTGGGGAGCCTGCAGTCACGTACAGGCAGCTCGAAATGTTCGCTTCCCTCAGGAAGACGCTGTCAGCAGAGACTGCTGCTGCGCTCGTATTCGGATATGACAAGTCCCGGGCCTCTCAGCTTGTGAAGGCTTCAGCCTCAGCTGCGCAGCATTTCCAGTGGGAACGCCAGTTCTCCGATCCCGAGGCATTCAATGCCCTGGAGCGTGAATGGGAGAAGCGCCATGCAGCACGCCAGGACGCTCTCGACAGGGAACTCCAGACAATTACTGCACGATATCCCAGTCCACCGGAACCAGTTCCTGTCACACCTGACCTGCCAGTGCGGCCAAAGGACTCCATTTTCCATCGGGGAGAAATTGCTGCATGGGAAGAGGCCTGTGAGCGCATCAGGAGTGAGGCCGACCACACGTACCGCACAGCACTGGACGCATGGTATGCGGACTCGAGCCGTATCGAGCGGACCCGGAGAGAGCTCGTCCGTCCCCTTCGTGAACACTTCTCCACGGAGGAGGAGGCTGACCCTCAGCCAATGAAAGCCAAGGAGCCGAAGCTGCACCATGTGAAGCAGGAGACGGAAGATCTCTCGGAGGCAGCACTCGCACCGGTTGCCAGGGATGAACTGGGAAACTTCCTCAAAACATGCGCGCAGCCCGAAGGTGGAATGCATGCGCTCCTGTTTGGACCTCCCGGAACGGGGAAAACCTCGGCCGCAGTTGCTGCTGCTCTCACAGGCTCCACAGGATCCCAGCCCGTGTACTCTGTGACGCTCACGAGCGAACAGTCAGCAGCATCTCTCTGGGGCCACTGGGTGCCCAAAGGCGACAGCTTTGTGTGGAATGACGGTCCCTTCCTCATGGCCTGGAGGGAAGGAGCGCTTCTAGTTGTCAATGAGCTGAACCATGCGTCAGAGGATGTGAGCAACATGCTCCATGTGCTTCTTGACAATCCGGAGGTTGCCCAGGTGACTCTTCCAACCGGGGAAACTGTGAGGCCACAACAAGGATTCCGGTGCATTGCAACAATGAATGGCACCATCGATGATGATGTTGCACCCGCAGTCCTTGACCGGTTCTCCATCATTTCACCTGTCATTGAGCCAAGCACTGCAATGATTGATGCACTTCCGGAACACCTGCGCGCCTTTGCCCGATACCTTTACTCCGACAAGAACCATGACCGTCTGGATGATGGATCTCCTGCAATCACCTATCGCACCCTAAGCAAGTTTGGAGAACTTCTCGAGGACATCCCTGAGCCATTCGCAGCAAGCGTTGCAACCCATGGGGATCTCCAGCGAGCCCAGAGTCTCCTTGAAGCATCGGTGGGGGGACGGGCAAAGCTCATGGAGCAGAAGGGCAAGCAGTCCCCGGCAGCATCGGCTCCTTCCCAGCATGCGGAAGTGGAATAGGAGGATATGTGATGGCACAGACCTCTCACCGCAATGAACTTGGATACCTGGTGGATGGCTGGTCCCCTTCCGACAAACCATGGAAAGTGTCTCCCTCGGGAAACGGAGAGGGAGCGACCGATGCTGCAGCAAAGACTGCTGTCGTTCCACAGGCGGACAGCGCAGCACGACGTGCAGTCCGTCTGCACGAGGCCATCCATGCTGCAGTTGGTGAACAGCAGTTCCATTCTCCCTGGGAGAAGGCGCTCGAGGAGATGCGCGTTGATGCCATTGCCCATGGCCAGGGAGTGGACACGTCCCGACGGCTCGATGAGTATGATCTCTCGAGGCGTACTGTTCCC
This sequence comes from bacterium, assembly GCA_021803465.1. Classification (GTDB taxonomy): domain Bacteria; phylum Chloroflexota; class Dormibacteria; order Aeolococcales; family Aeolococcaceae; genus JAJZLL01. The sequence goes on from JAJZLL010000049.1 coordinate 65,610, forward strand.
ACTGTCCACGAGGACGCTGCACGCGTCTGGCTCCAGCTTGCGAGTGCTGCCTGCACTCCTGAGAGCCTCGCGAACGGCGCACCTGCTTTCCGTCCAGACATTCCTGGGGATCTGGAGAAGCTGACTGAGCGCGTGTTCGAGACGCTCTCTCCTGAGGAGAAGCGGGCAGTGACTGCTGCAGCTGAAACGCTCTACCATTCCCCAGCAGCCTCCACCCGTGATGTGCTGGCACGATCCCTGACGAGAAGATTCTCCGGCATGTCCACAGGCGATCCGTCTCTTTCCCAGAACGGAAACGGGAAAGACGGACAGCCGGATGCTGGCTCACCGGGACAGCCTTCAACCTCAGGAAGCGAAAGGAATACTCCTTCTGAATCCATGGCTCCGTCCCAGAACGCTTCAGCTGGTGAGGCACCATCTGAGGAGCAGACCAGCGCTTCCTCCGGCGAAGCCGGCTCTTCGGAGAACGTGGGAGTCGGCGAGCAGAATCCTGGAGCTTCCAGTGCTGAACAGCAATCCTCTTCAGGGGGAAGCGCCCCCACTCAGCCTTCACAAGGCGGAAGCACAGGTGCCCTCCCTGCAACACCCAGCGACTCCATGGACAGTGGCAGCACCAAAGAGGCCAGTAGCCAGGACTCCGTCCAGAGTGGCTCTTCCAGCAGCGTTTCTGGAGAACGCACACGAGTCGAACCCCTCGGATGCACGGACGAGTCCACCCAGGAGGAAACCCAACAGCCAGATGGGTCGTGGAACACGTCCGGTCCCATGCACATCCAGCATGCCAGTTCCCACCCACCGCAGGAGCTGCCCAAAAAGCTCTCCAATGGAAAGCGCGAGCATGATGGGCCACGGTCAACTGGCTCCGCTGGGAGTTCCACCCACTCCATAGGGCGACTTGTCATCGATGAGCATACGAACAGGAGCCACTCCGCCATCCCCATCACCCAGCCTGCAGGAGCAACGGACACAGGACAGATCCCGGAGGTGATGGAGCGGTGGGCTGAGGACAAGCAGGTGTTCCGCACACGGCGTGGAGGGGGAACAATCCTCATCGACTGCTCTGGCTCGATGTCGTGGGACTGGGATGAGCTCAAGAAGGCAATCAAACGGTTTCCCACGCTTTGCATTGCCGTGTACAGTGGCCGCGACAGCAGTGGAAGACTCTGCATCATTGGCAAGGATGGCCGCTGGGCGGATTTCGATCCATCCCATATGAGCGGCGGCAACGAGGTTGACCTGGAAGCGCTCACCTGGCTCAGCTCCCAGAAGGGACCTCGGGTATGGCTGTCTGATGGATGCATATGCGGAGGACGGGTGGGAGCGCTCGGACTTGATGCTGCAGCCCGGGAGGCGCGGTCTCTTGCAGTCCATGCGAAAGTCATCCGGGCTGGGTCCATCGACGCGGCTCTTGGCGTCCTCCGTGTCCACGGCATGCGTGCTGTCAAGGGATCGTTCAATGCGCATTCGCCAGAATTCATTCCGAGCAGCTGGATTGAGTCGCGGTCCTACCGGCCGTACCGGTCCTCATATGGCATGGGCTTCTAAGGCAGGACGGGATGGACACGTGATACACTGCACTTCGTTGTGAGGAGGATCCGGCCTGCGATCGGACGACTCCTTCCACCCGTGTACTGGGCGTCCTGCACACATTTCTGCCACCCGCACGAGACAATTGTCAGCAAAGTTATCCACTTCCTGTGGATAGGTTGGGGATAACTACGGTAGAATGCACGAAATGCGGGGGCTCTCCCCTCGCACATACAGCAGTGGACAGGCATGGATGAAGTCACACGAGAACTCGACGGGGAAGTAACCTTTGATCCCCACCGGGTCTGGGAGATCGCACAGGAAGAGCTCAAATTCCAGTTGACGCGTCCCGGATACGAGACCTGGCTTGCGAACGCGAAGCTCGTCAATGCGGAAGGCGCTACCTACACGATCGGCGTTCCCACAAAGCTCGCACGTGACTGGCTCACAGAGCGGTATGCGCCACTCATCAAGGAGACTCTCGCAGGCATCCTTTCGAAGGAGTGCGACCTCGTCATCACTGTTGTCGACACTCCCGAGGCCCTTCCCATTCCCGATGATCCGCCAGTGCGGGAAGCTGAGGAGTTTTCCGCCTCCACATACGGCTCCCAGTTCGAAGATGACTCCAACGATGCAGTCATCAACCCAAACTTCACCTTTTCAACATTCGTTGTTGGCAACAGCAGCAGGTTCGCCCATGCAGCGTGCCTGGCTGTCGCGGAAGCTCCAGGGAAGGCGTACAATCCGCTCTTCATCTACGGCGGTGTGGGTCTGGGGAAAACACACCTCATGCACGCCATAGGAAACGCTGTGCGTGCGAAGACACGCCGTCCACCAAAAGTCGTGTATGTGACTTCAGAAAAGTTCACCAATGAGATGGTGCTTGCCATCCAGCAGGCCAAGACGAACGAGTTCCGGCAGAAGTACCGGTCCGTCGATGTCCTCCTCATTGACGACATCCAGTTTCTTGCAGGCAAGGACCGAACCCAGGAGGAGTTCTTCCATACGTTCAATGCCCTTTACGAGGTTAGCAAGCAGGTCGTAGTCTCAAGCGACCGTCCACCGAAGGACATCCCCACGCTCGAAGACCGCCTCCGCAGCAGGTTCGAGGGTGGCCTCATCGCTGACATCAAGCCACCGGACTTTGAAACCCGTCTCGCAATCCTCCACAGCAAACTCGGTGCGAAATCGTGGCTTGTGAGTGAAGAAGTGTGCGCATTCATGGCCCACCGCATCCAGAAGAACATCCGTGAACTCGAAGGTGCCCTCATCCGCGTTCTGGCGCATGCATCAATCAATCAGCGTCCTGTCTCCCTTGAGGAGGCACAGAGCATTCTTGCGGACATCATTCCCGATGCCACGCCCCTTTCCTCACTCAGCATTTCCGCCATCCAGCTCAATGTGGCTACGTACTTCGGCATTTCGCTTGAGGAAATGAACGGGAAACGCCGTGACAAGCAGTTCGTCCTCCCACGACAGGTGGCGATGTACCTCTGCAGGGAAGAGACCGATGCATCCCTTCCCGCAATAGGAGCAGCATTTGGCGGAAGGGACCATACGACTGTCCTCCATGCGATTGAGAAGATATCGGAACTCATGGGCGAGGATGAACGACTTGCATCGGATCTCGTCGCTCTTCAGACGCTTCTCCAGAACACACAGTGATGAGGGATAAACCTGTGGATGAAACTGCTCAGCCGGTGTGGAAACTGTGGACAGCGTGCACCCCTGTCACCTGCCTGTGGACAAACCGGCCAGATATGCACAGCGCCCCAACGTCAAAACCTGTTGTGCTAACACGCTTTTTTGAGTTATCCCCAGAATCCCCAGCTTATACTACTGCATCTATTTGATATATCAGTTCATGGTTACTATTAATGTGTGTGCATAATTCCAACATCAGGCACGAAGGATGGTTGATATGAAGTGTACGTTTCTTCCCTCACAGCTCAGCCAGGGCCTGTCCCTAGTCCAGCGGGCTGTTTCGCAGCGCTCCACCCTTCCTGTTCTGGGAAATGTGCTTATTGAGACTGTTCCTGGAGGTCTCAGACTTTCTGCAACAAACCTTGACCTCGCCATTGTCGACACTGTTCCTGCAGAAGTCGCAAAGGAGGGCAAGACGTCTGTCCCCGCAAAGCTGCTTGCGGACTACGTTGGATCCCTTCTTGAAGTTCCCTGCACCATGGAGCTCGACCCGCAGGGCCGTGTGCTCAACCTGACGTGCGGACTCCACAAGACGAAACTTCATGTCATCGATCCTGCGGAATTCCCACCGCTTCCTGTTGCGGAGGGGGGGACATCCGTCATCGTTGATGGGAAGACGTTCGCGGCAGGCGTTGCCCAGACCGTCATTGCTGCAAGCAGCGATGAGACGGAACGCGTGTATACGGGCGTGCGGATCAAGGTGGATCCTTCAGCCCAGACAGTGACCCTCGCAGCCACGGACAGGCACCGTCTTGCCCTGAAAACGCTGCCTGCAAAGGAAATCCCTGATGGTGATGAGCAGCTCATAGCCATCGTTCCCGCCAAGCATCTGCAGGAAGTGGCAAGGGCAGTGAACGAGGCAAGGAAGGAAGTGGCCATCGCTCTTGGTGGCACGACCTCATTTGTGACATTCACGGTTGGGGATGTTGTGGTGACAACGCGCACCATTGAGGGAAGATATCCCAAAGTTGAACAGGCCATCCCTGATGCTGCGGGGACAACGGTCGTGCTTCCAACTGCGGATCTGCGTCGGGAAGCAAAGACTGCATCCATCCTGGCCCGTGAGGAGTCGAATCCTGTGCGGATGTCCATAACCAGCGGAACGGTCGTGCTCACAGCGTGGTCGTCGGATGTCGGAGATGATGAAGTGCCCATACCTGCGGATGTCACAGGAGAGGGACTGGAGATTTCATTCAACTCAGGGTACTTCCTTGCTGCTCTGGAAGCGCTTGACAGCGATACCGTCCACATGTCGTTCAACAAGGCTGAAGAACCTGGAACAATCCGTCCCCATGGACGGGAGGATTACGTTTACCTCCTCATGCCTGTCCTTCATCCCTCTCTTCGGCCTTCCCTCTAGAGACGCTGTGAACCACATGTTCATGGAAGCGCGCACACATGTGCGCACTGGCAGACAGTGAGGTCTCAGCAGACGCTCAGCGAGCCTGACAGGCGTCTTGTCGCTCATTGGGAAGCGGACTGCGCAGAGGGGGTTCTGGAACTGTTCGAGGAGGAATGCCCAACGGATACGCGGCCCCGTGCTCTCATAGAACGTGCCCGTGCGTTCGCAGGAGGAGAACTGGCTGCAGGGGATGCCATCCGCCAGCGGTTTGTCGGTGGTGTTTGCACGAATGAAGCGATGAGCGAAGCCGCCAGGGCAGCAGTCTGTCACATGGGAGCGCATGGATTGGGAGCAGCAGCGTATGCAGCAGTGGCAGTTGGCCTGGCTGCATTTGACGTTCCCGAAGCTGCAGGGAACGAGATTCGGTGGCATGTTTCCCACATGTCTGAAGCAGTGCAATGCGCTCTCAGCACGCTCCCGCCAGTGGGTGTGGACAGCTCTGGTCCCCTTGGCCCAGGACTTCTCTCTCGAGGGAAGCTCCTGGAAAACGTTCGTGAGCTCCAGCTCTCTCTTGCCCAGAGCAATTCACCCGGGAATGAGCGCAGTGGACTAGGATTCGCAGGAGAGGGATGGTTTCTGGGAAGCCAACAGCTACTGGCGGACCCGGAATGTGCTGATAGTGCCCTCGCCTAGCCGCGCATTGAGCGTGTCGATGATGCGCTGCTGGTCATAGTGGAGCTGTGTCGCGAAAGATGCATTCGCTACCTGGACATTAAGGTGGCCACTGCGAAAAGAGACGTGCGTGCAGAGCGCGAAGAGGTCTGGTCCAAGGAGATCCCGCAGGGACTCCTCAACACGCGCAGTCGTGACTGGAGTGTACACGCCAAGGGACCTGAGAGAAGCGTTGAGAAGGTCTCCGATATGATTTTCCCGATGGTGTTCCTGATCAGTCATCCGTGCTGGAAACCTCCCCATTCCTGACTGTCAGGTGGTGATCGGGGCGTGCGAGGCGCAGAAGGTCGTCTGCAGCATCCGTGGCTGTAATGAGGATTTGGGACGTTGCTGGAGCGCGGAGTCGCTCAAGAAACCGCTCCTGGCGATCCGCATCGAGCTCACTGAGCACATCATCCAGGAGGAGAAGCGGAGGAGTTTCCGTATGGTTCCTGAGAAGGTCGACAGAGGAGAGGAGCAGTGCGAGGACAATGCTTCTCCGCTGCCCCTGGGAGGCAACTGACCGTGCTGGCCGGGAATGGATGGAAAGGAGCAGATCATCCCGATGCGGTCCAAAGCTTGTGGAACCAGCCGCAACATCCCGGGAAAGCCGCGCATGCATTTCCGAGAGGAACTGCTCACGGGTTGGGAATTGACCGCTTTCCCTTCCACATGGAGCGTAGCAGAGAGCTGTCACTTCCGCATCGGGTGTGAAGGCGGACAGGTGATCCGTGAAGGCCCCTGCGAGTTCGGAGATGACCCTCTGGCGGTGCGCCATCACAGCGATGGCGGAAGCGATGCACATTTCAGTGAATGCAGGGAGCTCCATTCCATCGCTTGTGCCATCCCGCATGGCACGGAGAAGATGGTTCCTCTGGAGAAGAGACCGGGAATACCTGAGGAGATCGTTCCTGCCATCGCCAGGGAGCTGCGTGAGAACGATGTCTAGGAAACGGCGTCTCTCTTCAGGTCCACCGGAAACGAGACTGAGGTGGTCTGGTGTGAAGAGGACTGTGGGAAGGCGGCCAATGAGGGCGCTTGCAGCTACACTCTCCCCATTGAGCAGGAGACGCTTCCGAGGCATTCCCTCGCGCGCATCAATCTCCACGATGCACTCATCGAGTCCACGTTCACCTGTATCCAGCACACCGCGGATGCGGGAATATGTGGCATCCCACTTCATGGATTCCCGAAGAGAGGCTGAACGCGGGGATTTCGTGAGTCCAATGGTTGCAACAGCCTCAAGAATGTTCGTCTTTCCCTGTCCATTGGCTCCAGTGATGAGTGTGATTCCTCGGGGAATGCTGAGCTGGAGCCGGTTCATGTTGCGGAAGGCGACGAGTTCAAGCTCCGTAAGGAGCGTATCAACTGTGGCTGGTGCGTTACGGTGCATTGGCGGATCCGGATGCGCTTTTTGAGGTGAACGATGTGATGAGATCTGCAATGTTGCTGCTTGCATGTGGCGTTGCCAGTGCACGTATCCTCTCAAGCAGAGCCTGACGTTCAGATGGTGGGTACACAAGTACCTCGTTGATGTAGTCGACGACGCGGCGAGGATTTGGGGAATACCTGCTCACCCGGTGCTGACGGAGCCAGGTGACTGTTCCCCGTTCCTGTCCGGGAAGATACCAGCAGAGAACAAATGGAGTGCCACTGCACAGTGCCTCCATCACTGTTCCAGGGCCAGCTTTTGTGACGACGACATCCGCAGCACGCAGCCAGTCAACCATGTTCGAGACAAAGCCCTGGATGACAAGACTGCGGTCAGGGGGAGCAGCGAGCTTGACGAGTTCCTCCCGAAGGTGCTCATTCCTGCCACAAATGACAACAGTGTCAACAGGATCCTGCCTGTTGAGCAGTTCCTCAGTGATGCCCTTGAGCTTTCCTGCACCGTCAGCTCCGCCACAGATGACAACAAGAGGACGGTTGCTGAGGCAGCCAAGGTCGCTTCTCAGGCGCTTCTTTTCCTTCACATCAGGCATGGGGGCTATGAATGAGGGTCCAATGGGAAGTCCGAAGACATGGCACCTGTCCGGACGGATGCCGTGCTGGAGACAGCTCCGCAGAGCCTGGGTGGTGGGGAGCACGATGGCATCCGCTTCAGGGGAAAACCAGAACGGATGGAGGTTGATGAAATCGGTGACGACGGTGAGGAAGGGAGGACGCTCCTCTGCTGGGAGGGCATGGAGGATGCGGCCAGTCACATGGTTGAGAAGGGGATGGAACGAAACGACTGCTGCAGGCGAGAGATCGTGAATGAGGGAACGGATGCCAGGAGCGAGCAGCGTGAGGATTGAACGTGAGACCCCTTCCACTGCGAGGGAGGAATTTGTCGCGTAGTAAATTCCTCCCCACAGCCATCGCACATGGCGCGCAATGGGCGCATAGAGGCCCGTTGTCGCTCCAGCGAAGGCTGGTGCTGCCTCGACGAATGGATCAATGATGGAGATGTCGTACTGGTCAGGATGGCTGGCATTGAGTGCGGCGGCAACCGCATTTGCAGAGGCCCGATGGCCTCCGCCTGTATCCGCTATGAGAAAGAGCAGTCGCTGCGTCATATGTTGTTACGGTACACGGAACAGTGAATTGGCGTCATGTCCTTTTCGATCATGACGGTATGGTCAGTCCCTGAAATGCCATCCTCCATGCGCCACTGAAGGGAGGTTTCGTTGCAAGAATGGAACTTGCGGAGATGGAGGTTGGCTGCACGGAAAGCACAGGATGGGCCGCACTCCCAGCAAGATATGCCACAAGCTGTCCATTTGCAGACACGGCAATGGGCGTATTGGGAACTGCAGCAGAGGAAAGAGCAGCGAAATCACCACTGGAGAGACTGAGAAAGCCAAGCTCACCAGGATGAGCAACAGGGGACGCAACAACGGAGGAACTGTTGGTCACGCCGAAAAGGGCATAGCCTGCAGCAAGCGAGGTTGCAGTGGAGGGTGTCACGGTGAGGGATGACCACCAGACGGACGTTGGATCCGTGGGAACTGCCCGGCCAAGATACACAAGGAGGCTGTGGTCTGGAGAGGTGAGGGGGGTGTAGGCGAAGAGGGGGAGATTGGGAATGGGTGCGTATGCATCAAGTGACGGGGAGAAGCTCACTATGGAAGGAGGTGAGGACGCCTGCCCCTGAAACGAGAGATAGAGGAGACTTCCTGCACCATTCCACTGGGGAGGAGAGAGAAGGGGCGATGGCATGGGGAAGGATGCAGTGGTGCCAGAGATGGTGTTGTAGATGTTGAGCTGTGAAGTGCCGGACATGTATGCAAGAAGGTGTCCATTCGGGGACCAGGAGAGCTTGCGTGCATCGGAGCCAATGATTCGGTCCTTGCCACTGACAACGCTGATGACGTGGAGCTGTGAAATTCCCGTTGAGGATTGCACCACTGTGAGTGCGAGGTAGTCCGTGCCAAGAGAGAGCGCTGCAGTGCCAACGGTGGTGGATGGGGCTCCAGAGAAAAGGTGGATGTAGGGTACGGGAGCATGGATGTCCGTAGAACTTGGTACAGGCAGCAGGTCCACTGTGTTCTGAGAAGCGAGGAGCAGATGGGGAAGCACGCTGAGCGTTGAGCCAGTGGTGAAGTGGATGACCGTGCTTCGTGAAAGCTTCGCGTATGTGATGTCCCGAACATGTGTCGAAACAGTGAGCGTGTACGCATGGTCAGGAAGGAGGAGATGGCCGGGAAGGATGTCAAACTGGGCTGGAGAGGAGACGTCCTGGACAATGGTGGTGCCTGGAACTGCGGGAGAAAGGGAGATTCCAGAGCTGCTCCCTGGGAGCATTGCCCTGGAGAAGGATACCGTGAGGATGCTGTCGACAGGTATGTTCTTTGCTTGCTGAGATGGATATGAGCCCTGGAATCTGGGTGCGACATCCGTCGTGATGTTCCAGGTGTGGCTGAAGACATTCACGGAGCCATCGACGGCATGGAGCCCGGAAGTGAGCGAAAAGGTGTACTTCGTGTTCGACGCAAAGGGTGTGGTTGGATGGAAGAGGGTAAACCCAGGTTCAGACGTGAGCCATGTGATCCAGCACGCATGCTGCTTCAGGCCCTCTGCCGCCTGCGCAAGGTTGCAGCCTGGCAGTCCGGGAGACATGAGAAAATGCGCAGCGATGGAAGAGTGGACAACAGGCTTGTCGAACACGACGCTCACTGGCGCGTTTGCCTCGACTCCTGTTGCGCCGTGATTTGGCGTGAGGGAAAGAATCTGGGGTGGCGAACTCGCGCAGCCAGCCAGAAGTCCGGACAGCACAAGTCCGCTGCACAGCCCGGCAGCTATACGCCTCAGGCGGAATGGGAACGCGGACAGGAAGGGTCCCGCCTGTCTAGAAGCCCATGATCGCCTTGATGTCGAGAGGAGATACCGAGCCACTGCTCGTGCGAACTTCGATGCGTGCATTTTGCTCTTTTGTGAGTGCAGTGACACGGGACGCATCAGTTGTGGGGGAACGGTCATTCTCCGTATATGATCCCAGCACCTGTCCCTCATGCAGCAGGATGAGTCCTATCTCCGTTCCACCAGTCACAAGCACATGTCCAGTCGTTTTCTGCTCCTGCAGATAGCTGAGGAGGGCACCGAAGTCGATGAAGCGGCCCATGAGCTGTGTGTAGAGATATTGTCCTGTATAGAACTGCGAGAGCGCTGTCACTACCTTGTCCTCGATCTCCACCACATCAAGAAGTCCCACCTCGGCATCCATCTGCTTGCGAAACTCCACGAAGGCGTCCTCGCCATGGACAACGCCCTCCAGCGTGGAGAGACCCTCAACGAGATCCCCATTGAGGAAGAGAAGACAGCATTCCTTCTCGCTGTCCTTGGGAAGATACAGCTTGATGTAGCCAGTGTGGGAGTCGTTCTTGAGTGTGCGGAGGAGCCTGGAAAAGTCAATGAAAGAGCTTTTGAGATGCTCGTACAGCACGCTCCCGGCAGGGAGGGGATATGCGAGAAGAGTGACTTCCGAAGAGAACACCTCCGTTGCAGCGCCACCAGCTGCGCTCTGGGGAGCGGCAGTCACTGGAGCTGCCTCTGGCACTGGAGCTGGCTCCTCAGGTTCACCCTGAGGGGCTTCTGCCTCTTGTGTCGAATAGGTCAGGCCTCCGCCAGACGTCTGGGCAACATGGTAGACGCCATCGTCCTCTTCCTGGGGCTGTTCAGCGACACTCTCAGGAGCAGCAGGCTGTGCCCAGTCAGGCTCAGGTGCTGGTTCCCATGATCCTCCCTCATTGGAAACCACCGACTGTTCGGCCATGTTTCCTCCTTCATATTCGGATGCTGTGGCAACGCGGAGCTGGGCTTGCGCAATGAGCTCGGAAGCAGAGGCGGTAATGGTCTCCTCAGGGGGAAGCTTGGCACGGGGATCGAAGGTGAACGCTCCATCCTTCCAGCCAAGCGACTCCAGGACAACTTCTTCTCCTTTGCCAGACGATCCTTCCGCGTGGAAAAGGTGTCCAAACAGGAAGTACAGGGAGCTTGTGGAGCTTCCCTGCTCGAGATAGAGTGTCCCAGTAGCCCGCTCAGCCTGCATTGACTGCAGCAGGGAACCGAGATCCGTGTCTTGGAGAGATCCTTGGCTTTGCACGTGGGGACTCCTTCGATTATTGTGTCTTGTGGGCTTGGCTGAATGTCTGGGGAGCTGGTGAGATCATATCAGGCACCGTATGCGATGCACCCTACCGATCTGCCATTTACTTATACCATGTAACTTTACAACTGACATGTGTTCTGCGAGAAGGATGGTTTACGATCATGCGACGCTTCTGTCACATGACATGCCACTCTTTTCACCATACAACGAAGCACCTATGCTTCCCTGGCACGCATCGACTTCCTGAGCTGCGCACGGGCATAGAGCTCATCTATTGTGGCCCGAACAGTTTCCTCAGCGGGAACGATGTGCTCTTCAGTGAAGGCGTAGGATCCGGAGTTCCAGGTGAGCACATCGACCACGAGACTTTCCCCCACAGCGCTGTTGTCAGCAGTGTGCGCGTGAAACAGTGTGCCGATGAGAAGCAGAAGGGTTGCAGTCTCTCCGTCGCGAGTGCACTCGAGCGTGCCGGAAGCGCGTGAGGTGTGGAGTTCCTGGAGGATGCGGATGAGTCCCGTGTCGTCTATCGTGCCTGAGTGTTCCATTCGTTCTCCTTCAGCGGCGGGGAGCGGATATGCTGCAGTGTCCACATGAATACTGCCCGGCTGAGGTACGTGGACAGTGCCCTTGCTGCAGGGATTCATGTGCATTGGCATACTACACTACGGATCTGCGCTACAGCCAGCTGTTGCACAACTGCGATATCCCCAAGCTACCCGGATCCGTGCACTTCTGCAGTTGCCTCTGGCGAAACGGCTTGGCCATAGGCTATAGTAGCGATAGAAATCCCATCGCGATTAAGAAGTACCGGCTTGCCGTGGAACCTTCGCAGGGGACACTGTCCAGCAAGGACAGTGCACGTATTAGGGACAAGGGGTCATATTTGGGTGCGCAATGCGCGTTGTCCACGATAGTGTGAGGTAGTACCACTGGTTACTCCAGATCTTTCTCTCGACACTCTGCATTTTCTCGTACCTGAGCAGAGTGATGCTCTCGTAGTGCTCACTGCGCTTGCTGGCGAGCAGTCCGATGATCCGCGGCGTATGTTTCAGGCGCATCTTGAGGCTGCGGAACATTTTTCCGTCTCCTTTGCCAGTGACAGCGGAGAACGGATCATGGTGTTCCTGCCGGATCTCGCCATGCAGTGTACGCCGCAGCCAGCGGATGACGGGAACGACCAGCATCTCGCTCTCCGCATTGATGCGATACGTCCCCAGTCCGGACATCCCTCAGACACGCATCTGCTCACTGTCACTGCGAAATCCATGCAGGTGAGTGCCACCAACGGCACATCGAGCGATACCCACCGTCTCCTCGACTGGCAGCGGTCGAGTGCAGCAGCAGCATCGTCCCCCATTCTGTTTGGAACACTCAAGCTTATTGACAGGCTGGAGGGGGAGGACCGTGCACGTGCGCAGCAGCACCGTGTGCATTATGTCGATACGAAGGAGTACTGGAGATGCCGTGCCTGCCGGGGATTCTGGCAGCCTGGACAGCACCAGCAGTGTCCATCCTGCGGAAGACCCTTTACCGAGCAGGACCGGAGACAGCCTGAAGTGGGCAAGATAGAGTTCAGTGTCCCCCGTGATGAGAAGATCACTCTCCAGCAGGACATGGCAGTTCTTGTGGAACCTGAAGATGGCCCGAGCATTGTTGCCCGGGTGAACAAGGTCGACAACAGGCGTCACCGGATCGAGGTCACCTGCAGGTCCTTCGAACATCCGGGGCCGGAAGGAGCCATATCACCTTCATACAACAGGTCTCACTACCTGGCAAAGCGGAGTGTGCTTGCTTCCCTCGCCTCACGGGATTTCGGTGTGGGACTCCTAGCCCAGCTCCTTGTGGAACCACAGAAGGTGTGCGCTCCAGCCTACAGGCCTGGAGAAGGTGGTGACTGGCTCACTGGAGGCATGATTGCGAATCCACCTCAGGACAGGGCCGTATCCCTCCTCTCAACAATGAAGGCCGGGGAGGCGCTTCTCATCCAGGGACCTCCTGGAACCGGGAAAACCACAGTCATAGTCGAAGCGATCAAGCGGAGGCTCACTGCCAATCCGGATGAGCGCATCCTTGTCACCTCGCACAGCAATCTCGCCGTTGACAACGCACTTGAGCGCCTTGCGGGAACTCCAGGAATGCGTGCTGTACGCGTTGCAAGGGCAGAGAGGGTGCATCCAGCTGTCGACCAGTACCGCTGCGATGATGAGGATGATCCGCGGCTCCTTGAGGCGAACTGCTATTTCGCTACCTGCGCGACAGCCTCCACCTCAGCGATCACTGACATGAATTTCGACCTCGTCATCCTTGATGAGGCGAACAAGGCCCGTGTGGACGAGGCCCTGCCTGCGCTCAGGCTCGGTTCAGCAATCGCCATGGTGGGAGACCACAAGCAGCTGCCACCGGTTGAGGACGACTCGCTGTACAGCATTGTCGAGACAGATCCAGAACTTGAGGATCTTGTGAACATGAGTTTCTTTGAGCAGTGCTGGGAGGGAGGTGTGCCCGAGGAGGCGAAGTGCCTTCTCACAGTGCAGCACCGCATGCATCCCCAGATTGCAGGCTACATTTCAACCATGTCGTATGAGGGCCAGCTGCTCAATGCCCCTGAAGTAACTGCGTATGACTTTGTCACGCGGCAGCCATTTCCGGTGGCGCTTCATTTTGTCGATACGGTGAATACCCAGGGTGGGGAAAAACGGGGTCCAGGCGGTGCGCTGCGAAACGAACTCGAAGTGCGTGTCGCAGCCCATGTGGTGCGGCTCCTCGATGAACGCTGTCCACGGAACCTTTCCATGGCCATTATTGCCATGTATGCGGAGCAGGTAGAACGTCTGAGGCAGGCGCTGGGAAGAAGAAACTTCAAGCGTCCTGTGAAGATCGATACGGTCGATTCCTTCGAGGGGCGGGAAGAGGACATTGTTGTCATCTCGCTAGTGAGAAGCAATGAGCGGGGACGCATAGGTTTCCTGAGGGTTCCCAACCGTCTCAATGTGGCCATATCACGGGCCAAGAGGCTCGTGGCGTGCATTGGCGACAGTGCAACGCTCCGGGCAGGCGAGGAATCCATGTATGGCGTCCTGGTCGACCAGGCGCGGGAATGTGGAGGCTGGATTGATGCCAAGGAACTTCTGCCACCTTCACACAAGTCTCGGCGCAACCGGAAGAAGAAGAGGCCCACAGCCGCCACTGGCGATGAAGCCCAGGTGCAGGATACTCCGCCTGGAGAAGGGCAGCAGGCCGAGGGGGCTGGTTCAGCAGCAACGAGGAGGCGTCGCAGACGTCGTCGTCGCAGAAAGGGAGGCAGCACTGCGCCAGGAGGAACACCTCCCCAGGGTGAGGGCGGTATGCCCAGCAGCGCAGGAGGTCCACAGCAGGGAACACTGCCGTTCACGGATTCCAGCCGCGAGGCTGCTCCATCCTCATCTGAGGGAAGTGCGCCAGAGGATGGCCATGAATGGCATTTCGAGCCTGGCAAGAGGACACGGTCATTCCGTCCACAGCGGTCACGGGCGAACAATCACAAGACGACTCCTGTGGATGGTGAAGTCCCGTCTCTGACTGCTCCATCAGCAGTGCGCGAGGGATCAGGAGAGGAGGTTTGACGACATGGCGGATGCTGTCACTGTGTACGTCCGGCCACATGATGCTCAGTGTGACAGGGTGCGTTCGTATCTTGATGAGAAAGGCATTGCGTACACACTCCGTGATGTGACGCAGGATCCTGGCGCAAGCGCTGTCCTGTTTGGCTACTACGGCAAGGTGGTCACCCCTGTGGTGAGGAAGAACGACACCATGGTTGCAGGCTACGATCCGATCCAGCTCGCGAAGCTCTTTCCATCCACTGGACCTGAAGAAGAGCATGTGCGTCTTGGCGCAGCAGTCAGGACTGTGACTGCAGAGCGTGCAGCGGAACTGGGCCTGCCATTTCCTTTTGGAGTGGAGGTTGGGCCAGTTGGCGCGGATTCTCCAGCCTCAGAGGCTGGCATACATGAAGGCGATGTGATACTCACCATCGGTTCGTACACCCTTGACAGGGGGCTGCAGCAGTTTCAGCAGGCAATCAGCTCGCGTCAGCCAGGAACTTCCATGGATGTGGAGATCTGGAGACAGGGATCGCGGCTGCCAGCGTCAATCCATTTTCCTGCAACGCAGGTCACTTCCCCTGAGGGCACACAGGAAGAGTAGGACGTGAACTCACCAGCCTGGCGGTGGCTCCTTGCGGTTGAGCAGCTTGAGGAAATCCTCGGCACGGGCAACAGCTTCCCATCGACGGGAGAAGAAATCCTGGCAAATGAGCTTCTGGTCGTCGAGCCGAGTAACGGATACAGCCCACTGGTTGAGCGCTTTTGTTACCTCAACTTCGTATGTCTCCGCCTCATTGCGGTACGACATTGTCTGGTTGGCAGGGCTCTGACGTGTCCGGTCATTGCGTCGGGGAGAGGCCATGGGCATTCCTACCCTCCTTTTGGTGAAGCTGCTCAAACGTGTATCGCTGGATATCCATGCGCATGCCAAGTCGTTCGGCACGCACAGCAACGCACGTTGTGCGTCACAACTAGTGTACCCCGTTTCCGGAATTCTCGTCAGTGAACGCAGGTGTGAAAGCTTCCCTTGGAGGTGCTGACTACAATGCTGGACACCACGTTCGTGCCAGCAAGAGGGTACCATACGGTAATGGCTGATCATGCTCCTGCGCACGGCAAAGGAACTTCCGACGCCACATCAGAGCGTGGGGACTCGACGCATGCTGCCCTCAGGGTGATCTGGGGAAGTGCGGCGATCCTTGCAGTCGCAGCCACACTTGAGATCGCGATCGGCATCGCAGCACACAGTGCCGGCGTTCTTGCTGATGGATTCCACAATGGTGGAGATGTGGCTAGCGCGTTCGCCATTGCCATTGCGTTCAGGATGAGCAGCCGTGCACCAAGCAGGGAGTATCCGTATGGCTGGCACCGGTCTGAGGATGTGGCGACACTTGTCGTTCTTCTGCTCATTGTCGGAAGCGCAGTGGCGTCAGGATTGACCTCAATCGAAAAGCTGCTGCACCCCATGGCCATTCACGATGTTCTCCTTGCAACAGTCACTGCGCTCATCGGGTTCGGAGCAAACGAGGTCGCTGGCCAGTACAAGATCCGTGCTGGCAGGCGGCTTGGAAGCATGGCGCTCTCAGCCGATGGAAAGCACTCCCGCCTTGATGGCCTCGCTTCGCTTGGTGCTGCTTTGGGGGTGCTCGGGACAGTCGTGCACCTTCCCCTTCTCGATCCCATTGCAGGACTTGTCATTACGGCACTCATCGTTCTTGTGGCATGGGAAACGCTCACGCAGATTGGAGGGAGGCTCTTTGACCAGGCGGACGCGGACATGCTCCATGCGATTCGGGATGTCGCAGGTGGAGTGCCTGAAGTGCATGACATCTCATCAGTGCGAGCGCGCTGGATTGGAAGGAGACTGTACGCGGAACTCAGCATTGAGGTAGATGGAAAGCTCACGGTGCAGGAGGCGCACGCCATTGGAGAGGATGTCCGGTACCATCTCCACCATGCCATTGAACCGCTTGCTGACATCGTGCTCCACTTTGATCCCGCGCATGATCCCCATGCGCATGAAATTCCCCCGCATCACCGCGGTGGTGCGTATCCGCATGAGGATTCCCTGCACCATGTGGATGCTGCCCTCATGCATGGACATCACCATGGCCATGGTGATGCCCACGCTCATTCCGATGAGTGATGCGTGATGAAGTCCGTCCTACAGGGAATCGCGGATCCGCTCCACAAGGAAAATTGAGACAAATACGAGAATCACGGTTGCGGACACGGTCATTCCTGCAGCAGGACCGTAGGCACTGAAACCGCCCCCTCCCGCAATGGCGCCAACGCTTCCGATGAGGTTGGAGGGTATCCATCGTGCAGCAAGGGACGATGCGCCAAGGAAAGGAATGACAAGCAGGAAAGCGACAGTGAATCCCAGGGCGGGCAGGACTGCTCGCACGAGCGTGCAAAGCGCAAGGGCAAGAGCAAGAGCAAAGGAGATGTACGTGCAGGAAAGGATTGACCCAACCAGTACCCTGCCAAGAGACACGTGTCCAAGAACGAGTGAGGACTCTCCCCAGCAGAGGAGCAGACCCACCATGAAGGAAACGACGGTTGCAGCAAGAATGACAAGGTATTTCGGAATGATGAGTTTTCCCGCATTGGGCACTCTGGATCTGTAGAACAGCGAGAGCCCCCTGTGCGCATCGACAGTGAAGGGGGACACTGCAGCAATGATCGCAACGAACACACCAAGTGCAAGCGCATTGTCAACGTAGTAGGTGATGCCGTCATAGGGGTGTGGCGGGAATACCTGAATCCTAATGGAACCTGTTGTCGCAGGGACAAGCCGCGGGAGAAAGTAGGCCGTGACAGGCGCTAGCACTCCGAGGAGCACAAATATTCCAAGAATGGCGAGCCACCGCTTCGTGCGGATGAGACGGAGCCATTCCAGGGTCCACCGTGTCATGCCTCCTCCTCCTCGTCATCATCCGGAGCAGGATGTGTGGGAAGCGTCCCCACAGGACGGCGGGAAGGCTTCTTCTTTTCTGTTGTGATGCTCGTGACAACCCGTTCAAGGATGTTCTCGAGATCACTTCCGACCGGTTCAAGGGCAACGAGGGCTGCATGGGCTCTGGAAAGCACGGGGGCCATCTGCTCTTCCGCATGGGCCAGGGAGCTTGCCTCGATCTCAATCTCGTTGTTGCCATGTTCAGTAACGTTGAGAACCCAGGGCTGGCTCCTGAGGACAATGGCAACGGCTGCAGCTCCACCATGAAGGCGCACTCTCCAAACTGGCTTCACATGGTCCCTGAGCAGGGTGTCAAGCTTCCCCTGCCAGATGAGTGAACCCTGCTGGAGTACGCCAATGTTTGTGCAGATCTGCTGCACATCGGAGAGAACGTGGCTGGAAAGGATGACGCTCGCTTTCCGCTGGTAGGTTCCGATGAGGGAGAGGATCTCTGCCCTGCCTTCCGGATCCAGGGCAGAGCAGGGCTCGTCGAGAACAATGACAGAGGGATCGTCAATGAGAGCCGTTGCCACAGCAAGCCGCTGGGTCATGCCCCTGGAGAACCCTTCGACCCGGCGGTCCATGGCAGAATCGAGTCCCACCTGGGCAAGCATTGTGGAGATGCGCGCCTCATCAGCGTCATGCTTCCTGAGACCGCATGCAAGGCGGAGCACCTCGCGGGGTGTAAGCCAGGGCTCAAACTCCGGAACATCCGGGCAGAAGCCGATCCTGCTCCCTGGCGCATCACGGTCGAGAGTGCCCTCTGTCGCCTGCAGAAGTCCTGCGAGAATCGCAAGGAGCGTTGTCTTGCCTGCACCATTTGCCCCAACGAGACCGTAGATGGATCCCTTCGGGATTGCCACGCTGACATCGTTCAGGGCTGTGACGGAGCCGTAGCGTTTGATCAGGTGTGTTGTTCGGATCATGAAAATATTGCAGCTGACGTGGGGACTACTCGTGAGTATACAGGCGATCTGGGAGAAATGGGATGCAACGATACGTGCGGAATGCGCGCACCTGCGCCGGGAAGCTCGTATACTACATCCGTGGCCGCCCCCAACCCATGTCATGGAGCCCTGCTCGCGTGAGAGTGCTCGAAGTCACGAACCTCAAGACGTACATCCGTCAGAAGAAGCAGCTTGTGCATGCTGTGGACGGAGTATCGATCACAGTGGACCAGGGCGAGACGCTTGGCATTGTCGGTGAGTCTGGCAGTGGCAAGAGCATGCTGGGACTTTCCATCATGAGGCTGCTTCCTCCAGGAGGCTTCATCGAGAGTGGCTCAATCTCCCTGAACGGGGAAGACATCACCAAAGCGGATGAACGACGGATGCAGCGCATCCGGGGCCAGCATGTCGGCATGGTCTTCCAGGATCCAATGACATCCCTCAATCCCACCAAGCGAATAGGAACACAGATTGCTGAGGGCTATCGCCATCACAACAAGGTGTCCAAGGAGGAGGGACGAACACGGGCTCTGGAGGTAATGAGGCAGGTTGGCATCCCATCGCCGGAAGAGCGGCTCCGTTCGTATCCCCACCAGCTGTCCGGTGGTCTCCGCCAACGGGTCATGATTGCCATGGCGCTTGCCTGCCGGCCGGATCTGCTCATTGCCGATGAGCCGACAACTGCGCTCGATGTGACCATCCAGGCTCAGATTCTTGACCTTATTGACCAGCTGCGGAAGGATCTCTCGATGAGCGTCATTCTTGTCACGCACGACATGGGTGTCATAGCAGGACGTGCTGACCGGGTAGTAGTCATGTACGCGGGCCAGATCGTCGAGACTGCGGAGACAAGGGAACTGTTCAGCAATACGAAGCACCAGTACACCAAAGCCCTTCTCGAGGCAATTCCGCGGCTCGATGACGATTCGAAACAGAGGCTTTACAGCATCCCTGGGCTGCCTCCGAGTCTTGTTGATCCACCAGCGGGCTGCAGGTTCGCTGCACGGTGCCGATTCGCAACTGACCTCTGCAGAGCCACGGAACCGCCACTGACTGACCTTGGAAATGGACACCTGTTCATGTGCCATCATCCAGCAGGAGTTGCTGAAGCCGTTTCCCCAGGAGCAGAGGCATGATGGCGCAGAACACTCCCCAGAAGGATGTGCCCATTCTTTCTGTTGAGCACGCAGTGAAGGAGTTCCCTGTGGGAACGCCACTTCCGGGTGCGAAGAAGCGGATAGTCCATGCCGTGTCCGATGTGAGCTTCGCACTGAAGCGGCAGGAGACGTTTGGTCTTGTGGGCGAGTCAGGGTGTGGAAAGACCACGCTTGGCAGACTCATTGTCGGACTCGATCCTCTTACTGCTGGAAAGATTGTCATCGAGGGTGTTGAGTTTTCCCGTCTTCACAGAAGGAGACTCAAAGCCATGCGGCGTGAGGTCCAGATGATGTTCCAGGACCCGTACGCATCGCTTGATCCAAGGATGCGGGTGAGAAACATTGTGCGTGAGCCACTTGCCATCCACCGTATGGGGACAAGATTGCAGCAGCTTGACCAGGTTGCGGAACTGCTCAATGATGTGGGTCTCTCAGAAGATGTCATGGACCGTCTACCGCATGAGTTTTCCGGAGGACAGCGGCAACGGATCGGGCTTGCCCGTGCCCTCGCTCTTCGGCCGAAGCTCATCGTTGCCGATGAGCCAGTCTCTGCACTCGATGTGTCCATCAGATCCCATGTGCTCAACCTCATGAACGATCTCCAGCTGAAGTACGGCCTCACGTACATTGTCATCTCGCATGATCTCTCTGTCGTTCGGTACATTTCCCACAGGATTGGTGTCATGTACCTTGGAAAGCTTGTGGAGGTTGCTCCCAGCAGCGAAATCTATACTGCGCCTGCCCATCCGTATACAAAGGGACTCCTGGGGGCCATTCCCATTCCCGATCCTGAAGCAGAGCGGAGCAAGGAGAAGATTCCCATCAGCGGCGAAATTCCGTCCGCCATAACCCCTCCATCTGGCTGCAGGTTCCGCACACGCTGCAAATTTGCCCAGGATATCTGCAGCACCACGGAGCCAGAGCTCAAGGAGCGTTCAGCTGACCACCTTGTTGCATGCCATTTCCCCCTTGCAGCGCCGGATGCCAGCTCAGCAGCAGGGAGTACTGGCACCAGCTCCAGTTCTGGCGATGCCACTGCCTTGGACAGGGGATGACAGCTGCGAGAAGAGCGCCCAGGCTGGGATTGGCCCATTGCTTGCGATGGGACCGGATCGGCTATTTGATTCGCTGCTCAAGAGCGCTCCGTAGGGCATCTCCGACAAAGTTGAAGGCGACAACAGTCAGCACAATGGCTGCACCAGGGAAGTAGATGAGCCACCAGTAGCCTGCAAGAATGAAGTTCGTACCAGATGCGAGCATGTCGCCCCAGTTGGTTGCTGGCGGTGGTACCCCAAGTCCCAGATAGCCAAGGGCTGCGACAAGAAGAATCGCATCCGCAATCTGGAAAGAGGCATTCACCATGATCGTTCCGATGGTGTTTGGAATGATATGGAGAAATATGGCACGAAATGAACTTCCTCCCATCATACGGACAGCCTGGACATATTCCCTGCTCTTCAGGCTCAGGGCTTCGCCACGGATGAGTCGGGATGGTATGAGCCATGCCACGAGTGCGACGATGAAGATCAGGTCCTGTGAGGTTATCGTCACGACTGCTGCAAGGAAGAGGGTCAGAAACAGTGAGGGAATTGCAAGCATGGTGTCGACAACCCTCATCATGACGGAGTCTACAATTCCCCCGTAATAGCCAGCGAACGCTCCCCAGATGGCTCCAAACATTGTTGCGAGGAAGGCGGCAAGAAACCCAATGATGAGGGCAGTCTGCCCACCAACCATGAGCCGCCCAAGGAGGTCATAGCCATCCTGGTCTGTGCCAAGAATGTGACCTGGCGAGCCAGGGGGAAGGTGCAAGTTGGTGATGTTGGCGTTGATCTGGTTGGTGTGGTACACAAGTGGACCCACAAAGCAGAACAGCACCATGAACATGAGAAATACCATTCCCACGATGCCCAGACGGTCAGCCAGGAACGCCTCGGCCACAAGCCGGAAGCTCCCTTTCGATTTCGTGTGGATAGCAGCAGTCTCAAGCTGAGTCTGGGGCAGGGGCGTGGAGCTCATGTGGCTGTTCCTCAGCTGTACCGAATGCGTGGATCGACAATTGCATACATGATGTCAGCAAGAAGGCTGCCTGCAAGGGTGGCTACAGAGACGATGAGTGTAGTGGCAAGGAGGGTCGGGTAGTCGGAGGACTGGGCAGCCTGCCAGAAAAGAAGTCCCATGCCCGGGTAGTTGAAGATGGATTCGGTAAGTAGCGCACCTGCAAACAGGGCTGGGAGACTCACACCGAGAAGGGTCAGAAGGGGTATGAGTGAGTTCCGGAGCACATGGCGACCCAGCGTCTGCATCGATGTGAGACCCTTCGATCGGGCAGTGCGGACATGGTCCTGGACGAGGCTGTCCATCACGGCGGACCGCTGGTATCTGCTGAACTGGGCAATGGTGATGAGGGCGAGAGTGATGACAGGAAGGGCAAGTCCTGCGACAAGCTGGGAGTCGAACGATGCCTGACCGAGGTTTCCCTGCGGTGCTGTTGGGGGCAGCCATTGCAGCTGAACACTGAAGATGAGGATGAGGACAAGCCCCAGCCAGTATGGGGGCATGCTGTAGAAGAGGAAGGAAAACGCAGTGAGGGTATAGTCATCGAACTTGTTGTGGCGTACACCCTGGAGTATGCCAAGGGGGATTGCGACAATGAGGGCCACAAGGTACGAAGCGCCCATGAGGACAAGCGTCTTGGGCAAATCTGTTCCTATGAGCTGAGCGACTGGAGCATTGAACCTATACGAGTAGCCGAGGTTTCCATGAAGAATGTTGTTGAGCCAGGTGAAGTACTGTACTGGAAGCGGTTTATCAAGTCCAAGCTCGCGATTGAACGCAATGATGTCCGCCTGGGTTGCCTTTGGGCCAAGAAGTGCGCGCGCCTCACCACCAGGAATGAGATGCAGGAGTACGAAAACGACGATCGTGACACCGAACAGGACGATGACCGACTGAATCAGCCTGCGTACGATATAGCCAACCACATGCTGCAGTATACGTGATGGAATGCGTATCGGCGTAGAAACTGCAGCAACTGTGACACAAGAAAAGGGCCCCGATTGCTCGGGGCCCTTTGGCAGCGTTACTCAGGGGAGCAACTGGTCTAGCTGAAGTACCAGTTCTCTGGGTTGAGGTTGAGCAGGGGGTCCTGCGGTGTTGCACCTTTGAGGTTGGTGCTGATTTCGGAAAGCTGCGCGTACGCGACAGGAAGCCAGATGACAGGAAGGTTCTTGGCCATGAAATCCTCATAGTTCTTGAGGTCCTGAAGTGTACCGCCTGCAAGCTCCGTCTTCTGGATCAGTGCATCCGCAGTTGGATTGCTGTACGCACCGGAGTTGGATCCTGCGCCTGTTGCCCAAAGCTCGTCGCCAGTCGGGTAGTAGTCTGGCGCGTAGATCCAGCCACCACCCCAGAATGCCATGTCCCAGTTGCAGGGTGTTCCAGCAGTACAGGGCACTGCGTCCTGGAGCACCTGGTTGAATGGCTTCGCGGAGATGTTGAGCTGGATGCCGGCCTTGCTCCATGCTGAAGAAAGCTGCTTCACCTCTGAGGTCACGACCTGTGTGCCGGACACATACTCAAAGTTGAAGGAAAGCTTCGCTCCTGCAGGAACGCCAGCACCGCACTGGTTTGAACCAGTTCCAGGGTTTGAGCAGACATCCGCACCATTGACAGTGATCGTCCAGCCGTGGCTCTTGAGAAGGTCGACAGCCTTTGTTGGATCATAGGGATACGGGTTGTTCAGCTCTGTCTTGTCGACGAACTGGGAGGCTGGCTTCAGAGGAATTGGACCATAGGTCGGATAGGCATAGCCGTTGAAGATTCCCTTGATGTACCCAGGCTGGTCCACAAGCATCTGCATTGCCTGTCGGATATAGAGCTGGTTGAACATCGGGGCGCTCTTCGGATTGCTGAAGTTGAGGGGGAAGTACGTGATCTGCCATCCTGCCCATGGGGCGAAGGTATAGCCAGACACATTCTTCACATTCGTGTCCTGTGCGGGAACGAACCCATAGTCGATTTTGGTTCCGCCACCAGGGTTCCGGAGCTGGTTGAACTCGGCAGTGTCCGTGGTGAAGGGAAGCTCGATGAACTTCTTGATCTTCGGCTTCACGGGGCCTGAGTAGTTCGGGTTTGGCACCATTGTCACCTGGCCGGATGTTGTGAAGCCAGTGAGCTTGAATGGTCCATCAACAACCTGCCAGAGAGGGTTGGTTGCGTAGGAAGCCGTATCCTGGGCCTGGCCCGCAAGGAACTTGTAGACCTGAAGGGCGCCTGCAGGAGTCGTGTCGTAGTTGCCCACGGCACCAGTGACGCTCGTCTTGTCCCAGGCATGCTGTGGGAGGGGGTTGAGCTGGCTCAGCTGGTTGTACGTGAAGTAGTTGTCGCTGTAGGCCTTCGTGAGGTGGAGCACGATCGTTGAGCTGTTCGGAGTATCGAAGCTTGCGATGTTGTCCGGGAACAGTGAGGGAACGTATCCTGCCCAGTTTGCGGTGTTGTCCGCAACTGCAGCCTTCACGAGATTTATCCAGAAGCCAACGTCACGTGACGTGACTGGCTGCCCATCCGACCACATGTACTTCTTCATGGTGATCGTGACAGTCTTGCCGCCGTCCGAGTAAACGGGAGCGTTCGCGAGGCTCAGCTTCTCATTGAGAGCGACTGAACCGTTGCTTCCGAACCAGTACAGGGGACGGAACATGAGCACCTGGAACTGGTTGATGTTGGCAACGCTGAAGTTCTGCAGCGATGCCAACGGGAAGATGTAGTTTGGCGGTGCTGACGGGCCCTCTGCGAAAGTGGCTGTTGTCTGTGTAGACGATCCACCTCCTGAAGTGCCTGAGCCGCACGCCGCAAGAATGAGCGAGGCTGCAGTCATGCAGCCGACGGCTGCAAGACGCTTCGCTGTCAAGCGATGCGATTTCATGGGTATTTTCTCCTCCTGTTTGAGTACCCTGAGGGGGCTGATGGGTCACACTATAGCGTAAACACTTGCGCTCTGCGTGCAATGGATATCCGATGCTGCGTACGACACCCTCCAGACACGCGGAACGCCCTTCATGCAAAGGGCGTTCCGGTGATGTGGTTCGTTCGCTTAGGCGCGACGTCCCTTCGAGGACTGCGAGCGCGGGGTGCGTACCGTGTCGACAAGCGTGGTGCTTGGCGCGAACCGTACGACCTTGCGTGCGGGAACCTTGATGGTCTCCCCTGTCCGAGGATTGCGGCCTGTGCGGGCTGGGCGCTCCGAGGTGCGGAATGCTCCGAACCTGTGGATGTGGACTTCCTCTCCACGGCTGAGCGCTTCGGAGATGGTGTCAAAGAAGCTGCGAACGAGGTCCTGGGCATCGGTCTTGCTCAACCCCTGCCAGTCTTTCGCAAGCTTCTCTGCAAGCGTTGAACGAGTCACGACAGATCCCATTTCAGAAAACCTCCTGTGTATATGGGAGTTGAAGGATTGTACGTGCCGAATTGTAAGCAAATTCAAGGGACTTTGCAAATAGGGAAAGGAAAACTGCAGCAGTTCCACTCGCTGCAGTGTGGTAGGGTTGAGCAGAGATGGAGCAGACTGCGACGGATACTGGCACTTGGATCACGGGCTGGGATGAGGCACTCGCACGTGCGGAGGGCCATGTGCTGCAGGGCACAGCATGGGGAGCCGTGCAGGAGGCCCTTGGGTACCCCGCAACATTCCTCTCAGGAACTGGATGGCATGGACTTGGAGTCATCCAGCGTCGTCCTCTATTCGGCTACGGCTACTTTCCCTACGGTCCTGTGATTGATGACGGTGCGGACATAGGAACGATGGCGAGGGAACTTCAGTCATGGGGAAGGGCGGAAGGACTTGCGTTCGTGCGCATTGAGCCATTTGGATGTCTTCCTGAACGGCTCAAGGGCTGCACCCTTCTCAGAAAAGGACGGGACATCCAGCCTCCGTATACGTGGAGACTGGATCTCCGGCCGAGCGAGGAGGTGCTCCGTGGAGCTCTTCGCACCCGACTCCGTGGCTACATCAACACTGCAGCAAAGCGTGGAATCACCATCCGTGCTACAACAGCGGATGAGGATCTCGAGACGTTTGTGTCCCTCCTTGAGAAGACTGCGGAAAACCGCTTTGCCACTCATGGCACGAAGTACTACCGGACAGTTCTCAGGGAGCTTGCACTCAGGGGGGCTGGACAGATGCGGTTCGCAGAACATGGGGGAGCACCCATTGCTGCGATCCTCTCTTTTGACTCTACAACTGTCAGGTACTATGCCCATGTGGCGGTTGATGATGCAGCGAACAGGACGCTCAAGGCATCTGGTCCACTCGCCTGGGAGGACATTCTCGATGCGAAACGCTCTGGAAAGCTGTGGTATGACTTCTGGGGAGTGCTTCCCGAGGAAGTGCCTGGCCACCCATGGAACGGTTTCACTGCATTCAAGAAGAGCTTTGGAGGAGAGCTTGTCGCGAGTGCGGGGAGCTGGGAGATTCCCGTTTCACCAGTCCGCCACAGGGTGGCACGTGGCATTGCGAAGGTGCGCTGATGCGGCCCGTCTACCCTGAGGAGCGGAACACCTGGGATGACCTCGTCTCCAGGAATGGCGATGGGGGCAACATGCTCCAGGGAGCATGCTGGGCTGCCTTCAAGGAGAAATGGGGCTGGAAAGCGGAACGCTTCATTGATGATCCGACTGCAACTGCTGTACTCGTGCTCACCCGCAACATTCCCATCATGGGAAGGATTGCCTACATTCCAAAGGGTCCAGGTTGCGCACTGCCAGGTGAGCTGGGAAGGATGGTGCGGGAACTCATGCCGCTTCTTCCCCACTGCGTTGCTGTCCAGGTGGAGCCGGAGTGGGATGCGACAGATGTGATGCGCAAAGCGCTTGAGCGGGAAGGCTTCATCAAGAGCGCAGTTGACGTTCAGCTCACCCATGCGACGATGGTTGTTGAGCTGTCCGGATCCATGGAGGACATTCGTGCCCGGTATCGGCCCAAGGGCCGGTACAACCTTGGTGTCGCGAAGCGCCACGGAGTGCATGTTGCAGTGACAGCCACTCCAACGCAGCAGGAACTGGATGCCCTTGATGAGCTTGTGGACATCACCAATGACCGTGCGCAGTACACAGTCCGGCGGGCAGGGTATCTTCAGTCCTCCTGGCAGGAGTTTCTCGCTGCCAGTAAGGGTTTCCTTGCGCTTGCGTACTTCAACGATGAGCCAGTTGCTGGCGCATTTGTCACCATCCTTGGGAACAAGGCGTGGTACAAGGATGGGGGTTCAAGCAGAAACCATCGGGAGGTGATGGCACCGTATCTACTCCACGACACCATCATTGAGCAGCTGCTGACAATGGGCATCACGTCATATGACCTTGGGTCAGTTCCCCCTCCCGATGAGGTTAATGAGCACCACGCGCTGTACGGGCTCTACCGGTTCAAGAAGGCGTTTGGCGCCCGGCATGACACCTATGTCGGCACCTGGGATTTTCCTGTGAAGCGGCAGCGATACCTTCTCTGGAGGCAGTTCATCCAGAAACTCGTGTCCCGCCTGTACGTCTCGATACGGCACATGTCCTGGTACTAGCAGTGTCATGGGAAACCTGCTGATCCCAACAGGGATATCGAGTCACAAGGGATTGTCGATGGGAGTGTGCGATGCCAAGTCAGAATCGTGATGGGAGGAATGCAGTGCATAAGCATTCTCCTGACAGCCAGGAGGAGCAGGTGATCCGGACAATCCTTCTCTCGCTCTCCGTCGCATGGGGAGCGCTCGCAGTGCTCGGTTTTCTCCTCGATGGACTGTGGGTGCTTCTTGGCAGGATACGCATTGTCGAGTCGGGATATGCGGCACTCTGCATCAGCGGGCTTGCAGTACTGGGAGCAACATGTGGCCGTGCTGCGGAACAGCCAAACCGGACACACTCTCACTGGATCAGGTGGCTGTCCGAGCCCCTGTTCGGCCTCATTGCCATGATGGTGTATGCCGTGAGTGTCACAGCACTCGCATTTGTCTTCTCCATGCTGGGGCTGACCCGGGCTTGGGTGGATCTGCAGCCACTTCTTCTGCTCATCTTTCCGGTGTACCTTGTCATGTCGATCATGGGCCGGTGGGCACGGAATCACCTCGCTGCGTGGAGAAGCGGAACTGAATGGGTCCAAAAGGAGTGAATGTGGGTAATCGCGCATGGATTTCAATCACAGCGTTCTTGCTCTGTGGTGCCCTTGCTTCATGTGGCTCCACTGCCGAGACTGCACGTGGAGGCCCCGCAACGACTGTCAGCATTGCAGGCACATGGCAGGTTCACAGAGTGGGAGAACCCTTCTCGCAATCCGTTGCGGGCATCAGCTGCGTGAATCAGAACCTCTGCTACGCAATCACAAGTTCAACGGCCAACCTTTCGATGAGAACTCCTGGGCTCGCAACAATCACTGCGTCTGGAATGCGCACCACGCCATTGACTCATTGGGTCTACGGATCCATCGCATGCACATCGAACGGCGCGTGCTGGCTTCCCTACCTCGATGGGATATATCGGCTGCACCGTTCGAAGCTTGCATCGGTGCAATACAGCAATTTCACTGGGCCAGTGGGATCGTGCGTCGACCCCTCGAAGTTCTGCCTCAGCATCATAACCTGCCATTCGGACACGGAGTGCCTGGGCGTCGATTGGTCACAGTTCGCAACAATTGGCAATGCGGTAGCCCCTTCACCCAAGGTTGCGATGTACAACGGTGCCATCTGGAAGGTCGTTTCCCTTCCCGGGGTGCCAATTGACACATCGAAATGCGTGTATGAGTGCCAGATCAATCCAAGCCAGCCTGTCTGCTTCTCGCAAACGGACTGTTCAATTGAGGGAACGTACTGGCTGGAAGCTGACCATCTACCAGTGCCATATACCGTAACGTACTCCTGGAATGGTGCAGCGTGGAGCGCCAGCGGGAGCACAGCACATGTGGCTGTTGCTGGTCGGTACTGCTACGACAGTTCCCTGTGCTGGATCTGGGGGCAAGACAGCGCATCTTCCCACGGACCGTTTCTTGGTGCTGAGGCACTGTATGGCGGCAAAAGCCATTCCCTTCGCTTCCCTTTTTCGACCAACTCAGCGGTCCCATATGGATGCCTATCCATTGTGGAATGTGGCGTGAGTGCCATTTCGTGCGTTTCCCAGGCGACATGCTGGATTGCTGGACTCACTCTTGGGAATGAGCCATTTCTCCTGAGATGGAACCAAACAGGCAGCTCAGCACCAAGCGTGCAGAAGATTGACGTGAACCTGCCCGGAAGGGTGAGCTCAATAGTCTGTCCTTCGAGCACATATTGTGTCGCCATCGGAGGAGAACTGACAGCAAACACGTGTTCTGGATACGAATGCGCACCCAAACCGGTGGACCATCCGTTCTACGCAGTCTTCAGGAGTGCTGGCTCATGAAAACCCTGATGGTTCGTCGAGGCTGGGAGTGAGGAGCAGCACTGACATTTCGCTGTGTGCAAATCCCCAGGCAACAGAAGGCGTGGCAGTGTCACAAAATATCCGCATGCACTAGTTCTTCCGGAATGGACTGCTAAAATTCAGAACATGAATCCACTGCATATGCTCATGCCGTTTCGGCAGTCTTCGAATATCCGAAATCGTGGGATCAGTGGAGCAGTGATGCTTGCAGTCATATGCATCACGGCAGCATGTGGTCAGGCTCCCCATTCTTCAGTCAGTTCCCCTCAGCCGACATCTCATCCAGTCAAGACAACGAGCACAGAACGGCCATCACCAACAGTCCCTCCTGCACAGGTCAGTCCCATAGGCTGGAATGAACCGCGCCTCGTTTCAGGGGGAAACTTCAGTTCCATTTCTTGCCCAACAACGGCCTTCTGTGTTGCAGTGGACAACTTGCAGACCAATAACATCTACACCTACCATGCGGGAAAGTGGTCGACAGCAACGTCCCGCACAGGTCTGGAATCAGTCTCCTGCGTGAGCAGCACATTCTGTGTCGCAGTGGGCAACGTCTATGCGCTCGTCTACAACGGCTCGAGCTGGTCAGCACCTGTGACAGACAGCCCAAGTTTTCTCACCTCGGTCTCCTGCATCAGCAGCACATTCTGCGCAGCATCGGAATACCACGGGAATGTTGAAGTCTACAATGGCAGTTCCTGGAAAGAGTCATATGTTCCAGGCTCGAGTGGTCTTGCATCAATCTCCTGCACATCGCCAACGTTCTGTGTTGCGGTTGGCGGAGGGAGCGTGGTGATGTTCAACGGAAGTTCCTGGAGCTCTCCAGTGTCAGTAGATCCAGGAACACAGCTTTCGTCCGTATCCTGCACAAGCAGCCAATTTTGCATGGCGGTTGGAGGGACAAGTGCTGTGCCCTTCAATGGAAAGAAATGGATGGCACCAGAACCAGTCGGCAATTATGGACTTGCAGCAGTTTCATGCTCAGGAAAGACTTTTTGCATCGCGTCTGGTGGCAATGGTGATGCATTCACCTACAACGGCTCGGGCTGGTCAGACCCTTCGCAGATGGATTCCACCTACAATGTTGTCTCGCTCTCGTGTCCGGAACTGTACAGCTGCGCTGCAGCGGACGATGTGGGGCGTATCACATTCTCCTCGGGCTGGTGACCACTGGTAGCGGGATCTTCCCAGGGATGCGCCAAGCAGCAGGGCTGGGACAGGAAGTGGAGCAGCCCCACCCTATCGCCAGATGCGGCGCATGATGACCTTCGCAAGCTTGTCCGGATCGTGGTGGGAGGGGGTGTCCTTTGAGACGACATCCGCAAGCACGTAGTGGATGGGACGCTGCATCGCCTGGTCCTTGTCAAACAGCACCCGGGTGATGCCAGCATCGACAGCGGCCTCAGGAAGCGGGTACGAGAGGTTGCTGTTCACGATGACATAGTCGAAGAGTCCCTCACCGACATGCTGTTCGATGACATCAAGGTGTTTGCTGACCGAGTATCCAAGCGTTTCTCCCGGCTGGGAAGCGACATTGCAGATGTAGACCTTGAGTGCTGGAGTGGAGCGGAGGGTCATTGCCATGCCATCGACAAGCAGGTTCGGAAGGATCGAGGTGTACAGCGATCCCGGACCAATGAGCACAATGTCCGCATCAAGGAGTGCCTGCTGTGCTTCAGGATTGATGGGCGGGTCTGGCGGATCGAGAAACACCCTGTCTATCTCGCCAAGGCCATGGGGAACGCTCGACTCTCCAATGCGGATCTCCCGGCCAGCCTCAGCGCAGAGAAGGATGTCCTGGAGGGTGCTCGGGACGATCTGGCCACGCACAGCAAGGACCCTTCCTGACTCCCGGAGCGCATGTTCGAAGTCACCAGTGATCTCCGTCATTGCAGTGATGAAGAGGTTGCCAAACGAATGACCACCGAGATCTCCAGTACCGCTGAACCGGTGCTGGAAGAGCTGGGTCATGAGGGGTTCCGTTTCTGCAAGCGCAGTGAGACACTGGCGGAAGTCGCCTGGTGGAAGAATGCGGTACTGGGAGCGGATTCTGCCACTCGATCCACCATCGTCTGCGACTGTCACAATGGCAACGATGTTTCCCGTGTACTTCTTGATGCCACGGAGCAGGGAGCTCAGGCCCGTGCCACCACCGATCGTGACGACCCGAGGTCCCTTCGAGAGCATCCTGTACGAGTAGAGCCGGTCAATGATGCCTGCGGCATCACCACCGCGTGCTTCGATGAGCGGACCGAGGATGGACTGCCCAAGCTTGTAGAAGCTGAGAAGCAGCAGGCCCACGCCTAGCACTGCAAAGAGCGATGCGCGAACAAGACGTGGAAGGAACTGGAGCGTGAGGGTCTGCACCCAGACTGGGAAGCGGATCGTGCTGTAGGCATCCCTCAGGGCATACTCTGCCCCAAGGCTCAGCATGAGGATGCTGAAGAAAAGCAGGAGAAGCCAGCGCTTGACATGGATCCCTGGAAGGAACCACGCTGCGATGGCATGTCGACGTCGACCTTGTCGTACACTCATCACGATGGAATGCATTGTCCCACAAATGCAAAATGTCCGTAGTAGCGGCATGCGAAGCAAAGGGGAACTGAAGTGACTGCGCAGGACCAGGGCGAACGAGCTTCCCTCCTCACCGAGGCACGGGAGGTCGCAGCAACAGCGATGGAGATGATTCGCCTTGCAGGTGCGGAACCCCAGTCATGGGAGCACGTTGCGACAAAGTCGCTTGGCGACTATGTCACGGAGCACGATGTCGCAGTGGAAACGCGCATCCGGGAGGAGTTTGCGAAGCGGACCCCGCACATCCCGCTTCTTGGGGAAGAGTCCGGAGGAGGCAGCCATGACCGCATGTGGGTGGTGGATCCCATTGATGGCACGACGAACTTTGCGAGGAGATATCCCATTGTCGGTGTGAGCATTGCGCTTGTCGAGGAGATGGTGCCAACAGTTGGTGTTGTGGGAGCTCCGTTTCTTGGGCACATGTGGACCGGCATCCTGGGTGAAGGAGCCCACGATGATGCTGGTCATGCGCTCAATGTCCGCGGAGAGGGGGAAGGCATCGTTGCAGCACTCGGCTTTCCCTTCCGGAAGCGTGAGCGCATGAAAGAGTTCCTCCCAGTGTTTCATGAGGCGCTCATGGCATTCGAGGACATCCGGAGGCCAGGAACCGCGAGTCTTGACCTGACATTCACTGCAGGCGGATCCAATGATGGATATTTCGAGCTCGGTCTTGGGCTCTGGGACATTGCGGCAGGAAGCCTTCTTGTCCGGGAGGCGGGTGGAATCGTCACGGACTGGGAGGGAAGCAGTACGGACGTGTTCGCAAGCGGAGACATCGTAGCCGGAAGTCCCCGCTTCCACCGGGCGATGATGGAGTGCATTGAGCGTGCCCGCACAAGCGACCACACGGCATTCCGCTAGGATAGAAGCACTATGACCAATGCAGGTGTTCCCGGGATGCTCTCGGGAAAACGCATCATCGTCACTGGCGTTCTCACGCCGAAAAGCATCGCGTACTGTGTTGCGGAGCAGGCGCTGCGGGATGGAGCTGAGCTCATTCTCACATCGTTCGGTCGGGCAATGAGCCTTACTGAGCGGAGTGCGAAGCGGCTTTCCTCATCGGTGTCAGTGCTGGAGCTTGATGTCACAAAGTCCGAGAACTTCGCCTCGCTCAGGAAAGAGGTCGAGGCACGGTGGGACCGTGTGGATGGCATTGTCCATGCCATTGGATTCGCTCCAAACGATGCGCTCGGGAAGGAGTTTCTTGCGACACCGTGGACATCTGTCGCAACCGCCTTCCACATCAGTGCGTATTCCCTTGCTCCGCTTGTCCATGCATTCGCACCGATGATGACAAACGGAGGCTCCGTTGTCAGCCTGACCTTCGATGCCGCTGTTGCCTGGCCGATCTATGACTGGATGGGACCAGCAAAGGCTGCACTTGAATCGATTGGCCGATACATCGCACGCGATCTAGGCCGGAAGAACATTCGCTGCAACACGGTTGCTGCGGGACCGCTTGACACAGTTGCAGCAAAGTCCATTCCCGCCTTCAACTCCATCAAGGGAATCTGGAACTCCCAGTCCCCGCTGCTCTGGGACAGTGCGGATGCGGGTCCCGTTGCGGATGCAACAGTGTTCCTTCTCAGTGACAGGGCGAGGGCCATAACAGGAGAAGTGCTCCATGTTGATGGCGGGTATCATGCCATGGGTGCACCAATTCACGGAGCAGAATCATGACAGAACAGATGCGATCCAGCCGAAGGGTTGTGGTTACAGGTCTTGGGGCAATCACTCCCCTTGGCAATGATGTGGCAACGACTTGGGCGCACTGCAGGTCTGGCACCAACGGCATTGGACGGACCACCCTCGTCGAAACGGGCGATCTTGCTGCACAGATTGCTGCAGAAGTGAAGGGATTTGATCCGGAAGAGGTGCTTGGCAAGAAGGAGACGAGAAGATCCAGCAGGTGCATCCAGCTTGCGCTTGTCGCAGCTAGGGAGGCCGTTGCGGACAGTGGTCTCGACATTGCAGCTGAAGGAAACGATGTTGGCGTGCTCATTGGATCGGGAGTCGGAGGGATCGAGATGCTGGAGCGTGCAGTGCTCGCACTCGACCATGATGGTCCCCGCCGCATTTCTCCCTTCACTGTTCCCGCCATGATTGCGGACATGCCCTCAGGAATGGTCTCCATCGAGTTCGGCGCGAAAGGGCCGAATTTCGCAGTGGTGAGCGCCTGCTCAAGTGGAGCCCATGCCATTGGTGAGGCAGCGGAGTGGATCCGGAGGGGAGATGCAGTGGCAGTCATAGCGGGAGGAGCGGAAGCTGCTGTTGCAAGGGTAGCCATTGCCTCGTTCTGTGCCATGCAGGCGCTTTCCACACGGAATGATGATCCGGAACATGCGTCGCGCCCCTTCGATGCGGGCCGTGACGGGTTTGTCATGGGCGAGGGTGCAGGAGTGCTCATTCTCGAGGAGTACGAGCATGCCCGTGCCCGGGGAGCGACCATCCATGCGGAGCTTGTGGGATATGGTGCGACTGCTGATGCAAACCACATCACTCAGCCCGCTCCCGAGGGAGAGGGCGCAGTCCGGTGTGTCGAGATGGCTCTCCGCCATGCGGAAAGGAGTGCGAGCGACATCGCGTACATCAATGCGCATGGAACATCCACCCAGCTCAACGATGCAGCGGAGACCAAGGCGATCAAGCGTGTCTTTGGAGATGCAGCATATGGCATTCCCATGTCCTCGACAAAGTCGATGCATGGACATCTGCTTGGTGCTGCAGGAGCAGTCGAGTCCATCATTGCCATCTGCGCCCTGAAGGACCGGTTTGCGCCACCGACGATCAACCTCGCACAGCCGGATCCGGAATGCGATCTCGACTATGTTCCCAATGTCGGAAAGGAGATCCGCGAAGGTGCAGTCATGTCAACATCCTTCGGCTTCGGAGGACACAACGCATGCGTAATCTTCGATCGGGTGGTCTGATCGGAATCATGGAGCGTGCGGTGTCAGGTACCCGCGTTCTCCGTCTGGTCCGCGGGGATATCACCCTTGTCGATGCTGATGCCATTGTGAACGCTGCGAATGCTGCACTTGCTGGCGGGGGAGGTGTGGATGGTGCCATCCACCGTGCAGGAGGTCCAGCCATCATGGAGGAGCTCCGTGCACAGTATGCTGGCTGTCCTCCAGGATCGGCAGTCATGACCTCTGGAGGAAACCTTCCAGCCCGGCATGTCGTGCATGCTGTCGGTCCCATCTGGCAGGGAGGGGAGCACCATGAGGACGAAGTGCTCGCTTCCGCGTACACGACAGCATTCCATGTGGCAGCTGAATACGGCTGCAGAACGCTTGCCACTGTCTCCATCAGTACTGGTGTCTACGGCTTTCCCGTGCATCGTGCAGCACCCATCGCATGTGGAGCTGCCCTCAACGCCCTACTAGATCCACGCATCGATGTGGAGGAGATCACCTTCATGCTCATCGGGGACGACCACATCATGGCGTTTCGGAATGCGCTTACCCGACTTGAGATTCCTGATGGACAATTGCCTCAGGGAGATGCTGCGGAGTGAGACGCGCGCAGTGGAGTGCTCTCCTCCTTGCTGCATGCGGGGCAGCAGCAGCAGCCCTCCTTGCAGAGACCATCCGTCTCTGGATCGGGTATCCCCGTCCACTCCTTGGCGTTACGGATTTCTCCGCAGAATACTGCGCTGTGCGGATGGTGCTGGCAGGACATGCCTTCTGGATGTACTCCTTTGTCCACCAGCTGCAGTGCCATGCAGCCCTCGGAGCACCAGTTGGGAACCAGAACAATCCATTTCTCAACCCGCCCTCCTCACTGTTTCTTGTCCTGCCGTTCGCCCGACTGTCAACAGCAGCCGCTTATCGGGCATGGTCCATTGTGCAGGCATGCTGCACGCTTGGCACTGTGCTGTGGATCGTCCAGATCGAGCGGGAGCGGATCAAGAAGGTGGGGGTTCTCCAGCTGGGAGTCCTCATTCTTGCCATAGCAGGCAGCACTGCGTTTGCCCTTCTTGTCCTTGAGGGACAGTGGGATGGCCTTGATGTGTTTGCGCTTGGCGTGTACTGGTGGGGCCTCCGGAGAGGACACCCGATTGTGGGAGGAGGAGTGCTCGGCATCCTTGGCGTCATGACGAAGCCCCACCTGTTTTTTGGCATTGCCGCATTCATCATTGGCACGAGAAGCTTCCGGACTGTAGCAGCTGCAGCAGTTGGCGGTGCAGCATCCTTCCTTGCAGGCGCAGCCTTTGGAGGCGTGGGAAACCTTGTTGGCTTCTTCCATGCGAGTGTTGTGTTCAATCCCCTGCCCGACTCTCTCGGCTGGCTTGGGGCAACGACCTCCTGGCTGGGAATGCAGCCAGCAAGCTGGATTCTCACGGGCATTGGCTGTTTCATCTTCATCATGGCTCCGTGGGGACTGGGACATGCAGTGCATCGGAAACCAGCAGTACTCCCCCTCGCCTTCTCTGGAGCTGTCGCGTCCTCATTGCTACTTGCTCCACATGTGCTCGTCCATGACTGCATCCTGCTTGCCCTTCCCTTTGCTGTCCTTGCTCTCCAGACATGGGAAGGCGTTGGACTTGGCAATCATGCAGTGCGAGCTGTGCCGCTTCCG
Organism: bacterium; assembly: GCA_021803465.1. GTDB lineage: Bacteria > Chloroflexota > Dormibacteria > Aeolococcales > Aeolococcaceae > JAJZLL01. The sequence continues at coordinate 101,721 of JAJZLL010000049.1, forward strand.
GCAGTTGCATACGCCGGCTGGTTCCTTCTCATCATCACGACCCGCTTTGATCTTGGCAACACGACACAGTCCCTTCCCGGACGTCTCACACCACTTGTTCTTGCAGCAATCGCCATCGGGTGCATGGCACTCATCCAGCCCACGCTTCTCGCCCGGAAGGGGAAGATGCAGGATCAGCGGGCTGCACCCACCTAGAATGGGAGCCTGTCTGCAAGCTGGGGCGCGATCTTGAGGGTTGCCACGATGTGCTGGGCTATGTCAGTGAACACTCCTTCCCTGCTCACATTCACAAGCCATGAATGCTCTGCAGAGAACTTCTCGATGATGGTCGCACTGCCAATGACTGCCATGCCGACATGGACACTGGGACCATTTCCATCGGGATACACCGTTCCAAAGAGCTGCTGCACGGATTCTACCCAGCCAGGCACCTCTGCAATGTTCTGGAGCTCATAACCGCCATCCCCAAGGACGAACTCCACCTCGATCTCAGCGAGTGGATCCGGATCGATGAGCTGGTGGGGACAGTCATCAAGGTCCTCGTCATCGTGATACAGCTCGCATTCCCTTCCTGGGCCATATGTCGAGATGAATGTCATGAGTGCATCCCAGGCGAAGCTGATGTGCGCATGGTATCTGGTGGGCGCATCAGGTCCATCGAGGCGGACTGTGCACTCGAAGCGCCGTTCTCCAATGCTTGGCTCCATGTCATGGCGCATGTCGTCAACACGGAGACCCGCATTGGTGACAGCCTCGAAGATGTCTGCCACAACATCCTCATACGCGAGGAAGTGGTGGTCGGCTGGACTCTCAGGTCCAGCATCGGTGAAGGGGTTGTCGAGTTCGTCTGTCACGAGTTGGAAGACCCCCGATGAAAATAGGTGCGGGCGATTCCCTCAAGTGCAGTGACCACAATGAGCGCAATGAACGTGCCAACAAAGCCGAGCATGATGGTGGACTCGTCAGGTGCCAGTCCTTTGCCGAAAGTTGCTCCAACGGCTGCAAGGACAAGCTCGCACAGCATGGCCACAAGAAGGATGACTTGAAGGATGAGCATAATTTCAGTCTAGCCAGATTCAGGGTGCCCTGTCGTTTCCTTGTGGTCTTCCAGGGTGGGCCGGAGCGCACCAGCAGGTATGGTGCCAATGCGCCCTGCCCGGAAATCCGAAAAAGCCTGTGCAAGCTCTGCGTGACTGTTCATGACAAACGGTCCAGCAAAAGCGATGGGCTCACCAATGGGAGCACCGCCAAGGACGAGAGCATTGAGCTCAGGCGAGCGGGACTCCTGGGTGTCTGCTGCACCAAGGTCGATGGTATCGCCAGGTCCGAAGACGATGCAGTCCCCTGTCGTTATGGCTACCTGTCTGGTACCGGCCCAGCCATTGCCGTGGAGCACATAGACAAGGGCATTGAATGTCGGATCCCATGGAATGGAGATCTGGGAACCCTGGGGTACGCTCACGTGCGCAAGCGCGATGGGAGTGTGCGTGACACCTGGTCCACGGAATCCGTCTATTTCACCAGCAATCACCCGCAAGAGGGATGCGCCATCGTGTGAGCCAAGGAGAAGCACGCGGGAGGCACGGATGTCCTGATACCGTGGCGGCGACCATTTTTGTGCAGCAGGAAGGTTCACCCACAGCTGTATGCCATGGAAGAGTCCGCCAGAGGCAACGAGTTCCTCCGGAGGACGCTCTATATGAAGGATTCCCGCTCCTGCAGTCATCCACTGGGTGTCGCCGTTGGTGATGAGGCCACCTCCGCCGATGGAGTCCTGGTGCTGGAAGGATCCGTCCATCATGTAGGTCACCGTCTCAAATCCCCTGTGGGGATGCCAGGGCGTTCCCTTGGGCTCTCCGGGTGCATACTCGATCTCCCCAATCTGGTCCATGTGGAGAAAGGGATCGAGGAGTGCGAGATCGATGCCTGCGAATGCCCGACGGACAGGAAAGCCCTCACCCTCGAATCCCTGGGGCGCATGGGTGCGCTGGACCGCAGGGCGTGGCTTGCGTGCCATGTCTGAAGACAGGCGGGGAAGGACATCGATGTTGGGAACTGTGACTGCTGGCATTGCAGGTACCTCGTTTCAGGAGACTCAGGAGTACTGTACCCGCGACCTCTTCCAGTGAAACGGCTCCTGCTGCTGAGCGCTCAGTGGGGAGCAGTGAGTGTCTTGATGTCCTCAACGATCCACCCCTGATGGGCAAACCACCAGACGTTCTCCATGAGGGTCATCTCACGGTCAATGGCGGACGAGTCAACACGTGGATCCCGCCGGTAGGTCCACAGCTCATCCCAAGTGCGCACAGTGGTGTCACCACTCACAACAGCAAGGCTCGTGTCATCCCTTTCAATCTGCTCGCCTTTGAGGGTGAAGTGCACTGCGATATGCTCAAGGCCACTGATGACACCTGCCTTTGTGATGCGCGCATCCTCGATTTCGAGACCAGGATAGAGGTGGTGGAGGTGGTGCGCCTGGTCCTCGGAGATCGCGGACTGGAGAGCAGCCTCCTCCTCGGGAGAGAGCTCATTTGTGCCAAGCTTCCCCTGCTGGCGCACACGGGCATTGTGGATGACCTCGAAGCACTCACGCGCAATCGAGACGAACTGGTGCTCGTCAAAGGTGCTGTCGACAGCCTTGACTGGAGCAAGATCGACATTGCCCTCAAGGGCTTCCGGCTTCTTGAGGAATTCGAGCTGCATCTGCTTGTCCGCAGCAGCCTCTGCATTCATGTCCTGGACTATTTCGCCATAGTCACGGCTCAGCATGCCTGAAAGTGGCATGTGCTGTGCCAGGTTCGACAGCTGCTGGTGGGTTGCCACTTCCTGCTCGAATTCCTGCTCCGCTTTTGCGAGACGTGACTTCTCGTCGTCGTTTTCCACGTCGGTCATGGTTCGGTTGCTCCTCTTCCACAGCTGTACTTCTCTGGTTAGGATAGGGCGCTCCAGTTGCATGGGGGGAGCTGTCACAGGGACTTGACTCCGCTGTTACACACCATCTCCAGATTGGCTGCCTGCAGTTGGGGGTAGTATGGACATATGGATACAAACAATGATGCCTATGATCTCAGCGGTCTGCACAGGGAATTTGACCTGCTGAAGAACAGGCTGTGCCGGTGCAACCACCAGGGGACATGCATTGCGTGCAAGGGGTTCGAGCTTCTGAGGGAGCAGTCGCAGATGGTGTTCGCTGCCGCAAGTCAGCCCGTCCTCATGCAGGTGGCACAGGAAGCTGCCATGAAGGATCTCATTGGCCAGATGGGTCAGCTGCAGACGAAGCTTGTGGGGGATCCTGAGGTGCAGACGCTCATGGAGCGGCTCATGGAACGGGTCCAGGAAGACATGGGCGGGCCTGAGGCGCTTGAGCAGTTCCTCTCATCGCTCGGGCTTCCGAACATGCCTTCCGAGGGATTTCCCAAGTGGAACACGGGCTTTGATGGCTTCGGAATACCTGAGGACAATCCTCCTGACGAAGATCCACCGAAGGACTCTCCACCTGCCTCATGACTCCGCTGCAGGTGGATCCTCCTCAAGGATGGCTTGAGACTGGGGCCGTCCAAGGACGTCAGACACGACGGAGACGAGGTCCTGGAGTGTCGATGGCTTAGTCACATACCGGGTTGCACCGGCTGCCATTGCTGCTTCGATATCTCCGCTTTCCGATTTCGCACTGAACATGACGACGGGAATGGATTTCCACTTGTGATGCTGGCGGAGCTGGCGGCACAGCTCAATCCCATCGACATTGGGGAGCATGACATCAAGGATGACGATGTCGGGCAGGCGTTCCTCAATGCATCCGAGTGCATTCTCGCCATTCATTGCGGTTTCGACTGCGAAGCCCTCCATTTGGAGATAGGTGCTGAGGATGCGGATGATGCGAAGATCATCATCCACGATGAGGACATGGGGCTCGCTGGTCATGTCGGGATTCCATCCGTGAAGATTTGGGACAATTGTACCAGCGGATTGGATGTGGTCCAGTCACGGCATCGTGACAGTGAGGAGGAAAGGAGTGCAGCTGCACCACGTGATTAGGGCACTGCGTCCTGGTTCGGACGAGGTTCTCTGTGTCGAAGCGGAGCGCATCACGGGAAACCCTGCTGCGCGCGAGCTTGTTGCCCAGTATGGGACTGTGGAGGCAGTGTGCATCGCGAATCTCACCACGGACGAATGCCGGGTGCTGGAGCGGGAGTTCAGGAAGCGGGGCGGAACAGCGCTTGCAAACCCATCAGGGACGGAAGTTCTCCTTATGGGGCCACTTCTTGGTCTCGGGGAGCTCCCTTCAGCTCTCCGTGCATGGGGACCAGCAACCGAGTTGCTTGGAAGCGAGCTCGAGAAGCTGCTCCGTGGCCGTGCGCACGTGCTTCTGCCATGGAAGTGCAGCGGGGAGATGCGTGGCGTGGGTGAGGATGTCCTAACCGTCATGCACCTGCCGGATGAGAAGGTGGAGCATGGCAAGGACTTCACCATGACTGTGGAGCAGCAGCGTGGCGGCGATGAGAGCAGCCACTGCACATTCACCTGCGATGCAGTGTGCCTTGATGGAGGTGCGCGCCCAGGGGACGAGGAGCTGTCGCGCATTGCTTCGAGTGAGGCAGCCATCATGCTCTTCAGCACTGAACGGACAGCGCTTCCCCAACGGCTTGGCCAGTATCTTGCACAGCTCGAAATGGTCAATGCACGGCTTGGCTCGCTCGACCGGGTTGCAGCCACAGTGTGGGATGGGGAATGGGATCCGGAAATCGAGCTGTCACGGCTGGGAGAGTTTCTCTCTCTCGGAAGACCTGCTGGCATCCACGTGCATGGTTCGCCCGGGGAGGTAGGGGATACTGCGCTCCTGGGCGTTCTACGAGGGGCAGCGTTTGTTGCAGTGGCAGGCGACAGCAGTGGCTGGTCCTCGTGGCTCCGTACCCACAGCCGGCTCCTTGAGCGGTGGAACCATCTCGCGTAGCATGCCACGCACGTTCCACTTTCCCCAATGAACTGGTACAGTACGAGTAGTTCGCAAGCGTGAGGACGCTTTTCCTGTCGTTTCATCCATTCCTCTGAGGAGCTTGCCCACCCATGATGCATCCCCTGCGTTGTCCAGGTTGTGCGACACTGACAGACCCGTTTGAGACAAACTGCATTCGGTGCGGAACGGCTCTCGGATCCACACCCGTGGAGGCACATGCTGCTTCGGTCGACGTGCCTGGCAAAGGCGGGGATTCTGGAGTGCATGTCAGGAAGGACCTACTGGAAAAGCATGATGTGCTGGCATCGGAAGAGCGAACCACCCAGTTCCAGGACGCCTTCTGCGATGCACTGCCAGTAGGGGCAGCTGCAGTTGATGAGCATGACAGCTGGCCACTTCCGAAGGAGCCGGAACAGCCTACTGGGGATATACCCTTCTGGGAGGATGATGCTGACGGCGAGGTTGTGGATGTCATTGGACATGCGACACGCCCGCACCGGGCTGCTCCTGCCATTGACCTTGGGAAGCTACGTTCTGTCGCAAAGGAAACGGGCAGCCAGATCCGGGCTCGCCGGACTTGGGTTGCTGCTGGGGCTGCAGTCCTGCTGCTTGGCGGATGGATCATTGCTGCACTGACTGCGGAACCTTCCCTTGTCGGGTCCATGCCAATCCGCATCGGGGCATGGCAGTACAACACTTCGCTCAGTGCGACTGCACGAGGGGATGCAACATCTCTCCTCTCAAGTGCCATACCGGGTCAGAACCCTGTGAAAAGGCTCGCAGGCGTGTATTCATTTGCCTCCTCGACAGTCAATGCGACAGATCCAGAGTCACTCATTGTCGCTGCAGATCAGGCACCCGCTGTCGGGCAGCAGTCGTTTGCTGGTGAGGAAAGCCGCATTATGGCGCAGGTCAATGGACAGGGCTTCCAGGCCGTTGGCCAGCCAGCCTCATCCAGCATGGGAGGGAGCACAATTTCCTGCTATGAGACAGTGGATGGGAGCTTGGGCGTCAATGGCACTGTATGCGTCTGGCAGCACAGGGATGTTCTCGGTGTCACAGTCTGGGTGAGCCAGGTGACCCACAGCAGGGCCGCAGCAGCCAGAACCACTTCCTCCGTTGTCACTGCGCTCCTTCACTGAGGAGAGTCTATTCCGACGGTGCAGACTTTGGCTTCGGAATGAGGAGCGAGATGATGCCAGCGAGAACGATCGCGTACAGAATGGAGCCGTACTTGCCGAGAAGAGAGCTCTTCCCGAAGAGGAGAAGCCCTATCTCTCCTCCGAGAAACGAGCCGATGAGCGCAGCGATGATGCGGATTGCAAGGGCTGGTCCAGTAGCGGACCGTGCAAGGGTGAATCCGACCACAATGCCAATGACGAGAAAGGCAACGACGTGAAGCATGGAACGATACCCCGTGATGACGGAAACAGTGTGAACCGAGGGTGCACTGCACATATCCTACGCTCTTGTGTAAGAACGTGCGCACCAAGGAGAATCATGCAGCAGAGGGAAGCGGCGGGACAGGACCATGGGAGAGCGCATCCGCATAGCTCCTGCTGATGAGCCCAGGGAGATTTCGGTGCCACACCTCAATGAGAAGGCTGTTTACATGGTATGTTGCGGCAGGTGCGCCAAAGGAGTGCTCGAGCACAGCTGGCGTGATTCCGTACCCTGTCTCCTGGGGGTTGACGAGGACAAACCATGTGCCTGAGGCTCCAGGTTTCCGCAGCCATGCTGAATCCGCAAGGAATGTCTGGGGCACGATGCGCGGCGTACTGCCAAAGGCAAAGACCGGAGTGATCGTCACTGTGTCCCGGGATGCGACAGTCACGGCTGCAGCATCCCAGTAGTCACTGAATCCCGATGACAGGTGGTGTGCAGTGAGGAAGGCAGCAGCAGCGGTGGCTGCTGTGTGGCTCCTGTGCACTGCTGGCGCATATCCTGCGAGCATGGTCATGCCAGTAAGCACGAGAACAGCTGGGAGCACCCAGGAGGAAAGCGAACGGGAAAGGAGCCATGATGCGCCGTAGCTCGCTGCAACTGGGAGGGAGAGTACAAGAACAAGAAGCACGTACCGCTCAGTGCCCTGCTGAAGCTGCTGGCTTGCAAGGAGTGCAAGGGTTGTGATGCCACATCCCAGGGAGAGCAGTGTTGCTGTTTCGGACGTGGACCTGCTGCGTAGCCATGCTGCCGAGGCTGCCACTACTGCGATGACGATGCCAAGAAGTAGGATGCCGTGGGCAAGGGCAACGAGAGTGGTGATGCTCCGGATGCTTCCACCCCAGAAGGGAGAGCCGGACACCATGAAAAGATACGTGATGAACCTGCCTGCGCGGAGGGGAACGGAGCTGAGTGCTGCGAAATGGGCAAGAGGCTGCTCAGTCGAGAAGCCTCCAAGGTGGTGGGCTGCGACAGGTAGCGCTAGGCCGGCGATGAGAGCGCAGATGACAGTGCATCCCTCACGGATGCGGAGGGGCGGGTGTGCTTTCAGGATGGCGTCATGGCCGATCATGAGGAGAAAGGGAAGTCCAAACAGGAAGACTGCGAAAGGATCGCTGGCAGTGGTAAGGCCAAGGATGACACCAGCTCCTGCAGTGAGCAGTGCCCTGCTTCGACTGGAGCGCCCTCCTCGCATGAGGCGGAGCAGGAGCCATGAGAGAAGAATGCCGATGAGGGTTGCGACATGTTCAATGAAGACGATGGTGATACCTGGGTAGAGGCCCGCGCAGGAGGGGAAAAGGATGAGGAGGAGGAGAAGAATGGTCACAGTCCTTCTCTTTGGAACAGTGTTCTCCTCATACCGGGCATGCCAGACCATGAGGGCTGTGAGGATGCCAAAGAAGAGTGGTGGGAGCACATGGAATACGGTGTTGGATATTCCAAAGAGAGAGATGGCGATCGCATAGATGGGGATGCTTGTGAAAAGGAAGTTGTCTGCAGGGAGGACCCACCCATGGAGCAGCACATTTCCGTGCCGGAAGGCGTCTGCCTCAAGAAGGATCGATGCCTGGTCAGAGCTTATGGGAACATGGTACGAGGCAATGAGAGAAGTGATGACACTTCCCACGAACGCTGCCACGTACAGGCGGAGTGGAGGGGATCGCCACCACTGGGCAGGGCCGGAAGAAGTATGCGTTCCGTTCATTGTTTCCATGATATGCCACAGCCTGACCGGCGTCCGTTGACGTGGTCAGGCTGTGGGGTGATGCAGACTGGACTACCTTACGACGAAGGGGAGCAGTGCGACATGGCGGGCACGCTTCAGGGCCTGTGCGAGAAGCCTCTGGTGACGGGCGCACGTTCCTGTCATCCGGCTGGGAAGGATGGTTCCCCGTTCGGAGATGTAGCGGCGGAGGCGGGTCACTTCCTTGTAGTCGATGACCCGTCGTTGGTCAAGGCAAAAGCTGCAGACTTTGCGGCGGCGCTGATGATCACGCATTGTTCTTGTACTCCTGGATGTTCACAAACTAGAAAGGGATGTCGTCTGGATCAATGTCGCCATTGGATCCAAAGACGTCAGGTGCTGAGGTTGTGGCAGCGGCTGGCACAGGGCTTCCTGTGAGTTCACTTGAGGAACCTTCCTGTCGGCTGTCAAGAAACTGCACATCGTTCGCATTGACTTCCGTCTTGTAGCGCTTCGTGCCAGTCTGCTGGTCGTCCCAGCTTCTCGTCTGGAGACGGCCCTCGACATAGACAAGGCGGCCCTTCTGGAGATACTGGCCGCAGAGTTCTGCGAGCTTCCGGTTCCCCTGATTCCAGACAACGACATCGTGGTAGTCAGTGAACTCCTTCCGTTCTCCGCTCGTGGAATCCTGGCCGTACCGGTTGGTTGCCAGTGCGAGCTGGCACACTGCAGTTCCCGAAGGGGTGTACCGGAGCTCTGGATCGCGGGTAAGGCGACCGATGAGCATCACGCGATTGAGTGATCCTGCCATGGCTATTCCTCCTCTTCCTCTTCCTCGTCATCATCTCTCGCAGCGCGCGGCGTGCGGGCTGGGGACTCGGATTCGTCCTCATCCTGAGTGCGCTCGCCACCTGCGCCTTCGCTCACAGACATGTCAGTCGTGGTGGAGCTCAGCACGATGAGGTGCCTGAGCACCTGCTCGTTGATGTGGAGAGTTCGCTCCATCTCCTTGAGCGCAGTCCCCTCTATATGGAAGCGGTCGATGATGTAATACCCTTCCTGATACCCTTCGATCTCATATGCGAGATGGCGACGGCCCCAGCGGGTAGTCTTGTCGACTGTGCCCGAGCCGTTCTCCACGAGTTCGTGAATGGCATCAAGCTCAGATTTCACACCATCCTCGTCCAGCTCTGGACGAAGAATGTACATTGCCTCATATTCTCTGACCATACGAATATGTCCTCCTTCCTGTGGTCATTGGCACCAAGCAGGTCACGCAGTGGTGCAGGAAAGGTTAGTTCCTGCACATGAGTGTACCAATTCCCCAGGTATGACAGGGTGCCGCGACAGATGCATGGCGCGGTATGCGGAGTCCGGGATTGACGCATCGGGCAATCGCTGGCACGATATTCATCATGGAGAGGGGGGAAACGTTGCAGCACATACCTGGGGGACCGTGGGTTCCCATCAAGGAGCGTGTGCTCGGGCGGGGGCATGTCTACAGGTCTCACGATGGCAGTAGCATCCTGCGGGTTGGGCCACGCAGGAGAACCCTAGCGGAAGGAAGGCAGACTGCCTGGCTTCATAGCGAAGGGTTCCCTGTGCCCCGCGTTCTGCATCTGGGCAAGATTGGTGAGGAAGGCTACTGGGTGGAAACCTCATCGGGAGTCGAGTCGCTTGGAGAGCGTTTCCGCACACAGTTCCATGGATTAGGACATGTGGAAGATGTGGATGCGGACAGTTTCCAGTCAACAATTGTCCAGTGGTTTGATGCGCAGTTGAGGCTTGGAAAGCATCTGCCGAAGCGTGATGGACTGTACACCGGGCTCAATATAGGAAATGTTCTCGAGGAAAATCCGGATTTAGCTCCATCTCTTGTGCGGAGTGCCCTGAGACGTGCGAGGAGGGAGCTTGCCTTGTATCCGTCCGCTCCGTCCCATGGAGATGCCAATGCATTCAACATGCTTGACCGGGGAATCATCGATCTTGAGCATTTGTTCTGGGGACCAGCTGGGTATGACTCAGTGAACGCCATCGACTTCACCGAATTTTTTGCCCTTGAGTCTCCAGTGAAGAATCACCTGGCATACCGACTCGCTGATGAGCAAAGGGACCGCTGTCTTGCTGCGCTTGACAAGAGTGCTGCTGCGCATGGAGTTCCACCAGTCACAGAGCATTTCGACGATTTCTTCATTCTCAAGGTGCTCTGGGCGCTATCCCACATGCGGGAGCTCATTCCCGCCCGCCCGGATGGCGAGTATCTCTGGCACTGGAGGCGTGGCGTCGCACAGCATGCACTCGACCGATACCTCTCGCACGAGGCGATTGATCCACAGTCATTCGCACGCATTGCGCCACTTGTGCCTCAGCTGAAAGACAGCTCCCTGCCCAGGAGCGGAATCGAAACATAGAATGCGGGAGATGAAATGGTCCATTGGATTGCGCAATAGTTAGTTTAGGAAACTAATTGATATACTTGTCGTATGGCAAGAACAACGATATCCGCAGTGGCACAGGCAGTCCGGTTTTCCGTCATGCGGCTGAGTCGCACACTTCGCACGGAACATTCGGATCCATCAATTTCTCTGACAGAGAGAAGTGTGCTTGCTGCGCTTGGACGGAATGGAGCCATGACGCCGTCCGCGCTCGCAGAGCGGGAACGGATGAAGGCTCCCTCGATGACCCATGTGCTGGCAGATCTCGAGAGCAGGCGGCTTATCAGGCGGATTCCGTGGGAGTCCGACAGGAGATGCGTGGACATTGCGCTTACTGAGGAAGGAGTCGCATTCGTGCATGGGGAACAGCGGCAGCGAACTGAATGGCTCTCAGAACGGATCAGTCAGCTTTCCCATGAGGAGCAGGAGATTCTTCGCATTGCTGCACCCATACTCGAGAAGTTGAGTGCATCATGAGCGAGATGTTTCGTTCGCTTCGCGTGCGGAACTACCGCCTTTTCGCTTCTGGACAGCTTGTTTCCCTTGCAGGCACCTGGATGCAGCGGACAGCGCAGGACTGGCTTGTGCTCCGACTTTCGCACAACAGTGGAGCAGCAATTGGCATTACGACTGGCCTCCAGTTTCTTCCACTCCTTCTCTTTGGCCTGTACGGTGGTGTCATTGCAGACCGTTTTCCCAAGAGGAAACTCCTTGTGGGTACGCAGAGCTTCATGGCGCTGTGTGCCCTTGCGCTAGGCATTCTTGATGCAAGTGGCCAGGTAACGCTGTATGAAGTGTATGTGCTTGCGTTCCTGCTGGGAGTGGGAACTGCAGTCGACAACCCTGTGCGTCAGGCTTTTGTGTCGGAGATGGTGGGTGTTAGGGATGTGGCAAATGCGATATCCCTCAACAGTGCGACATTCAACACATCACGCATCATAGGTCCAGCGCTTGCGGGAGTGCTCATCGAGTCTGTGGGTACCTCGGTTCTATTCTTCTGCAATGCGGTTTCTTTCTTCGCAGTCATTGCGGGACTTCTTCTCATGCGCGAGGAGGAGCTTCACTCGAGAGCAAGACTGAAACGAGCAAAGGGCCAGCTCCGTGAGGGCCTCAGGTATGTCTGGTCACGAAAGGAGCTTCTTGTTCCCATATTTCTTGTAGGCGTTGTGGGCACGTTCGGGCTCAATTTCCAGGTGACACTTGCCCTTATGGACAAGACAGTATTTCACCGAGGAGCTGCGGGATATGGCTTCCTGACAGCCATCATTGCCCTTGGGTCGCTTGCAGGAGCACTTGCAGGAGCACGCCGTGAAAGGCCGAAAATTGCGACACTTCTCGCTACTGTGGTTGCATTTGGGGCTGCGGAGATCGCCTGTGGTCTCATGCCAAGCTATCCGCTGCTTGCACTCCTTCTGCTGCCGTCTGGATTCTTTGTCATCAGCTTCTCCACTGCTGCCAACTCCTTTGTTCAGCTCAACTCCGATGGAGTCATGAGAGGAAGGGTCATGGGTGTGTACATGCTGGTTTTTCTCGGCGGAACCCCTCTTGGAGCACCCGTCATTGGATGGCTCTCCCAGAGTTATGGTGCACGGTGGGGACTCATCATTGGAGGTCTCTTCTCGCTGGGAGCAGGGGCTCTTGCAGCTGGAGCGATTGCACTCCATCGGCGTGACAAGTTTGGCCGTGCACGGAAATCCCGCGCTGCAACCGCACGTGATGCAGGAAACCTTCCAGCACCGGTTCCGCAGGATGTCCAGCCCTGACCTGCGGCTATGGCCTTACAATTAACGCAGTAGTTATATAAGCTACTAGTTAATAGCAACACGCAACAGGTGGACAAGCATGGCAATGACAAACCCGGCTCAATTGGAGCTCGACAGGACATTCGCAGCACTTGCGCATCCTGTCCGGCGCGCAATGCTGCAGCGCCTTGCATTGGGACCAGCATCCCCTTCAGAGCTTGCAGCTCCATTCCAGATGAGCCAGCCTGCGATTTCGCGGCATCTTCGTGTGCTCGAGGGGGCCGGGCTCATCACAAGGGAAAGGAATGCCCAGTGGCGACCCTGCGTGCTGCAGAGCGAGCCTCTCCAGGAGGCTGACACCTGGCTTTTGGAACTGCGCCGCATCTGGGAAGACCGGCTCGACCGACTTGACACATACATTCAGCACCTGCACGAAGGTGGGGAATCAACGACCAACAGGGAGCACGGAGATGGCGGATAACACACAGATGATTGATGTAGTCGCGGAACGGGAGATCATGCTCACGCGGCACTACCTGGCAACGAAAGAGACGATGTTCGCACTGTGGACTAAAGCTGAGCATCTTGCCATGTGGTGGGGGCCCGATGGCTTCAGCTGCACGAAAGTGGAATCGGATCCCAGACCCGGGGGCAAGCTCATCATTGTCATGGAAGGTCCTGGTGGTTTCATGGAGACCATGACCTCGACCTACCGCGAGGTGCTTCCCCCCGAACGGATCGTTGTCGATTCCGAAGTCACCATGCCGGATGGCACGAAGGTGATCACCTCCTCCTACATGGTCACGTTCAGGAGCGCTGGGGAGGGGACTGATGTCACTGTGCAGGCGAAGGCAGGGGTGTACCAGGAGGCAGGGAAGCTCGCTCTTGCAGGCATGAAGGCCGGCTGGAACCAGAGCCTCCAGTGTCTTGATGACGCACTCCAGGGTGCCACGGACCGGGAGCTTGTGTTCACCCGGCTGTACGATGCTCCACCCGACAAGGTGTTTCCGCTTTGGACAGAGGAGGAGCACCTGGCGAAATGGTGGGGCCCAAACGGCTTTTCCATCTCCGTGGAGTCAATCGATGTGCGGCCGGGAGGCAGGTGGGTATTTGTCATGCATAGTCCAGATGGGAAGGACTACCCGAACCGCATCACGTACGATGAGGTCATCTTCCCGGAACGCATTGTTTACTCGCATGAAGGGCCAGATTTGGCCAATGCACAGTTCCATGCCATTGTCACCTTCGATGAGATGGCGGGGAAAACCGCTCTTTCCATGCGGCTCATCTTTCCAAGTGTGGAGGCAAAACGTCTGAACATCGATCAGTACCATTCAGATGTTGGAGGCATCGAGACGCTTTGCAGACTGAAAGGCGTAGTAGACACTTTGCGGCATCACGAACAAAAGTGAACCGCATGTCTTCGCGAGGAGAGCGTCGTGTGGCAACGCACGTGCTACGGGTAAGCAGGGTCTGGGTTTGCTGGGGACTGTATGAATTCATAGTCCACGCTTCCGGACTGCGCATCTACGACAACAAAGTCGCTCCACCCAAAAGCATTTCCATCTTTCACTCTCGTGAGATTGACAATCCATACAAGCCTGCCTTCAGCGGGCTTGCCCAGAGGGGAATGCTCCTCAGCAAGAACAGCGCTTTCCTTTATTGATGAAGGGTGGGGCAGCTGAGCGAACGCATTTGCAGTCTGCAATGCCTTTTGCATGGAGACATGCGTTGTTCTGCCGGGTTCAGTCGTCAGAGAGATTCCCGCATGAAGAAACACCTGATCGGGAATCGAGAACATGTGGAGTGGTTTCTCTCCCAACGCAAGTTCTTGAGGGGTAATACAGAAGGACGCGCCCTGGTGAAACTGCTGGAGGGATGCAGGACAGGTCGTCGTTGTAGGGAGCATCGCTGTGCAAAGTGCAGACCCAACAAGTGCAGCGACTGCAATCCAGGAAGCTCGAATGTGCATCTCGCATACAAGTATCACATCCCACCCTGGGATGTGAAAGAGCTGTGAATGGCCCGTTGCACGTTGTACGTGCAGTCTTATTCGTTCCTTGCAAGAAGGAAGATCTTCCAACATGATGGCAATGCACAGTGGCATCTTCTCTTCCACGCATCCAATTACCTTGGGGTATGATGAGTTCCTGATCCCGGGTTTGGTCGTGGTGTTCCACGCAGGAGGAACTGGAATGACGGAAGTGCGCATCCCGCCACTCACTCGCACGGAAGCCGAAGCACGGAAACGTTCAATCCTCGGGAATCCCACGTACCAGGTGCATCTGACGCTCGGTGAGGGCGACGAGCAGACTGCATTCCGCTCGGAGACGACCATCTCCTTCGATGCGGTTGAGGGAAGCTCCACGTTCATTGACCTTGTTGCTGAATCTGTGGAAGAGATTGTGCTCAATGGCAAAGCACTCCCCCCCTCAGCATGGAAGGACGGAAGGATTGCCCTGGATGGTCTTGGCGCAGCGAACACGCTGAAGGTTGTTGCGCGATGCCCGTACCGCCAGGGTGGCATGGGCATGCAGCGAACCATTGATCCAGAGGATGGCAACACGTACCTCTACACGCAGGGTGAGGCATTCGAGATCCACTCGGTTTTTGCCTGCTTCGACCAGCCGGACATCAAGGGAACCTTTGATCTCGCAGTGACAGCACCTGCAAATTGGACTGTGGCAACGAACACGCCCGAAGCACGGAAAGAAGCTGCACCGGATGGATCCATTGCAACCTGGACGTTCGACCGCAGTCCAGTCATGTCGACATATCTTGCGACCTTCCTTGCGGGCCCATACCACAAGGTGACGGACTCCTCCTACACATACCCGATGGAGCTGTACTGCAGAAAGGCGATGGCGAAGTACCTCACGCCAGAACCAACCTTCCAGACAATGCGGATGGCAGTCGACTACTACGAAAAGCGGTTCGGACTTCCCTACCCCTTCCCGAAGCTGGGACTTGCATGGGTGCCGGACTTCACGTTTGGCGCCATGGAGAATCCTGGACTCATGACGTTCGTTGAGCGGACGCTGCCCCGTGGCGCTGTGTCAGCAACGCAGCTCCAGTACCAGATCAATGTGCTCTTCCATGAGCTTGGTCACATGTGGTTTGGCGACAGGACAACGATGCAGTGGTGGAATGACCTGTGGCTCAATGAGAGCTTCGCAACCTTTGTCTCCCATCGGGGACAGGATGAGGCAACTCCCTTCAAGGTGGCAGCTGTCGACTTTGCAACACGCTCGAAGGCAGCTGCATCCGCAGCGGACCAGAAGCCTTCCACCCATCCCATCTCCGTCCCTGTCGAAGCCACAAACGAGATCTGGTCGAACTTCGACCGCATTACCTATGAGAAGGGAAGCTCTGTGCTCCAGCAGCTCGAGCGGTATGTGGGAGACGCCTTCTGGAAGGGGATCCACACATACCTCGTGGACCGGTCCTACAGCAATGCAACACGGGACGACCTCCTCCATCATCTCGAGAAGGCTTCTGGTGTCTCGCTTGCGAGGTGGGCAAAGGTGTGGCTCGAGGAGCCTGGCATCAACACCCTCCGTGCTCAGTTCACTGCGAAGAATGGTGTGTATGATCGGTTTGTCATTGAGCAGGGAGCTGCGAAGAAGGAATACCCCACGCTTCGCCCACACCGCCTCAAGGTTGGCCTCTACGACCTCACGAGTGAGGACAAGCTTGTCCTCCGGGAATCCATCCCAGTCTCTGTCGATGGTGCATCAACGGTCTGCAAGGAGCTCGTGGGAAAGAAGACTGCGGACCTCGTGCTGCTGAATGATGATGACTGGACATTCGCGAAAGTTGCGTTCGATCCTGCCTCCCTTGCTGCCGTGAAGAAGGCGATTCACACCCTCGACTCTCCACTTGCCCGGACACTCTGCAACAGCACGCTCTGGAACATGACCCGTGATGGAGAGTTCCCAGTGCGCGAGTTTGTCGATGTCATGTGCGCCCAGGCGCACGAGTCCGTCCCCTCTGTGCTTGAGGCGCTACTCGCACGGGCCCAGACAGCAATTCGCCTCTATGCGGATCCAGACGAGCGCGATACCCTGCAGGGAAAGCTCCATGACACCGCCTCTGCAATGCTCAAGGAGTCGGAGGGAACACCGTTCCACATCTCGTGGTTCGAGGTCTATCTCGCAACCGCAAGTGCACAGAAGGACATTGCGCACCTCAAGCATCTCCTCACAGGAAAGGAGACTCTTCCTGGAATCGTGCTCGCACCGGGCAGTGATGGCCAGGTGGACCAGGACATGCGGTGGAAGATCTTGGGCAGGCTTGCTGCACTTGGTGCAGTGACAGACAGCACCATCCGCAAGGAGGAGCTTGGCGACGACTCCGTTCTTGGCCGGGTGCAGGCTCAGGCAGTGCGGGCTGCACGGCCAACAGCAGCAGCCAAGCGGCAGGCATGGAAGGAGCTCATGGCGGATGGCATAACGATTGCCGAGGCAAGGGCAGTTGGACAGGCATTCTGGCAACCAGAACAGGAAAACCTCCTGCGTCCCTACTACGGGAAGCTTGCGGCAGCGATCACGACCTGGAACGATCGCCGTGAGGAGCAGACACTCGACAATCTCGTGTCCTATGCCCTCCCCCTCCAGCCGGATGCGGCTGTGGTGAAGGAGATCACGACAGCCCTCGCAGTCCCGAAAGTGAGTGAGGCAGTTAAGCGCCAGCTCCGCGATCTCAGGGACGATATCGAGAGGGCGCTCCACTGCCGTGAGGAGAACACACTTGATGGCAAAGGAAGCCGCTCGATGGGTGACACGAAGCAGTAGTCGCTGCTTCTCCATCTCTGTTCGGCTCCAGGCTGTCTGCGTGCGCGAACGGGCTCTGTGAGCATCGTGCTCTTGAGGCATGCAGGTACGCGCATGCGTGCATGATCATGTTCTCCATTCCGTGGAGGGTCTTCACGCGCGCATGGCAGCAGCGACAGGCTGTTGTCGCGGACCCATGGAACAATGCTCCTGTGGTGAGGGGGGAACAGGAGGAGCCCCATGGCAGCAGTCCGTACACCCGACGAGCACGACAGTTTTGGCATCCGCGCGCTCCTGGTCGTCTGCATTGCAGGAGCGAGCCTGCTGTGCGGTGAGGCTGGAGTGTGGATTGGCAGTGCGCTTGCGCACGCCCTGCATCAGGAGATACTTCGCCTCTGGAACCGAGCATCCTGCGCTGCATGAGGATAGGAGCGTGATCCGGCATGGTGAAGATTGCCACAGCACGCTACAATAGCAGAAGGGCACCCTTCGGGTGGCATAGGGTGCACCAGCTATATGAGGACATGCACATGATTACCGTTTCAGATTCCGCACGGACACAGCTCACGAGCCTGATTGACCAGCAGTCACAGGAATCCCCTACTGCAACCAAGGTGGCACTGCGGGTGTTCATCGAGCCAGGTGGCTGCTCAGGGTTCTCGTACGGCATGGGATTCGATGACCAGCAGCCGTCCGCGGAGGACCAGATCATTGATCTGGACGGTCTTACCGTGTATGTCGACTCGTATTCCGCCCAGTATCTCGAGGGTGCGGAAATCGACTACGTTGACCAGCTGATGGGCGGCGGTTTCACGATCCACAATCCAAATGCTGTCCGTTCATGCAGCTGTGGACACAGTTTCCAGACTGCTGATGGTGCGGGAGAAGCGCGCGCCTGCTCCCACTAGGCGGTCCCAGAGACCATGGATCTCATCGGCAGTACAGTTCGGCTCAGAGGACTTGTCGAAGAGGATGCTCAGGAGATTTCCCGTCTTGTGAGCCACCCTCGTGTGGGGCGGTATGTGGGGGAATGGGCATGGCTCCCCAACAGTCCTGTTACAGCGAAGCAGTTCATCGATCAGGTGCATGCGGGCGGAAACGGCATCCACTGGGCAATCGAGGTGAAGACCAGTGGCGTCTTCCTCGGAGTGACTGGTCTGAGCGGAATATCCTCCATCAACAGAAATGCGTCGTGGGGCATCTGGATTGGTCCCTCGACCATGTGGGGGCAAGGGTATGGCAGTGAAACCTGCAGGCTGGTCGTGAGCTTTGCATTCCGTGCCCTTGGCCTCGAGAAGGTGTACCTCCATGTCCACGAAGGAAATGATGCGGCCCACCACGTGTACGAAAACGCCGGGTTCGTTGTGGAGGGTACGTTGAAACGGCACACATGGATTGATGGCGCGTTCCGGGATACGGATGTCATGGCTGTCTATAGGGACCACCCGCTCTATGCGACACCCCACTTCTATGAAGTGGATGAGTGATCCTTTCCTGCAGCCGTGTTGTCCGCGCTCCTGGTGGCGATGAACTGACCCTTCGGCCCTGATGATGGTTCGAAATCCGCGGACAATCCAGCCGAGGCAAATGCCAAGAGGTATTCCTCCCTTGAGAAGAGGCCCATTGTATGGTGTTCACGGAATGTGGTGATGGATCCTGGCTTGCCTACCATGTACACCATCTCCATGCGGGATCTGTTCCCCGCGCGTGATGTTGAAGTCATGCGCGAGACTTTGAGGTCAGGGAAGTCGAGCGTTTCGTGCGCAATGAGGCCAGGAAGCCACGCATCCCTGAAGAACCACGGTTCAAGGATGAGGATGCCGTCACTCCGGAGATGCTGGCCCATGGTTCTAAGTGCTTTGATGAGGTCCTTCCTTGTTCGCATGTAGCCTATTCCGCCAAAGAGGCAGGTGATGACATCGAACCGTTCCTGAATGGCAAAGGAACGCATGTCTCCCTCCATGAGGGGTATGCCATTGAGCCTGTTCCTGGCAACGGCAAGCTGCCCTGGGCTCAGGTCGAGACCGGTGCAGTGGAAGCGGTGCTGGAGGTATGACAGGTGAAGTCCTGTGCCGCAGCCCACATCAAGCAGGGATGACGCATCAGGAAGGCGCGCATCGATGAGGGAGATGATGCGTGCTGCCTCCTTCCCGTAGTCCTTCATTGCCGCATAGAGGAGATCGTAGATCTCAGGATGGTCGTATGCTGACATGCCGTCTCCTCGGAGGGGATCAAGGGGGCAGTGGTGGTCAGCGGGGGATTCGAACCCTCGACCTCACGGATGTGAACCGTGCGCTCTAACCAACTGAGCTAGCTGACCATACTCATTCAATGTACCCGAACTGCAGGGTACTTCGGGCTACTGGCCCTGTGCCCGGGTCTCGTATTCCTCATGTGTGAGGAGTGGGGTGTCGGGAAGGCTGAACGGCTGCACCCTGAGGAGCCAGCCATCGTCGTATGGGTGCGCATTGATGAGCTCCGGCGCATCTGTCAGGGCAGTATTTGTTTCAAGGATCGTTCCAGAGACGGGAGCATAGAGGTCACTTGCTGCCTTGACCGATTCGATTGTCCCAATACGCTCACCTGCTGACACCACCCTCCCCGCTTTCGGAAGATCCACGAAGATGACGTCTCCAAGCTGGGACTGGGCATGGTCAGTGATGCCCACAGTTGCTGTCTCGCCTTGTACATCCACCCATTCATGCGTCTCAGTGAACCGAAGATTGGAAAGATCACTTCCCACGGGATTCCTCCTTGCTTTGTGTCTGGGCTCGCCGGTAGAACGGAAGGGGCACCCGTTCGGCCGTTTCCACGGTATCACGGATGGCAATGTCATACGTAGGAAGCTTCGCATGTTCGTGGTCCACCCGAGCTGTCGCTATGGGGTATCCAAGGCTGAAGCTGAAACCGCCACTCGTTATCGTGCCAATGCGCACATTGTCATGGAAGACGGCATTGCCGTGACGGGGTATTGTCCGACCAGAGAAACGGAGTCCAACGAAGGAGGAGTGGGAATCTGATGCGTGGATCTGTGCAAGCGCATCGCGTCCGATGAATGCCTCTTTGCCAAGCTTCACTGTCCATCCAAGTCCTGTGTCGTATGGAGAGTTTGTCATGTCCATGTCTGAGCCATACAGCCTGAGTCCTGCCTCAAGCCGCAGGATGTCCCGTGCACCAAGACCACACAGCCTGCCGTCATCCTCCGCAAGGAGCGAGGCACAGGCTTCCCACACGGGAAGAGCCCTGCTGCCAGGGACGTACATCTCGAAGCCGTCTTCACCGGTGTAGCCCGTCCGTGAGAGACGAACAGGAATTCCCTGAAGTTCCATGTCGACAAAGTGGAAGGGAGTGGGCTGCTGTGAGGGAGAACACCCCATTTTGCCGATGACAGCTGCAGCGCTTGGACCCTGGACAGCTATGAGCGCTGTCTCATCCGAAAGATCGGCAACGCGGATAGTGTCATCCGCATTCTGCTGCATCCAGGCAATGTCCTCCGCTGTTCTGCTCGCATTGATGACGAGATACATGCTTTCATCCGACTCGCAGTAGACAAGGAGATCATCAATAATTCCACCAGTCTGCGTGCACATCGTTGTGTAGCAGACACTACCAGGTGTGAGCTGCAGAACGTCATTTGTGACGAGCTCATGAACCCAGATCTTTGCGGACGGTCCTGTGATGCGAACTTCGCCCATGTGGGACAGATCGAACATTCCCACTGCAGACCTGACTGCACGATGCTCATCCCGGATCGACGTGTACTGCATTGGCATTTCGTAGCCAGCGAACGCGCTCATGTGCGCACCCTGCTCACGATGCCAGAGCGTCATGGGAGTCATCTTCATGGGCATCATCGTATCGCCTGAAAGGGCAGCTCTGCCAGGCGACAGCTCCTAGAGGGTTCGGCCCGCTCCAGTAGCCTGTGCACGGAGAGCAATCCTCTTCGGGGGCTGCCCAATCTTGCGCTTTGCAACAACATGATGCATGAGAGCTGGTGGGCAGCGACGGTAGACTGTGCGCTTTGGTCGCCTTCCTCTCCGGGGAGCTTCTGAAGCTGCAGGAGTGTCTCCCTGGCGCATTCCAGGCGTGGGACGCTTGAGGCTTACAAGGTTCGAGAAGAACTCGTGAAGGGACGTGTTCTGCTGCACATCCGTGTCAGCCCGGAGGGCTGCAATTTCCGCATTTGGGAGCTCATGAGCACGCTTGAGGAGCTTCCGGAAAAGGGAAGCAGTCGCTTGCGCATCGCTCCAGGCACGGTGAGGATTCGTGTGCCTGGCACCAACGAGCTTCGCGAGATTCTCGAGCGTGTATCTGCCACGCTGGACGAGTTTCTTGTCAATGCAGGTTTGGGCGAGCTCCTCAAAAGTGTACTGCCCCTGCGGAATGAGGTTGCCATCAATGAGCAGCTTGGTGAGCGCAGGAAGCGTGTACGTTCCCGCCTGGATGCGCTTCTTGTTCGCAAGCAGTTCTGTGAGAGTTTCGATGTTCGGGATGGTCTCCACTGGCGTGTAGAGTTTCTGGGAGATCTTCTGCGTGTCGAAGACGATGGAGTTTTCAAAGGCTCCTTTGACTATTGCCTGGCAGAAGCCGACATCGAACGAAACACCATGACCAACGATGTAGTCATCCTTGCAGAAGTCGAGCAGAATGCGGACAGCCTCCTCCTGGGTGAAACCACCGCGCACATCCTCGTCACGGATGTGCGTGAGCGTGGAAACGACTTCCGGGATGGGTCCGCCAGGATCGATGAGAAGGGAGAGACGTCCCAGCTCATGCCCGAAGCGATCGAATCGGATGGCGCCAATCTCGATGATTGAGGCTTTCCGTGGGTCGAAACCAGTGGTTTCGAGATCGAAGGCCACGAAGTTCTTCATATGGGTACTGTACGAAAGCGATGATGCCTTCGAAAAGGGGGTGATTTTTCCATGCGGTTAATGGTAAGGTTTGATCTTGCGTGTCTCCATCGCACCCGGATGCATATCCGAGCAGTTGCGTGGTAACTCATGTGCAATGCGCCACCTGTTTTGTGATCCGTCGTATTCTTTGTGGCATGGGATCTGCAGCTGGACGACACGAGCAGCACAGCATCGGAATGAGCTTCGCAACAAAGCTTCTCCTTGCAGGCATCACGCTGTCACTGGTGCTCATCCTCGGGATAACAAGCGCAATCATTGTCAGCCGCAACAACCAGACGAGCTCTGCTGCACTCTCCAATGCGGATAACAGGGCCCATGTCATTCGCGGTGTGCTTCAGAACATCACGACGCCGCAGGAGCAGTTTGCTGCGCAGCAGATAGTCGCACTTCCTGATGTTGTGCAGGGAGTGCAGCTTCCCACCACTGGGACAGGCAATGCGACAGCAGCCGTGTCTGCTGCGCTTTCCAGCACAGTGAGGCTCCAGCTCCCAGGCGAATACATCATGGTGTTCAATCGGGAAGGGGAAGTCGTTTATTCGACAGTGCCCAAGGGCAATCCCATGCTCACAGCGAAGGATGCATCCACTTCACAGGCACTGCAGGGAGTCAGCGTGGAGGGAGTGGAGTTTCTTGGAAACACGGAACCTGCATACGATGTTGCCATTCCCATCTGTCCGCTCCCTGTGAGGCTTCCCGTGCCAGGCTGCGCGCCATCAAGCGTGCTGGGTGCACTTGTGTATGTAGCGCCCCTCCCATACCAGCTGCACCTGTACTCGAGCATTGTGGGACAGTACCAGACGAGCTTTGTGTATTTCATCGGGAAGCAGGGATACATCCTTCGTCCACACTGCACGACATCCTCGTGCACGACAATCCAGACAAGTGCTTCACCACTTCCAGCAGCGCTTGCTGGACAGTACCACCGCGGTGTGGACAGCTTCGGAGCACTGTACACGAAGTCAGGTTCTGGACCTACTGCAGGTAGCTTTGTCGCAGTTGCGGGGCCTGGTGCCGCCAGTAGTGCTGCCATTGTGGGCTATGTGGGAGTCGAAGTTCCAGTATCGGATTTTGCTGGGAGCCAGGTCCAGGACGACCTGCTCATCCTGGGACTTGCACTTGTGGGAATACTGGTGACGACATTTGGCGTGCTCCTGTTCGTACACAGGTTTGTGGGACGTCCCATTGCCGTTCTTGAGCAGAGTGTGAGGAAGATTGCGGAGGGCGACCTTGCAACGGAAGTTCCTCACATCTCCAATGATGAGCTTGGAGAGCTTGCAGACAATGTCAACATCATGAGGGGCCAGCTCTCCGACTACATCCATCACATCGATGCCTCACTCACACGGCTTCGGGATGTGTCCCAGGCGCTCACAACCACCACGACAGGTGAGGAACGCCTTGGAGAGGCAGTCATACGGGCTGCGGAGCGCATTGTTGGCGAGGGTAGCAGCTGCGCCCTCTTCCAGATTGCACGCCACAGTGAGCAGCCAGCAGAACCAGTCTGCATTGCAGGTTCCTCAACGCTTCTTCCCCGCCTCCCGGGGAATCTCCTTGAAGAGCTTTCCCGGGAAAGCATGGTTACCACTGCATACAATGACATGTCGATCCATCTGTTCTCCATGGTGTTCCAGAATGCTGTCAGGGGTGCCATCGCTGTTCAGTCGCCAAAGGAGCTGAGTGACACGGATGCACGTGCACTAGCAGCACTTGCGAACTATGCAGCAATTGCCTTTGAGAATACGAACCTGTATGAGCAGGAGCGTGCAACGGTGGAGCGGCTCAGGGAGTTGGACAAGCTGAAGTCGGACTTCCTGTCGACTGTCCAGCATGAGATGCGGACGCCTGTCATGACCATCATGGGCCAGTCTGAGCTCATGGAGCTTGGCTGGGATGCGTGGGATGACACGATGAAGAAGAATCTCATCAGGGAACTCAACGTCTACAGCCGCCAGCTCAACGACATAGTACAGACGCTTGTCGATTTTTCCCTTCTGAGTGCAGACACGCTGACAGTTCGACCCACAGCCATTGCTCTCAAGCCAGCGCTTGAGCAGGCGATCGACGATGCGAAGGGACTCTTCCAGTCGGATCTTCAGATCACAGTGCAGCTTGCATGTCCCACAGATCTCAGGGTGCAGGCGGAGGCGCAGAGATTCGAGCAGGTCATAAGGGCGATTGTCCACAATGCGATCAAGTTCAGCAATGAGTCGGGCCACATAGAAGTCGTAGGCAGTCGGGAAGGCGACACCTGCCATATTGCAGTCACAGACCATGGCATTGGCATCTCCCAGGAGGCTTTGCCTCATGTATTTGAACAGTTCTATCAGGAGAACAACTCAAAGACACGGAGTTATGGAGGAATGGGCATGGGACTGTCCCTTGCGCAGCGTCTGGCTGAGGCGCAGGATGCGACGATCAGCATCTCCAGCACCCTGGACGAGGGGACGACAGTCGATGTGTTCTGGCCCTGTGCAACTGATTCGTGACATGTGCGCGTGACGTTGGCGTTCATGATCACATTAGGCATAAGCCTTCTTGTGTAACGCCTTTGTGGGCATTCAGACGGTTCGTTACGGGGGTGTCACAGCAACGCCACGTATCGTGGAACGATCGATGGTACGATCACCCCATCAGCGTCATGGGGTGATGCAGTGGTTGGACGAGAAATGCAGTCGCAACGTCGATGGATCGCGAAGTGCATGCGCATTGTCAGTGCATGCAGCGCCTGTGCTGCGCTCATTGTGTATGGTGCAAGCACTGCTGTTGCAGGCTCAACCACCTCCACCTTCACCACAACGACACTGAATCCCGCGTATTACGGGTCCACCATTGAGCTCATAGCTTCGGTCACAACCGCATCGGGTGCAGCTGTCACAACTGGATCAGTCACCTTCTACAATGGCAATGCCGATCTCGGGTCAGTGGCTCTGGATTCGTCCGGCTACGCAGTGCTCACCCTCTCAAACCTGCCAGTCGGGTCGTACGACATCAGTGCGGTTTTCAATGGAACAGCCGCGTACAACCCCAGTGCCTCAGCGACCTTTGTTGAATCTGTCCAGCTCAATCCAACGTGGGTTGTCCTGTCAGCATCACAAGCATCACCCCCATATGGTGCTGACGAGACGTTCACTGCGCAGATTGGAACGGGAACAGGGACGGGCGCCACCCCAACAGGAACAATGACGTTCCTGGATGGGAGTGCGACCATCGCCTCTGTGGCTGTCAGCGGGTGGAGTGTGTCCGCAACAGTGGACACACTCCCGCTGGGCAGCAACTCCATAACAGCTTCGTACAGTGGAAATCAGGGATTCGAGCCGAGCACCTCTCCAGTGACCAGTGTGACAGTTGGTCAGGCGACAGCATCCATTGCTCTCTCCTCTTCGCCTGCCTCTCCCACCTGGGGCTCTCCCGTCACCATCACAGCGGCTGCAAGTGCCCAAGGGAGCGTTCTTCCACCCACGGGTTCAGTGTCCTTCACCCTGGACGGCTCGGCTGCTGGCACTGCAACACTATCGGGCACTGGAAGCGCCAGCCTCACGCTGCCAGCATCCCTCGCAGTTGGAAGCCATGCCATTGGAGCGAGCTACGCAGGCAATGCGGACTTCACTGCTGCCACAGCAAGCGGCATATCCGTGAATGTTGCACATGCTTCGACAGGAACAGCGCTTACTGCTTCCACGGCAAGTGCAACGGTTGGAACAGCAGTCACATTCACAGCTTCAGTGCAGCCAACACTGGATTCCACACCGCCGTCAGGGACAGTCACGTTCTACGACGGCACTTCCATCCTTGGAACAGCAGCAGTGACCTCTCAGGCCACAGCAAGCTTAACTACTGCAGCACTGGCAGTGGGAACACATGCCATCACTGCCAAGTACAGTGGTGACGCGAGCTATGCTGGCAGCACTTCCTCCGCGTACACGGAGACGACAACCCTCATTCCGACAACTGTGTCGTTGAGCGCATCTCCCTCCACTTCGGCATATGGGACACCGATTTCGCTGTCCGCACACGTGCAGGGAAGCGGTGGAGCTGCAGTGACCACTGGGACAGTGACGTTTTCAAGTGGCAGCACTGCTCTAGGCTCTGGGACAGTCGGGACCAGTGGTTCTGCCACTCTCACGCTGTCCGGACTTGCCGCAGGTTCGTACTCCATCACAGCCGCGTACTCTGGATCCGGAGTGGATGGATCCGCCTCATCATCAGCACTCACCATTGCAGTGACCAAGATTGCCACGGGCACATCACTCTCCCTTTCCGCAACATCTGGCACGTACGGCACCATCATCAGCGCATCAGCATCAGTGACGGATGCGTCTGGAGCCGCTGTCCCGTCCGGAAGCGTCACCTTCGCAGACGGAACTACAGTGCTTGGGAGTGCATCTCTCAACACCCAGGGGACTGCGACCCTTTCTCTCGGAACTCTCGCAGTGGGCCAGCATTCCATCACGGCAACCTTCTCGGGAAATGCGAACGATGCGGCAAGCGTCTCGGCAGCGACTGGCGTGAGCATTGCGCAGGCTCCAACGAGCCTCAGCCTCACACCAAGTGGCAGCACTGTGCAGCTTGGAAACAGTGTGAGCTTCACTGCATCCCTGACAGCGGGAGTCAATGTTCCTGCGCCAACTGGAACAGTCACATTTGCTGATGGAACCACAAACCTTGGGACAGCAAGCCTGAGCAGAGGTTCTGCAACCTTCTCCACAGCAGCGCTCGCTGCTGGAGTGCATGGCATCACTGCCACGTACTCTGGAGATGCCACCTATGGGGGAAGCACATCCGCCACTGTGGATGTCACAGTCGAGGCAGCTGCAACAACGACTTCCCTTACTGATTCTCCCTCCGCACCCATCTATGGGGAGAGCGTGACCCTGACAGCATCAGTCTCCGGATCCCAGGCAGGATTTCCAATCAGTGGAACAGTATCCTTCCTTGATGGATCAGCTGTCCTGGGTACTTCAGATCTCACCTCGCAGGGCACGGCAACCCTGACCGTGAACAGTCTTGCGCTTGGCTCCCATCTGCTCTCAGCGCAGTACAACGGTGCGAAGGACTATCTGGCAAGCAGTTCCGCCCAGACGACCCTCACCGTTGGAATCGCAGACACGGCTACTGCCCTTGCTGCATCCTCCGCGACCGAGCCATTTGGCAGTGCAGTGACGTTCACTGCAACCGTGACATCACCGTACGCAGCCCCGACTGGCGGGTCTGTGACGTTCAGTGAGGGAAGCACTGCACTTGGGACAGTCACACTTGGCGCGAATGGCACGGCCTCCCTGACGACAACAGCCCTTGGAGTGGGATCCTACACCATAAGCGCATCGTTCAGTGGCGTTCCCGACTTTGCAGCAAGTTCGTCTGCCGGTGTTGCGTTCTCCGTCTCGAAGGATGCAAGCAGCACGGCACTGTCCGTCACTCCGCAGGGCGGAACATATGGCACTTCTGTGACAATCACTGCGAATGTCACAGCTGCTGACACTCCCACTGGCACAGTCACTTTCACTGATGGGAGTGCGACACTTGCCACTGTGCAGCTCAGCAGCAATGGTGCGTCGTACACGTTCGTGCCTGCGGAAGGGAGCCACAGCTTTGGCGCAGTATACAGTGGGGATGGCTCCACAAGCGGAAGCACTGCAGCAGTTGTGGCCGACACAATTGGCGCAGCCACCCCTGGCGTGTCACTTGCGATCAGTCCAGAGCCTGCTCTCGTCAATGAGCAGGTTGTCGCGACTGCATCGCTTGCTCTGCCAAATGGAGCTACTGCAGCTCCATCTGGAACCTTCGCATTCGCAGTGAATGGAACGCCAATTGCCTCCTGCGCAGCAGTTGCGCTCTCGAATGGGGTAGCCCAATGCACTGGCGTACTCCCAGTGGGCACGGATTCAATTACTGCAACGTACAGTGGCGACACAACGTACACGTCAGCATCAGCAAGCGGCAGTGACACTGTGGAAGAAGTTCCAACCTCTGTTGCCCTCACATCGGCACAGCAGTCGCTCCAGCCAAATGTGCAGGACACGCTCACTGCAGTTGTGACACCCTCTGTGACCTCCCTTGGCACGCCAGCAGGAACAGTGAGCTTCTCAGCCAATGGCACTGCCATTCAGGGCTGCGTGAACGTTGCACTTGTGAGTGGAAGCTCCACCTGCAGCTACACTGCGGGATCGCCAGGAACAGTAGCACTCACGGCAGCGTACAGCGGTAATGGGGAGTTCCTTGCAAGTTCCGGGAGCATCAGCCTCCAGGTGGGTTCAAACCGTTGTGACCTGCCAGGGAGAGGATGGCATTTCGGTGAATTCGAGCATCTCTTTGATCATTCCGACTGTGGCTCACAGCCTGGACGGTGTGATCTGCCACACATCTGGCAGTGCATCGACTACTGGATTCATGTGGCACTGCATGATGGTCACTTCAACAACGGGGATCATGGCAGCGAGCGTGACAATGCTGACTTCAACCGTTCATCGGGAATACACTTCCGTAGCACGCGCTAGGAGGATGACAGTATGGCGCGGAAGGATGGAAGTGTCTCTGCACTGAAGCTTTGTGGATCAGTGGTTGTCACATGCGCGCTCATCGTGCTCTGCACTCTTGGATCTGCACGTGTTCTTGGAGCCGAAGCCCTGACAGCGTCATCCGGCGAGTATGTTGTGATGAAAACCTACACCCCAACATCCGTGCAGTGGAGCTGGGCTGCCACGGGCGCATGTCCAGCAGGTGTTCCCACGTTTGCATACAACAGCACTGGAGGGTCTTCCTTCAATGCTGTTCAGTCTGGATCAGACTGTGTGGCTGCAAACGCTACTCTCATCAACTCCGTACCCACAGGAGCAGCGACCATTCTCTGTCTTCTCCCATCTGGCACAGCATGCAACGGCAACAACGCTCCTGCTGCGACTGTTCTTGTCACCAAGCCAAGCGCACAGATTGTCCCGACGACCATAGCCAATGGCTATGTCGAGTCAACCTACACGGTAACCTCTTCTGGAGTAAATGACACAAATGCGGGAAGCATCTGCATCACAGCTTCATCGAGCACTCCTTGCAGTGGCACACCCATTCCGGTGACCCCAGTGGGAAGCGCTACACAGCAGGTGGTTCGGGTACCGCTTTCCACTCTCGCAGCTGTTCTCTCCCAGACTTCTGTCTATCCCGTAATAACCTCGGGATATCAAATCTTTCCTGAATATACGAATTCCAACATTGTGGGCCAGGGAGGCAATATTCTCACACCCGCAGCGCCTACCTTCGGTGTGACAATCACCACCTCGACGACAGCCACGGCTGTGCACCTGGGAGCATCTTCCATTGTCGCTGGATCGACTGTTTCTCTGTCCGCCTCTGTCACTTCAGCGACAGCAGGATCCGTCAACTTTAGTGACAATGCTGGCTCGCTTGGATCATGCTCCCTTTCCGCATCAGGTTCCGGAAGCGGCTGCTCCATCCAGAGCAGCGCATTCTCGTATTCTGGAACCTACACCATCACAGCATCGTATCAGGCAGCGTTTTCCAACACGAGCAGTGGAAAGGCAACGACCCTGTTTCTGGGATCTGCGGGTTCCACGACACTCACTGTGACAGCTCCGTCCACACCCACACCCACACCTGCGCCCACACCCACTTCCACAGCGATACCAACACCCACCCCAACGTCCACCCTCTCCCCTACACCCTCACCAGCCCGCTCTTCTACGCCAGTGCCCACACCAAAGCCCACGCAGAAGGGCACTGCAGCCACACCCACTCCAACCCCAGCACCGACACCAACACCAACGCCTTTGCCGACAGCCACGCCGACTGTTCCGCCGAGTCCCACTGCCACAACGTCCACCAGCGTACTCCCGCTGCCGTTTGCTCTTTCATCCACTTCCGGTGGAAACGGGAGCAGCCATTCTGGGAGCTCCACAGGGGGTTCCTCCAGCGTTGTCCCCCAGGCAATCTACGCGACAGGCCTTCCCATCGTGCTCCCCATCTCCATCATTGGGGGACTCTTCTTCGGTCCCTCCCTGCTGCATGTCCTCTATGGATACATGCTGTTCGCAGTCGCACTCCTTGCGCTCGGCATCATCGGTGAAGAGGCCAGATGGTACGTCATCATGCGGCATCTTGTTCGCCGGTGAGGAGCATTCATTTACTGCTTCGCTGTGCAGAGTCCAGGGAGAGCTGCGACTCTGGGTCCATGCACCCAGAGCACGACACCGTTCGTGGTGACTGCTGCACAATCGAAGTTCTGGGAGAAGGCTGCCAGTGCTGTGCTGGACTGGAAGAGCGTAGCTACAGGATTTGATTTCGCAATTGCAGAGCCGAGGAATGCGACCAGGCCAGTGGGAAGGCTGAAATTTCCTATTCGGATTGCTGTGAGTGTTGGTGTTACCAGAGGAAGTGTATTGCCAGAGGAGAGGGTGAAATAGCCTGCCCTCCAGATACCTAGGGGACCTATGTGGATGACATCGGCAATGACAATCTTGCCATCCCATGTGGTCACCTGGAGTGACGTGTCGACGCCGGAAGGCGTTGCTGCAGTGACGGACTGTGCGAGCACGGTCAGATCACTTTCCGTGAGAACGATCCGGGCATGGCCAGTACTGGGAAGCTGTGACTGCACGGAACTTCCCACAGCAGCAATGATGCCCGCTGCTGTAGGAGCCGTGGGAGGGCCTGTGGGAGAGGTGACCCCAGGAGGAGTCGTGTGGGCATTCCAGAAGAGAAGGCCCCCTAGCAGAATGATTGCAGCAAGGAGCGTGCCACAGCAGCACCCCCGGATACTTCCGCGCTGCGCAGTTCGTGAAGCCACAAGGGCAACCCCCGTGTGCGATGTTCAGCCGATGTTGGAACGAATGATGAGTACAGTGCCTCCAACGCCGAGGAGGATGACAATCATCACAATAAACACTCCCTGCCAGCTTGTCGACCCATTTCCCGGGACGATGGACTGCGGGACTGAGGCAAGGTTGTAGGACGGCTGCGCAACAAACGATGGAGGGAGGTGGACAGGAATGCTCGAGGTGAAGCCTCCCCCAGCGCTCATTGTGGAGATGGGAGGAGCAGTGGGAGGAACGGTTGGAGTCGGGTATGCGCTTGAAGAGGGAAGGAGGATGGTGACAGGTGTCGCAGTGGGTGACAGCGACACGGTGGGCGAAGGTGTGGCTGTCTGAGTGAAGGATGGTGGTGGTGGCGGAGTGGGCTTGTCGTGGGCAGCATGCACGACTGCACCTGGAAGAAGAAGCAGAAACCCGCCAGCCAGGAGAAGCGCGGTTCCGCAAAGTGCGCCCAGTCGACGTGCTTGTCGTGTGCTGCGGAGTGCAAGGTGAGCTGCTCGCATCAGGGTGAAGTCCTTCAGACCGTGTCCGGTGTCAATATGAGCGTACTCTTGATGGCAGCTTGGACGTTTGTGGTCGTCCAGGGAAGCGGAAGCTGCTCGTTCCGAAGCCAGCGCTTCATGAGGTCGCGGTAATGCCTGGAGCCGGGCTGTCCGGACTGTCCAGGATAGTGGATGCCACTTGAGAGGTCCCAGTTGCCTGGATCGAGGATCTGTCGCCATGAGGGAGCCCACATGGTTGTGGCAAACGGTTCACGGGGATTGAAGGCGCTGGCAGCAACAGTGTCCGTGCTTCCGGGCATGGGTACAGGTCCCACGTTGAAGATGAGGCGCAGAAACCACCGCTCGCCAAAAGGGTGAAGAAGCGTGAGGTGGTGGATGCGTCCCCACTTCTTCGAATGCACTCGTTTCGCAAGTGACTGATGGTCCGTGGCAGCATCTCCCAGCGCATGCTCAACCACCTGGCTCCATGATGTGACGCCCTGAAAGAGCTTTGTGTCATCCGATGCCCAGAGGCTCAGGAGATATGGTGTGAACCGTCCAATGGTGTTGCCCGGATACCCGAACACAGGGTGAGTGAGCGAGAATCCGGCTACTGCTGTCCATGCATCGCCACAGAAGGGCACAAGAGCATGCTCGTGGAGTCGGCGAAGGAAGCATTCGAACAGGGCCGGTTCCTCCTTCCCAGGGTCCATGGCCCCATCCCAGGCGATGAGCTTCTGTCGGACCGTTTCCGCATTGCCACTGCAGGTGAGGCCCCGGAGGAGACGAATGCTCTCCTGTGCTGGGAGCGAGATGATGTCTAGCTGGAGCTCCTTCATGTCCTGCGCTGTGAGGTACCGTCTGTCGAGAAGAGAGGCAATCCGTTTTGCACGGTAGCCGTTCATGTAGTCATTGCCAATGTACTTGGGGAACCCGTCCCCGACGATCTGGTTGTTTGCAGTGATGATGCATTCTTCAGGAGGGTCGAAAAGCTGGGGAACTTCCGCATCGCTGAGAAAGCGCTCCCAGAGCGCATCTCCAGTCCATCCAGGAACGGGAAGACCGCTTGGCCTGCGCTTCCGCACGGGAATCCTGCCACAGGTGAAATAGCCGATGTGCCCTTCCGTATCCGCGTAGACGACATTCTGCGATGGAGCATCGAGGAACGCATGCGCCTGGCGGAAGGACTCCCAGTCCTTGGCCCGCTGTGTCCGGAGCATCGCTTCCGCATTCCGTCCAGGGGGATTTGCTGTCCATTGCAGTGCCAGTCCTTTCCAGCTTCCCCTGTCGGATGCGTCAATGCGCTCAACGACGGGTCCGTGGCGAGTGACAATGACATCCTCGACGACATCCGAGCTGTCACGGACACGGATGATCTCGCGGATGATCTTGCTGGGCCGTGCCCCCTTCTCTGTGCGGTATCTGCGATACCCGGGTCCATCGAATTCCTCGACAACCAGGTCCTGGGCATCTGCGAACGAGTTCGTGTAGCCCCATGCGCAGTTCCTGTTGTGCCCAATGAGGGTGAACGGCATTCCGGGAAAGGTGACACCAGTCGACTCGAAGTCCTTTTCCACCTGGATGTGGGCTCCATACCACTGTGAGGGCACAGAGGGAAGAAGGTGGGGGTCATTGCACAGCAGCGGACTTCCTGACTCCGTCCTGCCTCCTGCAAGGACCCACGAGTTGCTCCCTCCCTTACCGAAGTTGAGCCAGCGGTCAGCCTCCTGGAAAAGGTTCCGGGCATTCTTGAGCTTGGCTCCTGAAAGATGCCGGACTGTGTCCTGAAGAATGGTGGGGTTCGCCTCTGGATACAGCACATCGAGTTCCGCTGCCTTCTCTGGTCCAAGAAGCTGAAGCACATCGAGCCGCTGCTTCTCGACATCCCAGTTGAGCGAGAGGCTGAGTCCCAGAAGCTTCACTATCGCAAGGGAGTCCACGGGTGTCCAGGGTTCTGGCTCGAGTCCCCGGAGAAGACGGAATTCGAGGGGCAGACGGCGAGCAGTTCTGCGGGCTGCATTCACTCCGGCTGCATACGCCTCGAGCATGACCTTCGCATCACCATTTGTGGATGTCCATTCCTCCTCGGCAAGCCGTCGGAGTCCCACCCGCCGGAGAAAGCGGTCAGCCTCGACTGTCGCAGTTCCTGCAAATTCACTCAGCCTGCCTCCAGCAACACGCCGGGCAAGCTCGAGCTGCCAGAGGCGATCCTGTCCATGGAGAAATCCCATGGTGAATGCCCCATCGTGCATAGAGGCGGCAGTGATGTTGGGGACGCCATGGGAATCGAAGCCTATGGTGACAGGCGCATCGAGCTCAGTGAAGCTGAGCGTTCCTGTCTTCAGAGGAAGTGCCGATTTGAAGAGCCACCACCATCCATATACGCCTCCCGCCAGCAGGAGTGCAATGATGATGATGAGAATGAGTATGGTGAGCATGGTTGTTCAGGACAGGAGCTTACAGCCAGGTCAGGGAAACGCTCCTACGTTTCACCACGATACGCTCTCGGCGCAGCTCAGTGTGCATGTTGGCTGGACAGATCATGCTTCATCTGGAAGAATGCTGCGGTTGCATCGATGCCATCCGCAAGGGAAACGCGTGGAGTCCAATGGAGCACATCCCTGGCACGCGAGATGTCGATGCATGATCTCCGCTGCTCTCCAGGCTTTGCTGCATCATGCGCTGCAGTCTCAGGACCTCCACACCTGCGTGCAATGACACCATAAAGCGCATTGACAGACGTTTCGAGACCCGTGCCGATATTGAAGATGCCAGGTGCCCTGGCGTCCAGGGCAGCACAGTTCGCTGCGACAACATCAGTCACAAAGACGTAGTCCCGGGTCTGTTCCCCATCTCCATGAATGGCAAGGGGCTCATGCCCGAACAGGCGGCTGCAGAAGATGGCGACCACACCTGCCTCCCCATGAGGGTCCTGCCGTGGTCCATAGACGTTTCCATAACGGAGCGCAGTGAAGAGCATGGGATGCTGCGCAGCAACCATCATGCCGTATATCTCCCCAGCACGCTTCGCTGCACCATAGAAGGAAAGCGGTGCGTTCGGATGGTCCTCCGGGGTCGGAATGACATCGCTTTCCCCATACACCGTTCCTCCGCTCGAGGCGAAGATGACCTGACCTGCTCCCGCCTCAGCGCATGCTGTAAGGACATTCACGGTTCCCAGCACATTGATGGTCGTGTCGTGCAGGGGATGTTCCATGGACTGGCGCACGTCTATTTGCGCAGCAAGATGGATGACTGCTTCCGGCCTGAAGTCCAGGATGGCTTCCCGTGCTGCAGTGTCCACTACTGAGCTGGTGAAAAGAGTCACACCTTCGGGGACGTGTTCCCGCTTGCCACTACTGAAATCATCGAGAATGGCTACTGTATCACCTCTGCGGAGGAGTTCCTCCACAAGATGCGAACCAATGAAGCCAGCACCACCTGTGACAAGAATGCGCATTAAGAATGACCTCACGATTGCGGAACATTGGTGGGAGATGGAAAATCGGTGACTGCTTCACACGAAACAGTCACCGATTTGGCTTGAGAGTTACAGACTAGTTGACACTCACCACAGAGGACTCGTCCGCGTGAGGAGTTTCGACAGGAACGCGTCGGGTGATTTTCTTGACCTTGGGAGCTGCAGGACGGGGTGTGGCCTTCTTTGCGACAGGTGTGCTCCGTGGTGCAGCCTTCGGCTTTGCTGCTGCGGGCGAGGATGTGGAACTCACTGTCGCTGCCGAGGACTTTGGTGCTGACGATTTCGGTGCTGCTGCTCGGCTGCGGGTTGTCTTTGCTGAAGCAGTGCGGGAAGGAGTGCTCTTCTTGCCACTTCCAACAGGACGGCCACGCTTTCTCGGAGCTGGCGCAGCAGGAGATGAAGGATTTGGTGCACGCATGACACCTACACGGGCAAGCGCCTTCTGCACCTCATTGCTCAGCGACGAGACGGATTTCTCAAGTCCAGCCATGCGCTTTTCAAGCTCGGCGACAGGAAATGCCTTGACGAAACCCTGCACAGCCTTCACAAGGTCGTTGCCATTCTGGCTTGCCTTTGTCGCACTGCGCTGAGCAGTGCGGACGGATTTCTGGGCAGTGCGGACAGACTTTTTCACATCTCGGACAACTGTCTTTTTGACATCCCTTACAGTTGCTTCTACCTGCTTGTTGAGTGGAGTTGCTTTGCGCTCAGGCATGAGAATTATGCCTCCTTCCTGTAGTACATCCAAAGAGTCAGTACGTCCAGCATACAGCAAAGATTTCGCCTCAGTAGGATCATGCGTTTATGCACAAGAAAATCGGAACGTTATTACATCCTCAGCAGGTGCGTAAAGGCACCATTTTCGCACTGAGTGGCTGGTCAAAACTTCATGGTGCATGGACGCTCGAATTTCGTGATTCAAGCGAAGGAAATTCCATCTGCCCAGAGCGCCTGGAAAGTTGGTATGGTGATGGTGCTATGCCAGGTACACATATCCCCTCCCAGCAGTCGACGAAATCGTCTGCACATCCGCCCCGCAATGATCATGCGGCACTCATCGATACAGTCCTTCATCGCACGCGCCAGGCTGCAAGGCGTCTTGGTCTCGATGACTCCACGGAATGCGTGCTTGAGCGCGTGAAGAGGGAGCTAGTCGTGCACTTTCCTGTGGAGCGTGATGATGGGAGCTTCACGATGATGACAGGATTCCGGGTGCAGCACAGTGTAACCCGTGGTCCCTGCATTGGGGGGCTCAGGTATCGCGATGCCATGGGCATTGACGATGCGCGGGCCCTTGCCATGCTTATGACGTGGAAGACAGCACTTGTCGGACTTCCGTTTGGGGGTGCTATGGGAGGCGTTTCATGCGATCCGCGCACGCTCACCGAGGCAGAGCTTGAGCGCCTGACACGACGCTTCACGACTGAGGTTGCCCTTCTTCTTGGCCCTAACAGGGACATTCCCGCACCCGATCTGGGCACTTCCCCACAGGTCATGGCCTGGATCATGGATACCCTGTCGATGCACAGCGGATTCTCCATTCCTGCATCCGTCACAGGAAAGCCGCTGGACATCGGGGGATCCGAAGGCAGAATGACTGCGACTGGACAGGGCATTGCCATCGTTGCAAGGGAGGCGCTCGCGCTCAAGGGGGACACTCTCACTGGAAAGCGCGTCGCAGTGCAGGGGTTTGGACACACGGGACAGACAGCAGCAAGGTACCTTGAGGAGGCAGGCGCAGTCGTCGTTGCAGTGAGTGACACGTCGGCCGCCATTCATGCTCCCCAGGGACTGCCTGTGGCCGATCTCGTGGCACATGTGGACCGCAAAGGCAAGCTTGCGCATGCGAAGCATGGTGACAAGATCAGCAACGCGGACCTTCTCGCCCTTCCTGTGGACATTCTTGTGCTTGCTGCGCTGGAGTCACAGGTCACAGCGCACAATGCAAGTTCGATCAAGGCCCAGCTTGTCATCGAGGGAGCCAATGGTCCCACGGATGTTGCTGCTGACGAGATTCTTGCTGCAAAGGGTGTCACGATCATTCCCGACATCCTTGCCAATGTCGGAGGCATCATCGTCTCCTACTTCGAGTGGGTGCAGGATCTCCAGGCGCTGTTCTGGACGGAACGTGAGGTGGAGCACAAGCTCGATGCAGTCATGGTTCGTGCATTCCAGGAGACTGCGGAGTATGCGCGCCAGCATGGCGAGACACTTCGGGATGCAGCATATGAGATTGCCGTGAAGAAGGTGGCAAGTGCGATGGCAGTTCGGGGCATCTACCCGTAGGGACAGCGGAGGAAGGAGCATGGCAGCGAACGAAGGACAGGGGCGGCGAATCCTCATCACGGGCATCTCGCGGTTCCTCGGGACAGGACTGGCAGCGATACTTGAACGGCATCCCGATGTTGACCTCATCGTGGCCGTGGATCGGAACGGTCCCGTACGGGAACTCGCCAGGACAGACATCATTCAGTCGGATCTTTCCCACTCTCTCATCCGGAAGCTTGTGCGGAAGCTCGACATCGACACGGTTGTCCATGCCACCATGTCTGGAGACACCACACGTCACAATGTGCGCCAGCTTCATGACGCAAACGTCATAGGAACGATGAACGTCCTTGCAGGGTGCTCAGGCACGGACAGTCCAGTCCGCAACGTCGTCATGCTGTCAGATACTGCGATCTATGGCGGTGGGCCGAAGAACCCTGCATTCTGGGCAGAGAGCATGGCCCTTCCTGCGACTCCGAGGACGTGGTACGAGCGGGATCTTCGTGAGGCGGAGCGGTATGTGAACGACTTCAGGGCAATGCAGCCCAACACTGAAGTTGCCATTCTCAGGTTCTGCGAAGTGGTTGGACCGGATTCCGAATCGCTCATGACAGAGTATCTGGCACTTCCAGCAGTACCTACAATGGTCGGCTTTGATCCCGTGCTCCAGGTCCTGCACCAGGAAGATGCTCTTGATGCGCTCGCAAAGGCGACCCTCATGCCGAAAAGCGGGCTGTTCAATGTCGCTCCGCACGGCGTTGTCCCCCTCAGCCAGATCATCGAAATGATGGGAAAGATGGCGCTGCCCATCATTCCATTCGCTGGCCAGGAAGTGTTCGTGCAGACTGCCCTCAGACTCCTTCGCCGGCAGTTTCCATCGCACTTTCTCCGGCTCATCCAATATGGGTGGGCAGTAGACTCCCACCTCTGGGAGCGCACCTGGGGCACGAGGCCGCAGTACACGGCGCTCGAGGCAGCAGCGCTCTTTTCCCGGCAGTACCGGACCCGGAAACTGCAGGAGGAGCAGACGCCATACGTGTATGAAGCCCAGCTCGAGGAGTTCCTTCGCTCGAAGGGAAGGCAGCATGCCAAGGATGTGGCGAAGAAGGAGCTGGAGCATCAGGGAGGATCGCATCGTGGCTGAGCAGACAGTGATTGGAAGGAAGGCATCGCAGTCAGGCGCAGCACGGAGGACTGCTCCCAGAAAGCGCACTGAGGAACGCAGTGCCATCTTCGACATGTTCCGATCTATGAGATCCGGTCTCGCGGATCTCCATGAGCAGAGAATCAGGGGCGAGTACACCACGGATGACTTCGGCTTTGATCCTGCATGGACGGAGACGATACTTCCCGTGGCGAAGCTTGCCTATGACCACTACTGGCGGGTTGAGGTGAGCGGTGTCGAGAACATTCCTCTTGAGGGAGGTGCACTCCTCGTGAGCAACCATGCGGGCGTGTTTCCCTTCGATGCAGCGATGATCAAGGTGGCTGTGCTTTCAGAGGGACCATCCCGCCATGTCCGTGCACTCGTTGCGGACTGGATGTTCAACACGCCATTCCTCTCCTGGTTCATCCGCAGGGCAGGGCAGACGCTCGGCCATCCGGATGATACATTCCGTCTTCTCTCGGCGCACCAGCTCGTGCTCGTCTTTCCGGAAGGCATCAGGGGAACAGGCAAGCCGTTCTCTGAACGGTACCGGCTCAGGAGATTCGGACGTGGCGGTTTTGTCGAGGCTGCAGCGCGTGCCCATGTGCCGATCATTCCCGTGTCGGTCGTCGGTTCCGAGGAGACGTATCCCATGCTTGGAGAGGTTCCGTATCTCAACAAGCTCATGGGTGTGCCGTATGTTCCCATCACGCCCACATTGCCACTTCTCGGACCACTCGGACTCGTTCCGCTTCCCAGCAAGTGGAGCATCAACTTCCATCCGCCCATCCAGACAGACACTCTTGTCTCGACGGGCGCATCACGGGCTGCGGACATCATGGACGTTACGGAACTCGTACGGGGAACCATCCAGGATGGTCTTCGCCAGCAGCTCATGGACCGTCGCTCCGTCTTCTTCGGATGACCACTTCCAGCAGGCGGAAGCATGGAACGGAAGAGCGCTCCGGTACAATGCAAGACATGAACCAGATATCTCTCGTCGATACATCTCTCCGGTGGGGACAGGAAGCACTCCTTGTGAGCCGTCTCCGGAGCAGACATGCAGTGCAGGTCGCCCGTGCTCTTGATGGATGCGGGTTCGCGGCACTCGATGTCATGGGAAGCGCAGCGTTCGAGGCATCGCTCCGGTTTCTCGGAGAGGATCCCTTCGAGCGGCTCAGCGAACTCCGGCAGGCAATCTCCAGCACTCCCATGATGGTTACCCTTGGTGGCCAGGTGGGCTTCAGCCATCACCATCTTCCTGATGATGTCATTGACATGATGGTCAAGGAGCTCCGCAACCGTGGGGTCGACTGGATCCGCGTCTATGACAGTCTCAACCGCCTTGATTCTGTGCAGCACCTCATTGAGCGTGCACGGCATGCGAAGCAGCACGTTGACGGTTTTGTCGTTTACAATCCCACTCCTGCCTATACAGCAAAGAAGCTTGCAGCATTGGCAAAGGCCATGTCCGAAGCTGGATGTGAGCGGATCACCGTGTATGATCCCCTTGGCATCCTTAGCGAGCATCAGGCACGGGAAGTGGTTGCTGCATGTGTAAAGGCTGCAGGAGTTCCGTGTGGCATTGCATCGTCGATGATTACCGGCATTGCTCCACTCGCGTACTCGGGCGCCATTGATGCGGGTGCAACGTTTGTGGACACCTGCCTACCCGCACTCTCAAGCGCGGCATCCGCTCCAGCAGTGGAAGCTGTCATTCACGGTCTTGAGACAAAGGTCACTTTCGCTGCAGGCAATGCGGATGCGCGGCATGCGGCGGAGGAGGCAACCGAGTCCATGCTCGGTCTGTACGAGGAGGTTCTCGATCCATTCCGCTGGAGGCATGACACTGCACCCCTTGAGGGCGCACTTCCAGTAAGCAGCATTCCCGCAGTGCTCGAGCATCTCCAGTCACTTGAGGAGCTCAGCGGAGAGAGGCTGGCAGCGATAGCACGGGAAGCTGCTGCAGTAAGCGAGGACATGGGCGAACCCAGCTGGGTGACACCGCTGCGGGAGATCGTTGCCATGCAGGCGACATACAACGTTGTTGAGGGAGACAGGTATGTCCAGATCTCCCAGGAGATCAAGGACTACTTCCTTGGACTCTATGGCCATCCTCCAGGAGCAGTGAACCCATCAGTGGAGCGGACAGTCAACGGCATGGAGGAGCCCATTACCTGCAGGCCAGCAGACGTACTTGAGCCAGGCATTCCCCATGCAAGAAAGATGCTCGAAGCGGAGGATGTGCCAGTGACGGACGCGTCCACAGTCATGTACGCAATGTATCCATCGCTGTATCTCGCATATGCCCGTGGAGAGCTCCTTCCCGAGCGGCTCCCTGACGATGCAGTCGTAGTGGAGGATGCGCTCCAAGCTGGGGAAACGCTGGAAGCGGAAGCAGCGGAAGGGGCAGCTCCTGTAGAGGAGATTGTGGAGGAGGAATCCTTCGAGGAGATGACTGTCGAGGTGGATGGCGAGACCTACCACGTCCGTATTCTCGAGCGGTCAGGTGTCGCAGCCATTGTTGAGGGAAGCACACCTGTCGCAGCTCCGAAGCCAGCTGGTGGAAAGAGGAAGGAAGGCACAGTGGTGGCCCCCATGCAGGGCCTCATTCTCAAGGTGCATGCCACTCCTGGAGCGAAGGTGAAGATGGGCGACGTGGTGGCTGTCCTTGAAGCCATGAAGATGCAGAACGACATCGTTGCGACAAGGGACGGTGTCGTGAAAGAGGTGTACGTCAAGGAAGGCAGTGTTGTGAAGCCGGACGATCCAGTCGTCCTTGTGGAGTAGGTCATGCTGTCATCCGTCCTCATAGCCAACAGGGGCGAGATAGCCTGCAGGGTCATCCGTGCCTGCAGGGATCTTGGCATCCGGAGCGTTGCAGTGTACAGCGAGGCCGATGCACGGGCACCGTTTGTCGCACTTGCGGACGAGGCGTACTGCATAGGTCCGCCACAGCCTCAGCAGTCGTATCTCAACATTGAGGCAATACTCGATGTTGCGAGGAAGTCGGGAGTCGAAGCCATCCATCCCGGATACGGCTTTCTCAGTGAGAACGCGAAGTTTTCCGCAGCATGCCGTGATGCGGGCATCACCTTCATTGGCCCCACGCCCGAAGCAGTCGAAGCCATGGGGGACAAGGTGAGCGCACGGGAGCGGATGCGTGTTGCGGGTGTCCCCATTGTTCCAGGCAGCGGATTTCTCACCTCTGTTGAGGAGGCGCAGGCTGTCGCGGGGGATGTTGGCTACCCCATCCTCCTCAAGGCGAGCGCAGGTGGTGGTGGCATTGGGATGCATGTCGCAACAACGCCAGAGGAGCTCGCACGACTGTTCGAGACAGCCCAAAGCCAGGCGCTCCGCGCATTTGGCAATGGTGCCCTTTTTCTTGAGAGGTATGTTGCGGAACCGCGGCACATCGAGATCCAGATCATAGCGGACACCCATGGCAATGTCGTCCATCTTGGAGAGCGGGAATGCTCCATCCAGAGGAGGCACCAGAAGATTGTTGAGGAGACACCGTCAGTTGTCATCACTGATGAGCTCAGGGAACAGATGGGTGCAGCTGCAGTGAAGGCTGGTGCGGCTGTGGGCTATGTCAATGCGGGCACAGTAGAGTTCATCTTCAGCAGGGGGGAGTTCTTCTTCCTGGAGATGAATACCCGTCTCCAGGTTGAACATCCCATAACGGAAGCTGTCACAGGCATTGATCTTGTGGAAACGCAGCTTCGTGTCGCATCAGGGGAGAAGCTTCCCTTCACGCAAAAGGACATCCGCCGCAATGGACATGCCATTGAATGCCGTGTGAATGCCGAGGCATACGCCCAAGGCTTTCTCCCGGCTCCTGGAACAGTCCGCGGCTATCATGCGCCAGAAGGACCGGGAGTGCGTGTGGACAGCGCCCTTGCGGGACCAGGCACAGTCTCTCCCCATTACGATCCCATGGTCGCAAAGCTCATCGTCTGGGGAAGCACACGGGAACAGGCGCTCAACAGGATGCAGCGTGCGCTCTATGAATACGTCATCACGGGCATGACCACGAACATTCCCTACCATGCAGCAATCATGCAGAACGAGGAGTTCC
This sequence comes from bacterium, assembly GCA_021803465.1. Taxonomy (GTDB): domain Bacteria; phylum Chloroflexota; class Dormibacteria; order Aeolococcales; family Aeolococcaceae; genus JAJZLL01. The sequence goes on from JAJZLL010000049.1 coordinate 143,948, forward strand.
GCAGGGGAACATACACGACAGCGTTCATCGAGGAGCATCCGGAACTCATCGCCATTGCGGATGCGTGGGACGCAGCGCGGAACGTGCAGGATCTCGTCGACGATCCGAGGAAGAGAGCAGCAGTCATTGCAGCAGTTGTGGCAGCGCAGCGGGCATAGCTGTTCTGGGACAGCATCATGGGCATCCTCTACGACCGTGCATGTGTTGCTCCTCTCATTGAGGCGATTGATGGTCTTCAGCGTGCACGGGCTGTCTGGATCACGAATGTTGGCTCCATCATTCCAGCACTGACACTTGCACGGATGGGAGGAGACTCCCTTGATGAGGTTGTTGTCCATGTTGCAACACGGCTGGAGCAGGAACGCTGGAATGCTGCGAGGGCCAGCCAGCCCCACGCTGGTCACATCCGGTGCGAGACGGATCCGGATCCTTCCGGAAGGGCGTGGACTGTTCTTGTCGGTGATGAGCCGGGAGAACCCCGACTTCCTGACGAGTGGAGCACCATGTACATGCTATCCCACGATGTGGCTCCAGCAGATGTCTTTTTTCATGAGGAGCTGGGACTCCCAATGTCCCCGCTGGCCTTTCCAGGAAGCACCACGAAAATGTCGCTCAGGGACACCATAGTGCTGAGGCATGCAGCAGAATTCGTGCAGCTCATGGAGGATGCCCATCCCCGTGCAAGCGGGATGCCACTGCTCCAGGTTTCCAATGCGGAGCTAGCATCGGCATGCGATGGAATGGTGCTGCCGGATGGAACCGTGCGGCTGAGAATTGAACGTACCTGTGCAGTGTCCCTACGGGAGGGCGCGTAGAGGGCAGTATGGGTGACGGGGGCAATGTCCCGTCATGACACACTGAGCGCAATGGGCGCTCCGGCCCGGGCGCCATTCGTGTCCTGAAGGGATGCTCCTATGACCACAGTTGCAGTGGGAGGAATGGGAGCCTCCGCTGTCACAAGAATCGTGTGCGCGGAGGCATCATAGCTCACAATGGCCGGAAGGGCAGCCCCACCCTCCAGAAGGGACACTGCGGAAGGAACGGAGCCTGGGACAAGATCGCCATCAACGATAAGGGCAAGGGAGTTCGCATTGATGGGATATTCCGTGAGCACATGGGGTCCTGCTGACAGACCTGTGACTGCAGTCGCTGTAGCCTTTGAGAGACTCCAGCTTCCTCCACTTTTCACCACAGTGATTTGCTCGAAGCGCACGGCTCCATTGGGATACGAGGAGGAGGGCAGGCCAGTGAAGCGGAGCTCTGCAGTGATTTCGGAAGCTGAGACGGCATGTGCCTGGAGAATCATGCCTGTGACGATGATGGGATCCTGCTGCACAGAGGCGAGTGCAGGATACGAAGTGGGCGAGCCGTGTCCTGTCTGGGAAGCGATGATGCTGTTGATGAGGGTGAGGGCAGCTGGATCGACAGGCCATGTGGCTTCTGCAACTACGGGAAGAGCTGCAGTGACGAGCTCGTCTGTCTGGGCGACAATGTTCGAAGTCTGGGCAACAAGCTTGGTGCCGAGTGCATTGAAGAGGGGTTCCATGGCCCCGGGAATGGTCCCAATGACTGTGCCGGTGGTGGTTGTGACGACCGTTTCATAGCCAGCCTGGGTCTGTGTGGTGTAGGCAACAGTGGTGCCGCTGTTGGAGATGGCGAGGCTGCCTCCAGCCGAATCCAGCGTGCCTGTGACCTGTCCAGGCACAGGAGTGCGATCACGTGGCGAGGAGGTGAGTGCAGTGCTGAGTGTGTTTCCCACAAGGAGAATCATGTGGGAACCATCCTCGCTGAAGGCAGGTGTGGAGCCAGCAGGAAGCTGGAGCACACTGCTGCCATCCTGGGCATTGAACAGCTCACCAGGCTGGAGGTGCGGAATGCTGGACTGTGCGGCTGGTCCAGTGGCAGGGGGGACTGTGGACTGTGAAGGAATGACTGCGCAGAGAGTGCGGAATGGGGCGCACAATGCGGATGTGCCATCAGGGAGGAGTGCGAGAGGTGTGGTTGTTCCCGTTGCAGGAGCATACGACATGAGCTCATTGCCATTCTCGTAGAGGATGCCGTTTGAAAGTGTCCAGTCAAGAAGAGACTGGGAGTTCGCCTGCACTGAGGTTGAGGTTGGTTGTCCTCCTGAGGCTGGAAGCAGTTCGAGCGTAGCAGTGCCTCCCGAGCCAGGAACGAGAACCGCGTACGTGGTGCCGTCAGGCGAGCGCACTGCAGCGAGTGCCTGGGGAGCAAGCACTGCCCGTGAGGACGTGGCTGAGAGGGAGACATCCACGAGGCTGCCTGTGGCTGGCGAAGGTGCAGCGGCTACAGCAGGAGCAAGCGAGGGAGATGTCGAGCCACCAGCTGGCGCAGTTGTGGTGCTTGCGGACGTGGAGGGTGTGGGCTGCGCTGTAGGTGAGCTTGATGGTGTTCCAGCAGCACCAGCAACAAGCACGTGGTCATTGATTCCTATGGTGTACTGCGCTCCAGGCAGGATGGACAGCAGGTTGGCCGCTGCAAGCTGGGGTGGCGCAGCTCCCGGAGTTGGAAGTGGTGCAGCCGGAGTGGTTCCTGCTGTTGTGAAGGCAATTGTGGCAGGAGAAGACGCATGGGCCCCTGTGGTCGTGACAAGCGCCTTGGGAGCAATGGTGATGAGGTAGGGGGTGTCTGGTGCAAGGGGATGGGATGGCTTGATGACAAGATTGTTGCCCTGCCATACCGTTGTGACTGCCATGGCAGGCTCGACATGGATGCCCTGGACAACGGATGAATGGTTCATGGGCACATTGAACGAGACTGTGATGTGCTGCTGCGAAGGAGCGACTGTCGTTCCATTGACAGGCGACGATGCCAGGACTGTGGCCACTGGCGCAGGACGTCCAATGGGAATGTTGAGGCCGACAGCGAGGGCAAGGAGAATGACTGCTGCAGCGACCATGCCAAACGGCAGTGAGATGGGGAGATGGGGCGTTTTGCGGTGGGCAGGGATGTGGGGAGTGCGTGTCTCAAGCAGGAGGTCCTTCCGCAGCCGGGTGACATACAGTGGGTCAGGGGACTCATGCTGGACGGCCTTCCTGAGACGTTCCGCAGTATCGAGAAGTTCGGGATCTCCCTGAAGAGCATCCCAGAGCTCCCTGTCAGGGAGACGACGGATGTCGCTCATGATGGGGAACCCTCCTCATGTGGCTCAGCCTGGAGCATGCCCTTGAGAGTCGTCATGCCACGGTGGATGAGCAGTTTCACAGCGCCCTCGCTCTTTCCCATGATCTCCCCGATCTGTGAGAGCTTGAGGTCCTCACCGAGCTTGAGCGTGAGGGCAGTGCGCTGCTGGGGTGGAAGGGTGTCTATATAGCCCCAGATGCGTCGCGCCTCCTCGCGCGCAGTGACCTCGTCACTTACAGGGCGGGATGGATCCCGGAGCGCGAGGGCATCATCGATGGGGGTCATCACATGGTGGGAACGGTAATAGTCCGTAATGGCATTCGAGCTGATCTGGTACAGCCAGGCACTGAAGGGCGAGCCACTTGGCTTGTACCGGCCAATGGCACGGAGCGCCTTGAAGAACACATCGGAGGTGATGTCCTCAGCGACTTCATGCGAATGGACGCGGCTGTAAATGTATCGGTACATCTGATCAACGTAGCGGTCGTAGAGCTTCCCAAAAGCTTCTGGATTGTGCTGAGCGTTGCGAACAAGCTGCTCTTCTTCGTCGCGTGATACAGCCATGAGCGGTGTTCTCTCTACTCTGTAGGCGAAACGGCCAGATCCTGCCTGTGGTTACGCAGGAATGCCGATGCTGCATGCGAAGGACCTGGCGTCATGCGAGTCCCTCTCCCTGTGGGGCCTTCCTGGCATCGAGGCGGTCCCTGATGATGCGTGCCACATCGGGCCTGTCCGTGATGATGCCCCGCACCTTCCGGTCCCCGAGCATCCGTGACAGGCTCCTTCTGTGGTTCACAGTCCAGACAAGAAATGGGACATGGTCCACCTCAAGCTGCCTGATGAAGGTGGGCCGGAGCCTGTACAGCGAGCGCTGGATGACAAGATATTCCGCACCGCATGCAATCCGCCGTTCCAGCAGGGACTTTGATGGCTGGCGCGGAGACCGTGTTCGTGGCATGTCGAGGAGGAGCCCAGTGTGCCACGAGGGATCGAGCGTCGTGACTGTGGCGAGGACTGCATCCTTGAAGGACGTGATGAGCACCTGCGAGCGGAGAAGGTGCTTGTCCAGCATTGCGAGCACTGCCCGTTCATACCCACCTTCCTTGAGCTCAAGATCAAGAAGCATGCCTGTCGCAGTGCAGAAGCTGAGGACTTCCTCGAGTGTCGGAGGTACTGCATCAGGAGGGCAAGACGCCTTGAGCTCGTCATAGGACATCGTGCGGAGAAGCTTCCGTCCCACAAATCCGTCATGCATGATGACAAGTGTGCCGTCTCCCAGCATCCGGAGGTCGCATTCAATCATGTCCGCACCACAGCTGCGTGCCTCCTCGAATGCGCGCATGGTGTTTTCCGGTGCGCGCTGGCGTGCGCCTCGATGGGCAACAATGAGCTGGGGATGCGGTTGAGCGAGTGCAGTCGTCATGCACAGATCCAAAGTGGAGAGCCGATTCTTTCGTAAGCATACTGAATCCAGGCTGCCTCCAATTGGGAACGCTTGAGTCAATGATGCGTGCACCTTACAGTTGGGTAAACGCAGGGTTCACGCTGGGGCGGCACGGGTAGATTGAGAAAGATCCCCTGTGGACCAGTCGTTCCACATGCACGATGTCGTACCATGACCGGGATCACAGGACCCAATGGAGGAGTGGACCCCATGACCCCACTTGTGGGTACTGCCCTTGCAGTCCTTGCTGTCTCAGCCTTCGCTGCACCGCTTCTTGCCGAGAGAATCGGCATTCCTGGGGCTGTGCTCGAGCTAGTCGTTGGACTTGCGCTCGGCTGGGTGCTGCCCGCCTCCACCTATGCCTCCGGGACGTTCATCGCATCTCTTGGAGCGCTTGGGTTCATCATTCTCATGTTCCTCGTTGGAGTGGAGCTTGACCTGCGGTCCATCTGGAAGGGATCCAAGACATCCATTGTCGCAGGAGTGCTCCTGTTTGCAGTGAGTCTTGCTGCCTCGCAGCTCCTCCTGGGAAGCGTGCTCAATGCCTCTCCATTCTGGGTGCTGTGCGGCGCTGCTACGTCCGTTGGCATCACTGCTCCCGTTCTGTATTCCCAGGGCATCCTCAGTTCCCCATTCGCAAAGGAGGTGCTCCTTGTCGGATCCGTCGCAGAGTTCATCTACATCGTTGCGTTGAACTTTGTTGCAGCTTCAGTCGGACACAGTCTCCACACAGTCGCCTTCACAGTCGGTGCGAGGACTGCGGCGCTTGTCCTCCTGACGGTTGCTGTCGCTGTTGTCATCCGGAGACTCAGGACGCACATTCCCCCACCATTTCCAGCGTTTTTTCCGCAGGGACGATCCCCTTGAGCTTGGACTCCGGGGGACATTTGCCCTCCTGTTCCTCTTCGTCGCAGGAACATCCATCATCCACATACCGGATGTTCTGGGAGCGCTCATGGCAGGCATCATCTTCCGGACTGTGATGGGAAACGCGAAGGCCATTGTCGAGCGGCTCACGAGTGTGGCGAACAGCTTCTTCATACCGCTGTTCTTTCTCTCGGTCGGACTGCAGACACCTCTCCACCTCAGCATCCTTGGACTTCTTCCCCTTGTCGGACTGGTGCTTGTCGTGCTCTTCCTGCCAAGACTCCTGCTCATCCCCTTCCTCATGTGGCGTGGCCATTCGTTCCGTCTCAGTTCAGCCGGATCCATGCTGCTCATGGCCCCACTTACCCTCCTCATCACGACAGCGGAGCTTGGCAGGTCCGCTGGCATTCTCTCAGCCCGCAACGGAGCTGCCATGATCCTTACAGCAACACTCTCCGCACTTGTCTTTCCTGTCATTGGCAAGAGACTTCTGCCCACCGAGGAACGAAGGGCAGAGCCAGTGGGAGAGCAGACGGCACCCGTCTAGCGGAAGCTGCTGCAGCATGATAGCTGTAACGGAACTGGTGTGATGGGGAGGTGTCTGGCGCAACCGTGGGATGCTGGCATCAGAACGGATCAGGGAGATGGAGCGCATGGCACGGAACATCCTGCGCCTGGGGGTGAAGCTCCTTGTAGGAGCTGCCATTGCAGCGATGGTGTATGTGGGGGGGCGACTTGTGCCGGTCATTTTCCATCATGGCTATCTTGCAGTGCAGCAGGAGGGATGCAGTGCGACTGTCCAGCAGGAGAAGGCGCAGGGGCTCTCTCCTCCCTTCCAGTCATTCCAACCCGGAGAGGGAACGCACATGCTGTTTCTTGCGGATGGCGAGTACGAGGTGAGCTTCGTGTGCCCGCAAGGGAGCAGTCGGGGAATGAATGTTGCTGTCCATGCAGGTGCGACCACGGATGCTGCGCCTTCCCTTGTGCCCAGCAATGTTGGCCACATATAGCAGGTACGACTGGGACCAGCCTGTTTGGCAACCTGCTATCGGTGGGCGTTGGGATTGCCTGGAGTACTAGAGCATCGGCTCTGTTATGCGCACTCCTGGAGTGCGTGACACTGGACTTGGCGCACCCTGGGCAAAACCCTTGGGAAGGCCATGCTCGTGGGACCACGCCTTCCAGCGTGCAACCGCTTCCGCAATGTCAGTGGGGGATGTTGTGCGAATCCACGACTGCCCATTGGCAGCAATGGAGATGTTGAGCACCTTCACTTTGAGAAGACTCAGGCTGAAGAGATCCGGACTGCCAGGGGGGAAGATGCGCCTGTCACCGAAGTACTCCGCGTATTGGTAATACTCGCCTGTGAAGAATGTCCTCCGCACATCCCTCCAGCTCCTTGCGGGAGAGGCGACATACGGCGGGGGAAGCTTCTGCACGGTGGGAGGCATGGGGATGAAGTGGAGATGCGCATGGTGCACGCTCTGCCAGGCGCCACCGTTCTCCCAGAGCATGGGCTCCTTGCCATATGCATCGCGGAGGAACGCCTTGAGCACATTCTGGGCTTCCTCGAACTCGCCATAGAGCGAAGGCGAAAGCGCTGCCCAGCATGGGAGGTGGTGCTTCGGAATGAGCAGGATGTGGCCAGCTGTGATGGGAAACTTGTCAGGAACCGCATAGAAGTGTGGTGTCTCGAACAGTACGGGAGGCTGCGTGTCCCTGCCCTGGCAGAACACGTCTGTTGCATCGGGTAGCCAGTGTGGAGGAGTGGTATGCGCATGCACCCTGCGAAGGAATATGCGACGTATGCGGAAGCCAAGCGGCTCTCCAGGAACGCCCCCCACGAGTGACTTCATAGTCTGAACTGTAGACTATTTGGGGCAGGTTCGAAAAGTGAGGGAGCAACCATGATCGAGCGGTACAGCACAAAGGAGATCCGTGACTGCTTTTCCGAGGAGGCAAAGTATGCAGCATGGCTCGAAGTGGAACAGGCAATCCTTCAGGGCTGGGTGGAACTGGGAGTGGCTCCAGAAGGTGCGCTTCAGGCTGTATCCCATGTTGCGGCAGATCCTGCAAGGATAGCGGAGCTTGAGCGGGTGCAGCGCCATGATGTCGCAGCATTTGTCACCCACATTCAGGAGCAGATGGGTGACCACGGAAGGTTTCTGCATCTTGGTGTCACCTCGTCCGATGTGCTCGACACAGCAGCTTCGCTCGTGATTCGCAGAGCCTCAGCCTGCATTGTCCATGCATGTGAGACGCTTGGTGAATCGCTTGCAGGAGTAGCGAGGGACCACGCATTCACATGGTGCATTGGGCGCACGCATGGCATGCATGCGGACGTGGTAACAGTGGGCATCCGCTTCGCAACACTTCGTGACGAGTTGCTTAATGCCTCCACACGTGTGGAAAGCGCACAGCGGGAGATGTGCGTGGTGAAGGTGCGTGGTGCAGTGGGAACGTATGCGACTGTTCCCAGGACTGTCGAGGAATCCGTTGCAAGACAGCTTGATCTGCCACAAGTATCCTCTGCGACACAGGTCGTTGCGCGGGACAGGTACGCATCCTTTGTCTGCGCCCTCGCAATGCTTGGCAGTGTGATGGAGCGCATTGCGGTTGTCATCCGTCTATCCCAGCAGCCGGAACTGGGGGAGCTCATGGAGCCGTTTGGCGCGCACCAGAAGGGTTCTTCGGCCATGCCGCACAAGCGGAATCCTGTCAGGAGCGAACGGATTGCTGGACTTGCCAGGGTGCTGAGGGGTCATGCGGCTGCAGCGCTTGAGGATATTCCCCTGTGGTTCGAGCGGGACATCTCCCATTCGTCCGCTGAGCGGATCATCCTTCCGGATGCCTGCGCACTTGTCACGTTCATGGCGACGGATCTCCGGGATGTCGTGGAGAACATGACTGTTGACACTGCGCACATTGCCCGCAATCTTTCCCTTGGGCATGGCACAGCATTCTCCCAGCAGCTGCTCTTTGCGCTCATTGACAAGGCCCGCTGGTCACGGGAGGATGCGTATGCCAAGGTGCAGGAGCTCGCATTCCTGGCAATCTCCAGTGAACGGGATTTTGCGCAGTGTGCTCGGGAGGACACTGCGGTTATGGAGGCCCTTCCCCAGGATGTTCTCGAGAAGTGCTTCCAGGCACCTCTTGATCCAGGGGAAGTGGAACAGCTGCTTCGGGATCTTGGCATCGGGGGAGAGCTCCAGAGGAGGGCATGACCGTGCAGGAATGTCACAACTGTTCATACAGCAGCAGCAGAGACCAGATGAGCCAGTATGCTAGTCCCATCACTAGAGCAACATGATGGATTCCGAGGAGGTTGGGACCTTCCGTATGAGCACTGACACAGCACCCACTCTTTCCCGTACGCGATGTTTCCGTTACGGCTGTCTCAACCCTGTCATTGACCAGTGTGAGTTCACTGATGCCAACGGAAACCAGTGCGCATCCGTGTGGTGTGCGGATCACCGGCTGGAAGTGAATGGACACATGTACTGTGTTCGGCATGCGGGAATCGCCCGTGCTCTTGATGAGAATGTTGAGGAGACGGACCGTCCAGCGCTCAACCTTCGTGCGCCAGCTCTTGCAGTCTGGGTGGGAGACCATGTGGATGACCATGTGCGCATGTATCTGCTTGCCCTTGGGAGTGAAATGGAGCAGGCGACAATCCAGGTGTACGCCATTCGCCGTGCAGTGGGAGTCTCCGGATCTCCAAGGTGGGAACGGAAATGGACCCTTCGGGCTGATGGCAAGAATGTCGTGAGCGTTGCGATCGCTGTCGATGAGCACCACGATTCCGTCGTTACTGCCCGGGTCAATGATGGTGTCGTAGTGCGGAGAATGGCTCCGTGGATCCGGCACCGTGTCGTTGCGGAATGGAGTGACCCAGCCCAGGAGGCAGAGGAGCGCCAGGCTTTCTATGACGGGCTTGTGGATGTCATAGTGCGGACTGTGAATGCATCGATACCACAGAAGCGGGAAGCATCCTGAGCAGTGCGTCCACTGGGAGGATGCTGGCGACCCCGATCGGATTTGAACCGACGTTCTCCACCTTGACAGGGTGGCGTGTTTGACCAGGCTACACCACGGGGCCACTCGTTGACGCTTGTTGGCGCCAGCTTATCGTACAACATGTGCGCAGCATGGGTCGCACCCTTTTGGGGCATGGAACACCCTTCCAGTGCGGGAGCAGAGCGCTACCCGAGAGCAGGAATGATGTCATCCCGAACCAGGCTGAACGGCTCCTCGCTTGTCACGTTCCTGAAACTCGTGATGACATGGCTCACTCCCAGTTCAGCAAGCGGTTCGAGAAGCGCAAGGAACTGCCCGGGCGTGGTCGAACCGTCATGGCCATCCCGTGTGAGGTTGGCAGGAAGAAGGACTGTCTTTTCGATGTCGTCGTAGTTCCTGTGTTCGCGCTCACAATGCTCCCTGAGGACAGAGAGCTTGTGGGCAATGACTTCAGGACCAGCACGGCCGAAGAGGTTGCAGGCATCAGCATATTTCGCCACAAGCCGGAGGGTCTTCTGCTCACCAGATCCCCCAATGAGGATGGGAGGATGGGGAGCATGAAGGGGCTGGGGATGGTTGAGTGGACGTTCCAGCGTGTAGTGCTGTCCGTGGAAGGGAGCATCGTCATCCCTCCACATCTGGTGGACAATCTGGAGTGCCTCCTCAAGACGCTCAAACCGTTCACGAAGAGGCGGGAAGGTAAAGCCGTATCCGCTGTGCTCCTCCTCGTTCCAGGCAGCTCCAATGCCGAGATACGCCCGTCCCTTGCTCAGCACGTCAAGCGTTGTCGCAATCTTCGCGAGATGGGCAGGGTTGCGGTAAGTGACTCCAGTCACCATCGTGCCAAGACTGATCCGGGAAGTGATTCCTGCAACGAATCCCAGAGTTGTCCAGCCTTCAAGCATGTCCTCCTCTGCGGGCCCGACCATCGAGATCTGGAAGAAGTGGTCCATGAACCAGATGCTCGACATTCCTGCTTCTTCCGCACGGAGGGCTATGGCACGGAGATGGTCAGAAGTGCGGGAATGGCCGCCTTCCCATGTGAAGTTGGGAACCTGAAGTCCAAGTCTCATACAGTGCCTCCTGAATGTCTTCTTGATCTGACTGGTCGTGTCGCGTTCTAGTATCCCATGTGAGCTCACGTACAATGGAGCTGCACATGGAACTCTACAACACGGCAGCCGCAGCGAAGGCACATCTCGACCTTGGGCCTGAGGTCTCCCTCTACGTGTGTGGCATCACCCCATATGCTGCGACACATCTTGGACATGCCTTCACGTACCACACGTTTGATGTGCTGACGCGACTGCTCATGCACGATGGACATACCGTGCGGAGTGTTCGGAATGTCACTGATGTGGATGATGACATCTTCCGTGTGAGCAGGGAGCGGAATGTTCCTGTCGACCAGCTTGTGGCATCGGAAATGGAGATTTTCCATACGGACTGCCATGCGCTCAACATGATTCCCGTCACGCATGAGCCGTACGCTTCTGAAGCCATTGATGCCATGATTGCCCGCATTGCCGAGCTTGTCGCATGCGGAGCTGCATATGTGGTCAACCGAACCGTGTACTTTGCCATTGATGCGTTTCCCGCATACGGGCAGGTATCCCATTATGACATCCCCACCATGATTGCCCTATCGAGGGAACGTGGTGCAAACCCGGATGACCCGGACAAGAGGAATCCCCTCGACTTCATCCTCTGGCAGCCGGAAGCGCCAGGCGAAAAGAGCTGGGATGCTCCCTGGAGCAGAGGAAGGCCTGGCTGGCACATCGAGTGCTCCACCCTCGCGGAGACGCTTCTGGGACTCCCTGTCGACATCCACGGTGGCGGAGAGGATCTCATCTATCCCCACCATGAGTCCGAGGCTGCCCAGGCGGAGGCATGCCGAAAGGGTGTTCAATTTGTCCGGTACTGGGCGCATGTGTCCCATGTCGGCTACGAGGGAGAGAAGATGAGCAAGTCGCTTGGGAACCTCATCTTTGCCCGGGATCTTCGGTCACGGAAAGGAGCGCGGGCAGTCAGGCATTTCCTTGCGCAGTACCACTACCGCACCTCATGGGAGTATGAGGACGCGAAGTGTGAGGAAGCCAGTGACGAGTTTGCGCGGCTCGATGCGCTCTGTGATGGCGATGTGCGAATTGAGGATGCAGCAGCGGAAGCCCTCGCATCCGAGGTGCTGCACCATCTCCGGAATGATCTCGATACTGTTGGCGCCTCCCTCGCGATCGCGAACAGCATTGAACGTGCGCATGCTGCGAACGTGTCCACAGGAAGACCGCTCAGGGCAGTGGTTGAGCCTTTGTGGGAGCTGTTTGGCATTGCACCTCCCTCACCCGCAGCCACCTCAGCACACGGAGCACGCCAGCATGGAACAGACGCATAGGGAAACCCTCCTCGCACAGCTCACAGAGCTCGACGACCCTGTCTGGAGGGACCTTGGAGCAAGGGCAGTCGCAATGAGCGACCATGCGTACATCCCCGCATCAGCATTTCCTGTTGGTGCTGCACTGCTCACTACTGAAGGAGCAGTCATCGGCGGGTGCAATGTCGAGAACGGAAGCTATGGACTCACTGTCTGCGCCGAGCGCACAGCAGCATTCGCTGCAGTGGCTACGGAAGGCCCAACCATGCGGATTGCCCGGATTGCAGTGTATGGCACTGCGTTCACGACTTCACCGTGCGGTGCCTGCAGGCAGGTCATTGCGGAGTTCGCAGGACAGGACACTCCCGTGATGTTCGTTGAGGAGGGAAAGTGGCACATCCATCCACTCTCCGATCTCCTGCCCATACCCTTTGTCTTCTCACGGAGTCGCTAACAGGATCTCACGCACCGATCATCTCGAGGATTGGCGATGGTGCAGCGTGGGAGGGCATCTTCTCCAGCGGGCAGGCAGCACGGAGCTGCTCGACCCACTGCGACTCGTCCCCAGTCAGGCTGGTGTACAGCGTTGCCATGACATCGCCAGCCCTGACTGCCGTTCCTGGAGTCACGTGGAGAACAATGCCTGCACTCGGATCGATGGAGTCTTCCTTGGTCTCCCGGCCTGCACCAAGAGTCATTGCGAGGTGTCCGAGCATGAGGGCATGGACAGCGCTGATCGTTCCATCATGCGGAGCGGCCACATCAATGGTGCGGGATGCCTGGGGAAGAAGGGAGGGATCATCGAGTGTCCGGACATCTCCCCCCTGGGCAGCGATCCACTCCCGGAATACGCTCCATGCGCGTCCGGATGCGATGGCATCCCTGATGCGGGAAATCCCCTCCTCCTCGTTGAGTCCTGGTTCGAGCGCATGGAGCATCGAGAGTGCAGCGGACTCGCAGACAGCGACGAAGTCTTCGGGACCCATTCCATGCAGGGTGGCAATTGCCTCCTGGACCTCAAGCGCATTGCCTATCGCATGCCCAAGGGGAGCATCCATGGCGGAGAGCATGCAGTGTACCCTCCGTCCCATCGTGTCGCCAATGCGGATGGCAAGGTGGGCAAAATCCCTGGCCTCAGCGATTGTGTGGAAGAATGCTCCCTCTCCCACCTTCACGTCAAGCGAGATGGCATCGGTCGCGACAGCAAGCTTCTTGCTCATGATGGATGATGCGATGAGGGGAAGCGAGCGCACTGTGGCAGTCGCATCGCGGAGCGCATAGAGGAGCTTGTCCGCAGGAACGATGTTCTCTGTGGGGCTTGCGACAGCGACTCCAATGCGCTGGACGATTCCAAGAAAGGTTTCCTGGTTGAGGGATGTCCTGTAGCCTGGTATCGACTCAAGCTTGTCAATCGTTCCTCCCGTGTGCCCCAGGCCCCTTCCGCTGAGCTTTGGCACCGCATAGCCAAGCGATGCGACAAGCGGTGCGACAACAAGCGTCGTCTTGTCGCCAACACCACCAGTGGAGTGCTTGTCAATGGACTTCTTTCCGAGTCCCCTGCAGTCGATCGTGTCTCCGGAGTCGATCATGGCTTCCGTAAGGGCAAGAGTCTCCTCAAACGTCATGCCATGCCAGACAACTGCCATGGCGAATGCTGCCATCTGGTAGTCGGGAATTGTGCCCTCGCAGTAGCCTTCGACAAGGAAGTGGATTTCGTCAGCTGCAAGAACCCCGCCATCACGCTTCTTTTCAAGAATTTCCACTGTCCGCATGTCACCTGCTCCTTTCATGACAGCACTGTCCAGGAGAAAATGTGGACAATAGCCTGTATGAAGGAATACCACATCCAACTTGCCAAGGGTGATGTCGGGAAGTACGTCCTCCTTCCAGGTGACCCAGCCCGGAGTGCACTCATAGCTGCGCACTTTGACGATGCACGGCATGTTGCCTCGAACCGTGAGTTCACGACCTACACGGGAGCACTTGATGGAGTTCCTGTGAGCGTGTGCTCCACAGGCATTGGAAGCGCATCCACAGCCATTGCAGTGGAGGAGCTTCTCCGTTGTGGAGCCGACACCTTCATCCGGGTTGGAACATGCGGTGGACTGGATCCTACACTCCGGAGGGGCGAGCTCATAGTCATGCAGGCTGCTGTCCGGGCTGAGGGCACATCGAAGCAGTACGTGCCTGTTGAGTTTCCCGCAGTCGCAGACACGGCTGTCACAGCAGTGCTCGAGAGGGCATGCAGGGAAACGGGGGCGCACTACAGGATTGGGACAACAGTGTCCGTGGATTCGTTCTACAGCGAAATACAGCCAGAGACCATTCCCATAGCGCAGGAGATGGAGGCGGCGTACGAGTCATGGAAGCGGTCAGGGGTCATTGCTGCGGAAATGGAATGCGGCGTCCTGTTTCCCCTTGCGCACATCCGTGGAGCCCGTGCTGGGGCACTCTGCGTGATTGTTGACGAGGCGGAGGATGAAACCATGCCCGCACATGACGTGCTGCCAGTGGACAGGCTCCTCTCCACAGTGACTGTGGCTCTCCGCAATCTCATTGTGTATGACAGCGAGAAGGAGCATGCGAGCCTTCTTTCCTACCGCGAATCGGGCATGTAACAGATGGCTCACGTGCCGGAGATGGGCAGGATTCTCCCGCTATACTGAACGGTATCCGGAACACGGATGCGGCCCCGAGAGGGGGCTCGTCCTGTACTGGGGGGTGGTGATCTGGGGCGCTGCGCCCTGATCTGACGCATGATTCCCGACCGTGGAGGGTACGATACCTAGAGAGACGTGAACTGCTGCGTTCCGATGGATCGTGATGCAGCTGAGAGGACTCCAGGGTATGTGGTCAGTCATTGAAGGAATCGGTGGGGGGATCGGAAGAGGTCTCCTTGATGCCCTGGAAATGGTCTGGGCAACAGGGTGGGTGCTCATTCTCGGGTTTGCCCTTTCAGGAATTGTCCAGTCCTTCGTGAGCCGTCACACGATGGAACGCATGCTTGGAAACCATGGACCAGGCGCGACTCTTCGGGCATCGTTCTTTGGCATGATCTCGTCATCGTGTTCCTATGCAGCTTCAGCCATGACACGCGCACTCATTTCCCGTGGTGCGGACATGGTCGCAGCGATCGAGTTCATGGTTGCCTCCACGAATCTCGTCATCGAGCTCGGACTCGCTCTTCTCATTCTCATGGGATGGCAGTTCCTTCTTGGCGAGTATGTTGGGGGAGCCATCATGATTGCCATCATTGCCCTTCTTGGGACAGTGGTCCTCCGGGGCAGGGCTGTTGCTTCCACGAGAGTACGGCTCCGTGAGCAGGATGCGCGGATCCATGTCGATCTTCCTGCAGTGGATGCAGCGGGAAGTTCCCTTCATGACCGTCGCAAGTGGGTGGATGCTGCGACCTACACGATTGCGGATCTCACGATGCTCAGAAAGGAGCTCCTCATCGGATTTGCTGTTGCAGGGCTCATCATGGCCAATGTGCCAAAGGAAGCCTGGAATGCAGCCTTCCTCCATGGCCATGGGATGCTGACGCTCATCGAGAATGTCATTGTGGGTCCTGCCATTGCTGTGGTGAGCTTCGTCTGCTCTGTCGGCAATGTGCCGCTTGCTGCTGCACTCTGGGTGGGGGGCATCAGCTTTGGCGGAGTCCTGAGCTTCATCTTCGCTGACCTCATTGCCTTCCCCCTCATTCTTGCCTACCGGAAGATGTACGGCTGGAGGGTCGCTCTGAGAATCGTCCTCCTCCTGTGGGTGACAATGTCGATCGCAGGGCTCGTGACGGATCTCATCTTCTCCGCCTTCCATCTCGTTCCAGGCTCGCACGAGCTTGCAGCCTCGATAGCCTCTCCTGGTGTTGGCACTGCGCTTCTCAATGTCGTGGGGATACTCGTGCTCGGAACGCTTTTCTGGCTCTCCCGGAAGCGTGAGTGGGCTACGGAGGGCCAGTACGCGAGGGATCCTGTCTGCGGCATGCAGGTCGAGCGTGCACTTGCGCCAGCCACAGCAACAGTGGAGGGACATGCGTGGTTCTTCTGCAGTGATGGCTGCATGGAGCAGTTTCTTTCGGAGCACACAATGGACAGAGAATCGCCACGCCACCAGCACCCTGCTGCGATGGCTACGGACCCCATCTGCGGCATGTCCGTGGATCCTGACTCGCATCCTGCAGCACGAGTGTACGGAGACACGACATACTATTTCTGCAGTGACAGTTGTGCAGCTGCATATGATGCACAGCATGCAACGGGAACAGCCCACCTCAAGGAGACTGCCATGAATGCGCTTCCCGCATCCGCCATTGATCCCATATGTTCAATGACTGTGACACCAACGCCCACAACTCCCATGAGGGAGTTTGAGGGAACGGCATACTACTTCTGCTGTGAGGGATGTGCATCTGCCTTTGATGCCAGCCATCCGGCATCTGGGGGGGAACTCCCTTCCGAGGTGAAAGACCCCATCTGTGGCATGACAGTGACGCCGGATGCTGCCACGCCCATGCGGATGCGGGATGGCAAGGCGTTCTACTTCTGCTGTGAAGGGTGCGCAAGGATGTTCGAGGAGCAGACGAAGCCCGTAGTTCATGATCACAGCTAGCATGTGGAAGCAGTCGCTAAGGATGGCTGAGTGGCATGTGCATCCTGAAGCGGATGGTTTGAGGCATTGCGATGTCTGAAGCTGCTGCAGTGGGAGATGGAGCTGGAGGAACTGTCCGTATACGGACACGGCTCATCACGCTCACCTGGGCGCACCTACTCAACGATGGCACATCGAACTACCTTCCAGGTGTGCTTCCAGCAGTGCTTGTCGCTGTGCACGGGAATGTGCATATGGCAGGTGTGCTCATGGCAGCGCTTACTATCGGGCAGGCATTCCAGCCAGTTGCAGGTTGGCTTGCAGACGGGACTGGAGGACGGTGGTTTGTTGCGCTGGGGCTGCTTTTCAGCTCGCTTGGAGGTGCCCTTCTTGGCGTGACGGACAGCCTCGGACTTCTCATAGTCATCCTCCTCATGATTGGCCTGGGGAGCGCTCTCTTCCATCCCCAGGCGCTTTCCGGAGTGCGGAGCATGCTGCAGGGCCGGCATGGCCTCTACACTTCCGTTTTCCTTGTCGGTGGAGAGATGGGAAGGGGAGTATGGCCAACAGCTGCAAGTCTTGTTGCTGCTAATCTTGGGCTCCACTACCTGTGGATAGTCGCGATACCTGGACTCCTGACTGTGGCTGCAGTCCTCCGGTATGCGCCAGCACTCCCGCCAAAGCCACGATCCAAAAGGCCAATACGACTGAGGGCGCACAGCAGGCCGCTCCTCCTGCTGCTTGGCTACCGCTCCATCCGTTCACTCACGATCTCAGGACTCGTCACATTCATTCCCATCCTCTGGCATCTCCATGGAGGAAGCCTTGTTGGTGGAGCCACGATCATCTCCACACTCATTGTGGTGGGTGTTGTTGGGAACCTCTTTGGAGGCCATCTCGCTGACAGGCTGGGGAGACGGATTGTGCTGGTTGCGTCCACGCTCGCCACGGCTCTCCTTGTCGTGCCAGCAGCCTATGCGGGTGGGGTATGGATCTGGGTGCTTGCAGCAGTGCTGGGACCACTCCTGTTTCTTACTGCCTCAACAACCATTCTCATTGGCCAGGACATCTTTCCGGAGAACCGGTCAATGGGATCGGGCATAGCGCTTGGACTGGCAAACGGCATTGGTGCACTCCTTGTGCTCGTCATTGGCTTTCTTGTGAATGACACCGATGTCATGATCGTTTTCTGGGTGCTTGCTGGTCTGAGCATTGCAGCAGTCATTCCTGCACTGACACTTCCGAGGGAACTCATGGGGAAAACCACGCAATCGGAAGTGTCCTGAGCAAGATGCCATCCAAGGCTGCACCATGACCCAGTCCTGGACATCCGCTCCTTTCTGGGATATTGCACAGGAAGCATGCTGCTTCACCCTCGAGGGAGTACATCGCAGACGTTTGCTCCCATGGTTCTGGCTCTGCTACCATGTCGAAGTCCAATCGAGACAGGGGGGCCTGATGCCAATGCTCCCTCACACACAAGGAAGCCCATCATGGAAAGCACTTCCTCCTCGATCCCTGCTGCCACGCAGCCTTCGCAGCATGAAGTCATCGAGATCATTCCACTGAAGGGACTGCCCATTGTCGCAGTCGTCCTTGCAGGTCTTGTCGTTGCCATAGCCGGTGGCTGGCTCTGGGCACTCGACTTCTACCATGTGGTTGGGGGAGGCATCTGGACAGCCCTTGACCTGTTTGTTGGCCTGGTCATCGGTCCCATCCTCGGGAGGCTCTCGATACCTGCACGAATGGAGTTTGCGGCCCGCTTCATGCCAAAGATGGCGATCATCATGCCTACACTCGTCACCATGACGCTCGCTTCAGGATTCCAGATGGCGCTTGAGCTCGGAAATCTCTCCTCATCCTCTCCAAACCACGCATGGCTTGTTGCATCGTTCATTGTGGTTGGAGTCATGGCAGTCATTGCGCTCGGCATACTCGAGCCTGCGAACATCGCAGTCCTCTTCGAGCTGCGGAAGCCGCATCCGAATGGCAGGATCATTGCCCTCCTCATGCGAAGGTTCATTGCCACAGCTGCAGTCACTGCTGCCATGCAGGTTGCCACGCTAGTCATCATGACGAGGGTCACCATATGACGTCAGTCCCCACCTCCGCAGCCCCCGTTCGGCTCCACTTTCCGCCTGTCGCTCCAGTTGCCATCTCTGCCCTCATAGTGACTGTCAGTGGTGGCATATGGATGGCCTCCACCTTCACGACACATGAAGGACTCCTGCTTCCAGGCATCCTTTTTGCCACTGGTCTTGTTCTCCTGCTGGCGAGCATGGTGCTCATTCGCATGACCCGGAAGCTTGCCTGGGAGCTGTTCTGGAAGGTATTCCGCTGGAGTCTGCTTGCCTATGCGATTTCAGCAGGCATGATCGAATACGCATTTGTGCGCAACAGTGTCCACGGTTCTCCACTTGTGCTCGTGAGTGCGCTGCTTGTGGTCTATGCGACAGTCGTTCCCCTTCTCATCAGCTTCACTGTGGCGCAGTACCATACGCTATCAGCTGAGCAGGAAAACACGTCTGCTGAAACGAAGCCATGATTCCGCAGGGCTAGGCGGACTCCGCCGGCATGGAAGAAACGCCTCCTCCCTGGGGAACGCCAGGGAGATCCACCATCCTGTAGTCAGTATCGACAATGCTCCGCTCATATTTGCTGAGCCGGTGCTGCACGAGGAATCCCCGTGTACCAACCTTCCAGAGTGACTGGCCCCGACGGAGCTGCGAGATGAGATCCGCCTCGCTGTCCGTCAAGCCAAGAAGGTCCTTCGATGCAGCGACATCTCCCGGTGCCTGGTAGTAGATCACCCGGGTTTCCGAGTCGGACAGCAGACCACGCGCAAGCTGCACCTGCTCGCTGTCTCCAGCACCTGCTGCAGTGAGGTCGCTGAGGCGGTGCACGACAGCAACGTTCTGCACACCGTAGGCACGGGCAAGCTTGTACGAAGCCTGGAGCCAACGTGCAATGGCGACATTCCTGAGGCACACCCATGCCTCGTCAAGAACGAGGATGCGCTTTGTCGTCTCCTGCCGGGCAAGTGCCCGCTGGAGCCAGGCTGCAGCGCATACCATGAGGATGCCAAGCGCCTCGGACTGGTATACCGAGCTCAGGTCAAACGACACGAGTGGTGAAGTGAGGTCGATGTTCCCGGATGTAGGACCATCGAACATGCCACGGAGGTCGCCCTGGCAGAGCCGCTGCAGCTCGAGTGAAGCTTCACGGGAGCCAGTTGCCAGCTGCTCCTTCGTGGTTGCCAGCTTTGAAGCAGCCTCATCGTCCGGGAAGAGCAGCGCTTCGACAACATGTGGAAGGGTGGGTTGTCCCACATGCCGCTGTCTTGCGCTGTCGAGCGCGACTCCGCACGCTGCACGCTCCTCCGGGGTGAGCGGACGATTGAGGGCTGCTGC
The DNA here is from genome assembly GCA_021803465.1 of bacterium. Classification (GTDB taxonomy): domain Bacteria; phylum Chloroflexota; class Dormibacteria; order Aeolococcales; family Aeolococcaceae; genus JAJZLL01. The sequence continues at coordinate 163,788 of JAJZLL010000049.1, forward strand.
AATGATGGCAAGCAGGACCCCGAGCTGGTCCTGCGTGATCTGCTCGATGGGCCTGTTGGGATCGCCGACCTCAGGGTCAAGCGGATTGAGACGGATGTCACCGCCTGGGCGGAGCTTGAGGGGCTCCACACCGACTGCTGCGCAGAGTGCGCCATTCTCTCCCTTGGGATCGAGCATGACTGCACGACGTCCAAAGATGAGTTGCCGGTACACATAGCTTTTCACAAAGGAGGATTTGCCAAAGCCGATCTGCCCAATGACGAGCATGTTCGGACCGCTCAGGTGCCTGCCGTACAGTTCCCAGGGGTCGTAGCAGAACGCTCCTCCAAAGAGATCCTGTCCGATGTAGCATCCTCTTCCGCCAAGTCCTCCTTCGGAAATGAAGGGATAGACAGCCTGGAAGTGCGCAGTTGTCACCCGGTGCGCAAGCTGGTGGGAGCGTGGGTTCATCGGAGTCCCCTTGCAAGGGGAAGGGTGTAGGTGAATGCGACATCATGTTCGCCGGAAAGCCTGCGGAGCACGATGCGGGATTGTCCAGCCTGCTGCTCCACCTCGCTGCATGCCACCTCGAGTTCTGCCTGGTTGGCTGCAGTGACTGTGATGTAGCCACTGAACCGGATGTCCGCATGGCCGTCAGCAAGCTCCTGCTCCCTCCGCAGCACACCCTCGTGCTGGCGCTGGCGGCGCATGGTGGTGATGAAGCCGTGCTTCTGCCGCACCTCCGCATCCGCGATGTCCGCAGTGCGGGCACTTTCCACCTCGCGCTGGGCCTTGAGTGGAGAAACGGGCTCCATTGTCACGGAGACTGTACGGTGCACCCAAGTCTGGAGGAGAAGCGGAGCAAGGAAGTCTGGACCGACATCCGTGCGTGGCCACTCCGCACACCAGTACGTCGCATGGACAGCACTGTCGGATGCGAGATGGTCCCAGTGGCTCACGGTCTTCATTGGCCAGGCGTGGGCTGGATCGACACCCATCTCATCTGGGTACATCACACTCCGCATGGCAAGCGCGTTTCTCGCTGCGGGATCATAGGCTGTGCGGATGGTCTCCGCAAGGACCTGGGGTGTCAGAAGGCCGAGCACATCGAGATCTGCTGACTGAAGCCGGGTGGCCAGACCGTAGATCTCCCGGGCAAGTACAAGAGATGCACCTGTGTCTCCACCACCGGACTGCCGGATTGCGCGGCGTGCACGGAGACCATCAATCTGCACTGCGAGGTATGTCTCATGACGGCGTGCGACAGGTCCTGCCTCCTCAATGAGCTGGAGATAGCTCCGCACTGCGGGTGAGGTGTAGTCGGACTTCACGGATTCACGGAGGTATTGGGCAACAGTCTCTCCTCCATCAGCAGACGTGCGCTCAAGCCACTGGAGGCGTGTGATGGGACTGCCCTCCCGGGCGAGGCCAGTGAGGACATCGCCCCACTGGGAAAGGAGACGGGCCTTGTCCTGCTGGTCGAGAAGGGCGAACGAGCGGCCACGTACTGCGAGCACAGCTGTGTACGTGCCAGCAAGCTCATCCTTCACGATGCCAAGCTCTCCCCCTGCCACTGGAGCAGCAAGGATGGATACAGTCTTGAGGCTGGGCGGTGCATCCTTCGGAATCAGGGGAGTCTTCCAGCTGTGGCCACGGAGTGGTGCCTGTGACACGTGGACATTCTCCTTCTTGAACTGGCGGACAACCCATCGGATACCCACGGGGACCCACTGGTCAACACTGCGGCCACTGACGTGCCAGAAACAGGATCCTGCAGCAGCAGTGAGGAAGAGAAATGCGAGCACGATGCCCCCGCTTCCGGAAATCGCATGCATGGCAATGACTCCAAGAAAGGCGCCACCGAAGAGAAGGCCCACCTGGGCAGTCCGGAGTCCAAACAGGAATCCGCGCTGTTCGAGCGGTCCGAACCTGTACCGAAGATCATCAGACATCACTCATACCTCCTTCCGACGAGGGCGGAATAGATGGGCCATTCGATGAAGGACCCGATCCCCCACGGGTTTCACTGGGAACGATCGTTGTTCTGGGTTGAGGCGACGACTGCGGTGCTCCACGCCAGCCAGTCGGTCCTCCTTGGGTCTGGGAGCTCCCCATTCCACCAGACGAGTTGGGTGGATGCTGGGTTGCTCCCTGTTGGAAACTTTGTCCTGACTGTGCTGCTCGGCTGCCAATGAGATGCACTGCGCCTGCAGCTCCTCCAGCTGCACCACCGGCAGCACCAGCTGCGGAGGCGCCGGACATGGTGCTTGAGGCAATCCGGGCCTCGTTGAAGCGGCGGATGCCACTGTACACGCTTGCGCCAGTTGTTGCAGCAACGAGTCCTTCACCAATGCCAATGGACTGGGCAGTGACAAAGGTGGAGATGGAACCCTCAATGGTGGGTACCAGGGCAAGGATTGCAGCCGGTGTGAACGCAGTCATGATGATGATGACAACGCCTGCAAGGACTGCAGCGAACCCTCCAGTCGCGCCACCACCAAGCGCAGCGATGCCGATGGAGAGGACAACAACGAGGACAAACTTCGAAATGATGACGAAGATGAGCGTCTCGAACATCTTGGTTGCCATGCGGGATGCCTGCGGAAAGACGAGCGTTGTGAGGATGAGCGGTATGAAGATGGCTGTTGCGTAGATGGTCGCTTCACGTACGAGAAGCTCGATGAAGATGAAGAAGCCGAACACAACAATAAGGAAGCTCGAGATGAGCGCTATGAACGGAGTCGCGATCGATGGAGAGTTTCCTCCATTGAGCGCAGTGCTGATGTTGGAGACAAATGAGGAATAGTCCGCGTTCATGCCAGTGAGAACGACATTGCACATCCAGTCCACGATTTTCAGGAGCGCGTCAACGACATGGAGCGAGACGAAGGTGCCAATGCATGCAACAGGCACATAGACGAAGGCTGCCCGGAGTGGAAGGGATGGATCTCCCTTGATTGCACCGAGAAGCGCTGTGAGAAGAAGCAGTGGCAGCATGACGAGTGCGCCAAGCGTGACCATGACACCGTAGTGCTGCATGAACCACGGTGCTGAGAGGTTTGGTGTTGTCGATGAGTTGATGAGGGCAACGATCTTGTCGAGGATCCAGACAGCTGCGTTTGTAACCCAGGAGTCAATGGAGTTCAGGACGGACGATGCGATGGAGCTTGCGAGCGAGCTTGCGGGGTTTGTGAGTGTGCTCGAGGCGCTCGAGGCAGTCTGGCAGGCCTGGGAGATGACAGGTATCTGGCAGGTATTGAAGATGCTTGAGGCGACAACGGGTGTCGGGGCGTGATCAGCTGTCGCTGCTGCGACCGTTCCGGAAAGGAATGGCATGCAGCATGCGAGGGCCAGGATTGCAAACGCAATGCGTACGTACGTCCCATGGACGTAGCGAACGAATCCCACCACTGATTCCCCCTGCTCTCTCCTGTGCTCGACACCCCTCGAACGCAGGTCAACGATGCGAGAACGGACTCCCGTCTCTCCCCGATTCGGGAGTCCGTGCAACTGCGAAAACGGCTTAGTGCAGCGTCTGGCCCGTGTGGTAGAAGAAGTTGATCAGGATCGAGGATGCACCAATGATGAGTGCTCCAACGATGGCTCCTGCAACGGTCTTCTTGCCCATTGCTGCAACCTGCGCATTTGCCGAACTCGAGCCGGCTGCCCAGGCAACTCCACCACCAATAATTGCCACCAAGCATCCGAGTAGTGCATATGCACCCACTGCATCAGTGATTCCCTGCAGTGTTCCGAAACCTGGCAAAGCGCTGGGATTTGGCGCCCAGCTCACATCACCCAATACCCACATGTTCCCGTCCTCCTTGTCGAGACAAAAAACTATCCTTCTGTAATACCTGATTAAGCACGAGAATAACAACTTTGAGTTGCAACTGCTGCAGCAAGCTCATAGAGCCCTGTCCTTGTTGAGGGCAGCAGCGAGTCGAGGTCCGGCACATGGACATCACGGGCGATAGCCCGGTCCCAGACAATCCGTACCACAGTCCGGTGATGCTGCTGGAAATACCGGGTGATGGAAACGAGTGTGCTGAAGGGAATTGTCCGGATCTGGTTGATGCCAACAATTGCCTTGTCACTGAGCTCGCGGAATCCCTGCTCACGAAGCCATGAAAGCGTTGAGGAGGCTGCATAGACGCCATCAATGCTTGGTGTAGCGACCATGAGGAGCTGCGTGCTCTGGGAAAGATAGGCGAAGATGGCAGCATCCGGAGTCCCCTCCTCTATGTCACAGATGACAAGCGAGTACTCCTGCCTGAGTCTGGCAAGAAGCTCACGGATCTGGGATGGCGATGCTGGCGCATCCGCTATCGCGAGTCGTGTTCCAGGCATCACCTGTACAGCTTCTGCCTCTGGGGGCCTGGACGCATTACCAGGATATGCTGTAAGACCATTGGGGCTTTTGGCAGTGCTTCCGACCTGTGCATATGCTGCAGGGTCAGGCTTCACTGCTGTCTCCTGCACTGCGCTGTGCCGCACCACCACAACCGTGTCATTCCGGTGGAGGGCATAAATCTGCTGGAGAAGCCTTGCAATTGTGCTCTTTCCCACACCATGCTTCCGACCCATCACGGAAAGAACAACTGGGCCAGTCCAGGGTGTGCGGACAGCATCGATGACCTGCCGTTCCTTGAATGTTGGCGGCCAGTTCGTGAGGTTCTCACGAACTTCCTGGGGCCAGTACTCAGGACCCCAGGTACCGTGCGCAGCAGGCGCAACAGGACCATCATGTCCAGCAGCCATCGTCTGATACCACGATGCGTCCGCATCGGACTGTGACTTATGCCCATGCAGCCATGGAATACGAATCACACCCACTCCCCTCTCTTGCGAGTATGACAGGAGATCGTAAACCGATCTGCCTACATGACTCCTTGAACCATTGTACCGGCTCCAGGGGAAAATTGCCAGCAGCAGTTTTTCGCCACCTGAAAGGCATCTTCCTCGCAGTGCTGGTCGTGCTGTTTCGAACCGGAGATCCGTGTGCGTGGGAGCGCAGCTACGCGTCAGTAGCGGACGGCGAGGCTGGGAGATGGAGACCACACTCCGTTTTCTCCATGCCAGTGAACCTTCCGGAGCGGGGGTGCTCCCCAGGAGCAACTGGCCGTGTGGTTGGAGCACATCCAATGGAGGGATATCCCATGGCGATGAGTGGATGGGCAGGAAGATCGTGTGAAAGACGGTAGGTTTCCACATTCTCGTCAGACCAGGTTGCAAGTGGGTTGATCTTCACGAGTCCGAACTGGCTGTCAAAGGAGCAGATTGGTGCATTGGCTCGTGTCGGAGCATCACAGCGCTTGAGAGCAGTGATCCAGGCGGACTTCTGCGAGAGCACGGAACGGAGTGGCTCCACTTTCCGGATCTCGCAGCAGCGGGAGGATCCGCACTGCCATGCAGCCGCTTCTGCAGGAGGTGTCGTGACAGTGAGATTGAGATTGAAGTGGGAGCGTACTGTCTCAACGAAGGCCATGGTTTCTGGGAAATGCGCTCCCGTATCGAGAAAGACCACCTCGATGGAAGGATCAATGGTAGTTGCCATCTCAATGAGGACACAGTCCTGGAACGAGCAGGCAAGGACGATGTCCTTTCCATACTCTGACAGTGCCCAGGAAAGGATGTCTTCTGGTCGAGCATCCTCAAAGGATGCGGAGAGGGCTTCGAGCTCTTCTGCGGAATGGAGGGGTGCGGGACGGTTCATCGTGAGTCTCCTGTACGTGCATTCCCGGTTCTCAGGCGAGTCTCAGGGAGCAATCTTGCTCACCATGATAAACGTAGATGGAGTCCTTATATCTGAGGATAGCCTTAAGAAATGCAGATGCCCAACTCCCATACGCTGCCTCGTCAATCCCACCTAGATTCGCTTGAGTCCCAGAGCGTCTATATCCTTCGTGAAGTTGCTGCAATGTGTGAGAGGCCAGCCCTCCTTTTCAGTGGCGGTAAGGATTCCGCAGTGCTCCTCCGTCTTGCCGAGAAGGCATTCCGTCCTGCTCGCTTTCCCTTCCCAGTGCTCCATGTCGACACTGGTCACAACTTTCCGGAAGTGATAGCCTTCCGTGATCGGAGGATGAGGGAGCTAGGGGAGGAACTCATTGTTGCCTCCGTGCAGCAGTCGATTGACATGGGCCGTGTGACGGATCCAGGAGACGGCGTGTCGCGGAACCGGCTGCAGAGCGTGACACTGCTTGATGCGATCGACGAGTACCGTTTCGATGCGCTCATTGGAGGTGCACGGCGAGATGAGGACAAGGTGCGGGCAAAGGAGCGCATCGTGTCTGTGCGGGACGCTTTTGGACAGTGGGATCCACGGCATCAGCGGCCGGAACTCTGGAACCTTTTCAACATGAGCAGGAACCAGGGCAGGCATCTGCGCGTCTTTCCCATATCGGACTGGACAGAGCGGGACATTTGGCAGTACATCGAGCGTGAATCGATTTCGCTTCCGGAACTCTACTTCGCACATGACAGGGATGTCGTGCTCCGTGACAGCATGCTTCTGGCAGTAACGGAATTCCTGCAGCCTGGGGATGGCGAAATACCTTCCAGGTCCACAGTGCGGTTCCGGACTGTGGGCGATGCGACATGCACTGCTGCTGTGCCCTCCACTGCCCGGACCATCCAGGAAATTCTTCGGGAAGTGGAGATGTCCGATATGAGTGAGCGGGGTGCAACCCGTGCTGACGACCGGTTCTCGGAACATTCCATGGAGGAGCGGAAGCGTGAGGGATACTTCTAGAATGGCAATACCTTCACGCCCACAGGGAGGCCACACGCCAGCAGCCAGTGACGTGGATGAGGCTCCACTTCTCCGTCTTGCAGCGATTGGATCCGTTGATGATGGAAAGTCGACGCTCATTGGCAGGTTCCTTCATGACACGAAGCAGCTCTTCCGTGATCAGATCCAGGCAGTTGCAGATGCCAGTGCGCGACGGGGTGTCGAGGGAGTGGAGCTCGCATATGTGACGGATGGACTGAAGGCGGAGCGTGAGCAGGGCATCACCATCGATGTCGCCTACCGGTATGCTGCGACATCATCACGGAAGCTCATCATTGCGGACTGCCCAGGGCATGTCGAGTACACACGGAACATGGCAACAGGAGCATCCACTGCGGATGCGGCTGTCATGGTTGTGGATGTCGAGAAGGGCATGCGGGAGCAGACGAAGCGCCACCTTGCGATAGCGAGGCTCATGGGCATCACTGCTGTCGTTGCAGCTGTGAACAAGATGGACAGGGTGGACTGGAAGGAGGAGGCATTTACCTCCGTTGCAGGTGAACTTCAGGACTTTGCTGCTGAGCTTGGAGTTTCGACCATGATCATCGTCCCCATCTCCGCACTGTATGGAGACAATGTCGTTTCCTCTTCACCACGAGCACCGTGGTACTCCGGTCCAAGCGTCTTCACTGCAGTGGACAGTCTGCCAGGAGCGACTTCTCTCGCTTCATCAGTTGAAGGAGCCCGATTTCCAGTCCAGTGGACAGTCCGCTCGACAAATGGAGGAAGGGAGTACGCGGGAATGGTGCTTGGTGGCATCCTGCATCGGGGCGACACTGTGACGGTGCTTCCTCGCAACATACGTGCAACAGTGGAAGCGATTGCCACCATCAGCGGTCCTGCAGAGCTTGCTGCACCTGGAGAGTCAGCACGCATCACCCTCGCAGAGGATATTGATGTCTCCCGTGGGGACACGCTCGCAACAGGAACACTCCCATCCACATCCCGCGAACTCGAGGTGACAATGCTCTGGTTCTCGTCAACACCCCTTCTTGCGGGAAAGCGGTATGTGCTCCGTCACTCCACAAAGGAGACGCAAGCCCGTGTGACAGAGGTGACTGGCGTTGTGGATCTTGAGGCAAGATCCATTGTTCCGTTTGACTCGATCGAGGAGCATGGCATTGGCGTGGTGAAGGTTGAGACTGCAGACCCCGTTGTGCATGATGCGTACACAGCATGCAAGGGCATGGGGAGCCTCATCCTCGTTGATCCTGTGACAGGAGACACCTGCGGCTGTGGCCTCCTTGGCGTTGACACGTTCGCACGGTAGGAAAGCTGTGATGCATTGTCACTTCATGTGACAGCTCATGCAGCATGCGCATTCTGCCGGAATGTCGCGATGTAGCATGGCTTCATGACCCGTCGTTCCCTACGTCTTCCCAGTAGTGTCATCCTGTCGACTGTTGTTGCCATCGTGCTATCCATTGGCATTGTACAGTCCGTCTCCGCACAGTCTGCAGCCCACACTGCAGGAAGCGCACTCCCCGTACCCACTACCTACGGTGGGACACGTTACAGTGCAGTTTCCTGCACGTCGCGTTCATTCTGCATGGCAGTGGGTACGTACACGAACAGGGCATACTTCAGTTTTGGAGTGGCTGCCAAGTGGAATGGATCGCAGTGGCACCTTGTGGACCTGCCACTTGCAGAGAATGTTCATGGATCCTGGGCTCTCTCGGCAGTCAGCTGTCTGTCTCCAACGTGGTGCATGGCTCTTGGGGGGAGTCGCGGAATGGTACCGCCATTTTCCGAGCTCTGGAATGGGAGATCATGGGCAAGGAAGAATATCCAGATTAATGCCGGGAATCTGGGAGTATACATCGACTCCCTCAGCTGTCCATCAACCTCATTCTGTGTTGCTGCAGGAAATGCTTCTGGCGGAGTTCGTGATGCTGTCCAGACTTTTCCTGAAGCTGCTGAGTGGAATGGAAGCGGCTGGCATGCGCTTTCCCTTCCCAAAAGCATTTCGGGATATGGCTTTTCCGGCATGTCGTGTGCAGGGGCTGATGACTGCACCTTCATTGCCGACTCGAATTTTCTCGCATCAGACTGGGCAAAAGGTGCAAGGCTCGTGCAGCTTACTGGCAATAGCTGGTCACTGCTGTCTCCGCAGCCCCCACCACATGGAGATGTCATTGAATATCAGGGAATTTCCTGTGCTGATTCTTCCAGCTGCGCAGTCGCGGGAACAGCGACGCCGACGGTTCAGAACGGTGTGAAGGACAAAGAGATTACGTTCATGGCGACACTCTCCGGGACCAGCTGGCACACAACAGATCTGCAATTGGTCCGCATCGGGGAGTCGGGTGCAACGAATATGTCATGTCCCTCATCCGCATACTGTTTGGCCACAATTCCAGGCGAGACGTTCATCCCGCGACCAGCGGAGGTTCTCAAGCTCAATACAGGATCTGGAAAGGTGACGCTGCTGGAGAATGTTCCACAGGTTGATGCACTATCTGCTCCATGCGCGACATCAACGGCATGTGCGGTCCTTGTCGCTTCATGCAGCAGCTGCAACGACAGGCTCGTGTTTTTCAGTGTCCCAGCAGCGTGGAACTGGGCATACACCATTGCTGTGCTCCTCATCTGCGCAGTGCTTCTTGGAGCAGGCCTGGAGATCTGGAGAAGGAGACGGACATCATGAACGTGCTGTCCCTCCGGTCGGAAAGGTGCAGACTGCTGTACACAGCGATGGCCGTGCTCTGTCTTCTGCTTCCGCTTCACAGCGTGCAAGTGCGGGCCAGCTCGACAGTTCCTGCGAAGTGGGCTTTTCAATGGGGGCCAACTGGGTCCCAGTATCCAACAGCATCATTCCCGTATGTGAGCTGTCCCTCTTCCACCTTCTGTGTTGCTGCAGGGGGCTTTGGCGAGAACGAAGCGGTTCTACTGAGATGGAATGGATTGACGTGGTCGAATTCCCTCACACTCCAAGGCTCAAGTATCGACACTCCAAGTTTTGGCGGTGTGAGCTGCGCATCAGCGACGTACTGTCTTGCGTACGGAAGCGTGTCATACCTCTGGAATGGCGCACGGTGGAGTGAAGTGCGTCCGCCTTCTGTGGCAGTCCCTGATGCCCAGTGTTCCACAGTCCCAGGCTGTGCACCCGGAATGTCATGCACCACATTCTTTGGTCCATCATGCATTTCTGAGTCCATTGATGCTGCCTCATGCAGCAGGACCAGCTGCATTGCCTTTGGCACATCTGTTGAAACGGAAGGCTGCAATGGAAGCTGTTCTGCGACCTGGTGGAGCACCCTTTCAGGCACGACGTGGAGCAGTGGACAGATTCTCAAGATTCCGGGGAGTGCCAGTGTGGGATCTGGCGGATCTCCCCGGGTTATTACCGCATCATGTGCAGGCATCTCCTGGTGCATGCTGCTTGTTGAAGATGTTTCCCAGAGATCTGGGGTGTCCAACGATCTCGATGTCTGGACTCCAGGAGGAGTCGTGAGAACATCACCTCTGACAACACCGCTCACGACGACCAGTGGGGATGTCCTCACCACGCTATCCTGCGTGACACCCACGTTCTGCCTTGCCCTTGGCACCTACGATGTCATCCTTGGCGGTGCGCAGCGCATTCTCGCTGAAGTGTGGAATGGGAAAGGGTGGCGTCTCACACCATCTCCATCCGAGTATCCCCATTTCGACATGTGGCTCACAGCAGTGGAGTGCACAGCTGTGAACCACTGCGTGGCTGCTGGAGGACTCAGCCCCGATGTGGGAAGCAATCCCACTGGACAGTTTCTTGGTGCTGTCTGGAATGGCTCTCAGTGGTCTGTTTCCCAGCCGCAGCCTGATCCAGGATCAGTGCCCGTTAGCACGTACTACAGCCAGTGGACGCTTTCCTGTCCGTCAGCAGTGTGCCAGATCTTTATTGGAGCGAAGCCAGTGCTCTGGACTCCTGGAGGGAATGCTGTCATGGAGATATCGCCCTACACTGCTCCCAATGAGGGGCATGTGGCGCATGGCATCTCATGCACTGCGGATGGATTCTGCATGCTTGTTGGCGACATGACAGATCCTGCTGGACATACTGAGGCAACGACCAATGACTCGTATGGCGTTTCGGGTTCTGGGCAGGCGGATGGTGCTGGCTGGAGCAGCCATACGGGTGTCGGGTTCTCCGGCTCCGCCTCATGGACACTCGCTGCAGTGAGCTGCACTGAGTCGGACGACTGTGTTGCTGTGGGCAGCGTCACGAAGTCCGGAACAACAGGAATGCTTGCCGAGCAGTGGAACGGGACGAAGTGGCGGCCAATTCCCACTGGGATTTCGGAAGTGACAGGGTCCCTGACATCTGTCAGCTGCCTCACGCTTGCGTTCTGTGCGGCTGCGGGTGAGGAAGGGAGTGCTGCTTCCGGCATTGTCGCCATCTGGGATGGAGCATCCTGGACTGTCCATTCAGTACCGGGAACACGGGAGCTGTCTGCCATATCCTGCGTACTTCCTTCCACATGCCTTGCTGCAGGGAGTTCAGGGGCTGCTCCTGCGCTTATCGAGTGGAGCGGGTCATCTGCGAAATCCATTCCTCTTGGAACAGATGCCGCCTCTGGAGGAAGCTTTGATGGAGTGTCCTGCGTAAAAGGTCCAACCTGCATGGTGGTTGGCAACATGGCATCGGGCACAGCTACAGTTCCCATATCAGAATTTTGGACAGGTGGAGCCCTCAAGCCAGCAGTCATTTCCCCCACGCAATCAGGGTCCTCCACGATTCTTCATGCTGTTGCCTGCATTGCAGCAGATGCATGCTATGCAGTCGGCAACACGGCTGCCTCACAGGATGCACGGAATTCTGTTTTCGCATGGAACGGCTCTGCCTGGAGTCAGGAGATTGTGGCAGACCAGTCTCCAACGACGGAAGACAGTCTCAGCACTGTGACCTGTGCTGCAGCCCAGCACTGTGTTGCAGCAGGCTCGTACATCAAGGAGGGAGTTTCCTCCACGTTTCTTGTGCGACTAATACCTGCCCATGCAGAGGCTGCAGTTGCTGTGCTGCATCGCACGAAGCTGGGACACGGAAAGTCACAGAAGGGTCTGGCAACAACTGGAATCACTGTCCTGCTTGTTCTCCTTGGGATGCTTGGAATCACTCTTGTCCTTCTTCGCAGGAAGAGGCGTCGCAAGGTTGCTTGCTAGGGCAGGTGCTGTTTGCTGGCTTGTCACTCTGCCGTGATGACCATGGCCCAGGGGAATGGGTATACTCCCACCATGGCAGATTCCGCACATTCCGCCCCGCAGGTGACGACGCTTCCCAATGGCGTGGAGCTTGTGAACCTGATCACTCCCGGAGCAATGATGGGGGCAATCACCCTGGTGGTTCGGAAGGGGTCCCGTGATGAGAAGCGGACAGAGACAGGACTCACGCAGTTTGTTGCTGAACTCTTCTTCGGAGCAACGACACACCGTCCAGACCGTGAGGCTGTCCTTGAGGAAATCGATGCGCTTGGCGCCTCAGTGAAGGTGAAGGTCAATCCAGAGTCGACCATCTTCCAGATCAGTGGCCGGGCATCGGATCTTCCGAAGCTTGCGGAGCTCCTTGGGGACATGCTCAACAATCCAGCTCCAACAGCTGAGGATGTCGACAGCACGCGGCAGGAGATCCTTGATGCCATCGATACCCTGCAGATGGATCCCGAGTCATGGGTCGACCATCATGTACTTGCCACAGCATTCGTCCCGGGAAGTTCCCTTGCGAAGGCGGAGCTTCCAGACCGGAAGGTCGTGGAGCATGTCCGGCGCGAGGACCTCCTTGCCTTCCGGAGGCAGCTGCTCCGTGGGGACCAGTGCGCACTCGTTGTAACAGGTGGAGCCGAGCTCGACGAGAAGTCAGCCCGTGCGTGCACGGCTTCCCTCATGACAGGAAAGTCTGCTGCCAGGCCACGGAATACTCCCGCATGGCAGGGTGCATCACGTCCACCAGTGAAATATGTGCGCCAGCCAGTCCCAGGTGACAGGCCAAAGCTTGATGTGTCGCTCGTTGTGCCCGGGATTGCGCGTGATGATCCAGACTGGATTGCGGACTCCGTGCTCCAGCAGATCCTCTCCGGGGGAATGCTTGCCCGCCTCTTTGCAGTAGTCAGGGGCAAGCTTGGACTCTGCTATGGGATTACTTCCGAGTCGCAGCGGTATGAGAACTGCGGTGCATTTGTCATCTCCACTTCAGCACTTCCGGAGAATGGACCTCCAGCCATAGCAGCAGCTGTTGAGCAGCTTAGGGATCTTGCGGAGAATGGACCGAAGGACAAGGAGCTTGCGGATGCGAAAAAGCAGTTCGCATTCGCCATGGGGTACCAGGAAGAGTCCGCAAGGGTGAGGGGGCTTGCAGCCGCAGTCCGCTGGGGTGCTGGGAAGCCGTTCGAGAGCCGTGAAGCACGATTTGCAGCAATCAATGGCATTACGAAGCAGGATGTCCAGCGGATGGCGCAGAGGATTGTCAGTCGACTTCCAGAGGCGCGGCTTGTCTATTCAGCAACACATGATGTCGGGAAGGACCTTGCAGCAGCAGTGCAGAAGGCTGCACCACACCAGCACGAGGATCGGGGAGTCGCATGAGCACACCAACACCAGCTCCCTACGCACCACAGGTCATCACGCTCTCGAATGGCATCACGCTCATCAATGTGTATACACCTGACACGACAACAGTCACAGTCCAGCTTGTCGTGCGCGCTGGCTCACGCGATGAGGTTCCCTCGACTGCAGGACTCGCGCACTTCGAGGAGCATATGCTCTTCAATGGCACAAAGAAGACACCGGATCCCGATGAGATCATCGACCGGCTCTCCTCAGGTGGTGGATTCACCAATGCGTTCACGAGCGAAGAGCTTGTCTCGTATTTCGCGATTGGACCCGAGCAGGACCTGGAAACGATTGCGGACACGCTCTGTGACATGGTGAGCAATCCGCTCAATGACAAGGAGCACATGGACCGTGAACGTGGTGCTGTCCTTGAGGAGCTGGGGAACCGTCAGCAGGACACGTTCACCTGGTGCTTCGATGCCCTCCAGCAGGTTGCTTTTGGGGGAAAGCAGTCAATGGCCTGGAGTGCCATTGGCTTTGAGGACAATGTGAAGTCCGTGACACCCAAAGAGATGAACGAGTATCATGCACGGTTCTATGATCCGCACCAGACAGCCCTCATTGTCTGTGGGAGCCGGGTGCTCGACGAGGACACTGCGGAGAAGCTCCTTCAGAGCTATCCCAATGGTCACAGGGGAGCACGAACCCCAACGAAGTGGGGCCAGGGGCAGCTGTTCCTTGGGAAGTCGCTTCCTGTACCAGCAGGGCAGCGCCCTGTTGTGGACGCGCTCGTTGCCGTTCCTGGCATACCTGTCAATGATCCCGATACCATTGCAGCCCATGTCCTGACAATGCTGCTTTCCGGCGGAAACTCTGCCCGGCTTGAAGTCCTTCACCGGAAGAATCCAAAGCTTGCCCATGAGATGTTCGTCTACAACAGGCAGTACTCCGATGCTGGCCAGTTCATTCTCGGAGTGCGTGCGGATCTTCCCCAGGCGGAGAAGGCAGTCAGTGAGATTGTGAAGGAGCTGGACCGGCTTGCCCGCACTCCAGTATCCAGGCAGGAGCTCAAGCGGATCACGACACTTGCGAGTGCGGATCTGCTGGGATCCACGGAACACACGGATGATCTTGCTGGGTTCTATGCGAGACGGTGGGGCAATGCGGAGCCGACCTGCTCGCCATCTGAGCTTGCAGCACAGTACGAGAAGGTGTCCTCGAAGGATATCCAGCGTGTAGCAGCACGGCTCATGGCTGGACTCAAGGATGCTCGGCTGACCTTTGTCCACCAGGTGGATCCAGCCACAGGAAAAAATGCACTGGGGAAGACACTTGATGAGGAGGGCACAGCCCTTCTTCGTGCAGCGACATCCCTCGCAGAGCGTGACAGGGGACTTCAGTAGCGCCCGCTCCAAGGCAGAGTATCGTCGTCATGCATTTCTGCGACAATTGACCAATCATGGCCAATACCGTTCTTTCTGTCGAGCAGCTCACCAAGGTCTACAATGCGACGCCTGTTGTGAACGCAATATCTTTCGAAGTTCCCAGGGGAGAAATCTTCGGGATTCTTGGGCCAAACGGTGCTGGAAAGACGACAACGCTCGAAATGATCGAGGCCATCGTTCCCATGACATCCGGAAAGGTGTTGGTGGATGGAACGGATGTCCAGAAGCATCCTGCAGCAGTGAAGCGGAAGATTGGGGTGCAGCCGCAGGCTGCAGCCTTCTACGACAAGGTGACCCTCCGGGAGCTCCTTGTCCTGTTTGGCGCACTGTACGGCGAGAAGGTGGATGCTGACGCACTCCTCCATGAGGTGCATCTTGAGGAGAAGGCCAACAGCTTTTTCGAGAGGCTCTCTGGTGGCCAGAAGCAGCGCTTCAGCATCATTGCAGCGCTTGTGCACAATCCCGTCATCCTGTTTCTCGATGAGCCCACAACTGGCCTGGATCCCCAGGCGAGACGTAATCTGTGGGATCTTGTGAGGGATATCAGGAAGAAGGGCATCACTGTCGTCATCACAACACACTACATGGATGAGGCCGAGCTTCTCTGTGACCGGGTCGCGATCATGGACACGGGGAAGATCATTGCGCTTGATCCCCCCCAGACACTCATACAGTCCCTTCTCGATACGGGATTCACGAAGGAGGTCCGTGTGCAGCAGGCGAGCCTTGATGATGTCTTCATCCAGCTCACTGGAAAGGAGCTTCGCGAGTGATGCGCACTGTCATAACGCCAGTCGCTGCACTCATCCGCGTTGCGCTCCGCCGGTTCTTCCGCGACAGGACTGCACTGTTCTTCACCATCATATTTCCACTCATCTTTCTCTTCATATTCGGTGGACTGTTTGGAAAGTCGAACAATGTGAGCTTCAATGTCGCTGTCCTCAACCATGCCAACACACCGTTCGCCACGAACTTTGTGGCGCAGCTCAAGAAAAGCAAGGTGTTCAAGATCAAGTCGTCCGTGCATACCATCGAGCAGGGAACAACACTCATTGACGAGGGACAGATGGATGCAATACTTGTCCTGCCCCCCTCATTTGGCGCCTTGTCACCAACCGGGCACATTCCCACTGGAACGCTCGAGGTCTATGAGAATGCGAGCAACACGCAGGAAACCCCTGTTCTCACCTCGGTTCTTCAGTCCATCTTTGGGCAGATCAACAATACGCTGAAACCATATACCCCACCATTCACTGTTGTCACGAAAACATCGATCCAGGGGTATGTCGTCTCTCCATTTGACTACATCTTTTCCGGACTTCTCGGTTTTTCCATTCTGGGGCTTGGCATTTTTGGTCCAACGAACGCATTTCCCGAGCTCAGGAAGCAGGGCATCCTGCGCCGGCTTCGGACAACGCCCCTTTCATCAGCAATGTTCATCACGTCAAATGCCATATCCTACATGCTCATTGGCGTGATTTCTCTTGGAATAATGATGGCGATTGGCATTCTCGTGTTTCACCTCAACATGCGGGGAAGCTATCTCCTCCTTGTGCCATTCCTCATTCTCGGGGTGTTTGAGCTGTTTGGCTTTGGCATGGCGATAGGAGGATGGGCACGATCACAGCAGGAAGCTGCACCACTGACGAACATCATCGTCTTTCCCATGATGTTCCTGAGCGGGACATTTTTTCCCACCTATCTGATGCCCCAGTGGCTTCAGTCAATCGCCCAGTATCTCCCGCTTTCTCCCGTGATTGATGGCGCACGACGGATCATCACGCAGAATTCAGCTCCTGCAGCGCTGCTGCCAGATATCGGGCTCATGGCACTCTGGTGTGCTGTCATCTATGTCATTGCCTTCCGCGTGTTCCGCTGGGAGTAGTGCTGCTCATCCCCAGAGCGTCGATGGAGTGAGCTTTCCTGTCCTCGGGTCTATTGTGAAATACGCGAAATGCTCGGAATTGGGAATGGTGGCGGGTGTGCCGGAGCCCGGGTTTGCCATACCTCCAGGAGGGCGGAATCCTGCGGGATCGTAGATGACACAGTTCCATTCGAGTGGAGATATTCCATATGGCATTTTCGATAACTGCATCTGGGCAAGGAAAAGGTGCAGGCATCCTGTGCAGGAGGTGATCCCTTGGGCATACGGTGCTGCAATGACCTGGGCCTCTTTCCGTGAAATGTGGACACCAGCCAGCTGCTGCCGGGTGGGGACCAGTGGCACCCCAATCAGCTTCCATGCGCTGCTCGGCACACCGGGAACGCTCAGCGCTGCAGCTGATGCTGCAGGGGATATGGAGGCAGCTGAGTGTGGATGGGCTGTGCCACAGGAGCAGACGAGGAAGGCAATAAGCAGGAGTGTGCGCTGAAACCATGACCCCATGTGACAAGTATTCCACGCACCCTGCAGCTGTACGACGCATATCACCAGTGCGTGGCAGTGCTGTACCCTGCACTCACGGTCAGCACTGTAGCGAAGCTACTGCTTCTTGAGAACGAGTTCCTTGGGAAAGGGTGTGAGGTTTTCCATGCCATGCTCAGTGACAGTGACAAGGTCCTCAATGCGGATTCCACCGAGCTCCGGATCGTACAGGCCAGGCTCTATCGTGATGACGTCCCCTGGCTCGAGAATGACATCCGGGTCACTGACCCGTGGAAACTCATGGATCTCTAGACCGACACCATGGCCAGTTCCATGGATAAACCGGGCCGATGAGGAGATCTCGTTGAAGGGTGGCGTGAGGGAACCATACCCATGATCCCTGAAGACTTCGCAGCAGTGGCGATGGATGTCCCGTGCGTTCACGCCGGGACGGACCATGTCGAGCGCTTCCTGCTGCGCCTGTTTGACAGCTTCCCACATCTTCCAGACAGCATCAGGCGGATCACCGACAACGACTGTGCGGGTGAGGTCTGCCCAGTATCGTGAGGTGCGGTGGTAGGGATAGAGATCGAGAACGATGGGGAGGTTGGCACGGATGACAGGACTCGTTGTCCGGTGGGGGTCAGCGCACTCAGGACTGCCACAGCAGATGGAGTCGACAGTGATGCAGTCATGGGCGAGATAGTAGGACTCTACTGCATGCACGAGGTCGGATCCTGAAAGCGGTGCTCCTTCATGGTGGAGGAGTCCATCCTTGATGGTGGTCTTGCGAAGGAGAGACAGTGCAGCCTCGAGACCGCCGAGCCCAATGCGCTCGACGTCACGGAGCGCTGAAATCTCCTCAGGAGTCTTGATGCGCCGCTCACGAAGGTAGACTGTCCAGTCCACCTTCACCTGGATGCCTTTCGCACGGAGGGTGTCGGCAATGCCAAGAGGAAAGGTGCTGTCAACCCGCACGTCATCACAGCCCTCAGCAGCGAGAACAGCATGCACGAGGAGTGGCCACAGATCCGTCTCGCTTCCAGCAGAACCGAGAAGGGCGCTCACATCAATTTCCTCTGTGGAGTGCACTGTTGCAGCCTGGGACTCGATCTCTGCACGATGTGCCTCAAGGGGACTCACCCAGAGGGAAACACGGTCCCCGTAGTCGATGGCGACAACGGGATCCGGAGCGAGAAACTTCGTCGCATACACGATGTTCGGATTGGTGAGGGGAGCTCCAAAGAGCAGCAGTGGGAGTGGAGATGTGTGATCAGGCATACTGGAAAGACTACCGCAATCTGGAGCTCGGGAGACGCGACATGGCACAACCACAGCATCACAGCACCACTTCCAAGACAGCAGCTGCGCCAATGGAATGGGCTGTAGCTGACACCCCTTGGGGTCATGTTCGAATCGAAGGAACTGCCAAGGGTCTCACGCGGATAGCGAAAACGGATGAACCTGTCTCCACTGCCCGGCTCAGCAGGGAGTTTCAGGCGCATGTGGACACCTTCTCTGCAGAGTGCGCAACCCTCACCTTCACTGTGCCAGTCGTGCTTGAGAACTGCACCCCTTTCCAGCGGGAAGTGCTCGATGTGCTCCGTACCATTCCCAGGGGCGAGGTGATGTCCTATGAGGAAGTTGCAGTACGGGTTGGACGTCCACGCGCTTCACGGGCAGTGGGCAATGCAGTGGCAGCAAACCCCGTTCCACTCGTCATTCCCTGCCACAGGGTGGTGAGAAAGGACTGCTCCCTTGGAGGGTTTTCCTTTGGCAGTCCAGCAGTGAAGGTGCAGCTTCTTGCAGTGGAAGGTGCTGTCGATACCAAAGCGAAGCCTGCAATGCGGAACTGACAGCATTCCACGTGCTGCATCAGGGGAGACCGGAAGTTTTCGCTGAAGGGATACCATGGAATGGTGACAGATGATGCATTTTCCCCCTCCAAGGTCCTAGTGGTAGGTGCGCATCCTGACGATGTCGACTTTGGATGTGCTGGGACCACTGCAGCGTGGACTGCTGGAGGTGTGAGCGTTGCATACTGCATCATCACGGATGGAGCAGCTGGTGGCCGTTCAACGGGCAGATCCAGGGAGGAACTGCGAACACTTCGTGAACAGGAGCAGCGTGCTGCAGGCGCAGTCGTTGGCGTTTCGGACATCACCTTTCTCGGATATCCCGATGGAGAACTCAGCGCAACTCTCGAAGTGAGAAAGGAAGTGACCCGTGTCATCCGTCGTGTCCGACCGGATCTAGTTGTCTGCCAGTCCCCGGAGCGGAACTGGGAACGGATCTATGCAAGCCATCCTGACCATCTTGCAGCAGGTGAGGCAACACTCTGCGCAGTGTATCCGGATGCACGGAACCCGTACGCATACCCTGAACTCCTCGAGGAAGGCCATGAGGCCCATGTCGTCACAGAGGTATGGCTCACGGGAACATCCAATCCCAACCACGTTGTCGACATTACCGATGTGTTCGACAGGAAGTGCGCAGCCCTCCAGAAGCACGTCTCCCAGATTGATGATGTCGATGCGCTCCTTGCACGCATTGCTGCCATGGGAGCGAGGACTGCTGAAGAGATGGGGCTCAGCGAGGGACACAAGGCAGAAACATTCCGCAGGATCAACACCCGTTAAGGAGGGAATCATGGGACGAACACTTGTACGGGCAGCAGCCCTCTACGGCACAATCGATGCAGCACAGTTCCTTGCGACCCGGTATCAGGATCTCCGCAAGAACCCTGGTCGGTTCTATGGCACCATGGCATACACGGCACTCTGGGGAGGACTTCTCGCAAGCTCGCTGTGCAGGAAGGACAAGAGTGGCAATCTCACACGGTCCCTTGCACTGACCACAACGCTTGCGAGCGGAGCGCTCCTTGCAGCCCATGCGAAGCAGCATCTCGTCTCTGCACGCACAGTGGGACCAGTCGTTGCTGCAGGTGCTGCACTCCTTGGGGCATGCGTGTCAGCACGCACACTGGATGAGGAGTAGTCAGCATCTCCTCCAGGTCACCACTTCCAGCAGCAGTCGTTGCACGCAGTGGAGCGACGTTTGGTGAAGTGAGCGCGAATGCTCACGGAATCTTCTGGTGCACAGCACGCCCCTGGGAGCAGGGCCGCCAGACCATCATCAGGAGGACATGGGAGGGGAAGGTCGAAGACCTGCTTCCTGGGACAGTGTCCGTTGGCAACAGGATCCACGAGTATGGTGGTGGGTCCTATGTGCTCTGTGGTGACAGGCTGCTGTACTCCTCCATCAGGGATGGCAGCCTCTGGCTTCTCCCGCTCACGGGAAAGGGGCGTCCAGTGCTGTGTGTCCCTGGAGGAAGGAAAGCGTGGTTCGGTGATTTTTCCTGGGATGGGAAGCGGAATGTCGTGTATGCCGTGCAGGAGGATCACGGAGGTGAGGGTGTTGCAAACAGGATTGTTGCGATCCAGCTTGCATCAGGAGCCATCACTCCGCTGCTGCACGGAAACGATTTCTACCTCAATCCGCGCATCTTGCCAATGGGATCCATGCTTTCATATCTCACATGGAACAGTCCTGAGATGCCATGGGAGGGAGCAGAACTCCATGTCGCGAATCTCGCTTCCGATGGACTTCACATTGCAGGACAGGGAATGCGCATTGCAGGGGAACCTGGCCATGCTGCGATGTCCCATCTCTGGATGCCAAGTGGTGAACTTGTGTTCACGTCGGATACGGAAGGATACTGGAACCTCCATGCATGGAACGAACATGAGGGAGTCCGTGCACTTCGGCAAGCGCCCGAGGAACACGCATTTCCCCAGTGGAATGCAGGAGGACATGCTGCGGCAGTGCTCAGTGAAAATGCGTTCATCACTGCATATGAACGGGATGGGTCGATGCACCTTGCTGTCTGTGGACTGGATGGGAGGACATGGCAGGAGCTCTCCTCCCCACTCACAACAGGAGGCCGCTCCCTTGCAGTCCATGACGGGGCTGTGCTGCTCGAGGGTGGAAGTCCCTGCCTTCCCCATGGCATCTACAGTCTTGCAATCCCATCTGGCACAGCAGTTCCCCTTGCACAGTCATTCGAGCTGCCACTACCCGGGGATGTTGAGCTTCCTGCTGCAACGACGGAAGTCATTCACACTGCTGCTGGTGAAGCGGTCCATGTCGTCGTGTACCGTCCCCAGGAACCTGCTGCAGCGCCCCGCGTGCTCATTCGGGCACATGGTGGACCAACTTCCCAGGCGGAGCCAGAGCTGGATCTTCGCATGGTGTACTGGACAAGCCGTGGATACACGGTTGTCCAGGTGAACTACCGGGGCAGCACAGGATTTGGCTCAGCCTACCGGAGGGCCCTGCTTGGAAAGTGGGGCGAGATAGATGTCGATGACTGCGTTGCTGCTGCGCACGTGTTCGGGCAGGAGCTCCAGGCGCCTGTCTTCATCTCTGGAGGAAGTGCAGGAGGATTTACAGTCCTCTCTGCACTCATGCGGGATGGCGTCTTCCGTGGAGGCGCCTGCTACTACGGGGTTGCGGACCTTACGCTGCTCCTCCAGGACTTCCACAAGTTCGAGGACAGTTACCTCGAGACACTCATTGCTCCACGAACCGATGTTGCGACGTACGAGAAACGTTCCCCGATCCACCATCTCGATGCCCTCCATGTCCCTGTCATCTTCTTCCATGGGAGAAGGGACTCCGTCGTACCGGTTTCCCAGACGGAAACGATGGTGCGTTCCCTTGTCGCTGCAGGCCAGGTTGTCGCTTCTGTCATCTATGACGATGAGCAGCATGGATTCCGGAAGGAGCATGCGATCGCGTACTCCCTTGATGCGGAGCATGCCTTCTATGAGCATCTGCTTGGCGCTCCTCCTCCCCAGCTCCATCCACGGCTTGCAATCCACAACGAGCATCTCCTCCACGAAAGGGGATAGCAGGTGTTCGCCTAAACGTGTATCGCAAGAATACATGTTGCATGGTACGATATATCCACAGGAAGTGGTATGGAGGGATTGGCACTGTGCATCGTTTGCGCATGTTCTGGGAGTACCGGTCACTTGCCCTTGCTGTTGTGGGACTTGCTGTCAGCAGCATCGCGTATCTCGCAGGAGCGCATGAGGCTGCCACCTGGGCACTCTGGGGCACGACACTGTATGGAGCAGTGCTCTCCGCATATGTCGTTGCCACAAGCCTCCTGCAGCGCCGACTTGGTGTTGACATCATTGCGCTCCTCGCACTCATCGGGACACTTCTCATCAATGAGCCGCTCGCTGGAGCAATCATCACGCTCATGCTGACGAGTGGCCAGTCACTCGAGTCCTATGCAGCCCGTCGGGCTGAACGGGAACTCAATGCGCTTGTGTCGAGAACGCCTCAGGAGGCCCGTGTCCGTCAGGGGAACGACATTCGCACGGTTCCGCTTGACGAGGTGGCAGTGGGAGACATTGTGCTTGTGGGGAGTGGTGAGGTTGTTCCTGTGGACGGAGCTGTGCTCTCGGAGGAGATTATCCTTGACGAATCCGCTCTCACAGGGGAATCGCTTCCCGTCTCGCATCTCAAGGGAGACACAGTACGGAGCGGAGTGGTCAATGCAGGGAGTCCCTTCGAGCTCCATGCCCTGACCCGTGCTTCGGAAAGCACGTATGCGCGCATCGTCAGACTTGTGAAGGAAGCGGATTCCCATCCTGCACGGGCAGTCCGGTTTGCGGACAGGTTTGCCCTTGCGTTTGTCGGTATCACCTTTGTGCTTGCTGGACTCGCATGGGGAATGAGCGGGCTTCTCGAGCGGGCAGTCGCAGTCCTTGTCATTGCGACACCATGTCCACTCATCCTGGCAGTACCCATTGCAGTCGTTTCAGGACTCTCGCGGGCAGCGCAGCGGGGCATCATCATCAAGGGAGGCGCAGTGCTCGAGGCGCTCACCACCTGTCCTGCGCTTCTCATTGACAAGACGGGCACTCTCACCTCGGGACATCCCGTTGTTTCTGACATCATTCCCGCTCCTGGAGGGCAGGCTGACCGGTGCATGCAGTTCGCTGCCTCGCTTGACCAGCTTTCCCAGCATGTGCTTGCTGCAAGCCTTGTGCAGCATGCGAGGGAACGGCATCTGCCGCTATCCCTTCCCACTCAGGTTGTGGAGAAGCAGGGTGCAGGCATCGAGGGTGTTGTGGATGGCAAACGTGTCCGTGTGGGGAATGCGGAATTTGCCCATGCCTCGTCAACTGCACCATGGGTGCGGGCAGCACGGCGGCGTGCGGAAGCGGATGGCGCTCTTGTCGTGTATGTGGCACTCGATGGAGTGCCGGAGGGAGCAGTCCTTCTCGATGACCGCATCCGTCCGGACTCGGCGCACACACTCCGTCTGCTCCGGAATGTTGGCATCAATCGGCTTGTCATGGTGACTGGAGACCGGGAGGAGGTGGCTCTCACCATTGGAGCAGTGCTTGGTCTTGACGAGGTCCTCGCTGAAAGGACACCCGAGGAGAAGGTGATTGCACTGCAGGTTGAGCAGGAGCAGCACAGGACCATGATGGTGGGAGATGGCATCAACGATGCGCCTGCGCTCGCCCTTGCGGATGTGGGAATAGCCATGGGAGCACGGGGTACAACAGCATCGACAGAGACTGCGGATGTGGTCCTTCTTGTCGACTCGCTTGAGCGGCTCTACGAGGCTGTCGTCATCAGCAGGAGGTCACAGCAGATCGCGCAGCAGAGCGTGCTTGTCGGCATGGGGCTCTCGTTTGCTGGAATGGTTGCTGCTGCGCTTGGCTACCTGCCACCCATTGTCGGAGCTGTCGCCCAGGAGGTCATCGATGTCATTGCCATCCTCAATGCGCTTCGAGCTCTCTCCGTTCCGACACTCAGGCGCCGTGTGAGTCCGGAGACAGCTGCCCGTGCAGCCCGGTTCACAGAAGAGCATGTTGCCATCAAGGGATACCTTGCTGCCATGAGGGACAGTGCGGACGCGCTCGTGACGGACGATCCGGAAACCGCATTTGCTCGGGCGCAGTCGACTGAGGAGACACTCCGCACGAAGATTCTGCCGCATGAGTTCGAGGAGGAGCGTGAGCTGTATCCCGAGCTCGGTAAGCTGTACGGAGGTCCCGAGGGACTCTGGAGCTTCCAGCGCACCCATGGGGAGATCATGCACCAGAGCCGGCGCCTTGAGCGTCTTGTCGCTTCTGTGGATCCTGCTTCGCCAGACCCAGTGGATCTTGCGGAGATACGCAGATCCCTCTATGCGCTCCATGCTGTACTTGCCCTCCATACGATGCAGGAGGAGGAGGAGTACAGCCTCCTTCTGGAACCGGCAGTCCCGTAGGGGACAGCTCATGATGCAGCAGGAGCGGTGGTGTCCTCCAGCGCCTCCTGGGGCGCATCGTGCTCAGTGGCGCTCATCTGCATGAAGTAGTACGTCACAACGCCAAACCCCACAAGGTTCGCGAACCCCAGCATGACGACACCGCCCACCTGCTGGTCCACGATGTGCGACATGCCAAACAGGAGGGGCTGATGGAGATAGAAGGTGTAGAGGACGTGTGGGGACATCGTGATGATGAATCCAAGAATCGTGAAGGGAAGGCAGGTGAGTGTGACGTAGGCGATGTTGCCAAGGATGCGGCCATCTGTGAGCGGAATGTCACCCTTTGCGTTGAGTGGGTGGACAAGGGGCCACCACATGAGTATTCCAGCAGCGAAGAAGGATGTGTGCTCGAGAAAGTGGATGCCGTCATTCTCAAGTGCGAGGTTGAAGGGTCCAGGGAAGTGCCAGTAGAAGAAGGCGAGACCCATGAGGAGAATGGCAGACCACCTGTTGCAGAGTGCAGTCTCAAGTGCCAGGACGATTCTGCTCCTCCGGAGGGAGCGGGCAAGGTCGCTTCCACGGAGTGCGAAGAGGAAGCATGGCGCAGCAAGGTCGGAGAAGAAGATGTGCTGGAACATGTGGAAGGTGAGCGAGTACCGGTCACCTGCATAGTCAAGCGGTGACTGCGATGGAAGGTAGAGAAAGAGCACGCCAAGCACAGTCCAGAGGACAGTTCTCCACATGGGAGGAGCATCATCCCTGGGATGTGCGGAACGGGACCGCGACTCCCGGACAAGCAGCACAGCAAGGACTGCCGTGATGGCGAAGAGCGGGATCATGATGTCGTTCTCCCAGCTCCAGTCCGTGAATGTGAGTGACACGGTTCGCACAGCGCTAATGAAGTTCATTGAGCACCTTTGTGAGGGTTGGCTTTGTGAGCTGCCCAATGACAATTGCCTCGATGACATTGCTGCGGGAAATGAAGAGCGACACGGGAAGACCCTCGAAGCCGTATTTCCCGTACACGTTGCCATTCGAGTCGAGGAGGACGGAAGCGTTCAGGTGGAGGCTATGGAGGTAGCCTGTCACTGTGGAAGAGGTCTCCCGTTCATCTATGAGGACGAGCTCGTCCTTCGAGAATGCGCCATGTCCCACAGTGGAGACAAGGAGCGGAAGCTCGTCCCTGCAGCTCACGCACCAGGTGGCAAAGAAGTTGATGACACGTGGAACGTGCGCATGCTGCGACGAACTGTAGGTGCTGCCAGTCGTGGTGGAAAGCGTGAAGGAGGGGGGAGTGTCCCCTTTTCGCACACCAAGCGGAGCAGCAGCAGACTGTGGCTGGGCGATGTTCTCTGTCGCCATGAGGGAGAGGACATCGTTCGTGATGGCGGATGGCTTCCAGGTGGAGTTCGCAAGCTCAGTCTGGTAGATCTGCCTGCCCCCACTCGACAGCGCATTGTAAAACTGGGACTCGATGGCGCCCTTGACATATGGTGGATTCGCGTAGGTGGTGAATATGGTGCCGGTCGGATCCGCCACACCGATGTAGAGGCCGTGCGAGAGATTGTAGGCCTCCACCTGGTGGGAGTAGAGGTTGATATGCGTCTGGCTGTCTCCCCACGGCTCGGGACAGACCAGGACAGGAACTGTCGCACCAGCGCATGATGTCGAGTAGCCAAGCGTGTGCCAGAACGAGTTGACAGCGGAGGTGCTTCCTGTGAGGAGTGTCCACGGGATGCCAAAGGCCTTCGCGTAGTTGAGGAGGACAGGTGGAGTGTCCTCCGCTGGATTCACTGTCACTTCAACGATCCGCACCTTCGTGCCGAGTCCCATCGCATCAAGCTGCTTTGCGACATCCCAAAGTCCTGACGCTGTGAGAAGGCAGGTGTCCGTGCAGTCTGTGAGGAAGGTGGCAAGGATGGTGATGTGGCCCTGGAAGAACGAGCTGGATATGGCTTGTCCGTACTGGTTCACAAGCGGAATGCTCGGGATGTGCTGCACGGAACCCTGAGCGATATGGGTGACAAAGTTCACAGCGTGCGTGCCAGCAGCAATCGTTGCCACATATGGCACAAACTGTGCCTTCACCTGGTGCGTGACCAGGAAGACGACTACCTCTGAAGGCAGTCCAGAGCTGATCGTGAGCAGGATGGGAGAGGTGTGGTGCAGTTTTGTGCCATTCGCAGTGAGGCTGACTGTGGCTGAAACGTATGTGCCCGAGGGTACGCCTGCAGTGGTCACTGGTGGTGGTGGCGTAGTGTTCATGGCAGCAGCAGCCAGTGTCTGCACTGGAAACTGCGCGAGTGACACCGAGTGGTGAGCAGCAGTCGAAAGCGAAAGCGATACGTTCGACACCTTGAGGGAGGGAGATCCGTGCGAGAGGATCATGGAGCTGAAGACACTGCCAGTTGCTGCTGGAGCAGAAGAGGCGCAGGAGCTGAGGGCGCACGCAGCGATGCTCCCAGCAAGAAGCCACTGCACAATGCTCTTCCGCATGATCCACCTGTGATGCTGCTGATCTCGTTTGAGCATACCAAACACTGCATTCGCGGCTAGAAAGTTGCATGGTGCAAGCAACTAAGATATACTGTCTCCCATGGCGAGCATTCAGGATCACGAGGCATACACGAACCAGTCTGTTGACGAGATTGTCGAGCTCATGGCGCTCCTCCGCCACCACACTGGCACCTCCCACTGGACAACCCAGGTGCAGAAGCTTGCTGGCATCGAGGTGAGTCTTCCCATGTTCATGGTGCTCGTGTCCCTCCACCGCAGTGTCAGTTCGCGTGTCAGTGATCTTGCACGGATGCTGGAGCTTGACATCTCGACGACGAGCAGGCATGTCCAGCACCTTGTCGAGCGGGGTCTCCTTGCGCAGGTGCCGGATCCAACTGATGGACGTGCATCCGTCATGGAGCTCACTCCCCAGGGAGCGGATGTCTTTACCCGCATCCAC
>JAJZLL010000048.1 GCA_021803465.1 bacterium
TGGCGACTCCGCTCAAAGAGGCGAAGTCGTGGAAATGTCTTGGCTATCGGGTTCCGGATTGTGATGTCGCGTTCGATGGACCGCCACATCCTGGACAGGTGCGTCAGGGATATATCGGGGACTGCTGGGCCATTGCTGTGCTTGCACAGGCAGCTGCATTCGAGCCGCACGAACTGGAGAGCCGCATCACGAAGATTGCACCGAACCTCTATGATGTGCGGCTCGGGGGGCCAGACTCCCAGCCTGAACGCGTGCACCGCATCGACACGAGCGTTCCCGAGATTCAGGTGCGGTTTTCTCGACTGGGCCGCAGATTGACAATGGGCACGCATGCATCGCTGGACAGTGAAGTCCTCTGGCCTGTGCTCTTTGAGAAGGCGCTTGCTGCAGAACAGCCCGATGGCTATGAGGACATTGGACATGGTGGAAGTCCAGGCTGGGCAATATGCCGACTCCTGGGTCGGCCGTACAGATCGGGGACACTGCTCACTTCAGACCAGTTCAGCAACTCCGATATGGATGCCTTCTTCAGACATCAGCTTGCCGAGCATCTTCCCACAGTGCTCTCCATCCATGTTCCCGATTCCTCAACACCCATTCAAGCTCCGGAAGGTCTCTCGAAAGTGAAAGCGTTCTTGTACCGGAGGGAGCTTCGGAAGGAGCAGAGGAAGGAACTTCTTCACCTCCAGAACATGGCCCAGGAGGTTGGTCTTATAGCACGCGAGGACAGCAGGCATGCCTACTGGCTGTACGACTACGATCCCATCAACCGGATGGTGAAGCTTGCGAATCCACATGGTATCGAGTTCACCTCCGACTGGATGTCAATTGACCAGCTCCGGAAGCTCGCATACTTTATTGATTATGGGGAGAAACGTCAGGATGGCACATGAGCTTGGAGGTCCAGGTATGGAGGAGATAGCCGTTGGGGATGTCTTTGATCTGCATCCAACGGGCACGACGCCTGTGGAGAAGGGAGTGAACCTTTCCATACAGGCCACACTCCTTCATGATTTCAGCGATGGCCGTGGCACTGTCCCTGCATGCCGGCTCTTTCTCAGCGGTCCACCGCCAAACCGTACTGGATGGCTTGAGGCAGGCGGAACCTTCCAGGCAGGCTCACGGGAGTACAGGGTCGTTGCGTTTGGTCTGAAAGCGTCAGACACAGTGACACTCGAACGGATCAGCTGATCAGCCGAGCAGCATGCCTGGTACCGGGCCTGAGATTCGAACTCAGATGGGCTTTCACCCAGTGGTTTTTGAGACCACCGCGTCTACCATTCCGCCAGCCCGGCAGGGAGCCACATTCCATCTTACTGTGTGGACGTGAAGCTGGCCGTTGCGCATTACACCCCAAGTGGCGGAGCTCCTCCGTTCCGGGAGTGGGAAGGGTTCTGAAGTTCTTCTTTGCGTGCGCGTTTCCTCACGTTCCTGAGGGAAGAAACAGTCTCTTCCAGCTCTTGAAGCTGTTCTGTCAGCGTGATGAGATCCTTGCGAAGCAGTCTGCCATCCACGGGAATGAGGCTTCCTGGAAGAGCGGCGAGAGCGCTCCGGTATCCGGGAAGGGGAGTGCGCTTCCTCCATGCTGAACAGTGCTGCTCAAGATCCGAAGCAATCGAGGGATACACGGTCCGTACGGACTTCATGAGCGTTTCGAGTGCAAACTGGTTTCCTGTGATCCGGATTTTGAGGAAGCCGCTGATCCCGTACGGGCCAAGAAGCCGTGTGGGATGTTCTCCCGTGTACACCACGCTGCACCCCGCATCCTTTCCAGAGCGGTCAGCAAATGAGCAGAAGTCGAGTGCACGTTGCATTGCTGCACTGTTGAGGCCGCCCCAGTGACGGGAAATCGTGAGCTTCGCATTCACTCCGTGGATGCGTGAGACAACAGTGATCGTGTCCACAACGCGTTTCCGCAGTGTGGCAATGTCCTGGGGCGATGCGGATGGTGCTGCATGTTCCACTGGCGCAAGGAATTGTGGCAGTGGAGTATCGGGCATTCCAAGTACCTTCTGCCACTTGAGGAGCTGCTGCAATACTGCTCCCGTTTCTCCAGCTTCAATGCGCTCGGGAGCATCTGAACCGAGCCAGTACGATGGATCACACAGATGTTCGCGCAGTTCCCTGCGGTGCTTCCACATGGACGGTCCCCTCCCTCAGTTTTCCCTTCAGATCGTACCAGTCCCGCGCATGCACTGGGTTTCCCATGTCCCTCCAACTCCCGTACGATCCGTTGCATATGAAGCGCATACGAGTACTGTCTGCAGGCAGTGCTATCCCAGATTCTGCCGAAAGTGGGCAGGAACGGCTCCATCAGCACTACCGGATGCTGAAGATCAGTGCTGCTGTGGCTGGACTGCTTTTCATGGGTGCAGGTTGCTTCATTGGCGCGCTTCCCGCATTCCTTGCGTGGTCAGCTGGATATGTCTTCACATCCCAGGCTCTTCGCATGCATCAGGAGAAGCGTGGCATGCGGAGGACAATGATTCCCGGGAGCCGCATCAGGGATATTCGTGATCAGGTGCGGAAGGTCTGGTCCACAGCTGGACTGCAGGAACCCGACGTGTATGTCCTTCCTGGACATGGTGCAATGCGGAGCATCCGCACACTCTCCGGAAGGATGCGGCTTCTCGTTCCCGTTGAGATCGCTGGTCTTCCACAGCAGCAGTTTCATGCCCTTCTGTATCGCGAGGCAGTGCGGCTGCGCCACCATGACCCCATCGTTCTTGGCAGTGTGCGTGCCATGAAGGGAGCAGTGAACGCGGGGAGACGGTATCTCATGTGGATGCCTGTCTGGGTGGCTGGTGGTGGAGAGTGGGGGTTCAATGTTCTAGGCATGGTGCATGCTGCAGTTGGCGTTGCTGCAAGCCCGCTGTATCTGGGAGTGCTTGCAGGAGGAATCGGCATGCGGTGCACGCAGTCCGTGCTCGGGAGATATCAGGAGCTGCGGGCAGACCGCGATGCTGCAGCGCATATCCACCAGACGATGGGAAGGCGTGAAGTGCTTGCGCAGGCCATACTGGAGGCTGCTGAGCGTGAACAGCGCGCGTTCAGTGTCAGGTGCACGGAGCTTGGCGTTCAGCTCGCACACCGTCCCATTCTGGGCCGTGTGTGGACTGCATGCGCTCCACGGCTTGTCGAGATCCACCGATCCTTCGTGGAGGGACGGACCAGGCTGCTCCGGATGCTCGCTTGGGGCATGCGGGACAGCCCGCCACTTCGGACAAGGGTGAAGCATCTTGAGCCGGAAATTCCTGGCCCGGCAGCACAGAGCAAGGTGGAACTGTCCAACGGGCTCGCTCAACGTGAAAAGGAGTGTACACGTGTACCTTCCCGCCAGCCGTACCGGCCACAGACAGCACGGGAAGGGCAGTTCTCCAGGAACGCGATGCAGTATCGCAAGCCCGTTCCGCGTCAGTCTCCAGGCATTGGCCTTGAATGACTGCTGGCCCCTGAAAGGACCTTCCTAGCTGTGCAGGGGAGGTCAGGGACGCTACAGTAGCACCATGACTTCCGCAGCACCATGGGCACTGGCCATCGATCAGGGGACTTCAGGAACAACAGTCGCTGCTGTCACACCCGATGGCAAGATCCGTGCAACCCTGTACAGGGAAGTTGGCATACGGTATCCGCGTGCTGGCTGGGTGGAGCAGGATCCCAAGGAGATTGTTGATGTCTCAAGGAGCCTCATGCTCCAGATGGTGGAGCATATGGGCAGAGCTCCTGCCTGCATTGGTGTCACGAACCAGCGCGAGACTGTCATTCCTTTCCACCGGCATGATGGATCTCCAGCAGGTCAAGCCATCGTTTGGCAGTGCAAGCGCAGTGCGGACATCTGCAGGGAACATCGGGCCCGTGGTGAGGAGGAAATCATCAGGGAACGGACAGGACTCCTCCTCGATCCCTACTTCTCGGGAACGAAGATTGAATGGATGCTGCGGAACAATGAGAACCTCCGAAGCCATGCTGCTGCAGGAAATATCGTCTTCGGCACAGTCGACACATTTCTCATTGCTGCTCTGACGGGGGGAAGGGCTGTCGTGACGGATGCGTCGAACGCAAGCAGAACGCTCCTCTTCGACATCACAGCAGGAGAGTACTCACCTGAACTTGCTGCACTATTTGGCGTGCCGATGGCTGCACTTCCGGAAGTGGGGGACAGTGCTGGCCGTCGTGCAACGACGGATCCTGCACATTTCGGGGGTCATGCGATTCCCATTGCTGGCATGGCTGGGGATCAGCAGGCTGCCCTCTTTGGCCAGGGATGCGTCCGGTCCGGCATGGCAAAGAACACCTATGGAACCGGATCGTTCATTCTCGCAAACATTGGCACAGAATGTATTCCCCCTGAACAGGGACTCCTCACCACAGTCGCATGGCAGATCGGGGGTGTCCGCACGTATGCACGGGAGGGAAGCATCTTTACCACAGGTGCGGCTCTGAAGTGGCTCCGGGATGGACTTGGTCTCATCAAGTCGTATGAGGAGGTGGCTCAGGCTGTGGCATCCGTAGACAATACCAATGGATGCCACTTCATTCCCGCCCTGAGCGGGATGGGATCTCCCTTCTGGAGGGACGATGTTCGCGGAGCATTCATGGGTCTTGAGCAGGGCACACGGAGGGAACACTGCATCCGCGCTGTTGTGGATGCTGCAGTCTACCGGACGCAGGATGTCCTTGAACGCATGGGGCTGCAGAGAGCGGCTGGACTGGAGGAGCTGCGCGTGGATGGAGGAATGACTGTCCTCGACTACCTCTGCAGCACCCAGGCGACAGTGAGTGGCGTTGTGGTGCGGAGATCGCATGCGCGCGAAACGACTGTGCGTGGAGCTGGTCTTCTTGCACTCGTGGGCGAGGGAATCATCCCGGCTGTCAGCACAGTGGCCGAGAGCATCGGAGCGCAGGCGGACGCATTCGCTCCAGACCATGCTTCCATGGTCACCCGCAAGGCGGACTACGCATCCTGGAAGGAGGACAGGGATCTCCTGCTCTCACAGAGAGAACTGCTGGGAGAGGGGTAGGCAAAGGAAGTGCAGCTTTCCTACAATACGCATGTTGTGGAGGGGATATCTTCGCCGCGGATTCCGCGGATTGCACGCTGCCAGTCCCAGCAGGAGCCTGGGGACTCCCGGAGCAGGTCGCACCCGGATCGGCCAGATCCAGTGGGACCCATTCCCACTCGCCGTGGACGAGGTGCAGCCTGGGATGGCAGGGGAGTCGAGTTCGCAGTCTATGCGGAAGGGACGGGGCCTGTCGAGGTCGTGCTGTTCGACGCCTCCCGAAAGGTCATCTCGGCCCATGCGCTGAAGCGCACGGAAGACGGAGTCTACCGGCAGTATGTACGAGGGCTTGCTCCAGGGGCCAGATACGCCTTTCGCGTGGGTGGCCAGACGGGAGCCATTCTTCTCGATCCCTATGCAGCAGCAGTGGAGAATCCCAGTGCCAGCAGGGATTCCTCCGAGACGCTTGACTGCTCCTTCGATGACAAAGGCACATATCAGGGGCCACTTTCTGTCGTCACGGACAGCAGATACACCTGGAAGAACGCCACTCCCCGACAGGGCACCAAGCCGCTGGTCATCTATGAGACGCACGTTCGAGGTTTCACAAGAGCGAATTCTGCTGTTCCAGAGGAACTCCGGGGAACATATGCGGGCCTTTCCCATCCAGCAAGCATTGCGCATCTCAGAAAACTGCACGTGAATGCTGTGGAGCTCCTCCCTGTGCACATGTTCGTTGACAGACCCTACCTCACAGCTGCTGGAAGACGGAACTACTGGGGATACGATCCCATCGTGTGGAGCGCGCCAGAAGGACGGTACCAGTCAGGTTCCAGGCCAGAGGCGGTTGTCAGGGAATTCAAGGAGATGGTTGATGCCCTTCATGGTGCAGGAATCAGGGTCATTCTCGACGTTGTCTACAACCACACTGCTGAGGGGGGATCGGATGGCCTCACGCTCAGCCTGAAAGGGCTCGCTCCCTCAACGTACTACCACAGGACTGGTCAGCAGTACTGGGACATCACGGGGTGTGGAAACACTGTCAATGTCTCTTCTCCCGAGGGACTCAAGGTTGTCCTCGACAGTCTCAGGTACTGGGTGGAGGAGATGCATGTCGACGGCTTCCGTTTCGATGAGGCGCCAGCACTCTTCAGGAGCTCCCCAGCTGAGCCATCCCGCTGGAATGCCTTCGCTGATGCGATTTACGCGGATCCAGTGCTGTCGAACGTGCTCCTCATCGCGGAACCGTGGGATGCGAGTCCTGCAGGATACTGGCAGGGGCGGTTTCCCCAAAAGTGGATGGAATGGAATGGCCGGTTCAGGGACGCTGTCCGGGACTTCTGGAGGGGTGCAGCACCAGGAGTCTCTGAGCTTGCAACGAGACTTGCAGGTTCAAGTGACCTGTTCAGGGACCGCGGTCCTCAGGCGAGCGTGAACTTCATTGCCTGCCATGACGGCATGACTGCCCGGGATCTCGTTTCGTATGAACGGAAGCACAATGAGATGAACGGAGAACAGAACCGTGATGGTGCGGATGACAACCGTTCTGCAAACTACGGTGTCGAAGGTCCGACCACTGATGCTGCTCTCGAAGCGTTCCGCAGAAGGCAGCAGCGGAACCTCCTTGCCACAGTCGCGCTGGCACAGGGTACTCCCATGCTCCTCTCCGGGGATGAACGGGGTAGGTCGCAGCTCGGGAACAACAATGCGTACAACCAGGACTCACCCCTCTCGTGGATTGACTGGGCACAGGGAGATCCTGCACTCGAGAGGTTTGTTGCGCGTGCATTCGCCCTCCGTGCTGCACATCCTGCACTCCGGAGGCACACCCATTTCACAGGCGATCCCTGCTTCTGCGGGCGAAGTGCTGATGTGGCATGGAGACGGGAGGATGGTGCAGCGCTCACGGATGCGGACTGGAAGGACGTCTCACGCCGAGCGCTTGGCATGCAGATCCATGACCATCACGGGAAAAAGCTTGACGAACTGTTCATCGTGGTGAACAACGGTGCGAAGGATGCGGACTGGACACTACCGGAAGGCGAGTGGGAGGCAGTCCTTGACACGAGCAGCGAGGATGGTGTTCCAGTCGCCATTCCTGGGCAACGGGGGACAGCCGTGGCAGCTGCGCACAGCATACGGGTGTTCGCACGTCCCAGGCGGAAATGACCCGTCTCCTCATGTCCGCAGCAGTCCTGGTGATGGCCGCATGCGCGCTTCCCGCCTGTGGTAGCGCGACCCTCCAGACACCAGCAGGCATCGCTGTGATGAAAGTGGGTGGAGAACTCCTGTCCGATGGTGTTGCCGATGTTCCTCCCCAGATTGACTTCACGCTGCACGCGAATCCTGAACCTGTCTCTGGTGTCACAGTCCAGCTAGATGCACTACCACTGAAGGTGGAGTATCAGGGAAACGTCATTGCAGCACGTGCTCCCCATGGGCTCGCCTACGGCAGCGCACACATCCTCACTGTTCACCTCCCAGGTATAGGAACTGAGCACTACCACATCTCTATTGTTTCCCTCACAAGGTGTCTTGCTGCATGGTTCCGCAACGCGGAGGGAAGGAACACGGTCGATCTCTCCTTTTCCGGAGCTCCAGTGCAGGCAGCACTCAGGGAAGATCTTCCCCAAGGGAGCATCACGTGGCGCTCAGCTACGGAAGTTGTCCTGCATCCAAACGCATCCCCAGTCAGCCTTCGCATTCCAGCGAGTCTTCCCACTGCGCATGGAGCCCACCTCGCAGCTGCGCTCGTGCTTACCCTCAGCACCTGGCCCACGCTTCCTGGGCTCTCTTGGGATCCAGCACTTCCGGCCCTCCCCAGCATGATGCTCACAGCCTTCAGTGATGGAGGGAGTGGAGCCCTCTCCGCACTCCAGCACTACGGAAAGGCCATTGGCATTCTCGATCCCGTGGGACTCACCCTTGCAGGCAACGGAGCGATTGCGGGAAATCCCTCTGACACAGGTGGTGCACTTGCACAGCACATGGACATCATGCCAGTCATCCAGAACGCGTTCACTGATCCCACTGGCATCAACACGCTGCTTGGGTCAGCTGCACGGGAGGAGCAGTTCATCCAGCAGGCACGTGCACGAGTGCTCCAGTATGGGGCTGCGGGAGTGAACATTGACTTCGAGAACATGCCTTCGTCGCTGCGGACTGCGTTCACGGGCTTCATTGGACAGCTTGCAGCCTCCCTCCATGGTGTGGGCAAGACAGTGAGCGTGGACATTCCAGTAAGCACGCCCGGGAGCCCCAATTCGGGATATGACGATGCTGCTCTCAGTCACGAAGCGGATGCAGTCATCATCATGGCCTACGACGAAAGTACCTCGCCTGGCGCTCCAGGACCAGTTGCTGGAAGTGCCTGGGTGGCAGAAACGCTTTCGGGCATGCTTCCGGGAATGCAGCTGTCGCACGTGGTGCTTGGCATTCCGCTCTATGGCAGGGTATGGGATGGTGCAGGAGTCCACAGCTGCCAGGCTCCCGCGTGCGAAGCGGAAGCACTGTCACTGCCTGGCGCATTTGTGGGAGAGGATTTTGCTGATCCGTCCGTGCTCGTTTCTGCAACAGATGCTGCAGGAAACGCTGTGACAGCAGCAGTGAGCACGCAGGAAACGGTTACCTCCGGCGTGCTTGCTGCAGAGCGGGACCACCTGGCTGGAGTCGCAGTGTGGAGACTCGGCGAGGAACTCCCCGGAATTGCCCTTCCCTGACCTATGATGGGTGGGTGTGCGGAGGGGAATCGTTTCCGAGGTCCGGGAGATCCAGCGTGTTGATCCAGTCCCGGATCTGGGAGAGACGCTCATCCGAGCCCTCACCGTCACCGCCCTCCTCATCCTGGTCATCGTCGCTGGGAATGATGCCTGCCTGGTCGACCACAGCCTGCGCCACGAAAATCTTCGCTTCAACACGGACAGCAATGGCAATCGCATCGGATGGGCGTGCATCAATGGCGATCGTTTTCCCATCCCCCTCAGCGACAATCTGCGCGTAGAACACTTCACCAGAAAGTTCGGTCACGACAATCCTGTCGACCCGCACATGGAGCGTCTCGAGGATGTTGACGATGAGGTCGTGGGTGATGGGGCGTTCAGGGGTGATGCCAGTGATCTTGAGTGCGATGGAGTTCGCCTCGCTCACACCGATCCAGATGGGAAGGAAATGGGGTCCCTCAGTCTCTTTCAGGATGACGACATGCTGTCCACTCGACATGTGCACACGGATGCTGTCCACTGTCATCTCAACAAAATTGTCCATTACCTATGATCATACGCGAGATGCAGAATGAGGATCTGTTTGCATGCGCAAGCGTGGTGTGGCAGCTCGGAAAACCCTGCAAACCGATACCATAGGATGATGGATGAACCGTTGGATCTCCTGCTCATTGACGGGCACTCGCTGCTCTTTCGCGCCTACTTCGCCCTGCCTCCCCTGACCACTCCTGACGGCACTCCCGCAAATGCGGTCTATGGATTTGCGTCCATGCTCATGAGTGTCATTGCGCAGCAGCATCCGAAGGCAGTCATTGCTGCCTTCGATCCGAAAGGGCCCACATTCCGCACGGAACAGTATCCCGCATACAAGGGACACCGGCCCCAGGTCCCGGAGGACTTCATTCCCCAGACACCGATGTGCCATGAGCTTGTTGCAGCATTTGGCATTCCCGTCATCGAGATGACAGGATATGAGGCGGATGATGTCATTGGCACGCTGAGCCGGGAGGCGATGGAGGAAGGGAAGAGGGTTGGCATTGTCACGGGCGACATGGACTCCCTCCAGCTCGTGGATGAAAGGGTGCGCGTCCTCAGTACGAGGAAGGGCATTTCCGACATCATTGTCTACTCGCCAACGGAGGTCGTTGAGAAGTACGGTTTCGGTCCGGAGTTTGTTATTGACTACAAGGCGCTCGCAGGGGATTCAAGCGACAACATCCCAGGAGTGCCTGGAATTGGTCCCAAGACAGCAACGTCACTCATCATGACCTGGGGACATCTCGATGACATTCTCAGTGCCCTCGATGTCATGCCGGACAACCGGACAACACGCCTTCTGCGTGAACATAGGGATCTCGCGCTTGTGAGCAGGGACCTTGCCACCATCAGGCGGGACGTGGACATACATCTTCGGGATATCGACAGCGCATACCATCCGAAACCTGGGGAGGTGGCGGAAGTGTTCCAGAGGTTTGGCTTCCGCTCGCTCGTGACACGCCTTCCCAATGTGGGGATTGCACCTCCCCACGCTGTTGAGGTTGGAGGACATGAAGAACACAGTGGTGATGTGAAGCAGTTTGCCAGCCTGGAGCTCAGGGACCTGGGAGATGCAGCCGACGCGGATGACTGCCATGCGTTCCTGCGCGCCCTTGGGGGCATGTCCAGGACAGCGCTCAGGATTGCGCATCATGTGGCAGGATCGCACTGGATTCTTGCCATCACGGAGCCACCTGTGGCAATTTCCTGCTCATTTGACTTTGGGACACTTGGAAGTGGAAGCCGAAGCGAGTGCGTGCAGGCATTTCTCGACTGCGGGCATGAAGGGATCACGAACGATCTCAAGCTCCTCTCAAGAACCCTTGGACATGCGGCAAATGTGAGGATCTCCAGCTGGGAGGCATGGAACGATGTTGTCCTCGAGGGACATCTTGCAACCCGCCAGGACCGACTGCCATCTCTCATGAGAATGGTTGAGGAGGAGAAGGGCGAGGAGCTGCCTGAGGAGGATGCAGGCTCCACGCAGCTCGCGCTTGCAGGGCATCTCCCCGCTTTCCATGCTGCAGTGAGCAACAGGCTCGCAGACGAGCACATGGAGGAGCTGTACCGGAACCTCGAGCTTCCTCTTGCGCCCATCCTTGGAGAGATGGAAGATCGGGGCATTCTTCTCGATGTGCCACTCCTCAAGACGCTGAGCAGCGAAATGTACAGCAAGCTCACTGGCCTCGAGGCATCCATCCAGGAGCTTGCGGGGAAGAGCTTCAATGTCGGCTCCACCCAGCAACTCGCAACTGTGCTGTTTGACGAGCTGGGCCTTGCAGCCGGTCGGAAGACGAAGACGGGAAGAAGCACGGATGCGGATACGCTTGAGATTCTCCGTGGTTCCCATCCCATCATTGAGCAGATTCTCGAGTGGCGTCTCCTCAGCAAGCTCAAGAGCACGTATGTGGATGCGCTTCCCCTGCTCAGTGACAGGGAGAGCCGTGTCCACTCGACCTTCAACCAGCTGGGCGCAATCACTGGACGGCTCTCTTCGACAGATCCCAACCTCCAGAACATTCCTGCCCGGACAGACTGGGGCATGAAGATCCGGTCCTCCTTTGTGGCTCCTCCCGGGCTAGTCCTCCTGAGTGCGGACTACTCGCAGATTGAGCTCAGGATACTTGCGCACATGTGCGATGATCCAAATCTCAGGAAGGCATTTCATGCTGGAGAGGACATCCATACGAGGACAGCTGCCGAGGTGTATGGAGTCGAGCCTGATGCTGTGACATCCGACATGCGGCGCATTGCGAAGGTTGTGAACTTCGGCATTCTCTACGGTCTCTCCGAGTTCGGTCTCGCACGGGACACCCGGATGAGCCAGTCGGATGCACGTGCATTCATTGCCCAGTACTTTGCCCGCTTCCCCGCAGTGCAGGGCTACCTTGAAAGCGTGCGGGAGCATGCCCACAGACACGGATGGGTGAGCACCCTCTTCGGGCGGAGACGGTACTTCTCGGAGATCAACTCGAGAATCCACCAGCGGAAGCTCGCTCAGGAACGCATGGCTGTGAACATGCCGCTGCAGGGTACTGCTGCGGACATCATCAAGAAGGCGATGATCGAGATGGAGAGGAGCCAGCCAAGCCGTGGAACCCACGAACGGATGCTCGTCCAGGTGCACGATGAGCTCCTTTTCGAGGTGCCGTCCGCTGAACTCGAGAAGGTGCAGCAGGATGTCCACAGCATCATGGAAGGTGTGGTGGAGCTCGAGGTGCCACTGCTCGTCGAGGTGAAGCAGGGCACACGGTGGGGTGCCATGCAACCCGTACCCAGAGGATGAGCGATGCCAGAACTCCCCGAAGTTGAAGTCATAGTGCGTGAGCTGCGGGAGATGTGCTGTCACAGAAGGATCACTGCTGTTGAGGTGCTTCGCGATGATGTCATCCGGCATCCCTCGGCAAGCACCTTTGCCAGCACGCTCGAAGGGTCGACATGGACTGGTATCAGCCGTCACGGAAAGTTCATTCTGTTCGAAGGGGCTGAGACGATGGTGGTCCATCTCGGAATGACAGGACATCTCCGACTCCTCCGGCCATCTTCCCCCGTCGCACCGCATACGCATGTTGTTATCCATCTTGGTGCTGACCGTCTCGCATTTGACGATGCGCGGCGGTTTGGCCGCATGGCTCTCGGATCGCAGGACTCGCTTGTTGCAGTCCGGGCACTTCCACAGCTTGGGGCTGATGCCCTCGATCCCGAACTCACAGCAGAGGTGTTCGAGTCACTGTTCAGGAACCGGCATCGTTCTGTGAAGGCGAGCCTTCTCGACCAGGGCATCGTGGCAGGGCTCGGGAACATCTACATTGACGAGCTGAGCTTTCGTGCAGGTGTCCGTCCTTCCAGGACCATGTCGTCACTCCGAAAGGCTGACCGTGCACGGCTGAGGAGTGCCATGCTGGAAGTGCTTGACGAGGCGATCGCGAACCGCGGCAGCAGCATTGACGATTACCGTGACGTGTGGAATGCGAAGGGCAAGCAGCAGGAACGGCTTCGAGTCTACGGCCGGGGTGGACAGCACTGCACTGTGTGCCAGTCAATTCTCCGCAAGAGGACTGTTGCTGGACGGGGAACAACGTACTGCAGCGTGTGCCAGAAGTAGGAGGAACGGATGCGGGTAACCCTCGTCACGTATGACGACGAGCCGCCCATTGGAGGGCAGGGGTCGTTCGTTGTTGGACTGCGTGGCGCCCTTTCCGACCTGGGAGTGGAGGTCACCACCATTGCGGGCCATGGTATGCATGCCATTTCCTATCCGAGGAGGAGTGGCCGAGCACCGCTCGACTTCTCCTGGTTCCTCCGTCACAACCGGAAGATCATAGAGGCAACGGAGCCGGACTGCATTCATGTGATGGGCGGACCAGGTGGGGTTCTCTACTGGGAGCCGAAGGATGGTGGCACACCAGTGGTCTATTCAGCAACGCACACGTATCGGCAGGCGCATGGCCGGGGATCCGTGAAGCGACTCCTTGTTCCACTTGAGCGCCGCGCGTACAGCAGGGCGCACATGGTCATGGCCATCTCCCACACCACTGCTGCAGCAGTCGAGGGCCTTGGCATACCCCGGAACAGGATCACAGTCATACCACCTGGAGTCCCCCAGCCACCAGAAGAGGGAAGAAGTTCCCGCTACCGGTTCACTGACAGGACAATCCTCTTTGTTGGCCGCCTTGAGCACGAGAAGGGAGTGACTGATGCCATGGATGTCATGGAGCAGGCAGCCAGGGAGTTTGGCGCGAAGGGAGTCATTGTGGGGCGGGGTGCGCTGCGCGACGCAGTCGCACACCGTGCACTGGCAAGCGATGCTCTCACGTACTGCGGATTCCTGCCGGACGAGGAACTCGCAGCACTGTATGACGCCGCTGCAATTGTGCTCATGCCATCCGCATACGAGGGACTTGGTCTTGTGGGAGTGGAGGGCATGGTCCACGGTGCATGCCTTGTCGCATACGATGTCGACGGGGTGCGGGATCTTGCGCCGTCAGGATGCGCACTCGTTCCAGCAGGAGACCGGGAAGCACTCCTCCGAGCCTGCAGGGAACTGCTCTCTTCAGAGGACAACCTTTCCTCAGCATCCCAGGCACAGAGGGAGTGGGCACAGAGGGTCTACAGCTGGAAGTCAGCATCACTATCCACAGCCGCAGTCTACAAGACAGCGATTGAAGCGCTGCATTCTCGTGCAGAATAGCTGAAGAGGAAAGCGGAACGGAGGATACATGGCAGAGTTTCACGTACATGCGCCATTCACACCCACAGGAGATCAGCCAAAGGCAATTTCCTCTCTTGTCGATGGCGTGCGAAGCGGCATGAAGGAACAGGTGCTTCTTGGCGTGACTGGATCGGGGAAGACCTACACCACTGCGCGTGTCATCGAGGAACTCCAGCGACCTGCCCTCATCCTCTCCCCGAACAAGACACTTGCTGCCCAGCTGTGGGCGGAGTTCCGGGAGTTCTTTCCGGAGAATGCTGTGGAGTACTTTGTCTCGTTCTACGACTACTACCAGCCAGAGGCCTACATTCCACGGACGGACACCTACATTGAGAAGGACTCTGACAGGAATGACGAGATTGAGCGTCTTCGCAACAGCGCGACACGTTCGCTTCTGACACGTCGTGATGTCATAGTCGTCGCTTCAGTGTCCTGCATCTACGGCATAGGCTCCCCAGAGTACTATCTCGGCGGGTCCCTGACATTCACTGTAGGCGAGTCCATACGGCGTGATGTGGCTGTGCGGAAGCTCACGGAACTCCAGTACAACAGGAATGACATCGACTTCTCACGGTCGCGGTTCCGTGTCAGGGGCGATGTGCTTGACATCTTCCCCGCGTATGAGGAGATTCCCACAAGGATAGAGTTCTTTGGCGATGTCGTTGACAGGATCACGGACTTTGATCCCGTGACAGGCGAGGTTCTCACCCGGAAGGACACCATCACAGTGTTTCCCGCATCTCACTACATCACTCCCGAGGAACAGATGAAGGAAGCGCTCGTGGATATCGAGGAGGAGCTTCATGAACGTCTTCAGTACTTCCGGGAACAGGGAAAGCTGCTGGAGGCACAGCGGCTCGAGCAGCGGACGCTTTTCGACCTTGAGATGATGCGGGAGACAGGTGTATGTGCAGGAATCGAGAACTACTCCCGCCATCTCACCCGTCGCAGGCAGGGAGAACGTCCATACTGTCTCCTCGACTTCCTGCCTGATGATGCGCTCATATTCGTCGACGAGAGCCATGTCGCCATTCCGCAGCTTCATGGCATGTACCGCGGTGACCAGGCAAGGAAGGCATCTCTTGTGGACTTCGGCTTCAGGCTGCCATCAGCACTCGACAACAGGCCCCTCACCTTCGAGGAGTGGGAGGATAAGGTGGGCCAGGTCATCTACACGAGCGCAACGCCAGGAGCGTTTGAGCTTGAGCACTCATCCCTGGTGGTGGAGCAGATCATCCGTCCCACTGGTCTCATCGATCCCCGCCTTGAGGTTCGGCCGACAAAGGGACAGATTGATGATGTGCTTGCGGAGGTGCGGAAGTGCGCAGAGCGGGGAGAGCGGTCCCTTGTCACGACACTGACGAAGCGGATGGCGGAGGACCTCTGTGACTATCTGGTCGAGATGGGGGTTCGGGCACGGTATCTCCACAGCGACATTGACACGCTCGAGCGGGTCGAAATTCTACACGACCTCCGCTCCGGAGTGTTTGATGTTCTTGTCGGCATCAACCTTCTCCGCGAGGGACTGGATCTTCCGGAAGTCGCCTTCATCGCCATTCTCGATGCTGACAAGGAAGGATATCTCCGCGGATACAACTCCCTCATTCAGATTATTGGCAGGGCAGCGCGGAATGTGGAGGGGCATGTGTTCCTCTATGGAGATGTCATCTCTGACGCAATGAAGCGTGCCATTGCGGAGACGGACCGCAGACGTGCCATCCAGGTTGCCTACAACGAGGCGCATGGCATCACACCGCAGTCGATAAGCAAGGCGGTTCGCGATCTCGAGCTTCACCGGGACGAGGTGAAGGCTGAGGCGTATGACCTTGAGGCTGCGCAGGGACTTCCACCTGACGAGCTTCTCCGGGTTGCAAAATCCATGGAG
Organism: bacterium; assembly: GCA_021803465.1. Taxonomy (GTDB): domain Bacteria; phylum Chloroflexota; class Dormibacteria; order Aeolococcales; family Aeolococcaceae; genus JAJZLL01. The sequence continues at coordinate 15,853 of JAJZLL010000048.1, forward strand.
CGGGAGATGAAGGCTGCAGCGAAGGATCTCCAGTTTGAGAAGGCTGCTGAGATTCGGGATGAGCTGCAGAAGGTTCGCCAGCAGCTTGCTGGCAGCGATAATGTAGCAATTTCGTCGAAATCGCGAAGACGACGATCATAGAGCCGAAAAGCGGGGTAGTCTTGATACTGTACAGGGCTACAAGAAGACGCAATCGGTGGAATGAGGTGGTTGCATGTTCGTAATGGCGAACCCCCGGCAGCACAGGCGGGCACTTTCAGGCGAAGAGATCGGTGAGGTCTTCCGCGTGCTTGACGACCTTGCGGGTCGGCTTGGGAATGACAGGGAGGCGATCTACGTTGGACCTGTCTCGGAAACGCCTGCCAGTCTTGTGCTCACAGCAATTGTGGGTCATGAACTTCTCTCTGTCATGTGCGACACTGTCGGGCCGACTGCGGTCATCATTGACAGGAAGTCCGGATCGCACCCTTCCGACATGCTTCGACTTCCAAGGGCTGTGCTCAGGAAGAGCGGTCGTGACGCGGAGTTTGCGGAGACTCTCCACGGAACCGTGCATGCTGCACGCGAGCGGCTCGCACGGCACAGGATGCGAGGGTTCCGCTGCGAAAGTCCTGCCAGGACACTGGGCGCGGAGTAGGCGTGCAGCACGCTGTCCTGCTTCATGGCACTCAGGGAAGTGACGTGGACTACTTCTGGTTCGGGCATCTCAGGGATCATCTTGCAGGTCACGGGTTTGACGTGATGTGGCCTCTTCTGCCTCACACCGAGCATCCGGTGGTTGAGGAGACAGTCGACTTCCTTCATGGCACGCTACCTTCGCTTGATTCCTCGAGTGTGGTCGTCGCGCACTCGTCAGGCTGCCCGCTCCTCCTCAGCTTTCTTGAACGGCATCCCACTGCGGTTGGACTCGTTGTCCTTGTAGCGGGATTCTACATCCCCGTCCGTGACAGGGAGGTGTCCCGAACTGTCATCCAGCCCACGTACGACTGGGAGCGGATCCGTGCGGGACTGGGCAAGGTGCTTCTCATCAACGCGGACAACGATCCCTGGGGCTGTGACGATGTGCAGGCCAGGCCAGTTGCAGCAGCACTTGGTGGCCTTCTTCTCACTGTTCCTGGCTATGGGCACATGGGGTCGAGCAAGTATGGGCAGCCGATGCGGGAGTTTCCCCTTCTCGAGGGCATCATCGATGCTCTCCTCGCAGTCTCTGGCAGCAGTCTCCAGGCAGCAGTCCAGGCGCCAGCATCATCAGTGGGATGACAGTGCGCGTTGTGCCCCCGCTACCTCTTGGAGCGCATCCTGAACCCGTTTCGCAAGGTCGTGGGCAAGCTCCCCAGGAACGCTGCCCCCAGCAAGAAGTTCCGTGCGGAAGCTGAGCCATCCGGGGTCGTCCAGCAGCGGAGAGAGGGAAGCCGGGTGGACAAGGCGAGCTGCATAGCGTGCTGCAATCCAGGCGAGTCGTGCACTCTTCGACTCCTGCCACTCCCAGACACTCTGTTCCGCAAGTGTCGCAGCAATGGAGACAACAGCAAGGGAGCGTGCAAGCCTTCTGGCACCAAGTTCGCTCTCCATGGGATTGGCATCGAGAAGCTTCCGGATGCGATCGTGGAGCAGATGAAGCTCATGCTGGAGTGCATCGCGGAGTGGACTGACTGGTGCATCGTCAGGACATGCAGCAAGCTTGTCCTCCAGGTAGTCGAGCAGCGGCGGAAATGCGCCATGCCGGAGTGCACGGAGAACATCGAGGGCAATGACATTGCTTGAACCCTCCCAGATGGCATGCACGGAGATGTCCCGCAGTATGCGTGCTTCAGGCCATTCATTGATGACTCCATTTCCTCCGCGCACTTCCATGCCCTCTGCTGCTGTGATCCGTGCACGTTCAGTGCTGTACGTCTTGTAGAGCGGTGTGAGGAGACGAACGATGTCACCATATGGGTCAACTCCGGCATCAGCCCTGTCGAGCGCATCGGCAAGAGCGAATGCTGCGCACGTTGCAGCATGGGAATCGACAACCATTTCAATGAGGGTGTCAGCCATGAGCGGTTGATCGATGAGAGGCGCACCAAAGGCAATGCGGTGCTTCGCATGGTGGAGAGCCTCATAGACATTGCGGCGCATGGCTCCTGCACACACGACTGCGATGCAGATGCGGGTGAGATTGATCATGTCGAGCATTTCACGCATTCCACGCTGCACATCACCAACCTGCCATGCGAATGTGCTGTCAAACTCGATTTCGCCAGACGGCATGGCCCGGGTACCAAACTTGTCCTTGAGGCGCCGGATGGTGAAGGGATTGCGGGAACCGTCATCGAGCATGCGTGGAACAAGAAAGAGTCCAAGCCCTTTTGTGCCGGAGGGGGCTCCCACTGGCCGGGCAGTGACAAGAAAGAGATCCGAGTGGGGACAGCTTGCAAACCATTTCTCGCCAGTGAGTCTCCATGTCGTGTCAGACTCGCGCACTGCCTCCACCACATTCGCGCCCACATCCGAACCGCCATACCGCTCTGTGAGCAGCATGGCTCCACGGAGATATGCGCCAGCATCATCCGCAAGGCGTGGAATGAACCGTTTGGCAAGTGCAGGGTCGTTGTGCTGGAGGCAGCGTGCCATTGCATCGGACATGCCAACTGGACACCCCATGATGGACTGGTCGGATTCCAGAAACATGTACTGCAGGGCAGCCACGAGGACTCGTGGGGCAGGAGCTTCAAGTCCCCGCCACCCCGGAAGGTACGCTGCACGCACAGTGCCGAACTCGATGATCTTCTGTTCGATCTCGAGATATGCGGAGTTGAAGATGATGTCATCTGTACGGTGCCCACGGGCATCATGGGTGCGGAGCACTGGCGGGTTCGCATCCGCAGCCACCATGCGGGGCTCGATGTACTCGGGTACTAGCTCTCCGAGTTCTGTGAGCGCACGGTCAGCAATTGGCCATGTGGAATCATCGAGGAGATGGCGAAGGAGCCATGGAAGATACGGATCTGCAGTGAACCAGTTGCCAGTGGGCAGGGGTGGTATGGGATCGTGTTCGGGATCTGGAAGTTCCATGGCGAATACTCCTCAGTGGGCAGCTACCGCGAGCATAGACCCATTGCACATCCAGAGCAACTTCCGTCATCCAGTTGGCACTGGCGTGTCGAGATTGTGAAAAGATTGTGGTCCCATGGAAGCGCGTGTGGTTCAATCACAGTATGAAACGGAAAGCGCCCACCCATGTGATCCGCATTGTCCAGCTAGTTGGGGGATGTCTTGGCGTGGTGCTTGGTGTGCTCTACAGCGGGTGGGTGCTCGCGAACTCCGTTGATGTCAAGACGGATCCCCAGTTTGAGATCCAGATTCTCCTTATTGCGCTTGCCATCGGCAGTGGTGCAGCAGTTGCTCTTGCAGCACCGTACATCACGATAGAGCCGTACCTGTGGCTTGATGACTTCCTGAGCAATGCACCAATTCCTGAAGTCATCGCAGTCACCATTTCGCTTGTGGTGGGTCTTGCAATCACAGCCTTGTCCGTTGCAGCATTCTCCGTCATTCCCTTTCATCTGGGAGTGTTCATCGGGCTCCTGTTTGGCGGTGGGCTCATGTATCTCGGAGTCACGACCTCCCGCAAGCGGTACCGCGAGGTTGTCCATCTGTTTGGAGACAGGAGTACCCGCAAACTGTCCATGGACATTGTCACACCTGCTGGCGATGGAAGCGCCTCCCAGGCGCAGGAAATCCTTATTGACACCTCAGTGCTCATTGACAGCAGAATCAGCGATGTCGCAGCAACAGGCTTCCTTCAGGGAACGCTCGTGATTCCAAGCTTTGTGCTCGAGGAGCTCCAGCGCATTGCGGATGCCTCCGATCCGATGCGGCGTGCCCGCGGACGTCGTGGCCTCAATGTTGCTGAAGCGCTTCGGAAGGCGCCGTCTCCCCCATGCATTGTCCTGGAAACAGAGTTTCCCAACATGAATGAGGATGTCGATGCACGCCTCATCAAGCTCGCCCGCATCCGAAGTGCAGCACTCATGACCAACGACTACAATCTCAACCGCCTTGCCACAGTCGAGGATATTCGAGTGCTCAACCTCAATGAGCTCGTGAATGCCCTCAAGCCCGTCTCAAGTGTTGGAGAGCTCATGCATGTGAGCATTGTCAAGGAGGGACGTGAGCACAATCAGGGTATCGGATACCTTGAGGATGGAACGATGGTGGTTGTGGAAAGCGGCAAAAAGCACATCGGTGAGGAGATTGATGTCATGGTGACAAACCTTCTCCAGACTCCATCAGGCCGAATGATCTTTGCCCAGCTGCCAGATGGGAATGACGATTTGCCGCATGGACACGAGATCCATGCGAAAGGGGAATGACACTGGAGCGGCTCCTCATCCTTCCAGCAGCCGGGTCTTCGCAGCGGATGGGGTTTGACAAGCTCTGGCAGGATGTGGATGGACGGCCCGTTCTTGCCTGGACGCTGCAGGCAGTCGCTCGAGCAGAGACTTTTGATGTTGTCTGTATCGCTGCACAGAAGGAACGCTGGGAAGACATAGAGCGATTGGCACGGGATGAGGGAATTGAACACCTCCTGCTGTGCGAGGGGGGGCACAGACGGCAGGATACTGTCCGCAGTGCACTCGAGGAGGCGACTTCCGCTGAATTCGTTTCCATCCACGATGCTGCACGTCCACTCTGTTCACCCAGACTCTTTCGGGCTGTCCTTGCAAAGGCGCAGCAGACAATGGCAGCAACAGCTGCGCTTCCGTGCACGGACACCGTGAAGCGAGTGAATGGGGATGTCATAAGTGAAACCCTGCCAAGAGAGGAGCTCATGACTGTGCAGACTCCACAGGCATTTTCCACAGCACTGCTTCGCGATGCGCATCGCGAAGCGCTCAGCCAGGGATGGCGGGTTGATGATGATGCTGAACTTGTCGAGAGGATGGGCTGGCCCGTGCATGTTGTCACTGGCGAACGACGTAATATCAAGCTGACATACGCTTCAGATTTCGAATTCTTTCGCGCTCTGCGCCTGGAGGAAGCAGAATGACCCTACGCATTGGACATGGCATCGATGCACACAAGTTCTCACCAGGCTCACCCCTGTACCTGGGGGGAATCCCCATCCCTTCGGGAGTGGGGCTTGAGGGACATTCGGATGGCGATGCAGCACTCCATGCTCTTGCCCATGCGCTTCTTGGAGCAGCGCACTACGGCGACATGGGAAAATTCTTTCCCTCGTCGGAGGAACGGTGGAAGGGTGTCTCCAGCTCGGATCTCCTGGCGCGCGTGAACACCATGGTCGTGCAGTACTGCCACATCCTTTCCGCCCAGGTGGTCATCGTAGCGCAGCGGCCAAGACTGTCCGACCATCTTTCGGAAATGGAGCGCCATATCAGTGAGGTGCTCAACGTTGCTCCCGATGCCATAGCTGTGACTGTGAGCAGCACGGATGGCCTTGGATGGATTGGGGAAGGAGAAGGCATTGCAGCGTCAGCTGTCGTCCTTCTTGAAACGATTTCCTAGGCGACTGTTCGTGTCGGAGGATTGAGGTGCGGATGATCCCGGACGTACTGGAGGAAGTCCCGCTCAGGAAGGGGCCGTGAGAAGACGAAACCCTGAATTTTTGACACTCCTGCACGCACAAGCGTGTCAACCTGGTCGGGCGACTCGATGCCTTCAACAATGATGTCCTTGTTGTGCTGCGAGGCATAGTGGATGAGCCGGGCAAGGAGCTTCATGCCATTGCGGGATGCCAGGTACTCCTGGCCCGCAGCCCGGTCGAGCTTGATGGTGTGGAAGGGAAGCTTGATGAGTCTGGTGTAGCTTGAGTACCCCTCTCCGAAATCATCGAGCGCAATGTTGATTCCTGCAACAGCAAGTTTCATGAGGGATGCCTGAGACTGGGCAACATTGAGCAGCTTGCGCCCTTCCGTGAGCTCAATCTGGAGATGCGTGGGATTGACACCATGCCGCTCAAGCGCATCCAGCACTGTGTTCGCATAGGCTGGATCAGCCACCTCAACAGGAGAGGAATTGACCGAGATCTGGGATGGAGCAGCATCGCGCTGCTGCCAGGAGGCATACGTGGAGAGCGCCTTCTCAATGGTGTAGGCGCCAGTCCGCTTCATGAGCTCGTGGTCTTCCTCGACTGCGGAAATGTAGAGGCCTGGTGCAATGAGGTTTCCTGCACCATCCTTCCACCGCATGAGCAGTTCACTTGAGAGGCATGCGCCTGTCACTGCATCGACGACTGGCTGGTAATGG
>JAJZLL010000053.1 GCA_021803465.1 bacterium
TCACCATGCCAACAAGAAAGAGGGCTGCGACAGAGAGGATGCCAGCAGCAATGAGGGTTCCTGCTCCCGTTGCAACAAGATGTGGCAGAAGAGGAATGAATGCGCCCACTCCAAAGCCAACACCAGTCACCATGCCTCCAGCGAGCGGAGAAAGCGCCTGGATTCCCGACGCCCCACCCTCGCTGAGCGCAGCAAGCCAGCGGTCCTCATCGGATGTGATGCGTGTCACGATCATGTCCGCCTCGTCAGTGGCGAACCCCTGTTTCAGATACTGTTCCCGGAGCTGGTCACGGGCAAACTCGGGAATCGTGCGGATCTCCTCCTTGCGCATCCTTCGGGAGCGGTTGAGGATGTCCTGACCCGACTTCGTGCTGAGGTACTGTCCTGCTGCCATGGAGATCATTCCAGCGACAAGGCCCGCGAAACCCGCAAGGATGATGAATGACCCTCTGGGATTTGCTCCACTCACTCCGGCAATGAGGCTGAAGTTGCTGAGGAGCCCATCATTGAGACCGAAGACAAAATCCCGCACCACCTCAGCGAGCTTCCTCACCCGGAACCCCTCCGCACCCGTTCCCGCATCCTCAGCGCCCTGCGCCATGGCAGCGACAAGGTCCAGATGGTGCCTCTCCTGGGGAAGGATGTCAAGCGCAGTCTGCCGGGCCTTCGGATTGTCGAGGATCTGTGCCTGCTCCATGTATTCGACAATTCCCCTGGTCTCTTCCAGCTCAATTGAGCTGAGCACGGATGGCAGCCCCAGCACAGTCACCATGAGGGGAGCAAGCCGCTCACGGAGTCCCCTCCTGAATGGCGGAACCGTGCTGCCGAGCTCGGAGAGGCGTTCCTTCCAGAACTGGGCATGCTCCCGCTCGTGATCCCGCATCTCCTGGAAGTTCCGCTGAATGGCGGGATCCTTTTGTGTCCGGACAAGTGCATCGTAGAGGGCAGCCGCATGCATCTCGTCACGCCAGTTTGCGAGCAGCGTGTCCCTAACCTGCTGCGATGAGCTCGCGTTCTTCGTGGCCATGCACAGTACCTCTTTAATTGCTCACGTGTTGTCGTGTACAATAGACATGTGGGTCAAAGCATTTTCGACGTTGGTACCGTAGCACATCCGCTGCCCCGGATCATGCACACGCCGCAAGGTGCTTACACCCATCATGCATCCGCAATTCCGCAGTGGCGTGTGTGATGCAGCAGATCCCATTCTAGCCCTACATGTGGAGCACCCAGGCCGACCATGCCAAAAGCGACTGAAGTCACCCAGAAGTATGATGCCCAGCAGATCCAGGTCCTCGAGGGACTGGAGCCAGTCCGGAGACGCCCAGGCATGTACATCGGCTCCACCGATGCACGTGGCCTCCATCACCTGGTCACTGAAATTGTTGACAACAGCATTGATGAGGCCGTGGCAGGGTACTGCACTGTCATCACTGTCACCATGCATGATGACGGTTCCGTCTCCGTCCTCGACAATGGACGTGGCATTCCTGTCGATGAGCATCCCACTGAGCACCGGTCAGCCCTTGAGGTCGTCCTCACCAAGCTCCATGCGGGCGGCAAGTTCGGAGGCGGAGGCTACAAGGTGTCCGGCGGCCTCCATGGTGTCGGTGTCTCTGTCGTCAATGCTCTGAGCGAACGTCTTGAGGCACGTGTCTACCGTGAGGGAACGGAGTATGTCCAGCTGTACACGAGGGGCGTTCCAGAGGCTGATGTCACAAAGGCCGGGAAAGCCACAAAGACGGGAACGCTGATCCGCTTCTGGCCAGATCCCGAGATCTTTCCTGAGCGCGAGTTCTCCTGGGACACGATCGCCAACAGGCTCCGGGAGCTTGCCTTCCTCAACAAGGGAATCGTGATCCAGCTCCTCAATGAGCTCAACGGTACGGAATACACCTTCTACTTCGAAGGTGGTATTCAGGCGTTCGTGAAGTACCTCAACAACAACCGCCATGTGCTCAACGCGAAGCCATTCTATGTGGAGCGCGATGTTGACGGAGTCGTTGTGGAGATCTCGCTCCAGTACCAGAACACTGCCTTCAGCGAGCATGTCCTCGGCTTTGCGAACAACATCAACACGGAGGAGGGTGGAAGCCATGTCACAGGATTCCGCACAGCACTCACCTCCACCCTCAACAAGTACGCGAAGGCAGCAAGCATCCTCAAGGAGCAGGACTCCAACCTCACTGGTGATGATGTCCGTGAGGGCCTGACAGCTGTCATCAGCGTCAAGCTCCAGGAGCCGCAGTTCGAGGGCCAGACGAAGACGAAGCTTGGCAACAGCGAGGTCGCTGGCATCGTGTCCTCCGTGCTGAGCGATGCGCTCATGACATACCTCAACGAGAATCCGCAGGAAGCAAAAAGGATGATTGAGCACTCGCTCACTGCAGCCCGTGCCCGCATGGCTGCAGCCCGTGCCCGGGATCTCGTGCAGCGGAAGTCGCTCCTCGAGTCCGCAACCCTTCCCGGCAAGCTTGCGGACTGCTCCGAGAGGGATCCATCAAAGTGTGAGCTCTTCATTGTCGAGGGAGACAGTGCAGGAGGTTCTGCCAAGTCAGGACGTGACCGGCGGAATCAGGCGATCCTTCCTCTACGTGGCAAGATTCTCAATGTCGAAAAGGCCCGCTCGGACAGGATTCTCGGCAGCGAGGAGATCAAGAACCTCATCACTGCACTGGGAGTCGGATTTGGCGAAAACTTCAATGCTGAGCGTCTCCGCTACCATCGCATTGTCCTCATGGTCGATGCCGATGTTGACGGAAGCCACATCCGCACACTTCTTCTCACCCTCTTCTGGCGGCACCTGAAGGATCTCGTCGATGGTGGGTATGTGTATCTTGCCCAGCCTCCACTGTTCAAGGTTTCCCTGAAGAAGGGAAAGGCGGAGCCGCGCTACGCCTTCAGTGACGAGGAGCGCGACCAGGCGATACGGGAACTGGGCGGCAATGCCAAGGTCGATGTCCAGCGCTACAAGGGTCTTGGTGAGATGGATCCGGATCAGCTGTGGGAGACCACCATGTCCCCTGAATCACGCATCCTCCTCCAGGTGACTGCAGTGGATGCCATGAAGGCGGATGACATCTTCGACAGGCTCATGGGTCCAGATGTGGAACCACGACGCCGCTTCATCCAGACGCATGCCAAATCCGTGAAGAATCTTGACGTATAGGATGCGATGACCACCATACTTCCCATTGTGCTCGATGCCTTCGGTGGAGACCACGCTCCCGAAGCGGTCTACGAAGCTGTTCCCCGTGCGGTTGAGGAACTTGATGTCGACCTCATTCTTGTGGGTGACAGGGATGCCATTGCGAAGCATGTCCACTCTTCAAGAGTGGACATTGTCCATGCGAGTGAAGTCATTGACATGAATGAGCATCCTGGAAGAGCAGTGAGAACCAAGAAGGATTCCACCATTGTCCGCGCCTGTGAACTCGTGGCCCAGGGATCTGGAGGGGCTGTGGTGAGTGCAGGAAACAGTGGAGCCATCCTTGCTGCATCAGTGCTCATCATGAAGCGTCTTCCCGGTGTCCACCGTCCTGCTATCGGGGCAGCACTGCCTCGTGAGGGCGGAGGATCCACCTTCCTTCTTGATGTCGGCGCAAACAGCGTTTGCAGACCTGAATGGCTCGCACAGTTCGCAACCATGGGTGCAAGCTATGCGACGACAATCCTTGGCTGCACCAATCCCCGCATTGGCATTGTGAGCAATGGAGAGGAGGAGGAGAAAGGAACGGAGCTTGTGCAGGCAACGAAATCCATACTCGAAGCCACATCGCTCAATTTCGTGGGCAATGTGGAAGGAAAGGATCTCTTCAGGGATGTCTGCGATGTTGCTGTCTGTGACGGGTTTACGGGCAATGTCATCATCAAGACAGCAGAAGGAGCTGGGGAGTTTCTCATGCATGCGATCAAGCATGCAGCCACCTCCTCCGTGCTTGGCATGCTGGGAGGTGCGCTCCTCAAGCCTGCCCTCGCACCCCTCCGCACTTCCATGGACTACAGGCTCACAGGCGGAGCATTGCTGCTTGGCATCAACGGGGAAGTCGTCATCGCCCACGGGCGTTCGGATGCCACTGCCATATGGCATGCCATCCGTGTCGCGAAGGAAGCCATGCTCCATGATGTCCACACGTCCATAGCGCGGGGGATTGCCAAGGAAACGCCCTCATCCCCTGCATCCACCACTGCACCCACTGCACCATTGGAGGCGCATTCATGACCACCTTCGAAACTGGCTCGATTCGGGAAGTTGACATCGAATCGGAGATGCGGTCCTCGTACCTCGACTACGCAATGAGCGTCATTGTCAGTCGGGCACTGCCGGATGTGCGGGATGGTCTCAAGCCTGTGCAGCGCCGCATTCTCTACGCCATGTATGACCAGGGAATCATTGCGAGTTCAAAGACAGTGAAGTGTGCCACGATCGTCGGTGAAGTGCTGGGAAAGTACCATCCGCATGGCGACTCGTCCGTCTACGATGCGCTGGTCCGACTGGCCCAGGAATGGGTTGTCCGGTATCCCCTTGTGCACCCCCAGGGAAACTTCGGAAACATCGACGGGGACACGGCTGCAGCATACCGCTACACCGAGGCGAAGATGTCGCAGATCGCCATGCAGCTCACAGAGGACATCGACAAGAACACTGTGGACTTCGGCGACAACTTTTCCAACACGGAGAAGGAGCCCCTCGTCCTGCCAGCACTCCTCCCGAACCTCATTGTCAATGGTGCCAGCGGCATCGCAGTCGGAATGGCCACAAACATTCCTCCCCACAATCTTGGCGAGGTAGCGGACGGGATCATCCACCTCATCGATGATCCCGACATCTCGACGGAGGATCTCTGCAAGTACATCAAGGGTCCCGACTTTCCCACTGGGGGCATCATCTATGCCCAGGACATTCCCGCAGTCTATGCCACAGGTCATGGAAAGCTCACTGTCCGTGCCCAGGTGGACTTTGAGGAATCCTCCAGTGGCCGGGAGCAGATCATCATCCGGGAGCTGCCGTACCAGGTCAACAAGGCTCGCCTCATGGCCAACATTGCTGAACTCGTCAACGACAGGAAAATAGAGGGCATCAATGACCTTCGCGACGAGTCTGGCCGTGAGGACAGTGTGCGCATCGTCATCGAACTCAAGCAGACAGCACGTCCCCGCACTGTGCTCAACAACCTTTACAAGCACACGCAGCTGCAGACGACATTCGGTGTCATCATGCTTGCGCTTGTCGATGGACGTCCCCAGGTTCTGAGCCTCAAGTCAATCCTCCATGAGTATCTTGGCCACCGCAGGTCCATTGTGACCAGGCGTACGCAGTACGAGCTTGACAAGGCCAAGGACCGTGCCCATATCCTCGAGGGCCTCCAGATCTGCCTCAAGCACCTTGATGAGGTCATCGAGATCATTCGCCGCGCTCCCGATGAGCAGGCAGCGAAATCGGGACTCGAACAGCGCTTCGGTCTCAGCGAGAAGCAGTCCCAGGCCATAGTGGATCTTCGTCTCGGACGTCTCACAAGACTGGAAGCTGACAAGGTGCAGCAGGAGTATGAGGAACTCATCAAGAAGATCGCGTATTTCGAGGGAGTCCTTGCGGATCCCAAGAAGGTGGATGCAATCATCCGTGACGAAGTGACGGAGATCCGCAAGAAGTTCGCGGATCCACGACGCACAGAAATCCGGCTTGGGGAGTCGTCCCTCAACGATGAGGATCTCATCCCGAGGGAGGATGTCTTCGTCACCCTCACGCACCGTGGCTACATCAAGCGCATGCCTGTGAGCCAGATCAAGGCGCAGCACCGTGGTGGAAAGGGTGTTGTTGGCGCCAAGCGCTCAAACGATGAGGATTATGTCGAGCACTCGACCATTGCGAACACGCACAACGACCTTCTCTTCTTCACGAACAAGGGCCGCGTGTTCCGGCTTCGGACCCATGAGATCCCCGATGTGAAGCGGCAGGCGAAGGGCCTTCCCATCATCAACCTCATCGATATCGATGTGAACGAGAAGATCACATCACTCATCGAGATGCAGTCTGATGCCCAGGAGCAGTACCTCGCAATGGCCACACGCCTTGGCATGATCAAGAAGACTCCAGTAGGCGCATTCTCCGCAGTCCGCAGGAACGGCCTCATTGCCATGAATCTCCAGGAGAGCGATGAGCTCAACTGGGTCAGGCTCTCAACTGGCAATGACGAGTACATCCTCGTCACGAGAAGTGGCAAGAGTGCGCGCTTCAGCGAGAAGCTCGTGCGGCCCATGGGCCGTGACACGATGGGTGTCTCCGCCATGCGGCTCACTGCGGATGACGAGCTTGCGGGGTTTGACATCGTCATTCCCGATGGCTACGTCTTCGTCGTCACGGAAAGTGGCTATGGCAAGCTCACCCCAATGCCGGAATACCCCTCCAAGGGCCGGAACATCCAGGGTGTATACACGCTTGACTACAAGGCAATACCGAAGATCGGAAAGATCATTGGCATGAAGGTACTTGCTTCGACAGAGGGTGAAGTCCTCGTCATCAGCACTCTTGGCCAGCTCATCCGGCTTCCCTTCGCACAGGTCCGCATCACTGGACGGCAGACGCAGGGGGTCATCCTCATCCGGCTTGCTGACTGGGACAAAGTCGGCTCCATTGCGGAAGTTGGCGTGGAAGAGGAGGAATAGCTTCTCCTTCCACGCTCCCAGTCCTGGATGACTACCAGAGTCGCGGTGTTCAGGACTGCGGAGCACCTCCACACCTGCGCGCAAGCTGAACCATCTTCCGAGCAAGAGCGGCATCCCGGTCAGTCACACCTCCCGCATCATGGGAGTACAGGACAATATCGACAGTGGCATACACGTTGGACCAGTTTGGATGGTGGTTCATCTTCTCCGCCACAAGTGCACACGCGCTCATGAAGGAGAACGCCTCGACAAACGAAGGGAACTGGTAGGCCACATGGAGCGCATGTGAGGCTGTGTCATACGACCAGCCTGGGAGCTCAGCAAGAAGTGCAGAGCGGGTTTCCCCTGTCAGAAGTGCCATGCCCGCATGCTACCACACACGCCTGTTGCCCGCGCTCAGCGCTATGCCACAAGGTCATAGGCGAGCCGGTACCAGGCGATGCGCTCCCTGTCCGGCTGGACCCCATATGCTGCGAAGAAGGTGTCCTCATGGCCAGGCCCCAGATTCCAGGTGACACTCCAGCTTGCAACTGCAAGGTCCCACCAGGGATCCCCGACTGCAACCCTGCCAAGATCGACCACACCTGACAGTCCACGCGACAAGGCGTCAACGAGAATGTTTGGAAAGCAGAAGTCGCCATGGGTGAGCACCATGCTTCCTTCAGGAATGTCCGAGGAGAGGAGTGAGAGCGCTTCCTCACAGGTGAGATGGCTGTGCTCCACATGGAAGTCCCGCTCCCGCACAATGTTGCCTTGTCTCACCCGTTCTGCTGCACGGTCAAGCAGATCCGGTGCCCTCGCTGACCAGGGACACCCCTCATGTGACTGAAGATGGAATGCCTGCAGCGCGCTTCCCGCACAGGCAGCGAGCTCTGCTGGTGGAACGCTTCCCTTGAGCCTGTGGAGGGGCTCACCAGGCACTTCCTCCATAACAAGCCACGACACGTTGCCATTCCCCGCCTGCTCGACTACGGCAGGAGTCCGGAGAGGGAGCCTTCCGCCGCACCACTGGAGCCTCTTCGCCTCATCAGCAAGATCCACAGGAACGCTCGTCCCTTCCCGCACGAGTTTGCAGTACCGCACCCGTCCTCCGGCATCCGTGCACTGCCATGTCGTGATGTCGTCAGTGATCCCATACACAGGAACTGCACGGAGCGTTCCGTACTGCTCCCCAAGTGTCTCCGGAAGCGGAACGGGCGTGACCTGTGGCCAGAGTGTGCGTTCACTCATGGCAGATCACGCCCGATCCATGATGCGCTGCGTGTGCGTCTGCTAGCTCCGTGCGCCCACTGGAACGTACGGCCGCTTCGCCTCTCCCAGAAAGAGCTGCTTTGGCCTGTTGATCTTCTGCTCCTTGTCGAGCAGCATCTCCTCCCACTGCGCAAGCCATCCGACTGTCCTGCCCATCGCGAAGAGGACTGGGAACATTTCGGTGGGAATGCCGATCGCATGGTAGATGAAGCCCGAGTAGAAGTCAACATTCGGATACAGCTTCCGCGAGACGAAGTAGTCATCCTCGAGCGCAATCTTTTCGACTTCCTGCGCCACATCAAGAAGCTCGTTCGAGCCTGTGACTGCAAGTACCTGGTCTGCCATCTTCTTGATGATCTTTGCCCGAGGATCGTAGTTCTTGTACACACGGTGACCGAAGCCCATGAGGCGTTCCTTCCCTTCCTTCACACCATCAATGAAGGAGCGGACGTTCGACACGGTACCGATGCGGTTGAGCATGCGGATGACTGCCTCGTTCGCACCACCATGAAGTGGGCCGTAGAGCGCTGCAATGGCAGCTGCTGTTGCGGAATACGGATCGGGATGGGAGGAGCCGACAACGCGCATGGCGTTTGCCGAGCAGTTCTGCTCATGGTCAGCGTGGAGGATGAGGAGAATGTCGAGCGCATTCTCGATCTCGGGAACAGGCTGGTACTTCGGCTCAACCATGCGGAACATCATGTTCAGGAAGTTGCCCGAGTAGGAGAGCTCATCATCCGGATATGTGTAGGGAAGACCGCGTGAGTGCCGGTACGCGTACGCAGCAAGCGTTGGCATCTTGGCTATGAGACGGTAAATGGAGATGCGCCGCTGCTCGGGATCATCAATCTTTGTTGCATCCGGGTAAAACGTCGAGAGCGCTCCCACTGTCGAAAGGAGCATTCCCATGGGATGGGCATCATGGTGGAAGCCGTCCATGAAGTGCTTGATGTTCTCATGCACCATTGTGTGGTTTGTGATGTCCCTCTCCCACTCTCTGAACTGCGAGGACGTGGGAAGTTCACCATGGATAAGGAGATATGCAGTCTCGAGATACGAGCTGTTCTCTGCAAGCTCCTCAATGGGATATCCCCGATACCGGAGAATGCCCCTGTCCCCATCGATGAAGGTGACACGACTGATGCATGACGCAGTGTTGAAGAAGCCAGGATCATAGGAGACAAGTCCTTCTCCTTCCTCATCCTGGATCTGCTCAAGCGCAGTTGCCCGGATTGCTCCATGCTCGATCGGAATTTCGTACGTCTTCCCTGTACGGTTGTCCGTGATGGTGAGGGTGTTGGCCATCGTAGTCGTGCCCCGTGTTTCTTGGTGAACAGAAGAAGTTTCCATACATTGAGTGTGCCACACCACATATGGGGACTGCTCGTACCCCGAGCAAATGGGATCACGTACGCTTAGGAAGTGGACACTCCTCTGAACTACACCATCCACGATGACCAGAAACGGGTGACTGGACATGGCCCTGCAGTGGTGTTTCTCCATGCGCTCCCGCTCGATGCCTCGCAGTGGGACCACCAGGTCGCAGTTCTGGCAGGCGCATGGCAGTGCATTCGCTATGCCTTCACATCACCTTCGGATCCCAGCCACCTTCCTCCCAGCCTTGCTTCCTTCGCCACTGCAGTCCGCGAAGATCTTGCCAAAGACGGCATCACCCACTTCGCAGCCATTGGTTCCTCCATGGGTGGGTATGTCGCCTGCGAGCTCGCTTCCCAGTATCCACAGCAGCTCCGCACACTCATTCTCCTTGGCTCCCACCCGTTTCCCGAC
This sequence comes from bacterium, assembly GCA_021803465.1. Taxonomy (GTDB): domain Bacteria; phylum Chloroflexota; class Dormibacteria; order Aeolococcales; family Aeolococcaceae; genus JAJZLL01. Next base: position 9,706 of record JAJZLL010000053.1, read on the forward strand.
TCGCAAGAACAGCGTGCAGCGCGCACGGCACGGGTTGCAGCAGTGGGACGCAAAGGTCTTGATGCGACACTGAGCTCTCTTCCGTCATCGCTTCTCGGCTCTGCAGCCCAGCAGGAACCCCATGTTGTCGATCCGCTCATCGCGCGAGGCAGACGGTGGACTCCAGAACAGTATGGAACTGCCCAGCTTCTCATGGAAGAGCGGAAGGACCACACTGCAGCGCTTGATGCGCTCCCCGCACCCGTGCACCTGCTCATTGGCGAAGAGGACACCCTTGTGCCAACAGAACGCATCCAACGCCATGCAGCGCGAACGGACAAGTGGCAAGTTGAGATCCTTCCGCACATTGGCCATCTCCCCAATCTTGAGGCTCCGCACGAGTGCACTGCACACCTTGGCTCGCTCCTCGCCGAGGACTGCCATGACTGATGGAAAGGCGGGTCTTCCCCTTGATGCCCTTCTGAAGCGTGCTGGCATTCCCCATGCGGAGGATGCAGGAACTGCCCACATTGGTGCTGTCGTGAACGACTCCCGGAAAGGAAGTTCCTCCTCACTCTTTGTCGCCATACCCGGCTTCGCAATGGATGGACATGACTTCCTTCCTGCAGCAGTTGCAGCTGGCTGTCCCGCAGTCATTGTGGAGCGGATGCCGGAAGTGGCCCTTCCCGTGCCGGCCATCCTGGTACTGAACGCACGGCGGGCATTCGCCCTGCTCAATGCAGCCCTCTATGGCAATCCCTCGCATGAGATGACAGTTGTTGGCATCACGGGAACGGATGGCAAGTCGACAGTGACGAACATGATCCGGACTATCTGGGATGCCTGTGGCATCCCTGCAGCATCCTTCACCACGATTGGACACACTGTGCATGGAACATTCACACCCAATGCAGGACATGTGACAACACAGGAAGCGGATGTGCTGCAGAAGGAGCTTCGAGAAGCCAGAAGCTCTGGCTGCACGCATGTGGCGCTCGAGACCTCAAGCCATGCGCTGGCGCTCGACCGCGTGTATGGCATTGCGTACCGTGCAGCAGTATTCACCCGGATCACGAGTGAGCACCTCGAGCTTCACGGCACAAGGGAAGCCTACAGGGAGGCCAAAGGGCTCCTCCTCACCTATGCCCACGAGAATGGTGGATTTGGCGTCCTCAACCGTGATGATCCGTTCTCCTATCCATACCTCTCCTCCCTGACAGCAGGGAGGAACGTGTCGTACACCACCGAGGACTCCCCTGAAGCGGAGTACCGTGCAACAGGCATCCGCCACAGCCACGACTCCCTTGAGGCGACCTTCCACCTTCCCCAGCTCACAGAACATGCTGCCTTCGCACATCTCCGAGGAACATTCAACATAGAGAACGCCCTTGCAGCACTTGCTGTGACTGTCGAGCTCGGTGCAGACCCACACACTGCCATTCGGGCACTTGCTGCAATGGAGGCCGTGGCTGGCCGCATGGAACACATCACCACCCGAATGGGCATCGAAATCGTTATTGACTTCGCCCACACGGAAGCCTCCCTACGGAAGGTGCTCACGGACCTCAGAGCCTCGACAGGTGGGGACATCTGGGTTGTCTTTGGATCCGCTGGAGAACGGGATGCAGCGAAGCGGTTGCCAATGGGTCGTGTGGCTGGAGAACTTGCTGACCACGTCATACTCGCCAACGAGGATCCCCGTCGGGAGGATCCCAGCGCGATCCTGAACGACATAGCCTCCGGCGTCAAGACTGTAACTCCTCCCCCGAAGGAGCTCCGCATCATCGAGGACAGGACTGAAGCCATACGTCATGCACTGCGCAACGCATCGCCTGGGGATGCTGTGCTGCTTGCTGGGAAAGGGCATGAGGCAACGATCACCATTGGCCAGAACAATCTTCCGTGGAATGAGAAGGAGATCACCCTGGGACTTCTCAAGGAGCTGGACCCGCTTCCTCCCGATCACGAATCAGGATGACACGCCAACATAGGTTGGCAGCGTGCTGTACGCAGTGAAGACGACATTGTCCGGATACAGCCCAAATGACGAGAGAAAGTGAAACGGCTTGTATGTGACTTCCGCCTCGATCGAGCTTGGTGACTGGAGACCTCCCGGACCACTCGCAATGATGGTGATGGACAGGGTGTTCCCTGTGGTCGCTTTCTGTGTCAGCTCCTCAAGGCTCGTGTTGTACTGGCAGAGCATGTTGGGATTCACGGGAATGATGTTCGCGAACTGCTGTGTCGACTGCTCGATGGAGTAGGGATTGTCAGACTCGCAGTAATGACCGGATGCGCTTGTGTACAGGCCAGTCTCGACAACAGCTGCCCTTGCTGCACCCCGGGCAGCGTCCTCAACAGCAACATACTGGAAGAAGAACCACGCAGTGAGGATGAGTCCAAAGAGAATGAGGAAGAAGATTGGCGACACGAGCGCAAACTCCGTGATTGCCTGCGCCCTGCTGCTCTTCCTGGGTGTTTTTGTGTGGAAAGGCATCCTGTCATCCCACCAGGGTCGGACCTGAGCCAATGATGCCAGTAATGTTGTTGATCGCTCCCTGGATTGTGAAGTCTGTTGAACCCTCAGTCTGGAAGCTGTCGACGAGCACGACACCATTGCTGATGTTGACAGAGCCTGTGGTGCACTCCGTTGATGAGGAGCACTGGTCACCCATTCCCGCTATTGCTGCTCCACCAGCTGCGAACGGAAAGCCACCAGCGGAACCATCCTTGTTGAAGTAGTTTCCATAGATGACGTTGTTGTTTGTGTCGAGATTGCCATTGGGCATCGAGTCGTTGTAGATGATCGAGTTGCTGATCGTGATCGAGGCGCTGTCCCCAGCATAGGAAACAGGATTGCCACTCGGATCCAGCAGGTAGTTTCCGGAGGTGTCCATAGCTGGTATCGCATCAAATCCAAAGCTTGCCATGGCACTTGGCTCCTGCCACATGGAAAAGCCATTGAAGTACCGCTCCGCATCTCCAAGGTTGTCTGTGAACCCTGAAAGTGTGACTGTACCCTGCCCGCCAATCGCAATGGAGTAGTTTGGTCCGTACGCGCTACCCGTTGGTCCAAAGGGAAACCCCGATGTTGGAAGTGACGAGTTGCTCTGCGTGGCGGAGCCATACGGTCCGCAGTCGCTGCAGTAGTAGGGATCATAGTTCGTCTGGGTCAACCATGATGGCATTGGCGCTCCACCACCCTGAAACTGGGAGATGGGCTGGTCTCCCACAAGAAGCACATCAGCACCTGTGACAGTGTCGCCCGTCTGTGGAAGTATCTCGAGCCCCTTCTCGAAATAGTAGATGCCCCCAGTGTCTGTGGCGTTCGAGACGGATGAGCAGTTCTCAAACACAGCGTTCCCCGTGATCTGCACAAGGCTCGTGTACACGCCAGGATAGTAGTCAGTCACTCCACCAGATGTGACTGGAGTTGGTGCAGTCTGCGGCAGTGTATCCGCTGGGCCGCAGCCAGCATACTGGGCAGGATCGGGGAGCCGCGCAAAGGGATTGTTTACTGTTGGATGCCCTCCTGTCCAGCCGTTGTATTCGATGTACGCATGGGATCCGCAGTTCGCCTTGTATGTTGTGGGACCAGTATAGTTGGGTGAACCTGTTTGCGGTGGCGATCCATAGCAGCCATCAAAGGGCTTAGCGACATGGGACTGGATGAGTCCCTGCACTTCCATGCTGGAAGTGTCCTTCGTGTCAATCACATCGATCGCACTGCCACTGCTTGAACCCCAGTTGATCTCGCCCGACGTGCACGAGTTGCTTGATGTCGAGTAGTTGCTGCAGTAGACAATGCCGTCAGCGTTCGAGGCGATCGTGCCGATGACATTGAAGGTTCCTGACCCGCCGACAAAGAGGTTGTGCGCCTCATGCGTGCCAAGCGAAACGATGCTCACGGAAAGCTGGTTGCTTGGATTGTACACGGCCTTGGAAATTGCTGTGGCAGAGCTTGGCGTGACACCTGCAATGCCAGAGATGAATGGGAGCCAGTTGGGTGTGACTGTGATCTTGATGCCGCATGCACCGTCTGGAGCATTGTCCGAGCTGTCCTGAACCGTGTACGGATCGCCGCTTGAATCCTTCAGCACATTGCCATTGTTGTCAAGAAATATCGCTGTCCAGTCCGTGGATGGATTGAGGATGGAGGACTGGGGCATGTTCTCCTTGACGAGGGCATCGACTGTCTCATAGATGGTGTTTTCCTTCACGGAGCTTGGGTAGTAGCAGTTCTGCTGGAGCAGTGATGACGACGCCAGGCTCGCGAAGTCCGCAGCGTTCTGGGCTTCTGTGGACATGTAGAGGCCAAACCCACCATCCGCAGCAATTGCGAGAAACATGAACACCACTGTGGACACAAGCACGAAGATGATCATGGTCTGCCCACGGCCCTGTCTTCGTGTGCGCGAGTTCCGCTGCTTCACATGTGGTCTGTGGTACATCATTGCTCCTGCATCGCTCCTGCCTGTCCCATGACAGTAACGCTTCCCGCCACATCGACAAAGGGAGTGACCGAGAGTGTCAGCTGCACCTCCGCCACATTCACTGTTGTTGACGATTCATCCACTTGCGCATCCGTGAGCGTGAGCTTCTGGTACGGTGTCGTTCCCGAGAAGGTGCAGACATAGATGTTCGATGATGCCCCCTTGGAGCACGACTTTTCAGAACATGTTGCACCGCTTCCACTCGCTTCCTTGCAGGCCCACTGCACTGCAATTGGGGCCTGTGCGCTTATGGGCTGCACTTGCCACCAGGCATACGAGGCGCCTGTCGCAGCTGCACGTGCAGCAGTTGTGGCATCAATACCGGCAGCCGTCATCTGGCCGACAAACGCGGCAAGAGTCATCATGCTGATCATGATGGGCAGCACAAGCGCTGTCTCGACTATCGCCTGCCCTGCAGTCCTCACCCTGCCAGAGCGGTGAGAATGGCACAGTGAAAAGGACTTGCCCGCAAAGCTTCGCAGCTTGCCAGATGTTTGACGGTGAGATGGGGATTCCATACTGCCTTGCAGACGCATTCCTTTCACACTATTGCCAACCCAGATGGACATGGACCAGCGTTGTCACTGCTGCAATTGTCCCGGATGCAGACTGAACTGACACGCATATATGCGTATGTTGACATCCCTGCGATGGATTGGCCACATCGGCAATCGACATGTTACAGGAGCGCTCGCCTACCAGCGGACAATCCCTTCGCCAAACGCTCTCGCATGCCTTGGAGATGCTCCAGCATTCCACTCGCTGGCAACATGCCGTGCGTCATGGAGCCAGAGAACGACCCTGCCCGACCCAGAGAGGAGCGGTTCGGCTTCGCGAAGCAGGTAGTCATGCGGCAGTGCTGCACGGCTGCACAGGCAGTCGACGCTGTGCTGCCACTCGTGCGCAAGATCTCCCTTTCCAAGACGTGAGGTGACAACTGTCACATTCCTGAGCCTGAGAATTCCCGCAACATAGAGCAGGAAGCTCGTCTTCTTGCGCACCGGATCGACAAGCACGACCCTGGCATTCGCGTTCCAGATGGCAAAGGGAATGCCGACAACTCCACCTCCTGACCCGATGTCCATGATGGTTTCACCGTCCTTCACGTCTGCAACAGTGCTCATGCGCCATGAATCCTTGCTGAGGACATGCCAGAGCTGCTCCGCAGACATCGCTGTAAGGTTCATCGATCTGTTCCAGCGGATCAGCTCTTCACAATACCGTTCCAGAAGGGGATGAGAGCTCTCTCGGTCAGCCACCACCCCATATTACCCGCTTCCCGAGTGCGTTTCCGCGGATGACAGCATGCAACGGATTTCGCAAGATCGTGACAACGGGATGACATCGCGGGATTGCCCTCTGAGCTCGGGCAGACTTTGCGTATGGACAGGCCGCACACGCTCACGCTCCGCACGAAAAGCCTCCTCATCACTGGAGGAGTTGCACTGCTGTGCTGCACTGCACAGATCCCTGGACCAGTGCATGCGACTTCTGTCAAGAGTGACCAGCAGCAGGTTGCCTCTGCCAAGAACACTGCGCAGAAGGCGGACACAGCACTCCAGCAGGCCCAGCAGCTTCTGCAGTCAACCGAGCAGCAGCTGAAGCAGCTGTCCACGAAGATCACATCCCTCAACTCCACAATCACCCAGGACACAGTGAAAGTTGATGCAATCAACATGAAGCTGCAGATGCAGGAGAGCCTGCTCGTGAATCTCACGAGGGCAGCCTATGAATCCGGATCGGATTCGAGTCTCATCTACCTCCTTTCCTCATCCAGCTTCAGCCAGGCCATGGACCGAGAGGTGAACATCGAGAACACGATGCAGTTCAACGAGAGCATTGTGAACTCCATCAACCACGAGCGGAAGCAGGCACAGGATGCGCTCAATGAGGCGCTTGCCGCTCAGAGTGAGCTCCAGATGAAGATTGAGCAGGCGAACACTGCACGTCTTGTGCTCAGTGCCGAGGAGGAGCAGTTCGTCAGAGCGGACAAGGCCGCCTGGAACAATGTTGCTGCAGCACAGGCGAACCTTGCTGTTGCGCAGTATGAGCAGGCCGCTTCAGCTGCACGTCAGGCTGCTGCAGCAGTGCCCACACCCCTGCCAACCCCCAGCTCACCTGTGCAGCATGCACCAACTTCAACTCCTACCCCCACGCCTACGCCTGCCCCCACGCCTACGCCTTCACCATCTCCCACCCCGCCACCTGCTCCCGCTGTGAAGATCTCCTACACGCCCACTGGCTCTGTCCTCTACATGCCGATCTCCACCTCCGTTGATCCATTCACGAGTCTCACAAACCTCACCCTTCCCTCAGGTGAAAATGCTGCGACCCTCAACGCCTTCCTGCAGGGAACAGCCCTTGCTGGTCTGGGACAGTACTTCATCGAGGCGGAACAGCAGTACCACGTGAGTGCACGGTATCTCCTTGCCCATGCAATCGAGGAGAGCGGCTGGGGTACGAGCGCTCTCGCAGTCAACAAGCACAACCTCTTCGGCTACGATGCATACGATGCAAACCCCTATGGGGATGGAATGACCTTCAACTCTGATGGGGACTGCATCCTCTACGTCGCGCAGCAGATCTCCACGAACTATCTCGCGCCGACAGGTTCGTTCTACCATGGACCAACGCTTCTTGGCATGAATGTCGACTATGCGACGGACCCGAACTGGGCAACGAACATCGCCAATATAGCCGAGTCCATCCCCCTTCCTCCTCCTGGCACGGCATCCCCCTCACCGAGCCCCACACCGAGTCCCTCAGCTGGCTGAGTGGCACTGACGGGAAAGCATGCCTCCCACGTCGAACACTGAATGCGAATGGAAGTGTGCATGCGCTGCCGGAAATCAGGCCAGCCTGTCTTCTCCAGTGGCAGGGGTCTCCGGTAGGATCACTCCGGGGTTGAGGATGCCATCAGGATCGAAGGCAGCCTTCACCCTGCGGAACAGTCCGATCTCCCCACTGCTCCGGATGAGGGACAGCCACTCCCGCTTGTCCCGGCCTATTCCATGCTCGGCACTGATCGTTCCGCGAAAGGAGGCAATCCACCTGTAGACTGCCTCCTCGATAGCACTGCCATGCTCCGGATCCGAGGGTGCGACATTCACATGGAGGCTCCCATCCCCCGCATGGCCATACAGGACAACGTGTGCTCCCGCATCGGCAGCATGGATCCGCTCCTCCATCCCCTCCATCGCCTTCGCATACGAGGAGAGTGGAACTGCAGTGTCAAGCTTCATCGGCACGCCAAGCCTGCCAACGATTTCCGGATGGCGTTCCCTCAATGCCCAGAGGGAGGAAGCTGCAGCGCGGTCTGTTGCCACTGCAACAGGAGCATCCGGCACAACCTGCTCAAGAATCCCTGCCAGTGCAGCAATGCCACGATCCTCGTCATCTGTCCCCAGCTCCAGCAGCAGCAGAAACGGAGAGTGATCTGGAAAGGGCCGTGCTGTCCCGAAAAGCTCGCACGCGAGTGCGACTCCCTCCTCACGCATGAGTTCAGCAGCGGATATCTCCACAGCATGCTGCAGCCGGGCCTGCGCAATGATCTCCGCAAGCTCGCCAATGCTGCGGCATCCAATGACTGCAGTGACTGTCGCCTTGTCTGGAACCACTGCGGATAGGCGGACTCCCGTGATGATTCCGAGCGTGCCCTCCGAACCGCACAGCAAGGAGGGAAGGTCATACCCTGCTGTGTCCTTCCGGAGTCCCTCAAGCCTGTCGACAGTCGTGCCATCCGGAAGCACAGCCTGCACGCCCATGAGCTGGCGCCGCACATGGCCGTAGCGGATGACATGCAGCCCCCCAGCATTTGTTGCGACAACGCCTCCGAGCGTTGCGGAATCACGGGAGGCGAGATCGAAGGGAAGCGCGAGTCCCGCGGCAGCAAGCATTTCACCCGCTTCACGGACAGTCCATCCCGCATCGGCAACTATGCCTCCACCACTGCTGTCCACCTCCATGTGGGACCGGAGATTGCGGAGGGAGAGAACCACCCCAGTACCAAAGGGTATGCCTCCCCCAACAAGTCCTGTGTTGCCGCCCTGGGGGATGATGGGCATGTGGTGTTTCCGACACACTGCGACAGCAAGTCCCACCTCATCATGGGTTTCCGGCAGCACTGCGCATGCAGCATGTCCAAACCGCCGTCCAAGCCAGTCCGTCTCGTACTGAGGAAGCTGGTCAGGATCGCTCACGACCTTCCTGCTCCCGAGCTCATGGACGAGATCTGAGACTGCAGGATGCTCAGCCATGGGGTTCACACGTTGAACCGGAAATGGGCAACGTCTCCATCATGCATGATGTACTCCTTTCCCTCAAGACGCTGTTTCCCGCGCTCCCGCACAGTCACATATGAGCCCGCATCGATGAGATCGTCACAAGGGACAATCTCTGCCCGGATGAACCCCTTGGCGAAATCCGTGTGAATGGTCCCAGCCGCATCGATTGCTGTCGCACCACGCGCAATGGTCCAGGCACGCACCTCCTTCTCTCCCGCAGTGAAGAATGTCTGGAGCCGGAGCAGCTCGTACGCTTCACGGATGAGCCGGTTGAGACCTGGCTCCGCCATTCCCTGCGACTCGAGAAACGGCTGCCTGTCCTCCTCATCGAGTTCTGCAAGCTCCGCCTCGAATCGTGCTGCAATGGGAAGACAAGCAGCTCCATGCGCCTTCACAGTCTGGAGGAGCGCATCGGGAAGGGTTCCCACGTGAGAGTCATCCATGTTCGCGACGACCAGCATCGGCTTGTCGCTCAGCAGATAGAGATCCTTGATCCATTCCCGTTCCTCATCCCTGAGTGCAAGAGTCCGCACAGGCCTTTCCTCGTTGAGATGCGCCTCCACACGGGCAAGCACTGCACGCTCCTCCTCCGCCTTCTCCTTCTGGAGCCGGGCTGTCCTGTCGACCTTCTCCTTGCGCTTCTGCACGCTTCCGAGATCCGCAAGGATGAGCTCAAGGTCAATGATGTCGATGTCACGGACAGGGTCCACAGAGCCCTCGACATGGACAACATCCGTGTCCGAGAAAGCCCGCACGACAAGAAGGATCGCATCACATTCACGGATATGGCCAAGAAACTGGTTTCCGAGTCCAGAACCCGTGCTCGCACCCTTCACAAGACCAGCGATGTCCGTAAAGGTCACTGTTGCAGGAATGACCTTTGGCGGTTTGAAGAGCGCAGCAAGGGCATCAAGGCGCGGATCGGGAACAGGAACGATGCCCGTGTTCGGCTCGATCGTGGTGAAGGGGTAGTTTCCCACCTCCGCACCCGCAGATGTGAGGGCGTTGAAGAGGGTTGACTTTCCTGCATTGGGAAGTCCAACGATGCCACAGGAGACACTGCTCATTGTTCAATACTAAAGCCTGAGCCATGGATCACTGCGAGGAGCACCTTGTGACGACTGACAGCCCCCAAGCCACCTCAGCCCCATGGGGCCCATGGATCGCATTGGGCCTTGCCGTCGTTGTGGGGCATGCAGTCTGCATGTCGGTCCTCAATGCGCCACTCACTGAAATGGAGGCTGGTCTCGGATATGGCGCATGGCACATCACGCATGGCGGTCCCATCCTTCTCCACACATCGCAGGGAGGTGTGCCACTCGGCCTTCTCCCGGAGCTGCTTTCCGCCCTTCTCGCAGGTCTCCATGAGCCGTCCGCTCTTGCCATCCGTGCCATCTCCCTTGCCTCGCTCCTTGTGCTCCTTGTGGCTGCTGGATCACTCACGTACTCAACAACGGGCTCTTCACGTCTTTCCATTCTCATGGTTGGCCTCACGGGAATTGAGCCTTGGCTCTTTCTCACTGCGATCACGGGCAATCCATTCATTGTCGAAGCAGCGCTCCTCGCTTCCTTTGCAGCAACTGCTGTCCATTCCTGGAAGTCATGGAGCTGGAGGACCACAGCAGCTGCAGGTTGCCTCATCCTCCTGCTTGGCCTCTCGGGAGGAAGTGGTCCCGCATTCGCGCTCCTTGCAGCCGCTGTTCCCATAGCAGCAAGGAAAACTCCCATGCCTGCTTCCCTCCTCATTCTTGTTGCAGCAGTGGCACCGCTCATCCTTGCCTTCAGCGCTGCGCACGGAACCTTGGGTCTCCTGCCACTCCTCATTGGCAGTGCAGTCGCCTCTCCCCCATCCTTTCTCCTCCATGCAGCACAGTACCTCAGTCCTGACTTCCTCTTCATCCATGGTGGTCCGGACCTTCTCTACTCAACAGGAGGAAGTGGCGTGCTCTACGCGTATGACATCGTGCCCCTCCTTCTTGGCATCGCTGTCTGGATGGCATCCTCACGCGCACGCATCCTCTCCTGGCCGCTTGTTGGCACAGTGACGGCTCTCCTCATCGCATCGCTCGCAGCTTCGCCAACATCCGCAGGTCTCTCCCTTCCCGCACTGCCGTTTGTCGTTCCACTCCTCGCTTGTGGCTGGAAGGAAATCTCCAGCTTCCTTGCACGCATTCCCCGTGGAGCAGCCCGCGTGACTGTGCTGGTCGTGGCTGCAACCCTTCCCGTCTCCTATGTGATGTATGCGCTTGCCACCTATCCTGGGATTGCTGCCCAGGTGACAACCCCCTCTCAGCCTGCACTCGCTTCCTACCTTGCAGCACAGGCACGGATCACCAGCGTGTATGTGGAACCTTCAGCACCCCTCTCCCTCCTCCAGGCTGCCTACGCCTTCCGGCCAGCGAACCTTTCAGATGCCTCCTTCCACAAGGCTGGAATGCAGTTCATCTCATCTGGAGCCAGCATTCCCCGGCATGGGCTTCTCGTTCTTCCCGGTGCTGCAGCCCCCCCAAAGGGAAGCTCCCTCCTCACAACCTTCGATGACTTCATCGGCGTTCCTGAGCGGTGGAACACCGCTTCGATCTGGCCATGGCCTGCTGGGACGATCCAGGAGGACAGCATCTATGTCCTTCCCGGAGGGGCATCCTGATGGCGGAACGCCTTCTCCATCAGCTTCGCACCTCGCGAATTCTTGTGATTGCTGCGTGCGCTGCAGTCATTGTGCACGCATTCCTCATGCTCGGATCGCTTCCCCATGGCCTGTACAACGATGAGGCTTCCATTGGATACAACGCATGGGCAATCGCCCATGCTGCAAGAGATGAGCACGGATTCACCATGCCACTCTTCTTCGAAGCCTTTGGGGAATGGAAGAATCCCGTCTACATCTACACCCTTGCGCTCCTTCTCAAGGTGCTGCCGCTCACCATCGCAGTCGACCGGATTCCTGCAGCCATCTACGGCTGCGACACAATCTTGTCCTGCGCTGCTGCAGCCTACAGGTACACTGGTTCCCGGCTTGGGGGACTTCTCGTCCTTGCCATTGGTGCTGCGACACCCTGGCTCACCCTTCTCTCACGGGACGCGTTTGAAGTCATCTCGATGGTCGGATTTCTTGCAGTGGCCGTTGCAGCAACCCTCTGGCATCCGAAGCCAACCCTTCTCACCAGTGCAATCACGAGCGCAGCACTTGGGGTCTGCACGTATGCCTACAGCACTGGCAGGCTCATGGCACTCCTCTTCTTCGTGGTCTGGGGCGTATCCACATTCTGGAGCGACCTCCAACGACCATGGCGCATCCTCGGCAATCCTGTTGCTTGGACTGGAACT
>JAJZLL010000046.1 GCA_021803465.1 bacterium
GAGCTCTGGCATGTTCTGGGCGAAACCCAGTCAATCCACCGCGCCCACTGGCCAGTGGCAGATCCAGAACTCGCAAGGGAGCAGGAGGTGCATGTCGCAGTGCAGATCAACGGCAAGGTGCGCGAGCAGCTTGATGTTGCTGCTGGCACTTCGCAAAGTGAGCTTCAGTCAGCGGCTCTCGCTCTCCCACGCATCCAGGAACTTCTTGAGGGCTGCGAACCGAAGCGGATCGTGGTCGTGCAGGACAGGATTGTGAATATCGTCATCTGATTCACGAGTGGGGCTAATAGATAGGTTTGAGCTATCTATTTATGTGATACAATTAGAACGTGCAAGAAAATCTAATTGTGGGAGACGATGGATATGTCTGCTGACAGTCCTCCAGACCCTGTGCATGGTGCCATACGGGCACTATTCAGGGTCATTACAGCATACGAGTCAATGGCCATGACGGACTGGGCCCGTCGGGGCCTCACCATCACCCAGCTGAGGGCACTCCACTATCTCAATGCCTCAGGAGGCACGAATGTGCGGCAGTTGGCAGAGACACTTCATGTCAGTTCGCCCACTGTCACAGGAATCATTGAGCGCCTGGAACAGCAGGGGCTTGTGGCACGTGCAATGAGTTCCACGGACAGGAGAGTGGTGGATGTGGCTCTCACTGATGAGGGGATTGATGTTGTGGGGCATCTGGGAGAGCTCAAGCAGCCGCTCGTGGCAGCACTGAATGACATGCCAAGAGACTCCGTCAGCACCCTCAGTGCTCTGCTCATTGAGTTTGCGGAACGTGCAGAAGTGGAAGTCAATGCGGCGATTGGCGTCGCTGGAGGAACAGAATGAATACTGCGGCAGCATCCCCGTCGCAACCCGTGCAGCATGACAGGTACAAGTGGGTTGCACTCACAAACACCACCCTTGGCATTCTCATGGCGACAATCAATTCATCGATTGTCCTCATAGCGCTGCCCAACATCTTCAAGGGAATCAAGCTCAATCCGCTCGATCCTGGAAACTCGGGATACTTCCTGTGGCTCCTCATGGGCTTTATGGTGGTGACGGCAGTGCTTGTCGTGAGCTTTGGGCATGTCGGTGACATGTTTGGCCGGGTGAAGATGTACACGGTTGGCTTTGCGATCTTCACTCTTGCCTCCATTCTGCTGTCAGTGACGTGGAGCACAGGCGCTGCTGGCGCGATTGAGCTCATCGTCTTCCGCATCATCCAGGGAGTGGGAGGCGCATTCATATTTGCCAATTCGGCTGCCATTCTCACTGACGCGTTTCCCAAGAACCAGCGTGGACTTGCGCTTGGCATCAACAATGTCGCGGGAATCGCAGGTTCATTCATCGGCCTGGTGCTTGGAGGGCTCCTCGCACCGCTCGACTGGAGGCTCGTCTTTCTTGTTTCCGTGCCGTTTGGCGTTGCGGGAACGCTCTGGGCAATCTTCCGTCTCAAGGAACAGGGGTTCCGCACACCAGCGAAGATAGACTGGATCGGCAACATCACTTTCGCAGTCGGTCTCATTGCCATCCTCGTGGGCATCACGAATGGCATTGAGCCCTATGGCACAAGCACAATGGGGTGGGGAAGTCCAGCAGTGCTCGCGGAACTCATCGGAGGAGCCATCGTCCTCGCATTCTTCGGCTGGTATGAAACGAAGACGGATCATCCAATGTTCAAACTGAGACTGTTCAGGATCCGTGCGTTCAGTGCTGGCAATTTTGCAGCCCTGCTGGCTTCAATGGGTCGGGGTGGCATGATGTTCATCCTCATCATCTGGCTGCAGGGCATCTGGCTTCCACTCCATGGGTACACCTATGCCCAGACACCACTCTGGGCAGGCATCTACCTGCTTCCGCTCACTGCCGGATTCCTTGTTGCTGGACCTGTTTCAGGCCTCCTCTCGGACCATTTCGGAGCGCGCCCCTTTGCGACTGGTGGCATGATTCTCGCTGCTGTGTCATTCTACGTGCTTGAGCTGCTGCCCACAAATTTCGGCTATCCAGGGTTTGCAGGTGTCATCTTCCTGAACGGAGTGGCAATGGGCCTGTTCGCATCTCCGAACCGGGCTGGCATCATGAACAGCCTTCCACCACGTGAACGTGGTGCAGGAGCTGGCATGGCTGCAACATTCCAGAACTCCGCTATGGTCCTTTCCATTGGGGTGTTTTTCAGCCTGATGATTGTTGGTCTGTCCGCTGCCCTTCCACCAGCGCTCTTCCACGGACTCACAACACATGGGGTCCCAGGAGCCGTTGCACAGAAGATTGCTGGACTGCCTCCAGTGGCTCTCCTGTTTGCAGCATTTCTGGGCATCAATCCACTCGGGAGTGTGCTTGGTCCCCAGGTTCTTGGACACCTGTCACAGGCGAATGCGGCCTTTCTTACGAGCAAGGGATATTTCCCTCAGCTCATCTCGACTCCGTTCCATGCTGGGCTCGCGGAGGCACTCAACTTCGCCATGATCGCATGCCTGCTTGCAGCATTCGCCTCAGTGCTTCGCGGCAAGCAGTACCATCATCCGGACGAGGAAGTGCTGCCATCAGCCGGTGCTTCCACTTCTCCTGGTGCAGTCCATGAGGATGCAACTCCGTCTCAGCCAGTACTCGTGTCGAAGGGGACAACTGCGGAGTAGGGACAGGAGAAAACACAACCAGTACGCATACGGAAAGAGCCCGTTCCACATTGTGTGGAGCGGGCTCTTTGATGCACTCTTCGAAAGCGTCTTCTCCTATCTCCTTGTCATTGCAGCCTGGGCAAGCTGCCTGCGATCTGGGAAGAGCTGCGCGAGGCGCGGCGGGAGAGGAACACCCATGTCAAAGAGCTTGTCGATGACGCGGGGTCGCACGCCTGTAGGGTTGAACTCGCCGATGATCTTGCCTGTCTGGGGATCCGCTCCCTTGGGCTCAAACTTGAAGATCTCCTGCATGGTGATGGTGTCACCTTCCATGCCTACGACTTCCGCGATGGATGTGACCTTACGGGAGCCATCCTTGAGACGGTTCAGCTGGACAATGAGGTTGACTGCACTCGCCACCTGCTGCCGAATGGCTTTCAGGGGCAGATCCATGCCAGCCATGAGTACGAGGGTTTCCAGACGGGACAGGCATTCACGTGGACTGTTCGAGTGGATGGTCGTGAGCGATCCATCATGGCCGGTGTTCATGGCCTGAAGCATGTCGAGCGCTTCACCGCCTCGGCACTCTCCAACCACAATCCTGTCAGGTCGCATGCGGAGGGAGTTCATGACGAGATCCCTGATGGTGATCCGTCCATCTCCGTTGATGTCCGGTGGACGGGACTCCATCCGGCAGACATGTTCCTGATGGAGCTGAAGTTCAGCTGCATCCTCAATGGTGACAATGCGTTCATCGATGGGGATGAATCCAGAACAGACATTGAGGAGTGTCGTTTTTCCTGTGCCAGTTCCACCGGAGATGATCATGTTCGAACGTGCGAGGACGCACGCCTGCACGAATGATGCGGCCTCCTCCGTCATCGTGCCAAAGCCAATGAGGTCGGATACCTG
>JAJZLL010000051.1 GCA_021803465.1 bacterium
GCGTGCACTCCAGTCGTTCATGATGCAGTAGCCAGCTATGAGTTTTTCTGCCTCACTTGGAGTAAGGTTTGAGCCACCTCCTCCGAGGATGGCTGCGACTTCAAGCTCGTAGTCGAGCTCATGGGTGCCAGGAGGAATGGGAATGTCCGCTCCAGGTGAAGCGGCTGCATACGGGTTGGTGAAGTAGAAGACGGGAAGGTTGTACCAGTCCGGCTCCATGTCAAGTCCACGCTGCCTTCTTGCAGTCTTGACATGCTGTTCAAAGGAGTAGAAATCACGGATGGTGGGAGGAGTGGGTATGGGAGGGAGGAATGTTGCCTCATGAATGGGAACCGTTAGCAGCGGCTCCGCTGCAGCAGTGCGCGCAGGCTCATGCAGGTTGGTGCCATGTGTCCGAAGCATATCCAGCAGGGTGATCCCTTCTGGCAGCGCATGGAGCATTTCACCGATGACAAGCCCGCAGAGCGGAGCAGGGTGATTCTCTGTGGTGAACGTTGCCCAGCGCATGAGAAATCCTCCGTGTGGTGTTTACCTGCCATATGCTGCCATTCGATACTACTGCTCCATGGGGGGGCTGCAGGACAGTGGGCAGGAGAAGGTCACTGTTCTGGGCTGGATCAGGGAATGCTGGTGGAACCTCCCTGGTCAGCGCTGTGCCAAGAGAAGGGGTACGTCGGATCAGCAATGTCCAATGCAGCCTGGGTTCGCCAAAGCGGCCTGAAGGTGTCAATCATTACTGCGAGTTCATCTGTCACAGGCTCCCTGCTGAGCGATGCCTCAACTGCTCCAGGTTGTGGACCATGGGGAAGTCCGCCTACATGATGGGTGAATGATCCCTGATGGATTCCACGGCGTGCCTGGTAGTTTCCATCAACGTAGTACAGCACCTCATCGGAGTCGAGATTCGAGTGGTGGTAGGGGAGGAACAGTGCCTCGGGATCCCAGTCGAGCTTCCGTGGGACGAAGGAGCAGATGACGAGGTTTGGAGCCTCAAACGTCTGGTGGATGGGTGGTGGAACATGGAAGCGTCCAGCACGGGGCTCGAAATCATGGATGTTGAAGCAGTAGGGGTAGACTGTGCCGTCCCAGCCAATGATGTCAAACGGATGGTTGTCGAGCTCGTAGGTTGAAAACCGCTGGGAACGCTTCACGAGGAGTTCTGCTGCTCCCTCCTCCTGTTCGAGTTCCTCTGGTCCACGGACATCACGCTCGCTGTACGGCGCGATCTCCGTGAGCTGACCATTGTATGCCCTGTAACGGGAGGGCGACTCGACGAGTCCTGTCACCTCAAGACAGAGTATGCGTGGATGGGAAGCGAGATCCAGCTCAAGACGGTAGATCGTTCCCCGCGGGATGACGCAGTAGTCATGTTCACGGATGGGAACACGTCCAAACTGCGAGTGGAGTATGCCGGATCCCTTGTGGAAGAACAGGACTTCATCTGCCGATCCATTGACATAGAGCGCTGTCTGCTGCGCATCGGGGACTGCTATGCCAATGCGCACATCATCGTTCGCAAGGAGCCAGGTGCGATGCTCGATGACAGTTCCACCCATGGAAAGTTCCATTCCCTTGAGGTGGGCCTGCTGGTGGACCTGTTCCCACACTGGTGGGGAGAGATCCTCGTTGCCAGGAGTGATTCTGTTGGTGGATTCCGGGAGATGCGCATGGTACAGGAGTGAGGATGGTCCGCTGAACCCTATCCGCCCAAACAGCTTCTCGTACACAAGATTCCCCTGGGGGCGGAACTGCATGTGGCGTTTTGGTGGAATGACTCCTAAGGTGCGGTATGGTCGCATGGCGTGCTCCTTGCCCCTAGACGAGGTTTCCCCTGGCTTCCTGCTCCCGCTCAATGCTCTCGAAGAGGGCCTTGAAGTTCCCCTTGCCGAAGCCTTTCGCTCCCTTGCGCTGGATGACCTCGAAGAACAGTGTGGGGCGGTCAGTCACGGGCCGAGTGAACAGCTGGAGGAGATAGCCATCCTCCTCTCGATCCACAAGGATGTTGAGGCGCTGGAGCTCATCGATGTCCTCGGCTATTCCGGCAGAATGCTCGCGGAGCTCATCGTAGTACTCGTTCGGCGTTGAGGAGAGGAACTGGACGCCACGCTCCCGCATGGCACCAACAGTGCTGATGATGTCATCCGTATGCAGTGCGATGTGCTGGACACCTGCTCCACGGTAGAACTCGAGATACTCCTGAATCTGCGACTTCTTGAGGCCGACTGCAGGCTCGTTGATCGGGAATGTGATCATGGTGTTCATGTCACGGGTCACCTTCGACCGGAGTGCGGAGTACTGTGTGGCGATGTCGTTCTCGTCAAACTCCTGGAAGACAGTGAAGCCAAAGACTTCACTGTAGAAGTTTACACAGCCGTCCATTTTGCCCTTCTCGACATTGCCAACTGTGTGGTCTATGAAGCGGACGCCAACACTTTCCTTTCCCCGTGTCTCCTCACGGAATCCAGGCCAGTGGATGCCAGCATAGTCGTCACGGGCAATGAAGTGGTGGACAGTGTCGCCGTACGTGGCAATAGTCGCATAGGTGAGGCTCCCCGACCGGTCACTGACTGTCGTTGGCTCCTGTATCCCCGTTGCGCCACGTGAAGTCGCGGCCAGATATGCTGCCTCAGCATCATGCACGCGGAGCGCTATTGCCCTCACCCCATCACCATGGAGGGCGATGTGCTGGGCAATGTGGCCCTCTGGTCCAAGCGGAGAGGTGAGGACAATGCGGACCTTCCCCTGTTCAAGCACATAGGAAGCCCTGTCACGGATGCCCGTTTCTGGTCCCCCGTAGGCAATGACTGTGAAACCGAATGCCCGGGAGTAGAAATAGGCAGCCTGGCGGGCATTTCCAACATACAGTTCGACATGGTCCGTGCCAAGGAGTTCTGGAAATGCCAGGTTTGCAGTTGCTTCAGATGCGGGAGTTTCAATAGCCATGTGGTGCTCCTTCCCTTGCTCCACAGCAGGCTGCGTGGTCGCTGCACGATGCTGTTCTACCTGTATTGTACGAGATGCTCAGGATACCGTACATGCGCGCCTCTCCTTGGCTCCATGCAGTCTGTATGATGGAAACACGTCTCCAAGCGGGACGTGCTCTTTCCGGGGAGGTGGCTGAGAGGCTGAAAGCGCCCGCCTGCTAAGTGGGTGAGGGGTTTACACTCCTCCGAGGGTTCGAATCCCTCCCTTCCCGCCACGAGTGGAAGATTGCAGATTCCTACGCTAGATTCCTGCCTTGACCTTGTTCTTCCGCTTCCTTCGACCGCGCCGGATGCGTGTCCTCCACAGGCCAAAGAGGAGAAGCCAAAGAACTGCGCTCAGCCCAATCATTGATGCGTTGTGGGAGAACGAGAGGACATGGAATCCCGCCATTTTAGGTGACATTCCGTACCAGAAGAGGAAGGCCAGGATAGTGGAAATGACAAATGCAAATCCAGTTGACCTGAACACTGTATCGCCTAGGGCTGTGCCGAGCGAGCTTTCCTTGGCGAAGATGATGTACATGATGAAGATCACAAGTGCGAGGGCGCCAACGCCATAGATGACAAAGGAGTTTGAGGAGCCAGTGGAAGCAAGGATCTGGAAAGAAACGCCCATGATGTTCTAGAGTACGATACACAGGCACTTTTGGGGAGATTGAATGATCCCGCACTCTGGACAGACCACTCCTGCACAGCACGAGATTCTGGAGAGAAGGCATCCGGTGTCACGCGACTCTCGCATTCTGGTGGCTGTTGGCATGCCTGTTGGAACCCTGCGGGATCCGCTCATACCATCGCCCAATATGTCCATACGCTGCAGCGGGGAATTTCATCCTGTAGCCAGGACTTCCTTTGCCCTCTGGTGCGCAGGGCGAGCTCCCTCACCGGTGTCCACTGTCCTGCATGCTGGAGCCAGGCAGAGTGGGGTATCACAGGAGGAGGTGGATGCTTCACTCGGAAAGCTCCTGGAAGCAGGTCTGCTCCGGCAGTGGAGACCGAAGTCACGTGAAAACCGCGCTCTGCTTCGGTCCCTTCGGATCGTTCCCACAGGAGTCGGTCTCGGTTCCATCCCTGATGATCCTGGAACCTGCCGCATCGTCCGGGATCTTGAACTGGACAGTGGCGGGGGCACTGCTTTTGTTGGAGGGGTCATGTACAGCGTGTGGGCTGCAAGTGATGGGGCCATCTCCCTTGAGAAAGCTGCGCGTGAGGTGGTATCCGCTCTCGAACTTGACGAGGAAACTGTCTGGGACAGCATCGAGCAGGACCTCCCCCGCCTCCTCGCCATCCGCTCGTGCTATCTCGAGGTGGAGAATCATGGCTGAGGAACAGCAGGCATACACTTCCAAGGCGTTCGAGACGTGGGACAAGCTCATGGAGGACACTGGAGCCCTCATTCCTGTAGGACCGGGAGAAGTCGAGATTGCCATTCAGGCGCTTGACTGGCTCAACAAGCGGAGGAAGGAGCATGAGGAGCAGCGTCTGGAGATTCGTGCATCAGAGATGTTCGAGCAGAAGCGTGAAGCCATCTGTGCTGCGCTCATCAAGGCAGCGCAGATGGAGCGAATCGATGTCAGTGGAATCCCGGATGAGGCATATGGCGATGTGCTCCGGCTGAGATCCCGCGTGCCCACCCAGGAGCAGATTGCACTGTACTGGGTGCTTACAGGCTCGGCTCCCCCAGAGCGGATCAGGATCGACCGGCATTGGGAAGAGGCCACGGCTGTGAATCTCGACATTGAGATCCGGAGGCTCGCATCGAGACGGGGTGAGAAGGTTCCCCTTGATGCCCAGGGTGCACGATGGAATCTCCTCTTCGCCATCCATCCCACACCGAAGGAGGCGAAGCTTCTTGGATTCGAGCATGTTCTCACGGGCTGGGACGAGGAGCGAGCCAGGTCGCTCTACTACGGATACGAGGATCTTCGGTGCGCAGTGCAGCTGGCCAGGGCTGCTGAACGTCTTGAGATGGAACGGCTCGCGCATGATCTTGCACGCGCACAGCGGGGTCTCGCACATTTCCTTCTGCCATTTCGCAACCGGTTTGGCCCACCGCTCCAGGGACATGTCGCTGCCTATTGGTCCCTCACAGGCACTGTGCCTCCTCGCGAGTGGAACAGGTGGAAGGTGGTGCGGACTGTGAAGCGGCTCGAACGTCTGCGCAGGACACCCGTCAATGTTGCGGATGCTTTGGAACGGGTGTGCGATATTGTTCAGCTGCCAAAGCGCGATGCCTCACCTCTCCCTCCTCCCAATGTGAAACCGCACTTCTGGAGGCTTCCCAAGACTGTTGCGTGGGGGACACCCCCATTTGGGACCATGGAAGCAGTGACCCCCTGGCCAAATGAGAGGAGTCCCTTTGACCCGACTGCAGCGGATGCGAACTATGCACCTGAGATCAGGTCATCCTGCTACAAGCCAGCCATGGCAGGAAAGATCGCCATTGGCGACAGGTTTCTTGGTGCTGATGGATGGTATTACATGCTCCTTCCTGATGTGCGCTCAGCGCATGGGAAGACTGCTCCGATGGGGAGAATCATCATGAGACGGGGCAAGTACTACGATGAGATACCGGTGTGGCTGAGCTCGGAGCCACCATGTGAGCTGTGGGACAAGCTCAAGCTCCGCAGAGCTCTTCCCGAAGCATATGCGAAGGAATTCCCCAATGCGCTGCTCGGTAACGAGGAAGCTCTGCATGATTTCTGGAGCACTGTGGGATTCAATCCTGTGGGGTATGTCGTTGGACTTGGGAAAAAGACGCCAAGTCCCAATCGCAGCGTTGGGATACCGCCAGCATCTCCTCAAGCTGGCAGGATGCGTGAGGCAGTGCTCGAGTAGGCAGGATCAGTACGGTTCGTCGCTGTCTTTCAGATGTTCCTCGACTGCCTTGAGAAGCATGTCATAGAACATGTCCCGTTCCCTCACATCAGTTTCAGGAACCATTTCCTCATTCCGTTCCCGGTGAAGGATCCAGGGAGGTGTCTCAGAGTAGACGATGAGCTGGCCAACACGGGCACTCAGTGTGGTCGGGGAGGATTCCCTTACTTCTATGGAAATGCGAACACGAGAACCTGTGTGGTCAAACAGCTGCCATGTGACTTCCCAGCGTACGCTGCCGTCAACACTCCGCACAGCATGCACTCGTTCACGGCGGTACTGCTCGCCAGGAGTGCGATACCGTTCAAGTATTTCCTCAACGCGATCCGTGATGTCATTTGCAACCCAACGGACAAGTGAAGGTGCACGGTTGGAAAGGTCCGGCATGGCGAAGCCATACGTCGTATGCTCCTGATCGCCAACTGCATCGACAGTATTGGCATGGCGGCGGCAGTAGCATTTCCCATTGACGAGAAACTGGTGCTCTGGACACCATGCAGTCCTGCAGCGCCGGTTTCTGCGGTCTACATACGAGCACGCGACGCCTGTGGTGTTTGAGCAACCTTTCGCACTGCACGGAAGTTCTCCAGCAAGTGGCTGTGGTGGAGCAGCCGGCTGTGGGAGAGGCGCAGTTGGGAGCGCTCCCAATGGAGGATCTGACTTACGCGAAAAGAGGCCCATTGCGTCTCCTTACCCTCTCCGGGATGGTATGAATCATTGTTCAGCAGAGCTTGCTTCACGATCCAGGGCAATGCCCTCCTGGATGTGGGTGGACATGTCCGCATAGAAAGCCTGCCGCTGCGATTCGTCCGCATGGGAATGAACGCCCTGCGGATCATCTCCATTTGCGGCTATCCAAGGAGGTGACGCAGCGAAGACCCGTGCATTGGACACCCTCGCAATGACGACCACTGGTTCCCGCTCGTCCACTTCGATGGTAACTCGGAGAGTGGATCCTGTCTGGTTGAAGAGCTGCCAGGTCATCTCCCACCGTATGAAGCCATCAATTCCCCGCACTGCATGCACAGGCTCGCGCTTGAAGAGTTCGTCTGGTCGGTGCACGCCTTCGAGAAGAGTTCGGATTGATCCGTCAAGATCATTGCTGATCCATCGCACAAGGTTTGGCATGCGGTTGCCAATGTCCGGAAGGGCAGCACCATAGGTCGTGACCTGGATGCCACCAATCGCTTCAATGGTGTTCGCATGCCTCCGACAGTAGCAGTGCCCATCGAGCACAATCTGGTGTTCAGGACACCATGCCGTCACACAGCGCACCTTGCGCCTGTCAATGTACTCGCATGGCGCACCTTTCTGGGAGGCACATCCCTCCTCGTTGCACGGGAGGGTTCCCTCGATGGAAAGAGGTGCTTCCTGAACGATCTCCTCGGGTTCTTCAGGTTCCTGGGGCTTTTTCCAGCGGGAAAACATTGTGTGGGAAATCTCCGGAATGTGCTGTGAGTGGATGCACTGATACTAGCTCACCTGACTTGGAAATGTGGAGGGGTAGGAGCAATTAGTTCATGCTGAAGCGAGCTGTGAGTGTCTTCCGCTGGGCAGCGATTGTCTGCTGCATTCTGGCAGTGAGGAGATACCCAATGAATCTTCCTGATTCCTCAGCGTCATGACGCAATGGGCGGATGCTGTCAATGAGCTGATCGAGCTGTGCGTGGATGTCGGGGAGGAGGACCGCATGGGTGCAGTCATGGCTGAGGCCCGATTTCGTGCCGATGCGTTCCAGAAATCGGGTGAAACCGTCAGGATATCCACCAAACTGGAGCATCTGCCGGAGGAGCGTGCGCGGTGTCGTATCGAAGTCCTGGCTGAAGGTTTCTATCACTGTGCGAACGGCAGCTGCCTGCTCGGAGTATGGCCGTGACATATGGTTCGCAGCTCCAAGGATGTGCTCAGGATTGGGAATCCCGAGTGCTGTGACGAAATCCTCGAAGAACAGCTGTGTGCCATATTCGACAATGCCTTCGGCAAGGAAGTCGGCGGACTTGGGCAGGGGGGCGCTCAGGGCACCTTGAGAAGGAGCTTCGGGAGACTTCACTGCATGGAGCAGCTCATGGAGGAGATTTGTGAGGCCACTGCGCATCTCCCCAACAAGATGCTGCCAGTGCATGCCAGGAGCGATGCCCATTGACTGCAGGAGTGATTCCTGTACATAGTCTTCAAGAGCTGTGCAGAATGCTGCTGGGATGACAGGATGGTCATGACCAGTGGTTTCGTGATGGTATTCCTCCGCAGTCAAAGTGAGGGGAGGAATGCTGGAGCCCAGCCGTATGAGGCGCTCAAACACAACAGTGGCAGAACGCAGGACTTCAGGAAGCTGCCTGGCGTCCGCATCGAGACAGCATGAGCCCTGAGGATTCGCAGCGATTGGATCGTTGTCTGGAACGTGTGCGATCATGCCACATCTCCCATCGTATGATGAACCTTCCCAATCATACGATGGGGAGGGGGGAGGCCTGCCAGGTGTCAGCTCCCTCAGGATCGTACGCTACTGAGCCGGTGGAGGTGGGGTGGCAACGTCAACAAGCAGACTCGGTGGAGTGCCTGCTCCGCAGTTTGGGCACTTGTACTGCGTGTCCTGGGGAACATACGCCTGCGAGCAGTAGGGGCAGACGACAGGACGTTGATGCGCCTCGAGCACAGCATGGCAGTGGGGACACTGGAGTTCTTCGCCTTTCACGGGAACGAAGTCCTGGTGGCAGTTCGGGCAGGTGATGGGAGTCGTGATGTTGTTGACTATGGTGCGTGTGCGACCTCCGCCAGTGGAGATGAAGAAGGGGAGGATCGCGAGGTTGGACATGCCTCCCCCTGAGGTTCCTGCTCCTGCGGCCGCCAGAGGCGCAGCCTGGTAGGCACCATGTGATGCGCTCCTTCCGAGGCTCTTTCCACCGCCACGCTCATCACCCTTCCCCAGTGCGCCTAGCACGATGAAAAGGACAGCTATGAGGAAGACTGCAAGCACTGTGACAACGACAACGATTGCTGTGAGCCGGATCGCCTTTGCAGTGTTCTGCATCTCGTAGCCGTAGGAGAAGAGGTACACGCCAGCGATGTAGATGATTGCGACCGGAATGATGATGGCGATCCCCTCTCCCTGGGGAAGTGCATGCTGGGAGAATGTTGCGTATGCAGTGAGACCGCCCACCACAAGTGCAATGATTGCCAGCACTGCGCCCGGAATGAGGAATTGGAGTGGACGTCCTGGATGGGAAGGGTCGCGATGGATGTCCGTGACGTGCTGGGCACGGGAGATAAACGAGTAGGACGGAGGTGGAGCAGCATATCCGCCCTGCTGCGGGGCAGGGGGGGGCGCTTGTGCGGGAGGAGGAGTGTTCATTGAGTTCATAGTAAGGACAGTGTATCCAAGGTAGCAGGTACTGCCAGCATTGGGAAGCTGCATGTCTGAAGGGATTGTGTTTGGAGGATCGGGGTATCATCGAGCTTGTGCAGTTCAGCAAGAAGGAGGCGTCAATGGCAGAGACAGACGTGCAGCGATTGAAGGTTCTCGAGGGAGCCACATTCATGGTGAGCGACCTTACTGGCGATGTCACAGGACCCTCCGATTCCGGACTGTTCTTCAATGACACCCGCTTTGTCTCCTCGTACGAAGTGACAATCAACGATGTTCCGTGGGAAGTGCTCACCTCATCGGAAGTGGATTACTTCTCGGCTTCGATGTTCCTCACGAATCCAGCATTTGGCGAGGTGAAGCCACACACCCTTTCCCTTCAGAGGCACAGGTTTGTCGGAGGCGGGGTGCACGATGACATCGTCATTCACAACCACAACACGCATCCCGTGGATCTCACAGTCCGGGTAGCGTTCGCCTGCGATTTCGCGGACCTGTTCGAAGTGAAGGACAACAATCTCGACAAGGCAGGCACGTATGCGTCGAAGCATGATCCCGATGCGTGCGAGCTGCACTTTTCCTACGCGAACCCTCCTTTCAGCGCTGCAACGCGAATCACCTTCACAGCAAAGGGGAGGATTGAAGGGGATGCGGTGGTCTTCTCAGTGCATCTTGAAGAAGGCGCGACCTGGAAGACGTGCGTGAAGTTCCATCTGCACGCCCAGGAGCGGCACTATTCACCTGTGCGGCAGTGCGAGGCGTTTGCAACGGATGAACACATGGCAGAACTCGTGAAGTCCCGATGGGAGACGGAGGTGCCAACAATCACAAGCACGTCAGAGACTGTGCACGATGTGCTCCAGCAGTCTGTCATCGACCTCGCAGCGCTTCGTCTCGAGGCGGAGATCGAGGGTCACCGATTCTTTCTCCCTGCTGCAGGACTTCCATGGTTCATGGCCATTTTTGGTCGGGATACCCTCATTACCTCGCACCAGTCACTCTGGGTTGGTGCCGACCTTGCGAAGGGTGCCCTCCACTCCCTTGCAACGCTTCAGGGCACTGTCGTGGACGATTTCAAGGATGAGGAGCCAGGGAAGATTCTCCATGAACTCCGGTTCGGAGAGCTCAGCGTAATTGGAAAGAAGCCGCAGCGGCCCTACTATGGCTCTGTCGATTCGACCATGCTCTACCTCATGCTGCTTGGCGAGTACTGGCAGATGACCCATGATGCGGAGACCTGCCAATCCCTCAGGAACACTGCACTTCGGGCACTCGCGTGGATGGATGAGTATGGTGATGCGGATCACGATGGCTTTGTGGAGTACGGCACCAAGTCGAAAGAGGGTCTTGGCAACCAGGGCTGGAAGGATTCGTGGAACAGCGTGCTGTACCATGATGGTCGGCTCGCAGAACTGCCTATCGCCCTCTGCGAGGTGCAGGGATATGTCTACGCTGCGAAGCGCGCACTTGCAGACATTGCAGCAGAGGTGTGGCAGGATGCCCAGCTTGCAGCGAAGCTGAGGAGTGAGGCGAAGAGCCTGTACGATGCCTTCAACGACAAGTTCTGGATTGATCGCAGGGGCGGGTACTATGCGATGGCCCTTGATCATGACAAGCGGCAGGTGGATGCAATGACCTCGAACATGGGCCAGCTGCTCTGGACAGGCATTGTGCCTGAGGACAGGGCAAAGATCCTGGTCAAACAGCTCATGTCGGATGAGATGTTTTCGGGCTGGGGCATCCGCACAATGTCGAGCCATGACAAGGGCTACAATCCCATCGAGTATCACGATGGAACGGTGTGGCCACATGACAATTCGCTCATCTGCGAAGGTCTTGTCCGGTACGGGTACCATCACGAGGCAGGCAGGATAGCTGCTGCGCTCTTTGAGGCAGCAACATACACGGACAACCGACTTCCCGAAACCTTTGCGGGTTATTCGCGGGAAACGACGAAACTGCCAGTGCGGTACCCAAGCGCATGCAGTCCCCAGGCGTGGGCTACGGGAACTCCATTTCTCCTTGTCTGGACCTTGCTCGGTGTCCGCATCGACAGTGGGACTGTGACAATGGATCCCCACCTTCCCGAGGAGTTTGGTGAGGTGGTGCTTGATGGAGTCATCATTCGCGGGCAGCGATACCGTCTTGCAGCGCAGGGCACTCGTGGGACAGTGAGCATCCTGGAAACGAAGTAAAAGGGGAATGCGCAAGTGGCAAGCACGATTGCAGAGAGGATCACTCCCCATGTCACCTGCATTCGTGTCCCGATACCGAACAGTCCTCTGCGGTGGACATTCGTGTACCTGGTTGATGATCCGGATGGACCAGTCCTTGTGGACACGGGATGGGATGATGAGGAAAGCTGGCAGGTACTGCTGCGGGGGATCACGGAAGCTGGGATCGAACCAGAGGATCTTGCGGGCGTGATCCTCACGCATTTCCATCCAGACCACTCTGGACTTGCACGGCGCATTCCTGAGGTGACGGACGCCTGGATTGGGCTCCACCGCAGGGATCAGTGGCTCCTGGCAGCCGGAGAGCAGAACAGGTCTGAAGTTGTCCGTGCACGCATGGCGGAGTACGCCATCAGGGCTGGTGCACCAGAGCTGACAGCAGAGGAGGAAGATCACCTCTCCCTCCACAGCCTTCGGGAAAGTGGCGCACTGGCACAATACCGCGATCTCGAGGAGGGCTCATCTGTAGGGACACTGCTTCGCATTGTGGAAACTCCTGGCCACACTCCTGGACACTGCAGCGTGCAGATTTCCAGGGATGGTCTCCTTCTTCTCGGAGATCACCTTCTGCCCCGCATCACACCGAATGTCTCTGTGTATTCCTGGGATGACGGAAATCCGCTTGCTTCCTATGTCGGTTCCCTTCTCCGCATCAGAAGGCTTGCACCCTCAACACCACACATGCATCCTGCTCATGAGGGAGCTGTTGATGATGTTCCATCCCGGGTGGACAAGGTGCTGGCGCATCACGGTCACCGGTTGCAGGAACTGATCACCGTGCTTGAGGATGGGAAGCCCAGAACAGCATGGGAAACAGCCGGGAAACTGTCCTGGTCCAGGAGCTGGGACCAGCTTGGGAGGGAGCCAATGCGGCGTGCAGCCATTGGGGAGGCAGGTGCGCATCTCGTGTTTCTCGAGCGGCTCGAGCTTCTTGAGAGAAGTGGAAGCACAACGCTCAAGTGGCGCATTGCTCCGTCATGGCAAAGGCAGGGGAGTAGTGCCCTGCACGCTGCGTGTGAGGAGGGGTATCACCGATTCTGCGAGGATGGTGTGGATGAAGGCGATGAGTCCTGAGGGGAATCTGGGGCCCCGGTTTCGCTGCGGTGTCCTGCAAGGGAGATGAACGGCATGGTCTCTGCACGAGGTGCTGAGATGGGAGGTGGAGTGTAGCCGGAGTAGATCGAGTATTTTGCAAGCGCTGGATCTGCCCGTTCTGGCTCCCTGTGGAGGATGCATGCGTCCCGCGTTGCACGGAGCATGAGGAGCGGTATGGCGACTGCAGTGAGCACAAACGTTGGCGCTGTAAGGGAAATTCCACCGTACAGAAGACCGGCCATGACTGCAAGGACAATGACCTCGACCGTGAGGCTCAATCGGCGTGACCACTCTTCAAGATTTCCCAGGAAATGAATCGTGATTCCTGTGATCACAGCCCACAGGAACAGCATGGTGAGCACAGGGATCTCAAGGTTCACGGGATTGTACACGAGATCAAGATTCACTCTCGGATAGGTGAGACTGAATGGAAGGGCAATCACGGGAACAAGCGTGAAGATGGCGACAATGAGCTGGGTGAGAAGCACGTACCGGATGGCGCTCACGACAGGAGGCATGGAGTCTGTGCGTTCACGGTGCAGGACAGCATCCTCCGCAGCATACGGAATGTGATCGTCCGAGAAATGCCCTTCCATGGCGGAGTCTCCTTCAAACCTGCATGCAGTCGACAACCATTGCGCACACATGAACCACTGGGAACGAATCTAGTGCAACTCTACTGCAGGATGAGAACAAATTGTGACTATTCTGTAACAACTTGCAACGTTCCAGTTATGTGCGGAGCTAGACTCCCATGCTGCGAAGCTGCTGCGCGATGCCAGCTGTCGTTCCAAGGTATCTGCCAACAATGACGCTGTGCGCATTGATCACGATGATGTACGGAGGCGCATCGACACCATAGAGGCCTGCCACAGCTGCAGACGCATCATTGATGCTGGTATAGGGAACATGGTCCGCCTGAATGAATGCGAGAGCAGACGCATCGTTGTCCCGCTCGTCGATTCCCAGGAATCGGACTCCCTTGGGAATGAACGTCCTGGCAAGCGCTGTGATGTGGGGCTGTTCCGCCTGGCAGGGTCCACACCATGATCCCCAGAAGTCCAGAATGACTACATGTCCCCTGAAGGACGTGCTGGAAAACGGAGCTCCAGTCACGAGCTTTCCTGAAAATGCGGGTGCTGGCGTGTGGGGTACATTCGCTCCCACAGCACCTGCAGCTGGCGTTGTCTGGAGGGAGCAGCTTGTGAGAACACACGCTAGGCACGCAGCGAGCGCTGCTGCACGATATCCTGCACGAAAGACTGACATACCTCAATACTAGTGATATGACACCATGCAGAGTCGCCAGATAGCCCATGACGGGACTTCCCATCCGTGCGCACAACACCTCTGGCTACGAAGCTCCTTCTGGCCTCACAGCAGAGCCCGTGGTGTTTGCGCTTGTTCATGGCGAGCTCACAGTGCTGCTGGTGAGGAGGGTCCATGAGCCCTTTCGGGGCATGTGGGGGCTTCCGGGAGGATTTGTCGGATACGGTGAAGCTCCCGAGGAGACTGCCCAGCGGAAGCTGACGGAGAAGACGGGAGTGGGCCAGATCTACCTTGAGCAGCTGAAGACGTACGCAGATCCTGGTCGGGATCCGCGGGGGTGGATTGCTGCGATCGCCTATCTGGCGCTCATTCCTGCGCACAGTCTCCAGGGGTATGCGAGCGGTGAGGGAGGTCCACTGTCTGATGCTGGAGCGTGGTGGCCAGTGGCATCTCCCCCGGAACTCGTCTTTGACCATGATGCAATGATTCGCGATGGTGTGGACCGACTCCGGGGAAAGCTCTGGTATTCAAACATCGCAGTGGGGCTGCTCCCCCATGAGTTCACGATGCCTGAAGCACGGCATGTGTACGAGGAGATCAGCGGGATGCAGTATGAGCCGTCCAACTTCCGTCGGGAACTCATTGCTTCCGGCCTTGTCCAGCGCACTGGTGGCAGGGTGATGGGCAAGTCAGGACGTCCCGCGGACTGCTATGCGTTCATCGATTCCACTCCCTCATGGAGCGAGCGGAGATCCCGAATACCAGCGAGGAAGACTGAAAAGACAGGACAGCAGTGACGTTTCCCACCAGTCGCACTGTGGTACAGTATTGAAGTAAAATTGACCTAAAGGAGGCCTGCCATGGCGGGAGCCCTGCTGTGCGACGAATATGAACTGACGATGTCCCAGGCATTCTGGCGCCAGGGTGACATGGGGCAAGTCGCCTTCGAACTGTTTGTCCGCTCGCTTCCCGCTGAGCGGGGATATCTCATTGCTGCAGGTCTTGGCAATGCTCTCGACTTCCTTTCAGGTTTCTCCTTCACCGGGGATGAGCTGGCATATCTCGCTTCCTGCGGACGGTACGATCCAGCGTTTCTTGCATATCTCAAGGATCTTCGATTCACGGGGACAGTGGATGCTATCCCCGAAGGCACCCCAGTGGGTGCTGGTGAGCCGCTTCTTCGCATCATTGCTCCCCGCATTGAGGCAACACTTGTGGAGAGCGCGCTTGTCGCCATCATCACCCACCAGACAATGATTGCCTCGAAGACCAGGAAGATTGTCGATGCTGCTGCTGGACGTTCCGTGTGGGACTTCTCCCTGAGACGCCTCCACGGCGTTGGAGCAGGTGTTCCCACAGCCCGTGCAGCATGGATAGGGGGAGCAGCAGGCACTGCGACTGTGGAGGCAGGGCGCACTCTTGGCATACCCACAACTGGCACCATGGCCCATCACTTTGTGCTCTCGTACGGCATGGACAGTGAAGAGGAGGCATTTGCCGCGTTCCTGCGCGAATTTCCTTCGAGTGGGGTGCTGCTTGTCGATACATACGATGTGCGTACTGGAGTGGAGCACGCCATAGCTGCGTCGCGCACAACAGGCATACCTCTCCAGGGAGTACGCATAGATTCTGGGGATCTCGTTGCGCACTCCACGATGGCAAGGCGGTTGCTTGACGAAGCCGGCATGGGTGCCTCCCGCATCATCGCTTCAAGCGATCTCGACGAATACCGCATTGCTGATCTACTTGCAGAAGGAGCGCCAATTGACGGCTTTGGCGTTGGCACCATGCTCGGTACATCGGCCGATGCTCCCAATCTCAGTGGCGTGTACAAGCTTGTCGCCCAGGAGATTGACGGCCGATGGATCCCACTCATGAAGTGTTCCCAGGACAAGGTGACAAATCCTGGCATGCACGAGATCTTCCGTCAGGATGCCTGGCATGACATTGTGGGACTTGATGGAGAACGTAATCCAGGTTGTGCGATGCTGCAGCGCGTGATGGAGAAGGGTTCCACATGCGGCACAGTCCCTTCGCTCACTGAGATTCGGAGCAGGTGTGAAGCCATGATGGAGGAGCTGCCACAGACCCTCCGCCTTCCACATCCCACTGCAGTGTTCGGTGTGCAGCTTAGTGGGAGGCTCACAGATCTCAAGGAGGAACTCATGGCCGAACATGTGAAGAGGCGTCTCAACACCGCAGCCGGAGTGGCATCATGACTCGTGCGCTGATCTGTGTGGATGTCGAGCATGACTTTCTTCCAGGTGGGAGCCTTGCGGTTCCAGATGGAGACCAGGTGATTGAGCCACTCCGGGCTGTCGCTGACCTCTGCGCAGGTGTGGTCGCAACAAGGGACTGCCATCCCCACGATCATGCAAGCTTCATTGAGCATGGAGGAGCCTGGCCACCACACTGCATTGCAGGAACGCGAGGTTCGGAACTCCATCCCGTAATTGCAGCAATTGCGGGAACAGTGGTGGACAAGGGTACCTCGAGGGAAGTCGATGCATATTCCGGTTTTGATGGGACGGATCTCCATCTGCTGCTCCAGGAGATGGGTGTCACCGAGCTGGTCATTGGTGGACTTGCGACAGACTACTGTGTCCTTGCCACTGTGCGGGATGCGCTGAGACTGGGGTACACAGTTACTGTGCTTGAGGATGCGATCCGTGCAGTCGATGTCACTGCTGGAGATGGAAAGAGGGCAGTGCAGGAGATGCGGAGTGCAGGTGCACGCATCATGCACTCGACACAGTACATTCGTGAGTGCCTCCGCACGGGAATGGAGCTCTAGCCAGTGTCCACCTTCTGAAAGGTTTCGATCCACTGGAACACGGTATCCTGAGGGAACATGAGTACTGATCCCACACCTGAACCAGCATCCTCCCCGTCCCGGAAGCGCAGAACCAAGCAAGACGAGGAATCCGTCGACCAGCAGCAGTACGAGGAAACCCGGCTCCGGCTTCCCCTCATTCCCCTGAGGGACAATGTCGTCTTTCCCCGGCAGATTGCACCGCTTGCTGCTGCGCGTTCCAGGTCTGTTGGATCCCTGGAAACTGCAGTGTCCGACCAGAGTCAGGTCATTCTTGCCATCCAGCGAAGTCCTGAGGGCGAGGAGATCAGCAAGAGGACAGTCTTTCCCGTGGGAATCGTTGCTGCAGTCGGAGCGTTCAGGAGACTTCCTGCAGGAGCTGCCCAGGCGCTTGTCGAGGGACAGCAGCGTGTGCGGATCCGCTCCATAACTACGGACGGGGATGCATGGTTCGCAACTGCTGATGTCATTCCGGACATGCCCTCTCTCGATACGAAGGCGGAGGCGGCAGCTGGAAGCATCAAGCAGATGTTCAGCGAGTATGTCGCTGCAGGCGGCGGTGTCACTCCGGACATGGCAGTCGCACTTGCAAGGGAGGACGATCCATCCGCAATCGCGGACTTCGCAGCTGCTGCACCGGAGATCACCCTGGAGGCGAAGATTGAGCTCCTTCAGGAAACGCGCACGGCAAAGCGCCTCACAGCACTTCTTCCCATCTATGCACGGCTCCTCGAGGTCGCGAAGCTCCGGGCGAAGATCACGGAAGATGTGCAGCGCACCATGAACAACACGCAGCGAGAGCACATCCTTCGGGAACAGCTGCAGGCGCTGAGGAAGGAACTCAATGAGATTTCTGGAGACCGCGAGGATGAGGAGGAGGATGCACGGAGCAGAATCGACAGTCTCCCTCTTCCCGAAGAGGTGCGCCATCGTGTCCTGAAGGAACTCAACCGGCTTGAGCAGATACCCACAATGTCCCCCGAGGTGGGAATTGTGCGTTCCTGGATTGATCTTGTGCTGGATCTTCCTTGGGACCATGCGCCCGAGAAGGCTGTTGCCATTGCTGACGCACAGGCTGTGCTTGATCGTGACCACTACGGACTCACGAAGGTGAAGAACCGCATCCTGGAGTGGCTCGCAGTCCGCCAGCGCATCCTCAAGCGGCTGGACCAGGAGCGCAATGCGCAGCAGCGGAAGAAGCCTGGAATGTCAAAACTCCATACACCCATACTCTGCTTTGTTGGTCCTCCAGGCGTTGGGAAGACCTCGCTTGGCAAGAGCATCGCAACAGCGCTGGACCGTCCCTTCATCCGGCTCTCGCTAGGAGGAGTACGTGACGAGGCTGAGATCCGTGGACATCGCAGAACATATATTGGAGCACTTCCGGGAAGGATCATCCAGTCCATGCGCCAGGCGGGATCGACGAATCCAGTCATCATGCTTGACGAGATCGACAAGATTGGCGCGGATTTCCGGGGTGATCCCTCCGCAGCGCTCCTTGAGGTACTTGATCCTGAACAGAATTTCGAGTTCCGGGACCACTATCTTGAAATACCCTATGATCTCTCGGATGTCCTTTTCATCACCACTGCGAACATGATGGAGACCATCATGCCAGCACTGCGGGACCGCATGGAGATCATACGAATCAGTGGGTACACCGAGGAGGAGAAGCGAGCAATTGCATCGCGGCATCTTCTTCCACGCCAGATTGCGGAACATGCGCTCTCTCCCGGGGAACTCCGCATTCCCGATGAGGTTATTGGCGAAGTCATCCATTCGTACACCCACGAGGCTGGTGTCCGGCAGCTCGACCGGTCCCTTGCGGAGATTGCGCGCAAGATCCCGAAACTTCTTGAGACTTCGGGCAAGAAGCGCATCACCATGACAACTTCACTCCTTGAGGACTTTCTCGGTCCGAAGCGGTACTTCTACGGGGAGGCTCGTGAAGAGGATGAGATCGGGACAGTGACAGGTGTTGTGGTGAGCGAAGTGGGAGGAGACATCGTCACAGTCGAATCCATCGCCATCCAGGGCAGTTCGGGATTCACCCTCACTGGCCAGATAGGTGAAGTGATGGAAGAGTCTGCACGCACAGCACTCTCATGGGTGAGGGCGCACGCGGACGAGTTTGGTGTCGAGAAGGGGTTCTTTGATGGTGTTGGCTTTCATGTCCATGTGCCTCAGGCTGCCATTCCCAAGGATGGGCCATCCGCAGGCGTGACAATCGTTGTCGCACTCATGAGCACAGCATCGAAGCGTCCTGTCCGCAGGGATCTTGCCATGACAGGAGAGGTGACGCTCCGAGGTCAGGTGCTGCCTGTGGGGGGGATCAAGGACAAACTCCTTGCTGCACGGCGGAGTGGCATCATGACGTTCATCCTTCCCGAGAAGAACATGCAGGATCTTGCGGAGATCGATGCAGGACTTCTTGCCCCCATGACAGTCATACCTGTGCGCCATGTCTCCGAAGTGCTGGAACATGCACTGCTTGCTGCACCTTCTGCCCAGCAGAGACGAACTGTGGGTTTTGCCCTCCCGATTGGGCATGGGCCAATCACGTCATGAGCTCCGGGGGACCATCCTGCACAGCTGCTGGTTCCCTTGCCATGTACTGCTTCCGTGACGACATTGCAGATGAGAACTGCTACGTGCTCGTTCCTGAGGGTGCCTCCGAGGCATGGGTGTTCGATCCGGGGTTCCAGACGGATGCAGTCCTGGCGTGGATGAGAGATCTGCATCTGAGGACGGAAATCATTGCGCTCACCCATGCTCACCCGGATCACTGTTTTGGACTACCTCTCCTACGGCATGTGCATGATCCCCGCATTGCGTATCACTCCGCAGACAGGCCACTCCTCGATGTGGACTGGTCTGCCCGCGGCTTTCCCTGGAATGCTGCTGCATCGTACGAGGCGACAGAGGATCTTGCTGACCTCTCTGCATTGACATGGTCAGGGGGAACTGTCGTCATTCACCCAACTCCAGGGCATACGCCAGGATCCGTTTCGTTCGCCTGGGATGGCTGGATCTTCACTGGAGACACGCTGTTTCGCCGGGGTGTGGGGAGGACGGATCTTCCCCTTGGCTCATGGGAGGAGCTTGATCGGTCTGTGCGGACTGTGCTGTACAGGCTTCCTGGCAACCTCACTGTCTATCCGGGCCATGGTGAACGTACCACGATCGCTGAGGAACAGGAAAAAAACCCGTTCATCAGGATGGTGTGATGCGTTCCACAAGCGTGCTTCCAGGCCAAAATCTCCTGCAGCTCGTGAGTTTTGTCCGGGAGGTGTCCGGGCTCTCTTTCGTACAATGCAGGGAGTATTGAGGCAAGTTGAAATGGGATGAGGTTGACCCGTGCAGAATTCACTGGTCATGGAGCACAGGGTGCATCTTCCTGGTCGTGGAACAACCTTTGTGCGTGAAGTGAGGGGACCCAAGAATGCTCCTGTGCTGCTTCTTGTCCACGGGTGGATGGCGAGCAGTCAGGTGAACTGGTTTCCCATCCTGGAGGAGCTGGGAAAGAGGTATCGGGTCATAGCCATGGATCTTCGGGGTCATGGAAGGGGAATCCGGCCCACCGGGGGATTCCCGAACTCGCCATTCTCTCTTGAGGCATGCGCGGATGATCTGTCAGCACTGCTTCAGCAGTATGGGATTCCAAAAGCGCATGTGGTGGGGTACTCGATGGGGGGACCAGTAGCCCAGCTCCTGTGGAAGCGCCATCCGGAGCAGGTTGCCGGGCTTGTGCTTGCATCGACTGCTGCGGAGTTTTCACAGGCACGGCCCTTTCGTGAAGTGGCATCTGGAGCAGCAAGAGCGTATGCCAGAATGCCCCTTGCCCGCACAGTTGCAAAGGGATCCCTGCGATCTCTCGGCTTTCTTCGGCATGTTCCCATTGCCAACAAGGTGAGCGATGTTGTTCTCCATGATCCCCTTGCACTCACGCAGGCAGCTGAAGCCCTTGCGCACTTCAGCTCCAAGGAGTGGATCCCCAATGTTGATGTGCCTGTGTCTGTCGTCAGGACAACGAAGGACACCCTCGCGCTGCCACGGGACCAGAAGTGGCTCGTTGAGCACATTCCTGGTGAGCGGGACCATGTTGTCAGCTCTCCAC
>JAJZLL010000059.1 GCA_021803465.1 bacterium
AGCATTCTGGATCTGGCCGAGATGGGCTGTCATCGTGGAATCCCCCATCGGGCTCGATGCCTCCTTTGGACCAGTAGAGAGACCATTTGTCATTTTCTTCAGGAGCGGGTTCCGCATTCCCACCTTGTAGATGGGGGCCTGGTGGATGCCCGCTAGATGTTCCACGGACTGGGCAACTTCACTGAGCCCAAATGGCTCATGCGCATCATGCCAGAGCATCTTGGCAGTCGCTGATCCAGTGAGTACAAGGGCAGTGGATGCTGCGATCACAGCCACTCGCCTGAGAAACGACCGCCGTGCAGGCTGTGTACGTTGTGTTGCGTGAAGCTCATCCATGCGACGATTCTATGGATGGCATCCGGACACGCGACACCCAATATGGGATGCGCCCACTATGGTGTGCTGGCAATGGCTACAGTGAATTCCCCGTTCCCGTCGAGGCATCGAAGCGCTTCCCCACACTGTGGACGAGACGCGTGTATGGTCACAGTACCTGTCTCCTCCACATGCAGCCTCTCCTCTATTGAGCTGCAGCCAAATTCCGGACGACAATCCTTCCGGATCACCTTCCCTTCTTGCTTCACCACGTGGTTCTGTAGAGGCACGAAACTCCAGTACGGTCCTTCAAGCGTGACATCCACAGTCGCTCCGGGATGCACGTGCACAGTGTCACCCTTGCTGGCAAATGACACATGGATCGTTGACTGGGGAGAAGGAGAAGGTGCAGCACCCGTGCTGCAGGATGTGAGCACCACGCATCCCACGATTCCTCCAGCTGCCAGGAGCAGGCGGAAGCTGCCCATCAGAACCACCTGTCCCACTTCCTCTCACCAGTGAGCTCGCCCTTGGCAAGCATCCTGCTCCGCACAACAGCGAGGATGGTCGATGCAACGATGAGGAGCACGGCAACGACAGCAAAGACTACATACAGAGGGAAGTTGGAGGCGAGTTCCGTAATGGCTGCGCATGCTGCTGCAACTGCTCCAATTCCACCAATGATGGTGGGAACGCGCTGTGTGCGTGCAACACCCGCAGCAATGAGCACAACACTCTCCACAAGGAGCAGTGCGATGTACCACACGGCTGCAGATCCGGCCCAGCATTCCGTGAATGTCCCAAGGAGAAGTACGGAGGATGCGCACGCTGCAGCGTACCTGTACGCTTCGACATGTGCTGGGCCTGATCCCTGCTGTCGTGGAGAGACAGCGATTGCCCAGGCTGTGACAACTCCAGAGGGAATGATGGTCAGTGCAGCTCCATTCAATGTCACGGAGCTTCCCATTGCCATGAGCCAGTCAAGAGAGAAGCCTGCAAGCGCAGCAGCCGCCATGCGCCAGACAGTGCGTGCAACTGCGCTTCTGCCAAGGATGCCACCAGCACGTGATGCGTCAATGACTACCACAGCGACAATGCACGTGATGGCAAGCTGGGCCCATGCGATGTCACCCCGAAGTGGAAGATTCACTGCCCCCAGGGGAACGACACAGGCGTAGAGCACCACTGCCACTCCAACCCAGAAGTGCCACCGTTCCCATGACGTGTCTGGATCCAGGTGGAACCTTCCCAGGGCCATTTGGACCATGCCTGCTGCAGCAAGTGCGATCGCAGTACCTGGAAAGGGATGGACGAGATCAGCACCTGCAATGAGCAGTATGCCCACCACGGCAAGACTCCCAAGGACAACAGCCATTCCCCGCTTGCGCTCCCTCTTGCCAATACCAAATGCGAGAAGACCATAGGCAAGAATCGTCCATCCTGCAGTGCTGCTGTAGCCCCATCCCAGCGCAACAATGAAGGACACGAGCGCAGCGGATGCTGCACCGATGTACACAAGAAGGCGAAGCGCTCCACCTGTCCAGTTCGGCACTGCCCTGCGGAGGACAACATCCATACCCACGAGCACGAATGGAAAGAGCGCATACCACTGCACCCACAGCTGCGTTCCCGCATGGAGATCCGTGATGAACAGGAATGCGCGAAGCAGCTGCTGCCAGGCATCGAGTGCAAGGAGGAGGGGCACGATCCTCCAGACAGGAGTCCTGATGTCCTGCTGCATGCCAATGGCAATGGAACCTGAACACACGAGGAGCACCAGTCCCAGCACAGGTGTCGATGTTGTGAGAACCATAAGGAATGCTGCGAGCAGGAGGCCGATGGCAAGTGTGCTCTGACTGTCTTCTCCGAGTGTCCGGAGCCGGTACAGTGCCCACCATGCCCCAGCAAGAAGCACATCAATGACAGCAATGAGGTCATTCGGCCTGATGCCGATCATGCGCAGCCATGGAAGGTTGACGCACCCCTGCGCCTTGCAGAATGCCGGGTAGTACGGTGCAGCAACTGTGCTGGCTACCACGAAGACGAGCAGGGTTGCTATGAGTGCTGACGCACGCATGTCCGCATGCCTTTTGAACTGGAATCCTGCTGCAAGGAACACTCCAGTCACCACTGCGAGGAGCACGATGGTCCAGAGTGGAATCTCTGGAAGGCCGGGGACAGCGCTGAGGAGCGTCGAGGAAGCAAGCAGCGAGAAGAGCTTGAGGAATCCCAGCAGGAGGGATGCGCACTCCATGCCATAGAAGAGTGCACGCATGGGCAAACGCACAACCGCTGGCACCGATGCGGGGAGCCACAGTATCGCACCAAGGGGTATAAGCCCCCCTGCGCCGATGAGGACAACTGCCCACTGCTGTGTGAGCACTGCTCCAGCGAAAGCGCACCACGCCACGCCACAGGCGCCAGCACCAAATCCCGAATACCAGAGTGAGGATAGTCTCCACCCAAGAGCCTCATACACCATTCCACAGCACAGCGCGCTGAGTGTGAGCATCCAGAGGGGCGAGAGCGCATGAGCTGGACCTATGACAAACCTGTAGAGTCCCAGGAACACAAGTGGTGTCATGAGCGCAAAGAGCAGAACATAGATGAGGAAGACATCGCGAAACTGCTGCCTGCGCGATGACCAGAGCGACACTCCACCCAGCACAAGGTACAGCACGAGGACTGCTGCAAGTCTTGGGAGTCGCCCGAACTGTGTTCCATAGGCGACAAAGAGGAGTGTCGCGATGCCAAGGAGAAAAGCACCACTCAGTGCCAGGATGCCGATCGTGTGGCGGGCAAGAAGTGAACGCACATGTGGCTGCTCACGTGAAGGCACTGGAACCGCTTGATGCACGCTCTCGGGCGGGACAGGCTGCGCAGCGATGCCCGATGGCATCCCAAGAGTGGAAAGCCTCGTCAGGACAGAGACGTACTCACGATAGTAGAACGCATAGACAGGTGCAAGGACGCTGTCAGGAAGCGACTGGCGGATGGAGCCTGTTGCAAGCTCATACAGCATGGAGTGCAGCGTGCGATACCGTGCTTCGAGGAGTTCCCGTTCCTGCTGTGCAGGAACCTGCTGGTCATCCATGTCCACCACCTAGCGAGCGTCACTGTCGTACAGCGGGCATTGTACCCGGAGCATCCACTGCTGTGGACCTTTCCTGCATGACTGTCGATGTTCCGTTACGCAATACCACGACGCTGCATGGCGAGCGACCTGTAGTGCTGTGACCACTCTTCTGCAGCACTGGCCACAGCATGCTGCATGGCTGGAGTGCGCGCGGGAATACCGGGAACAGCACGTGACGCATCGGACCTCCACCATGTGGGTCGAAGCTCCTCCCATGTGGATGGTGGAGCAACAGTCTTTCCAGCAGCCTCTCCTGCTGCAAGTGCATCGAGCCACGCAATGCCGCACGATGCGAGGACATGCATCGCCTGGCTTCTGTCAAAGAGGTACCGCTCATAGATGGCCCTCGCCTTGTCCGGTGCTCCATGAAGGGCATACAGCTCAGCTGTCTCCATTGTGGCTTCTGTGGCAATGACTCCCCACCTGTCGTGCTGCATCGCACGGTTGAACATCATGATTGAGCGCTTCCACTGCCCTGCCCTTCTCGCAGTGCGGGCGAGAGCGACAAGTGCTGGTGGATATGTCGGAAGCTCTCCAGTTCCCCACACTTCAGCGAGGGCGATCTCACGGCGGTAACCACTTGTGTGGAATGCGACATACTGGTCACCACGCTTGAGCACAATGCGCGTACCGAGAACGCCTTCCATGGTCATTACACCCTCATGCATCTCGTCAGGGATGCTGAGCCGCGTGTCAAAGACCTCGTTCGTCTTCGTGACGACATGCCAGTCCTTCGCTTCGCCACCGAACTGCTCCTGCGCCATCTTCCGGCACATGGCTATGGAACTCCTGTTCCACTGCCGGATGGGAATGTCCATTTCAAGTCTTCCCAGCACTTCCACAAGTGCACGGACATCTGGCTGAAGTGTGTCCGTTGGCGCCCAGGTGATCTCCCGACTGCGCTCACCATCCTTCAGGACGAGACGGCGCACGGGACCCATGATGCGTGCATCGCGGCGGTTCCGCTTCACTGCAGTCGACTGCTTGCCACAGGATTTCCATGCAGCAGGGGTGAGCTTGTCGAGTGAAGCTTCAAGATCCGCGCCAACACGCTCACGGAACACCCGTATCATGCCGTTCGCTTCACGGACAGTGACAGCAGCAGTGTTCAGGGTGAGGAGCACATTCGGCCGTCCTGCAAAGCCGGACCCATCGACATACAGCTCAACGATCATGGTGGTTTCCCCTCCTGCGCTTGATGACTCTGCAATCCTAGCAAAGGGCATCTTGCCTCCGGTAGGTCTTGACAGCAGGGGTGCGAATGATGTGCGCCTGTCAGCCACAACTTCTCCGAAGCGCCCTCTTCCTGGCCACTCTAAGGCGCACGACTGCGTGCGCGAAGTATCCGATGAGCTGGCGGTATGGGAGAAGCACTGGGCTCGCAAGCCATGGCGCTTGCGGGTCATTGCAACCGCTCATCCATCCCGGATATGCTCCGCATTCGTTCCACTGCTCAACACCAACTGGAACAGGTGCCAGTTCCGCCTGGCGAGCCCTTTCGGTTCCCGCACTCCATGCACGCATTGTGTCTTCCTCCTTCCTGTCCCTATTGCCCTGGAAAACGGAGACGACCCAATGGGCCGCCTCCGCTCAAGGGGGGCTAGATGTGCTCGCGGGAAACCACTACCTTGAGGGCCTGGTTTGACGCAGCATTGCGGAAGACGTCATACGCTTCCATGAATGAATCCATCGCAAACCGGTGCGTGACAAACCGTGAGGTGTCAAGCTTTCCGGAATGGACAAGATCGAGAAGCATGGGTGTCGATGTGGTGTTCACGAGCCCCGCAGTGATGGTGACATTCTTTGTCCAGAGCGTCTCGAGATGAAGGAGAGCTGGCTTCCCGTGGACACCAATGTTGGCGATGTGTCCGCCTGGCTTCACAAGCGATGTCGCAAGCTCGAAAGTCT
The DNA here is from genome assembly GCA_021803465.1 of bacterium. GTDB lineage: Bacteria > Chloroflexota > Dormibacteria > Aeolococcales > Aeolococcaceae > JAJZLL01. Next base: position 5,360 of record JAJZLL010000059.1, read on the forward strand.
CTGGAGTGCCCACAGCCTCGATGGCAACATCCACTCCACAGCGGTCTGTCAGCGCCATGACTGCATCTGTCGCATTGTGGGTGCTGTTGTTCACGACAGCATCAGCTCCCCACTTCGTTGCCACACCCAGGCGGTTCGCATCCGGGTCTATAAGGATGACGCGCTTGGGCGAATACATCCTGGCACCCAGCAATGCGGAGAGCCCTATGGGTCCTGCACCGATTATGGCGACAGAGCAGCCAGGCTCGACAGCTCCGCTGAGAACGCCAATCTCAAATCCTGTTGGCATGATGTCGGAAAGCATGAGCACCTGCTCGTCCGTGAGGCCTTCGGGCACACGGTACAGCGATGTGTCAGCAAGTGGAATGCGGGCATATTGCGCCTGCACGCCATTGGTCGTGTGACCGAGGATCCACCCTCCTCCAGCACTGCACTGGCCATACATGCCCTTCCTGCAGTACTCGCATGTCCCGCATGCAGTGATGCAGGAAACAAGCACCCTGTCTCCGATATGCACACGCTTCACACCGACGCCCACGGATTCGACAGTGCCAACAGCCTCATGTCCAAGAATGCGTCCTGGCGTGACCTCTGGAACATCACCCTTCAGGATATGGAGATCCGTCCCGCATATCGTCGTGGTGTCAACCCGGATGACTGCATCCGTCTCATCGATGATCTGTGGGAGTGGGACCTTCTCCCAGCTCATGTCGCCTGGTCCATGGAACACGACTGCCTTCATCGTCCCTTCCCGGAGCGGCTCCTCTGTCATTGAGACAGTTGCTTTCCGCGGTGTCCCAAGGACACTGTGTGGTGTACCAGCTGGTCGAGCCATGGCCTACCTCCTTCGACATTCCAGACCCTGCTGCCTGTGGCAGAGTCTTTCATAAGTTTGCCAGTTAAGGTTAGCGCATTGCTATACGTTTATGCCACCCTCTGTAATCCATACATGTCCTGTGCTGCTCACAGACCTCCCGGAGCAGTGGCGAATCCAAGTTTCATGTGGTAGTCATACATGGCTATTCCTGCTGCGACACCAACATTCAGACTGCGCACGGAGCCGAACTGGGGAATGCTCACCACTGCATCCGCACATGCGAGCGACTCCTCCGTGATCCCCGTACCCTCCTGTCCAAAGATCATGAGGGTGTTCGGAACCCAGACATGGCTGCGCATGTCCACACTCCCACTCACATTCTCCACCGCAACAATGCAATACCCGCTGTCACGATACTGGCCAATCACGGATGCGGTGTCGGGTGCGAACTCGAGATGCTCGTAGTGGTGGGTGCCAACTGTGCCACGGCGGTCAAACTTTCTCCGACCACAGATGTGGATACGGCTTGCGACAAACGCGTTCGCGCACCTCACTACTGCTGCCACATTGATGTCGTGCCCAAAATTCTCGCACACGATGGCAAGGGGAACCCGGCGGGCATCGAGATCTCCGCGTATCACCTCTTCCTCGACGAGCTTGTAGTAGTCGATGAGGTTCCTCCCATCCTCTAGGACAGGTGTCCTGCCAGCAATGTGGCTCACCCGCTCAGTCATCCGATTTTCTCCATCCCCGCTCTGGACTTCATCGTACAACCATGATTGCCGCATTCCGTGCTACCGTCAGTACAGCAGATCACAGAGCAAGGAGTAGCAGCAATGTTCAAGGAGTTCCGCGCATTCATTTCCCGTGGCAATGTTGTCGATCTCGCTGTTGGCGTGGTCATGGGTGGTGCCTTCGGTGCCATTGTGGCAGCGCTCGTGAAGGACTTCATCACGCCGCTTGTTGTCGCCATATTCGGCAAGCCGGACTTCAGCAAGCTCACCTTCAGCCTTCACGGAAGCAGCTTTGGCTATGGAGACTTCATCAATTCCGTGCTCTCCTTCCTCTTCATTGCGCTCGGCGTGTTCTTCTTCATAGTCAAGCCTGTGAACGCGCTTGCTGCCCGCCATGCCAAGGGTGCTCCACCTGACGATCCCACAACACGGCAGTGTCCCGAATGCCTGAGTGACGTGCCAGTCAAGGCACGCCGCTGCGCCTTTTGCACGTCTCCCCTCCCGGAAGCACCTGCACCAGAGGCAGCATGACACGCTCTTTCCCTCACTGAGGTGCCATGCATGACTGTCCCAAAGCGTTCTCCTGGCCGACCACCCCAGTCCGCCCTTCGCATGCCCACCCATGATGCCATCATCATTGCTGCCTCACGATGCTTCATGGAGCATGGGTACAAGGGTGTCTCCATGGAGATGGTTGCAGGGATGGCTGGCATCACAAAAGCAGCCATCTACTACCACTTCCCTGACAAGCCATCCCTTGTCATCGCAGTGTCCGACTGGATCTTCAGCCGTGCTGCAGCCCAAACTGGATCCCTTCTTGCTTCCAGTGATCCACTCAGTGCACGTCTTGAGCGGGTGGCAGAAAGCTTCTTCCACATTCCAGATCCCTTTGTCCGCTTCGCTCTCATGATGGGAGAGGCAACATCAGATCTCACACCAGACCAGATCGCAACCATCCGTTCCCATGAGGACAGGATTGGCCAACTCCTTGTCACCACATTCACCACAGCAATCACTGAAGGAGAGTGTGTTCAAGCGGATCCTGTCTTTCTTGCCCATGCATTCATTGCACTGCTCCACCTCGGCTCCGCAGTGGATCCCACAGGAAAGAAACTCTTCCCAGATGCCCACAGCACAGCAGCCTCGCTCGTCTCCCTGTTCTGGAGGGGTGTGGGCACATAAGCAGGAACTCGCCTGCAGCAGTTATGATGTGCCGTGAATGGCGTAAGCGTACGAGTCGCCACCTATCTCCTCAAGACCAGTGCCGATGCTGAAGATGCAGACGAGGTGGATGGTCTTCGTGTAGATGGCTGAGTAGCTGCCAGGTGGGAGTGGTGCTCCCCAGTTCTCACGGCCACTGTCCTGGTACAGCATTCCCGAAGGTGGGGCAGGAAAATTTGTCGAGGAGTCGAGGATGCTGCCACACACCATGGGGTATCCGCCCTGGGCAGTGAAATACCACATTCCCAACGCAGGATCAGCACTGAAGGAGTAGAGATTCTTTGACCCTCGGTATATGAAGCCCTGAGGCGAGCTTGCCAGATACTTTCCATATGACCAGGCAACCCCCGATACAGGATAAAGAGATGCTGAAGGAGCTTCACCAGTTGTTTTCCATGTCTGCCAGTACGTGGCAAGTGATGCCTCATACTCCGAAACAGGAATGAGGCTCGACTCCGTTGGCGAAGGATTGAAGTACTCGCCCTGCGGAAGGTTGGGAAATCCCGCTGCTGCACCATCCTCGAATGCGAATGGGAAGTCAAAGTACGTGCCATCAGTGTTTTTTGAAATCTGGAGAAGGAAGGCAATCCTCCAGGGCATGACTGAGGATGCCTTCGTGAAGATCTCCTCCTCTGTCAGACCATCCGACGATGGTCCACCTGAACTGCCTGGAATGGTTCCTGATGCAGTGAGCTGAGCGAGAAAGTACAACGGGTAAGCATGTTCAACAGGCACAACAGTGAACACATTCCGCAGTGTGAGCGGTGTGGTGTACGTTGAGCAGGCTGTGCCATCAAGCGCGCAGGACATGATGAACCCTGTCCTGAACGCGCCAGGCGCAAAGATCTCGGAGATCGCCTTCGTGTCATTCGTCACCATTGCATGCTCAAAAAGCGGCCAGGCTGCATCCGCAACTCCTACAGCCGTACTCGTGGTGACGAGCACTCCATCACCTTTCGGTGCTGTGGCATACATCCTTGCGGGAAGCCTGACAGCTGCGCCAGCAATCGGCTGGGACGCTGTGGGATACACTGGAGCCGATACGGCAGGTTCGCCTTTGGGGGTGGCACTGCTGCCAAAGAACGTCCCATAGGGAAAGATGGCAAGCGCAACGAGCACCAGGACTGCAACGCTGCTGATGAATACAATCCACCCCCGTGTCCTGAACGACGAAGACCTCACCATGTGCGCGAGTTCCGGATTGCCAGGATATGCCTCAGATGCGGACCTGCCACACACTCTGCACCGTGCTTCGCCCCACCGGAACGCATGTCCATTCGGACATGTGCCGAACAGTGGAGCTCCGCACTGCGGACAGCCACGAGCGGATGGCGGAAGTTGCCAGAACGCGTGGCCGTTCATGCAGGTGATGGTGTGGTAAGGCGTGGACGTTCCCATCAATGCCCTCCACTTCAGTCACTCTTCTCTTTGCTCCCCCAACTGCTTGAGCGTACGGAATTGGGAGTCACTCCACTGCCATCGCGACAGTCTCGTTGCACGATGACGTTCTTCACCACTCCCGAGTGGCCATGCCTGCACTCTGCATGTCCGTCTCACGGACCTGCAGCAAGCGTAATTGTCCATGTCGAGGAGTATGTTCCACTGTAGGCATCTGCAGGGAAGCTCCCCTGCCACGGCACGGAGATGGTCTGGTTTGCGAGCCCACTGCCTGCATTGGCAGACAGCAGCTTGGTGGCAGTAGCTCCCGGAAGTGCGTATGGATATGTCACCGAAGAGCTCCACGACGCAAGAGTGCAGGTGACGGGAGCATCGCACACTGCAGTCGGTGTGGAAGGTACTGTGAAGTCCGCGTTGGAAAGGATGTTTGCACCGCTCGTGAAAGGCGTATTCGAAAGGGTGACATTCCATCCTGCACCACTTCCCGTATTGTCGCCTATATCCAACGCCTCCACAGTCGTGGTCGTCTGGTCAGGGCCATTCAGCGTCACTGCCGGGAAGATGACATTAGCTGGAGCAGTCACAAATGATAGGGTGCTGCCAACCAGCGTTGCACTGACAACAAGATCGGGAGTGTACGCGAGTATGAGTGTCTGCATCACGGACCCCGTCGTGCTTGCGCCTCCCCCAGCAGCAATGCACGATGCATCGGACCAGCAGTACGTGCTGAAGAGGACATTCGTTTCCGAGGTGGACGTGTCAGGTGAACTTGCAGGAGCAAATGCAGTGCCATTCCACTGTTCCAGGAGAGTCTGGGTGAATCCTGAGGTGTCTGTCGAATAACCTGCAGCCCAGCAGTCTGCTGCACTTGCGCACGTGATCCCGTACAGGATGTTGTTGCCTGTGCCAACGGCTGGAGCAGTGACCTGGGACCAGGCAGTTCCATTCCATTCCTCCGCAAGTGGAAGATCCGGGCCTGGACCGTACCTTCCCACAGCAAGGCACATGGAGGAAGATGTGCAGGCAAGCCCAAAGAGGGAATCATAGCTAGCGGACGGATCCACTGTCGACACCTGCGACCAGCTCGTTCCATTCCACTGTTCTGCAAGGGTGATGACCTGGGTCTGAACATGCCATCCGACAGCCCAGCAGTTCGAGGCGCTAAGGCACGAGACCCCCCCATTGAATCCGTTGTTCGCAGCACTTCCTGAAGGGTTGACTGTGGCAACCTGGCTCCAGCTTGTCCCATTCCACTGGAGTGCAAGGGTCTGTGTGTCACCTGCAGAGTCTCCGTAGTACCCCACTGCCCAGCAGTCCGATGCGCTTGGACAGGTGACTCCGTTCAGGCAGACAATGGTGTTCGTGCATGTGATGCCGAAAGTGGATCCGGAAGTGAGCGTCCCTGGTGTGGGGCTTGCTGACTGTGACCAGGCGCTGCCATTCCAGTACTCGATGAGTGTGAGATCATCCCCTGATGCGTTCTCATACCAGCCAACTGCCCAGCAGTCCGATGCAGTGACGCACGTGACTGCATAAAGGCCATTATTCTCAGAACTGCCTCCTGGGCTTGGGGACGGAAAGATCTGCCACTGCGAGCCATTCCATTCTTCTGCGAGGGTCTGGGAGAATCCTGAAGCGTTGTCAGCCCAGCCAACGCTCCAGCAGTCTGTCGCACTCACGCAGCTCAGGCCAGCGAGCTGGTTCCCGAGTGATGCGTTCGTGTTCGCGGACGGTTCACTCCCCCAGGCAGTCGCAGCCTTGGCCGGAACTGAAGGGAGTGCAGCAAGGAACAGTGCAGCAAGAATTCCCGTCACTATGGCTGTCCTTGCCACAGGTCTTCTGGATGTTGGCATAGCCAAAGCATAGTCGTGTCGCGCGGTTTTCTGTGCACTACTGCGTGACAATTCTCTGACAGAATCTTTGACTGCTTTGGACGCTTGCTGCACACCAGCTCCTCTTTCTTGCATGCTGACTTGCTCTGAGTAGTTCAAGGGGATCTGGCATGCTGAGTGGTTGGGGTAGCATGGGGGATAAGGCCTGCAGCACTCCGCTCAGGCAATCCGCACCGGAAAGTGATGGTTCGGCCTCCAGGAAGTGCATGGCCTTCCAGCTGTTCGAACCCAGTGGCAATTATGGAGGTACTGCAATGAAGGCACTGTGGCACGATACTGTCATTGCTGAAGCTGACAAGGATGAACTCATCAGCATTGAGGGCAACTGGTATTTTCCCCCTGATGCTGTCAATCACGAGTTCCTCACGGAAAGTCCCACACCATACACGTGCCCCTGGAAGGGAGACTGCCAGTATTTCAATGTCGGCACTGGCGACATGGTGAGCGAGGACAATGCATGGAGCTATCCTGAACCCAAGTCAAGCGCAATCGACATCGTACGAAAGAACTTCGCCAACTATATCGCCTTCTGGAAGGATGTGAAGGTTGTCGAATAGACCTGTCGCCATTGTCGTGCGGAAACATGCCTGACGAGCACTGTCCGTGAAGCGCTGGCGTCTGCATCCGCAGCACTGACTGCCCACCAACATAGGTGCACATCTGCACACGGACCACACTCCACAGAGAAGGGTGCAGCAACGCCTTGTGGCAGGTATCCCCTTCGCTGTGTGGCACCCTGCATTCCTGTGAGGACACCACGCAGAACTTGAAGCATCAGCTCAGTGAGGCCAAGGCTGGTCTACTGGAGTTCCCAGAGACTCCACGTTGGCATCGGATCCCCTGGAAGCCGGTACCGTGGCTTCGCAGCATCCACCCACACAAGGTGCCATCGCTCGGGAACCGACTGGGTGAGCGACTCCTCAGTGAACAGACCAAACCGCAACAGCAGGGCGCCACTTTTGCACCACGAGCTGATTGCACCAATCACTGAATACTGTTGCGAGAGCTTGAGGGAGAAGAGGCAGCCATTGTCAATGATGAGCCCGTATGGGTAATGCGGGACAAGATCTTCCACCTTCAGCACATCTCCAAGAATGATCCTTGGCTGTCGGGGAGTGTCCTTGCAGGCAGCAGCTGCACTTGCTGTCGCCTTTGGAACCATGTCGATCGCAACGACATCCCACCCCCTCTGTGCCAGGTACTTCGTATCCGTGCCTTTGCCGCAGCCAAGATCGATTGCCTGCCCTGCTTCACGGAATCGTGCGACAGTCTCCACGAAGTGCTGGTGGACATGGTTGCGGTGCCAGGGAGTGAGGTTGAGGGAGTACAGCAGGTAATACGGGAGTGGCACGCAATGCTCGCTTGAACGTGGTTGGTGGATTCAGGATACTGCGATCCCATACTTCCCTGTGTCTGCTGCTGAGGTTGTCACATGCCTCCTGCAACAGGCAGTATCGAAGATGCGCACGACATGGGCATGACACAGATGGACGCCTTCACACGGAACGTAGGTTTTCGAAACATGTCAGCAGCTGCACTCGCATGTTGTTGCGACGAATGCGATACATCTTGTGCCAAGGGAGAAGCTGTCCCGTAGACTGGTTGTGCAATGAAGCAATTGACCCACACACCCCTGCGTGCAGTGCTGTTCTGCATTGTCATGATGCTGGGACTTGCGACCGGAATTCGCCCAGTCGCTGCTGCCACAGGATGGAATACTCCCACCCACATCGACAGCTCGGGACAGATCTCCTTCAATGCGATCAGCTGCCCCAGCGCAAGCTTCTGCATGGCAGCCGACTCGAACGGCAGCGTGACCACATTCAATGGAACCACATGGTCCTCGCCTGTGTCAGTGGGCACCCAGTACGGCATCTCAAGCATCTCCTGTGTCAGCTCATCCTTCTGTGTGGCATCGGACTTCGATGGACATGCAGTCGTTTTCAATGGAACTTCGTGGTCAGCCCCAACCACCTATGATCCCGTCAGTGACTGCGCAAAGTACGGCTGCATAGACTCCGTATCCTGTGTCAGCACTACCTTCTGCATGGCTGTAAGCGGGGATGGCTTTTCACAGGGAAGCGCCTACGCCTACAACGGATCCAACTGGACGACCCTCACAACCTGGACGAATCCTCTCGATACAGTCAACTGGCTTGATTCCGTCTCCTGCCTCAGCACCACCTTCTGCGTCGCTGCAGACACGAGCGGGAACATCCTTACCTTCAATGGCACCTCCTGGAGCGCTCCCGTCGCCGTCTCGTCGAGCTCCCTGTACTACGTTTCCTGTTCGACGAAGACAGCATGTGTGACTTCCTCCAACACCAGTGTCTATGCCTACAACGGGACTTCATGGTCCCTGAGCTTATCTGGCTCCTTCTTTCCTGTCACATGTGTCAAGGGAACAGTCCAATGCATGGCCGGTGGTACAGGAACTGTGTATGGATACAACGGCACGAACTGGACTACCCTGACAACATGGACAAATCCAGTTGACGGGTCGAACGCGATCCAGGACATCTCGTGTCCAACAACCACATTCTGCATGCTCATTGACAGTGCAGGAAACGCGTTCTCATGGAGTGGATCAAACTGGACTGCACCAACATGGACCAACCCGATTGATGTGGGTGTTCCCATCTATGCGGACTCGTGCGCAACGAGCTCCTTCTGCGTGGCAGGTGACGAGAACGGATATGTCCTCATCTACCAGAGCGGAACTTGGGGCGCCCCTTCTGATGTCGACAGCACACGGGTCATCAGCAGCATTTCCTGTCCTGCGACAAACTTCTGTGCACTTGTGGACATCTCCGGCTACGCAGTCCTCTACAACGGAACATCCTGGGGAACTCCTGCAGCAGTGGACGGCACCAACCAGATCAACGCGATTAGCTGCCCCACATCAAGCTTCTGCATGGCTGTCGATGCAGTGGGGAATGCCATCAAGTACAGTGGCAGCTCCTGGACTGCAGCAGTGAACTTCGATGGAACCAACGCACTCGCATCGGTCTCATGCACCTCCTCGACATTCTGCATGGCTGTTGACATAGCAGGGAACGCATTTGCCTGGAATGGGACGAACTGGACGTCACTCACCACCTGGTCCAATCCAATCGACTCGGGGAACCAGCTGCTTGCTGTCTCGTGCGCATCCACATCCTTCTGTCTTGCAGTTGACAGCGGAGGAAGGTCACTCAGCTTCACAGGTTCCAGCTGGGGAAGCCCAGTCACCATAGCTGCAGGAACTCCCTTCATCACTGTCGCCTGTCCATCCTCATCCTTCTGCATGGCACTCACCTCCCATACCGGGGCCGCTTACTCCTATGGTGGCTCGAGCTGGTCGAGCGGAACAGCAATTGACACCTCAAATGGCCTTACTGACATCTCGTGTCCAGCCACCTCCATGTGCATGGCAGTCGACATGATAGGAGATGCAGTGCTGTATACGAATTCGAGCGTGACGATCTCGGTCAACGCGAATCTCATTCCAGGCACGCTTTCCTTTGTCTCACAGCCGCTTCCCGTCACCTTTCCACAGCTCACATTGGTGGGGAACAACCTCTCCACTTCGGGAACCGAGACACTCGACATTGGAGATGCAACTGGCTCCGGTGCAGGATGGAATGTCAGCCTTTCCAACACGACGTTCACGAGCACTTCGGGCCACACCCTGCCCAACAGTGACTTCCTGCTCAGCTCACCTGCCACTCCCACTTGCGACACAGGTGTTGCCTGTACCCAGGCTGTCTGGTCAGGGACAGTGACATATGCACTCTCCCTTCCAGGCGCAAGCTCCACCAAAATCCTCTCCGCTCAGGCAGGAAGCGGAATGGGAGACCAGTCAGTAACGCTCCCCTGGCAGGCTGACTATGCAGCAAACAGCTATGCGGGAACTTACACGTCAACTTGGACGATCACGCTGGCCAGTGGACCCTGAGCTTACTGCCCATACCCTGAGGGAAAGGCAGATTCCCCCTTTGGGACTTCGATGCTGATGCAGTCTTCTTCTTGTGGGGTGCTCGCTTGCACCGCTCAGCCATTGTTTCAGCTGGCTCCCATCTCGCCACAGGAGAAGCTTGTACATCCTGGAGGCTGCGCTATATTAGCAATAGCTACAACGTTAACTTAGGTAGTACATGTACAAGGTTGAGACGTAGAGGGTAGACAATCGTGCCCGGGAGAACTCACAACCACAGCCGAACACTGCAGTCAAGCCCAACGGACTTGACTGGCTATGCAGTCCCCCATCATGATGGGGCCCCGGATGCACAGGACCTTCCAGAGCTGATCCGTGCACTCAAGTCAACCGAATCAGGCCTGTCAGCAGTGGAAGCGCAGAACCGTCTTGCTGCACTTGGGCCCAATGAGATTGCGGAAGAAAAGCATAATGTCCTGCTGGTGTTCCTGGGCTACTTCTGGGCACCGATTCCCTGGATGATTGAAATTGCCCTCATCCTGTCACTCATTGCGCAGCACTGGACTGATGCTGCAATCATCGGAGTGCTCCTCGCCATGAATGGAGTGGTGGCGTTCACGGAAGAACACCAGGCCTCAAATGCAGTGGAAGCTCTGCGGAGGCGGCTTGCAACGGAAGTCACTGTGCTCCGAGACGACACATGGGTGACTCTTCCTTCACGGGACGTAGTGCCGGGAGATGTCCTCCAGATCAGACTTGGGGGTGTGGTTCCTGCAGACTGCATTGTGCTGGACGAGGTGACATTCGACGTGGACCAGTCCGCACTTACTGGTGAATCGCTCCCAGTGAGCTGCAGCCATGCAGGCACTCTGTATTCTGGCTCTGTCATTGTGCGGGGAGCTGGCAGGGCCATTGCGTTTGCGACAGGAAGCAGAAGCTACTTCGGTGCCACCACATCACTGGTGAAGCAGGCTGGCACAACCAGCCACTTTCAACGTGCAGTTCTTCGCATTGGCCACTATCTCATAGTGCTTGCTGGAGTGCTCATTGCCTGCGCTGTTGGCGTGTCCCTCCTCCGAGGGGATCCCATCATGTCAACGCTGCAGTTTGCGCTTGTGGTGGCCATTGCATCCGTCCCGGTAGCTCTGCCTGCAGTCCTCTCTGTCACCATGGCTGTCGGTGCTCGACAGCTTGCACGCCAGAGAGCTGTCGTAAGCCATCTTCCAGCCGTTGAAGAGCTTGGAGGAATTGACATCCTCTGTTCTGACAAGACAGGTACGCTCACGCAGAACAAGCTGGCTGCAGGGTCTCCCTGGTGCGCGCCTGGCATGGACATCACTGAAGTTCTGAAATGCGCAGCTGAAGCTTCTCGGCCTGAGGACAGGGATCCTCTGGATTCTGCAGTGCTGGCAGCAGCATCTGCACATGGCATCACACCCGGGCGCATCCTGGACTATCAGCCGTTTGATCCCGTGCGTAAGCGCACTGAAGCTGCAGTGGCCGATGCCCCTGGGCAGACACATCGCTCAAGCAAAGGAGCTCCCCAGGTGATTGCAGCCCTCTGTGCGGAAAGTCCCCATCTCCCTGCGATGGAGCACGCAGTGCAGGAGTTCGCCCTGCATGGATTCCGTTCACTCGGCGTTGCGTCTATGGAGCAATCAGGTGAGTGGCATCTCCTTGGAGTGCTGCCATTTTCCGATCCGCCACGAGTCGACTCCCACACGACAGTTGATGCAGCACGTGAGCTTGGCATCACCGTGAAGATGGTAACTGGAGATCAGGAAGCAATCGCGCGTGAGATCGCCCAGGAAGTCGGTCTTGGACAAGACATCATGCTCGCTGATCAGCTCACTGAAACAGCTGATGATGCACTTGCAGAAAGGGTGGAAGGAGCCAGTGGATTCGCTCAAGTCTTTCCCGAGCACAAATACCGCATAGTGAAGCTGCTTCAGGCTCGGGGTCACATTGTGGGAATGACAGGAGATGGTGTCAATGATGCTCCAGCCCTCAAGCAGGCTGATGCAGGAATTGCTGTCTCGGGAGCCACAGATGCTGCACGGGCAGCAGCTGACGTCGTCCTGCTCGAGCCTGGCCTTTCCGTGATTGTCGGGGCCGTTCGACTTTCGCGGGAAATCTTTGCCCGCATGACGAGCTATGCCATCTATCGCATAGCTGAGACACTTCGGGTACTGCTGCTTGTCGTCATGGCAGTGGTCTTCCTCAATGTCTTTCCAGTCACAGCCACGATGATCGTGATGCTAGCCATCCTGAATGATGCAGCAATCCTCTCCATTGCCTATGACCATGTGCAAGGCTCACCACATCCCGTGTCCTGGAACATGCAGACAGTCCTGGCTGTGTCCACAGTCATTGGCATCATGGGAGTGGGAGAGACATTTCTCCTGTTCGCACTCCTCAACGGACCCTTTAGTGTTTCGATAGATGCTGTGCGGACACTTCTGTATCTCAAGCTCTCAGTTTCAGGTCATCTGACGATCTTTGTCACCAGGTCTCGCGAAGCGTTTTGGAGCAAACCAGCTCCTGGCAATCTCCTCCTCGGTGCAGTTGTGGGGACACAGATCCTTGCCACAGCCATTGCCACGCTTGGAATCTTCATGACAGGAATTCCACTGCTATGGGCGGTTGGCATTTGGGGCTATGCACTGTGCTGGTTTCTGGTGGAAGATCGGGTGAAGCTTGCAGCTTACTGGGTGCTGGATCATGTCAGCTCCAGCTCCCGATGACTGGAAGTGAAGAAGTGCACGTAGCATCTTCCAGCGAGGATGAATCTTCCCACATGTCCTCACCTAGTCGTGCACAGAACCAGACACAGGGCGTTGTTGCATCTGCCACTATGGTTGCAGACTGAGTTAATCCAGACTTGGCTCACTAAGGTTCCAAACCAGCGCGTGATCGGGCGGAGTCTGGGGTTCGAGCCAATATAGGCTTGCACCATGCTTTCTACAACTATCCCTGGGGCCTCCTCCACGTGAAGAGGGGAACTCGCCTACGAGGTCTATCCGATCCTAAGCACCAATCCATTTGCAGTCAAATATGCCGCTAAATTCCTGCATAACCTTGGGCTTGAATCTGAAAGCTCATGAATTCTTCTGTATCATTTATCGAGGATGGACACACACTCGAGACCCAGACAATTGGAGTGGATCGGATGAAACCTCTGCAAAATAAACTCGTTCGGCCGAATCTTCTTTCTGGGTGCTTGGCATTCCAGGCGGCACTATTTGGCATCGTAGCGTTAGGTGCCTTGGGAATAGCGTTGCTCTTGATAGCTTCACGGGGTTTCAATCTTCCTTCAATCGACTTACTTTACATTGGGTCAGCTGTTCTTGCTGCGGGATATGCAGGCGCACTGCTATTTGTTCGCAGGCGCCTATTGAAAGATGACAGGAAATCAGCATTTCCAATAATTATTGGTCAACTGATGATTCTCATACCAGCTCTTATTGCTGCAGGAATTGCCACATATGCTATCGCCGACTCACCGAAGACACCCAATCAACTTGCTTCAGGACCAATTAGCAACACCATACTCATAATACTTGGAGCATTCATCATCTCCGCCATTACGGTTGTAATCGCGGTCGGCATGAGTAGGAGAAGAGCATGATTATTTCCTACTGATTGAAGTTGCCAATTTACATTCCGTCAATTGACATTCAGCGCAAGGATGCGTCTCAATGGATGCGCGGAAATGAACCTTTCGACCGTCTTGCCACTACCCCACTCTGTGCAGTTCAAAATGATACTCTCATTGATCACAAGATCTGTCCGAAAAGTAAGCTGACAGCTCATTCTCACCATTACTCACTGTGCAGAAATCTAAGCATACAAGGATAAGAGCCCCATACAATTCCTATGCCTATAAGGCAGAATGAAGACTTCAAGAATATGTCAATAGGAACTACTCTCAGACTCAGAATGAGACTTTGCACTCTCGGATCATTTCTTCAGACAAGGAGCGTGCTTAGCACTTGAGGTTGCTCCCAGAACTCGGAACCTTCTTTCCGCCATTTCCATTACCAAAGGTTCCGAGGCCCCACGGTACGCCTGTTGCCGGGTCGACTCCGACTAGCATGTACTGAATCGCCTGTGGGCTTTCGCTCATCGTCCGGGCACCGACTGGAGGTCGGAGATTTACGATCCATGCTGGATGCCCAGTTGTTGGGAGGTCACATGCGTCATGAACTTGTACGAGAGTTGCACTAATGGCAGTTGTTCCTGGGTAGTTGGCATTCGCGAGTTGAAGGGCCGCTTGGATTGCCTGTGATTGGGAGATCGCAATTGGTGTGCCGCTAGGTGTAGTGTCTAAACAGGTTGTTTACACGTGAGATAGGCGGGGCACCATACAGGGTGCTCACCATCACGGAAGGGAGCATCATCAGAAGTTGGCAAATCGATCTCGGAATGCTCCCTGCCGGGCCTGGGACTCGAACCCAGATGAGCTTTCACCCCGCGGTTTTTAAGTTCCCCATGTCCAAGACATTGAGATGCCATCCACGGGGAACT
>JAJZLL010000013.1 GCA_021803465.1 bacterium
TGCAGCGCAGCAGGTGGCAGCAGTCCCGCAGCAGGGACGTACACGACGACCTGCAGTGGCGCAGTGGATGGGAACTACAGCATCACGTACGTGAATGGAACGCTCACAGTCGGGAAGGCAGCGCTGACTGTACGTGGGCCAAATGTGAGCATTGTGTTTGGTGGAAGCGTTCCGAGCTTGTCTGCGTCGTATTCAGGGTTCGTGGATGGAGATGCGGTTACGAGCCTAGCAGCGCAGGCTGTATGCACAACATCTGCAGTGGTCGGTTCACCAGTTTCAGGTTCTCCGTATGCTGTCGTGTGCTCAGGAGCAGCGGATCCAAACTACAATTTCATTTACAGTCAAGGCTCCATAGTGATTGCAAAAGCCGCCACTAGTGTTGCTGTAACCACAACGGAAATTTCGGTTCACTATGGTACTGCAATTGTGCTGAGTTTCACTGGAGTGCCCCCAACTGCGACTGGCGATCTGAGCGTGTATCAGGGATCTGCGCTGCTCTGTACAGTCCATCTTCCAACTATGAGCTGCTCGATTCCAGGCGTGTTTGATCCTGGGAACTACCCCGTGACAGTGACATATGGTGGCGATGGCAACTATACTGGCAGCTCTTCCAGCGCAGCATTTGCAGTGACACCTGCTCCAACTGTAGTAACTCTCTCTGAGTCGTCTCCAGTGATCTCGGTGGGATCGAGTGTCACACTTGTGGCAAACGTTGCTCCAAATACAGGTGGAGGAACAATTACCTTCTACAGTGGTGGCGTGGCGATCCCAGGATGCGTAGATGTTCCTGTCAATCCCAGCACTGGTTCAGCCACCTGTACAACTGCGTATCCACAGCCAGGATCCGAAGTGCTTTCTGCAGAATTCTCGGGATCCACAGATTATCAGGGAAGCAGTTCAGTGTCGGGGAGTTCAACCACACTTGCAGTGGTTGCGCAAGGGAAGGTTCCTGTCCCATCCACAGGCATCGAAGGCAGCATGGTCCTGCTTCTTGAGCAGGGTTTGGTGTTGATCATTGTTGGATCGCTGTTCTTCATTGCCGTTCTGCAGAAGAGGCGGAACAGCCAGAAGCAGGGATAGCACCAAGGGCCCCGAGACTTCGTGGAGATATGGCGATAAGGGCAGTGCAGAATTCAAGCACAGCTCAATTGGTCGCATAATCAATGCAGGATATTGTGGACTGTGAGTGCCCACGCTATCGTCAATCATGGCTTGCATGCTGTGACGTGAACATTCCTGGCAGAGTGAAGTCTCATGCCTGCTCCATCGTGGAGTGAGGTGCTTGGAGAAGGAGGTGGAGTGTGGATGTGGAGATCTGGTCTGATGTTGTGTGCCCGTACTGCTATGTCGGCAAGCATCAGTTTGAAATGGCTCTGGAAGGGTTGCATCTCACGGACAACGTATCTGTCACCTACCGGAGTTTCGAACTTCAGCCAGATGCCCAGCCGTTTTCGGGTGAACTACTCCCTTCGCATCTTGCCAAACGGTTTGGCAGATCGGAGTCTGACATTGCTGCGATGAATGAACGGGTTGAGACGATGGGAGCCGAAGTTGGTGTGAAGTTTGATTTTGCGAACGCCAAACCCACAAATACCCATGATGCCCACAGGCTTATCCATATGGCTGCGAAGGATGGCAAGGGACACGAAATGTTTGAGGCTCTTCATGAGGCCTACTTTGTCAGGGGACGTGATATTGGATCTCACGAAGTGCTGGTGGAACTCGGAACATCGCTTGGATATTCTCCAGAGGCCATTCAAGAGATGCTTGGTTCAGATGCATTTCGGGAGTCGGTTGTCGACGATGAAAGAGAAGCGGATGAACTGGGAATCACGGGAGTCCCATTCTTTGTCATCAATCGGGAATATGGCATTTCTGGAGCTCAGGGAGTCGAGACGTTTCGCTCCATTCTCACTGAGATAGCAGCGAAATCAGGCGGCAGTGCAGCTGAGCAGTAATTGCGGGAAACATTCCTGAGTTCGGATTGCGAACCTACAGTGAGATTCCTGAAGCCTTGAGTGCATGGGACCGTTCAAGCACCTTCCATGCAGTTGACTGAAGTGCTTGAGGCACGGCAGCAGTTATTGCTCGTCCTGAATGGTCCCTCAGAGAAAATGTGAGAGCAGACTGGACAGGAATGCACTCCCCATTGTCTCCTGTGCCTTCAATGACCTCGTAGGAGACAGTGAGCTCGCCACGTGGAGTGAGCACTCGGCTTCCCATGATGCTCTGCTGGGAGGCCGCTGCGTGTGCAAGTGGAGTCCATTGGAGTCCCCTTTGGATACTCTGAAGAAAGAGGGCAGCAAGGCTGTTCTCTGCATCAGCCTCAGTGGAAAATGTGGCTGGATTCATAAATATCAGGTCCCCGTGATGTTGACTGCAGCAATATCGTACGACAGATGCTGGACCTGGGCGCAAATGTCCGTTCGCTGTCCATCTTGTGGACGGACAATGCAAACACCAGCTAACGACAATCCCGTAGTGGTGATTGCCCTGAGGATGCCATAGATGACGAATGGAGCAGTGGATGCAACTGAGCTCCTCAAACGTGCCCACAGAGCATCGCTCCTTTCGCATGCTCCCACTTCTGGATTTCATGTTGGCGCCAGCGTTGTTACTGGTGGAGGAATGTACGAAGCCTGCAATGTCGAGGCTGGACGAATTGCGGTATGTGCGGAGCACGCAGCTCTGAACTTGGCAAAGACTGCTGAAGGTGAGAGTCTTGCTGTCCGTGCCATTGCTGTGTATGGAAGCTCACCTACATGTCCTCCCTGTGGCTCATGCAGAGATGTGATCCATGAACTTGCGCCAGAAGCGAAGATCGTTTTACGTCAGGATGGTCGGCCTGCGGTGTATGGGCTCCCGGAGCTTCTTCCTCATCCCACTGATTTGACTCCCATGAGTGAATTCATCCACGACGTGAATCGGGATCCTGTGCTTGAGTTTCTCGCAAGCGCTGCGCATGCGGCAGCACAAATGTCATTTGACCCGTTCTCCGGGCTCCGCATTGGCACTGTTGTGCAAACGCGACGAGCAGTCTATTCGGGGTGCCTGGTTGCCAATGGTGCATGCGGTAGAGCAACAGTATCATCGGAGCTCAATGCATTGAATGCTGCCCGCATGGCAGAGGGGGATGCCATGGAGGTGGAGCGTATCGTGACCGTGGGGAATGGAACCGTGCTTTCGCCAAGTGGAACGACACGCCAGGCGCTTCTCGCACTCGCACCACATGCAGACATCATGTTCCCGGATAACGGTCATTTCCGCAGAATGAAGGTTGCAGAGCTGCTGCCTCTTCCCTTTGGACTTTCCGCTCCACGTGCGCAACGATCTGGCCTCGAGTAGTCTGTACCCAGTGTGAAGAGACGTTGCATGGAGTGCGCTCTACCTCTTCAATATCGACACCTTGCGCACACTGGATGCCCATTACCGTCCGTGCCATGTCCAAATGGAAGGACTAGGGTGGCAGTAGAATCACGACTTGAAGAGCGAGGTTCGACCATGAAATCACTTCTTCGACGCATTGGCAAAGCCAACTCGGGCCATACGGAACGGGTGTTGTCACCATGGGAGCTGGCTGAGAACGCATACAATGATTTCTCGAGGCCACAGCTGTCAATCAGGGCACTCAAGGCTGCTTCATTTCTCGAACCACTTACTAGCTCCGCTGGACGAGAATCGGGGTTTGCCCTACTGCGGTACGCAGACTATCTTGGCGTTGCAGCACGGTATGGACTGAGCGACGGATTCTCAGCTGCAAAGGTGAGGGATCTCCAGCAGCGGGAACTGCAGGCCTGTGAGGAAGCAAGTGCATGCCCAGAAGAGAGCATTCGCCAATCCGCGCTTTATCACCTCTGTGTCGCAGCAGGAAGGTATGGAGACGTGGATCGTGCGGAGAGGGCCTATCGCGAAGCAGTGAAGGTATCTCATCTGCATCTCACAGATGCTGACCTCTCCCGCATGAGAACAGCTGCTGGGCTCAACGAGGCGTCATCTTCCGCGCTCGGGACCCACGAAGGCCTGAGTTAGCGCAAGCACAGGCCCTCGCAGGCATGCAGCGCTGAGGTGTGGAGCTCTGGAATGGAGCTTCAGTCAATTGCACTCAAAGTGTTCTTTCGCCATTCACGCGCCGAAGATGCAGTGCAAGACTTGGCTTCACGAATGAAGCAAGAAAGACTGGAAGAAAACTCTTTCCTGTGCAACGATATTCAATGCGCTGTCCATCAATGATTGCGAACTGTACCACACGGCTGGAGTTGCGACCACTCTTTAGCTCGAGTGTGTGAACGCCTGGCTCGAGGGGGATGTCAGTTGATGCATTCATTGCCACTGATCCTGCGACACTTCCATCCACAATGATCTCGTAGTCGCTGCGGCGCACTTCTGCTCCTATTGTCTTGTGGGTGATGCGCAATGTTGCTGACATTTCACTTCTCCATGACCTGTGACTGAGAACTCATGAGCGCTTGTGATGGTCCATGAGAGATTTTCACCTTTCCAGTCAATGCTACATTTCTTGGAACTCGGATATCTCCAAAAAGTGGCTTAGGGAGCACATGGTAAGCAAATCTGTCTGGATTGTGAGCGAACTGCAGGGCGGAAGGTGGGGACATCGAGCCTCTACGTGCTGCTATCGCAAGTTCTCTCAAGCTTGAGCTGCACACTGTTCCGTTGACCCTGCTGGCGAGTGCCGGTTCTCTTTAGTTGAGCATTCAAACCAGCTTGCAGTGCGGGCTGTCGTGTCTCAAGTGCCAATTCTCCCAGCTAACACGTTTGCATGGCGGATCCTGGCACACTCTTGCCCACAGAAGGCAGGGAGCAGTGGCACGGTGAGTTAGTGTTCAACACAGAGAGACAACGTGAAGCTGCCTCCCGCTGTGACTATGTTCGCGGTGTTGCGGTGAAGTCACAAAGCGGGCAAGTGCACTGTTGGATTCTCCTGCACCGTATACCATGAGTCCATAATGACTTGGTCCAGCTCAAAGCGACGGTTCAGACCACTTTCCGCGCTACTCGTCGTGGCACTCCTTGGGATTGCATTTGGCGGAAATGCAAGAGTCGCGAACGCAGCAACAAGCTATACAGTGACATTCAACGGTAATGGATCCACATCAGGGTCAATGAGCCCTGAAACGAGCAGCGCTCCGACTGCCTTGACTGTGAACGGTTACGCACGAACAGGATTTGTGTTCACAGGATGGAACACAGCAGCGAACGGCTCTGGAACAGCGTATGCAAACGAAGCCACATACGCGTTCACAGCGAACATCACTCTCTATGCGCAGTGGGCAGGTGTGTCAGAAGCGGCCACATTCCCTGTGAACGTCAAGGCTCTCGGTGGGACAACCCTGTCCATCAATCCCCAGAAAGTCGGAGATCTCATAGTCTTCTCCTCCCAAATATGGTCACAGACAATAACAGTCACGGGAGTCAGCTGTCCTGAGACGAGTGCCTGGCAATTGGCTAAGAGGTACGTGGACACTGTGAATGGGATCATCACTGAGGAGCTCTGGTGGGCAACAGCTACAGCTACTGGGCCAACGACGATCACGGCAACCTATTCAGCAAGCGTGGCATCACTGAGTCCTGAACTTGTGAGCGACTCATTCACCTCGACAAGTCCACTAGTGTGGAGCTTCGGATCAGGTGGGGGAGCTGCTGCAACAAATACGTCCACGATTGCGTTTCCCAGTCTCACAAGTGGCTCCACACAACTGCAGCTGTACTGGTCCTATGCGGAGTCAACACAGACAGCAAGTGCGGGAAGCACGTCCGGCTTCACATATGATCCAACTGCCGCTGGCAACCTCACAACATTCAACGATGCCCTGAACATCAACACTGCCTATGCTCCAACTGCAACCCAGACAGCAGGAAGCAATGACACTGCAATTGCGGGCATATTCTCAGCACAGTTGCCGAGCCAGACCATTAGCTACACTTCAACTGCTCCTGCAAGTGCCACAGTTGGGGGGACATACACACCTACAGCAACTGCCACATCAGGCCTTGGGGTACTGTTCACCATTGACAGCGCCTCTGCAGGATGCTCCATTTCATCTGGAGTGGTGACCTTCATTTCACCAGCGGGGATATGCATTATTGATGCCAATCAGCCAGGCAATGCTAGCTATGCACCTGCTCCGCAGGTGCAGCAGAGCTTTAGTGTTGGACAGGGCATTCCTGTCTCGCTTCCAGTGATGTCGGGGACTCTCGCATTCGTCACAGCTCCCTCAGGCTTTTCTGTCTCCACAGCGACTCTCAATGGCACTAACCAGTCCGAGACTGCTACCCAGACACTCGACATCGGAGATAACACGGGATCTGGCTCCGGCTGGAATGTGACGCTCTCAAACACGCCTTTCACCAGTGGCAGCAATCAGCTTGCAAACAGTGACTTCACTGTGCCGACTCTTCCTACTTCAGCCTGCGATACAGGTATCTCCTGCAACCTTGCAAATCTTGGAAGCTGGTCTCCATATACGCTCCCTGGTGCCTCAGCGACAAAACTGCTGTCTGCTGCAGCAAACACAGGCATGGCGAATCAGACAGTGACAATCAACTGGGATGCTGCCATTCCTGCAGATACATATGCTGGTTCATATACCTCGACATGGACGTTGACGCTTGCAAGTGGACCCTAGCTGTAGTATCCAGAGGCGAGGTGCACAACTTTGTTGAGCGACTAGCCAGCAGAGGAGTACAGGGTTCGAGATGCATGCTGGACCTGAGGATACCTTCAAGATGCTGGATCGCAGTGATCGACATGCACCGTGGGGCCAATATGGGAAGATAGCGAGCCAGCTGCTGGGCTGGATTCGTGTTCGGAAGGTGGCGGAGGGAGAGGGATTCGAACCCCCGGAGGCTTTCACCTCAACGGTTTTCAAGACCGCCCCGTTCGACCGCTCCGGCATCCCTCCGCGCGTTACTAACTAGTGTACCCGGGGGAAGCCGTGAAGGGACTCTGCCAGTGCAACGCTGGGCAGGGCGAATCGGATGACTCTTAACGGTTCTGTATCGGCTGCAGTTCGCCATATCCCTGTGCGTGATACTGGAATGAGCATAGTCAGTTCTGGAGTGTCGGCATGAGTGTAGATTCTGGTCAAATAGCTGTCACTCCACATACGCTCCTTGCAGCAGCAGCTGAGCTGAAACGCTTTGCTGCTGAACAGCATGCGATGTGCGCCAAGTTTGCCGAAGTTGGACGGTCACTTGAGAGCGGACTTGGACAGACTGCAGCTGGAGGTGGCGCAAACTCCTTTGCTTCAAGGTGGAATGAGGCGATGCAGACTAGTGCTGACGGCATGCTCTCGCTTGCGGTCGCACTTGAGGAAGCTGCAGCCGCATACAGGGAGACGGAACTGCATTTGGGTGGTGGGCATAAGGCATGACCGTTTCTGATATCCACAATGCACATCTCCTTGCCGATCTACGCCAGCAGATCGCTGACTGGAAGAGTTCAATGGGGCATGAACCATTCCATCTCGGTGACATCAGTGAGGTGCTGCGTGGGCTCAATGCCATTGTGGATGGCCAGTCGACCCATGCGCAGGCTATCGGGGGAGTGCAGCAGGTTGTCTCGAGTTGGAGAGGCACTGCTTCTGTTGCAGCACTGCAGCACGTTGCAGGAATGCAGGAGCGATGCACTGAATCGTCTCGTGCCCTCGGAACTGCATTGGGGGCACTTCATGCAACACATCAGACGGTTTCCTCTCTGGAAGAAGAGAAGCAGCATCTCATCAGTCGTGCGCTGAATCGGCTTGAGTCGACAAGCCCCGCGAGTGATGCGGATGTCGCAAGCACACGGTTCTTCATCGAGGACAGCCTTTCCCAGCTGGCATCCTTGAGGGCTCGACAGCATGCTGAGCTGGCCACGCTCGGACAGGAGCTCGCAGGAGTGGCCATGCAAGCTGACCAGCTTCCTTCAGCCCGCATTGGAAGTGTAGTCAACCCTCATGCTGCCTATCAGCACCTGATCAGGGAGTTTCACTTCAAGGGTCTCGCGTTGCGCGATGCACGTGGATCGAACAGTCTGGCCGCAGTCTGGAGCCTGTCGCAGGAGATCGCTGCGCTCACTGCACTCGCGGAAGTTCCCGGTGAAAGGGCATTTGCCAAGGAGAAACTCAAGGTGCTGCTAAAGATGCTTGCTCCCTACTGGGACAGCAAGCTTGGCGCCTACCTACCATATCCACTTCGCCGTGGGAAGAAGCCAAGCACTGCCTTCTACGATGACAATGCTTGGCTTGGGATCGATCTCGTGAATGCGTTTGCGATCACGGGAGACCGAAAGCAGCTGCAGCGTGCCAAAGAGATCATGAAGTTTGAAAGGACGGGTTGGGACCGGCATGGTGGGGGGATGTTCTGGAATGTTGCCCACACCAAAACGAGTGCTGCCGCATCCGGAGGTGCAGCACAGCTCGCGCTTGAACTGGCACACCATACAGGCAGCAAAGCGGATCTCACCTGGGGGACACACACCTACGACTGGGTCAGACTCCACCTTGCTGCTCCGCATACACACCTCATTGTGGACGGTGGAGACCATCATATCTGGAGCTACAATCAGGGCCTCATGGTGGGCAATGCTGCACTGCTCTATCAGATCACTGGCAAGCATGAGTACCTTCATCAGGGAACGCAGCTTGCAGACGCAGCTTTACGGCACTTTGGCACTTTTGCCTCACAGCCACCGGAATTCAATGCGATATTCTTCAAGAACCTCCAGCATCTCAATGCAGTGCTTCCGGCCCCGAATCCTCGATTCAACGCTTCTCTCATGCACTATGCAGACATGCGGCAGGGCATGCATTCCAGCTCGCTCATCAAGCAGAGTGGATTTGTGCAGGTCCAGGCATATGCTTCAACTTCCCTCCAAGCATTTGCAGGTAAGTGAGGACAGCTAGGGGGATCAGTGGATGTCGAAGCCTGCACGCTTGGCAGCACTGCTGGCAAGCTCCTCCGCCACACGTTTGCGCTCTTCCCGCTGCTGTTGCTCGAGTATCCGGAGGCGGGACTGGGCAGCAGTCGAGTAATGGCTCAGCAGTGCGTGCTCAAGAGACTTGCGCGTGAATGAAAACCGATGCTGCGTCTTGGCTGACTGCTGCAATGTGTCTAGGAGCTCATTGGCAATGGAGAGCGCCTTGTCGAGATCTTTGCCGCATGGAATGCAGCGAACATAATCTGCTGCACCGCGGAGTGTGAGGATTCTTCTTGTCTCCTGGACAAGGAGCTCGCTGCTCTCATCCTTCAGCCGTATGCTCACGTGATGGCCAATCCGGAATGGCTGTGACTCAAGAAGAACGTAGGCTGCAGAGTGTTTTGCAGGAAGATCCTGGCAGAACACCATTCCGCGAATCTTCTCTTTCCGTGCAGGAAGTTCTGACCAGTACGCATGTGCCATATCGAAATCCCCCTCTCACTCTCTCTGCACTCCACTGTACGGGAACTTTGGCGTGGTCCGCACTGATCTGCTGGGTCTCACCGGTGCAAGGTTGATTGCTGACTCCCGAATTCCAGGCGAGGTCATCGAATCCTGGCAGCCGGGTACACTGTGGACAGGTGGATTGACCAGCGTTGCAGCAGCTATTTGGGATGGAGACACCTGATGTGTACAGTGCTTCTTGCATGGAAAGTGGCTCCAGACGCCTCGATTGTGGTTGGAGCCAACCGGGACGAGTTTCGTGAGCGCAGTGCTGAGGCACCGAAGCTGCTCGTGAAGGAACCTGCAGTCTACGGTGGACGGGATGCTCTTGCAGGTGGGACATGGCTCGCAGTGGCACCTGGAGTGGGAAAAGTGGCTGCAGTGACAAACAGGATCACTGGCGCAAGCCGGGGCATTCGTGATGACCGGAAACGTTCTCGGGGCGAACTGCCTGTACTTGCATTGCAGCAGGATGATGCGACGGTACGGACATGGATGGAACAACTCACTCCAGAGGACTACAATCCGGTCAATCTGCTGTACATCTCGCTTGAGAAGGCACTTTGGCTATCTCTGGATCCGGATGCAGGTGCACGCATAATGGACATCGTGCCTGGAGTCCATGTCATCACCATCGGCGACATGGATGGAGTTGAGCTCCCCAAGGATGTCCGTCTCCAGCAGAAGCTGTCACATGAAGGGAGCGCCCCCATGCATTCCAGTGACATCATCACGAAGTTTCATGACATTCTCTGCGACCATGATCCTGAACATGCAGTCTGCATTCACGGTGGAATGTATGGAACAGTGTCAAGCTCGACAGTTGTCGTGCGGGGTGCAGGGGAGGTTGACTACGCACATGCCCAGGGATTCCCATGCGAAGTCGGATGGAGCCCCATCATGCATTCCGGTTGGCGGAAAGATCCCTGAGGACATTCAGCAGTTCATCCGCAAGCTGCTTCTTTTCCCTGCGTTGGAAGGAATGGATTTCTCCTGAGCGGAGGATGAGACTACCTTCGTTGTAGTCACTGCCAAAGGCGATGTCGCTCCGGCTGACATCATTCACAAAGATGGCATCGAGCCCTTTAGCTTCCCGCTTCTTCTTGCCATGCTCAAGCATATCCGTGTCTTCTGCAGCAAATCCAAGGGTGATGATGCCCTTTGCCTCAGGAAGCGATGTGATGTGGGCAAGTATGTCCGGATTCTGTGTCAGCTCTATGGTCATGGAGGGGTGTGCATCCTTCTTGATCTTGTGCGCTGCAACATGTGTGGGCCGGTAGTCAGCAACAGCAGCTGCCATGATGAGCATTGAGGTTCCAGGAAGCTCACGGGTGAGGGCTTCAAGCATCTCCGCTGCAGTGTTCACTGGGATCACCTTCACTCCGGTTTCTTCCGGATGGCTCGCTGTGCTCACAAGCACCACCTCGGCTCCCCGCAGCGCTGCTGCCTGTGCAATGGCGAATCCCATCTTGCCACTTGAGGAATTTCCAATGAAACGTACCGGATCAATGGGCTCACGGGTTCCTCCAGCAGAGACGAGCACACGGATTCCGGCAAGATCGTGTGTGCTCAACCATGCAGTCTGCAGTTCCCTGAAGACGCGTTCTGTCGATGCCAGTCTGCCGAACCCCTCATGTCCGCTTGCAAGTCTCCCACTCTCTGCTGGCACAATGTGCATGCCGCGTTCACTGAGCAATGCGAGGTTGTGCTGCACAGCAGCACTTGACCACATCGCATCGCTCATGGCCGGTGCAATGACGATGGGACAGCGTGATGCGAGGAGTGTGGCTGTGACAATGTCTGAGGCCTCTCCAGCTGCAATCCGTGCAATGATGTTGGCTGTCGCAGGTGCAACGAGAATGAGCTCTGCCCAGTCGCTGAGCCAGACATGCGGCTCGGGTGGACCTGTGGGCGAAAAGAGGTCAGTGAACACAGGGTTGCCTGTAAGACCGAAGTATGTTGAGGATCCAACAAAGCGCTGGGCTGATGCAGTCATTGCCACATGCAATGCAACTCCAGCTGCAGTGAGTTGCGATGCCCAGTCAGCAGTCTTGTATGCAGCGATGCCACCTCCCACACAGAGCAGGACATGACGCCTCCTGAGAGACTTGGGAACTGATGCGGGATCGATCGGCATACCTTCAGTGTTCCACATTTTCCTGGCTGATGCTCGGTGGGATTCCTGAAACGTTCAGGGAGCCACAGTAAGTGAAAGTCTGATAGATTGCTTCCATGCCCATCCGCACATATCCTTACGAATCATCTGAAACGAGGGAATACCTTGTTGTGGGGGCCTGGATAGTCGGAGTGCCCCTTGCAGTGAGCTTCGAGCTGTACCTTCTCTTCTGGAATGTCATTGTGTCAGGGATTGGAGTCGCCCTTGCAGTGTATCTAAGCCTCGATGCACTGACGGATCTCCGTGGACAGCTTGAAATCGATGACACCACTGTCAGACTCACGGACAGCTGGTGGAGGAAGCACAGGATTCCTAGAACTGCGATCGCAGCTGCCACAAGTGGCAATGTGCGCAGTCTTGTGGACAGTTTCGGAAAGCAGAAGCTGTCCCTTCTTCACTTCTCCAGGAGAACGATTGGCCGCATTGCCGAGGATCTTGGTGTTCCCGTCACGGACGATCGTTGGTCCGCAAAGGATCTGGGCTACCAGAAATCCACACCCTTCGGGATCATGTACATATTCGTTGCAGCTGCGCTCGCAATCTGCGCGTTTGGTACGTACAATGCGCTCCAGTATCATGCATTCACTACTGCAGGAGTGTGCCACAACAATGGGGAGAGAGGCTGCGTAACGCTTGTGCCAGGTGTGACAGTTGCGGCCATGAATGCCGTATCCAGCCGAAGTGGTTCCTACACCACGCTGTCCTTTGTGAAGACATCCCACGTTGCGCCCATTAAGTTCAACGAAGACCTGACTGGACTGGTTGCGAAGGGAGACCGTGTCGAGTTGCAGATGTGGCATGGTGCAGTCGCTGCAATTGTGTACCGTGGAGTGCAGTTTGACACAAGCGGCATGGATATTGTTGAGGATGATGTGCTCGGGTTGTCCGGACTCATCGCCAGTCTCGTGTTTGGAGGAGTGACTGGCCTTGCCCTTGCTGCAGAACGCAGCAAGCGGAGGCGCGTTGATGCAATGAAAGCATTTCTTGCAAATGGGGATGTGTCGTCTGTTCTGCCCAAGGGTTCAGCTGATCTTGTTGCCACTCCAGCAACCTACTGGCAGGCTGTGCTCTGGTCAGCTCAACGCCAGTTTGGGATGGGGAGGTTTGATGAATGCGTCACCATGCTCGTGAATGCTCCCACTGGCTATCGGACACTCTTTCCATCCCCAGCACCAGCAGTCGATGCATCGCAGTACCTTGCCAATGCGAAGTGGCTTGTACGGTGCGGCAATGTCACTGCTGCCGAAGCTGCAATTGCTGCTGCTCTGTCCACTGATCCCACTGGCGCTGCCAGTGAGGCTGCAGTGCTCAAGGCACGATGCGCCATCGCGGAAGGGCGGTCGCAGGATGCCCTTGCAGCCATGAACGCATGGTTTGCGGATGCGCATGATGACTCCTCACCAGTTGCAGTGCTTGCGAGGATCACAGGTGTGGAAGCAGCGCTGAGCGCGGGCGATGCCACAGCAGCATCACGGTATCTCGAACCTCTGCTTGCGCAGCAGGATGGAAAGATGCCGATTCCAGGTGATGCGTATCTTGCTGCTCTCGGAAATGAGACAACAGCCATACGGGCGTTCAGTGCGGAACTTGCATCCCTGAAAGGGGAGGCTGATGCGGGAAACCGCATTGTGCTTGCGGAGGATGGCATGAAGCTGGAACGGCCTGACCCAGTCATTCGCGCGGAACTACTGCTCAGCCATATCCGGCTGGATTGCAGAAAGGGCAACTGGCCGTTTGCGAAGGACCATTTCAGGAAGCTTGCCAGCATGCCACTCACTCCCCCTCTCCGCAGGGAGGCGGGAACGCTTGTCGACACCTGCATGAGCGGGCTGCAGGCAGCTGGCAAGGATACCGCGTGGCTTGCCCCATACGCGAGTGCGTTCACGCTGCAAAAGGGGCTACCTGCATAGCGGGCACGGGAACACCACAAACCCAACATTCAGGCCTAGTATCAAAGCATGGAACGTGTTGAGACGCATGGCCTGACCAAGGACTATGGCAGCAGCCATGGCATCTTCGATCTCGATCTCACCATTCATGAGGGTGAGATCTTTGGCCTCGTGGGCCCAAACGGAGCTGGAAAGACAACGACCATCCGGCTTCTCATGAATCTCATCCGTGCAACGCGCGGCAGTGCCACTGTGCTTGGCATGGATGCAGTGCGAGACAGTGTGAAGATCAAACAGGAAACGGGCTTCATGCCTGCGGAGGCGCCCGACTATCCCAATCAGACAGGAGCCCAGATCATAGGTCTTCTTGCCAATGTCAGGGGAAGCGTGATTGACAGTCGCATCACGGAGCTAGCCTCGCAGTTTGATCTTGACCTCAGCAGGAAATATCACGAGTACTCGCATGGGAACAGGCAGAAGCTGTGGCTGCTGCAGTCCGTCATGCACAATCCGAAGCTCGTCTTTCTGGATGAGCCAACAAGCGGTCTTGATCCCGTGATTCAGCAGCGGTTCCGCGAGCTCATGCGCACCATGCGTGAACGTGGGACAACGATCGTGCTTTCCTCCCATGTCCTTCCCGAGGTGCAGGAACTCTGCGACCGTGTCGGCGTGGTTCATGGTGGCAAGCTGCGACAGGTGGGGACGATGGATGAGCTTCGTATTGGACGGTCCCACCGGGTGGCAATCCAGTGTGGGGAGACTGTGGACCGCTCAACGCTTGAGCACATCCCGGGACTGAGCGACCTGTACGTGGAAGACCACCGCATCACCTGCACCATTGCTGGTGCAATGACGCCTCTTCTCGATGCAGTGCGACCAGCAACAATCCTCACCATCGACTCAGCGGAGATGAGCCTTGAAGAGATCTTCCTCACAGAGTTCGGGAACTCCAAGTAACCTGACTCTCTTTCTCTGGTCAGTGCGCAGGCACTGGCTTGGCGCTGTGCTCGCAGGTGTGGGGCTTGCCATCATGATTGGGACAACTGCACCAGCATATCTTGCCTCTGCACATGCTCTTGGACTCTCGTTAACCGAACTCGCCAAGCAGTCCCAGTCGATAGCGGACAGTGTTGCCATCCTCACGGGCCCAGCTGACCGGCTGGACACAATCGGCGGGTATCTCAGCTACAAGGTGTTTGGAACTGTGGCACTCATCGTTGCCATCTACGTTGTCATCCAGGGGATCGCCATAAGTCGTGGGGGTGAACGGAAGGGCCTCGATCAGCTCTGGATCAGTGCTGGGCTTTCACGACTGGGAGTCTTCATTGATGCATGCAGCGCAATGCTTTTGACCCTGCTCGCTGTACTCGTGCTGGTGTATCTCGGTACGGTGATTGGTGGAGCCGCAGCTGAAGCAAACCTCGCAGGAAGTGCAGTGCTTGAGGTCTGTGCAATTGGTGTCATCGCTGTTGCAGCACTTGGTCTGGGAATCCTGCTTGCCCAGTTCTTCCCGACTACACGAGTAGCAACAGGCATTTCCTGCATCTATCTCATAGCCATGTACTTCACGGCAAATGCGTACCAGTCAATGGGATGGCTCAGCTGGCTGAAGTTCCTGTCCCCGTTCTACTACTACCTTGATGCGAGAAGTCTTGTTCCAGGGCTAGCGCTCCATCCGCTTCTCCTGCTCATTCCACTTGCAGCGGGCAGTGCAGCAATCGTTGCCGGTGGCATCCTGTATGCGAGACGGGATATTGGTGGGGTGGTTTTCCAGCGTGCGCATCATGGACCTGACCAGGCTGTTCCCTTCAGGAGGAGCACCGTCGTCCGCCGAACCTTTGCCACTAGCTGGCTTGCAGACCAAAAATGGGGGCTTCTCGCCTGGTATGCGGGTGGTGCAGTGTTTGCAGGAATGATGGCATCCATCATTCCATCCGCCATCAAGCAGCTTGGCAAGACAGCGCGGCTACATCAGATCCTGGAGCGATCCGGTGCGCTGGGCCATGTCCAGGGTGCGATAGTGGACTCGATCTTCAACTTCGCTGCACTTCTTGTGACAGCCTGTGTCGTCACCCTTGTCGCATCATGGGCTGCAGAAGCATCGAGCTCCCGCATTGACATGGACTTCAGCCTGCCCATATCGGAAACGCGGTACGTTCTGGAGCGGACGGTGCAGCTTGCAGTGGTAGCAGTGGGATTTGCCCTCGCTGCAATCGTTGGCATTGTCATCGGCTCCCATTTCGGAAAGTACAGCATTGATGGCTGGGGCATGTTCCGTGCATGGTGGGACATTGCGCTTGTCGCTGCCGCTGTGGGAGGTGTTGGCCTGGCAGCTGCAGCCATTGTGAGATCGCCAACTGCGATCCTCATTCCCATCCTTCTCATGGCGGGAAGCTACGGATTCATGATTGTCAGCGATGTGCTCAAGTGGCCGAAGTGGATAACGGAGCTTTCCATATACAGTGCGTTTGGCACTCCGTATCTCAAGACGCCGGACATCCAGGGCATCTGCTACCTCGCAGGGATGTGGCTTGTGGGCACAGTGGTCGCACTGGTGTGCATGCAAAGGCTCGACCGCACGACTTCCTGACAGGTTTGGCGCGACTAGAGTGCCCATCCCTGATAGATGGTGGGTGACTGCTTCTGGGACGGAGTTGAGGCTGCAGTCGCGTAGGTGCTGAACGCCTGCACGGCGGAGGCCTGTGTGATGAGCCAGCCCGTTGCGGCAGTGACTGCTGGGCCCTCATGGACAACTCCAGTGCCTTTCACCATGTGGTTGTACATGAGAGTCGCCCATGACTGCATGGCATTGAGGTATGCGGGTTGTGGGGAGATGGCATTGAGATCCGCAAGGCTCCTCATGAAGATGGAGACAAAGACTGGCGGCTCTTCAGCCATCCGGTTTCCAGTATTGAGGTAGCTGATGGTCCTGTCTGCTAGGGCATGCGCTGCATCAAGATACGCATGGTTGCCTGTCGATGCGAACAGCGATGCATACGTCGCGATGACAAGACCCTGGTTGTACGACCAGATGGTGGGATTGACAGTTCCATCAACGGATATGTGGTCCGCAATGAGTCCATTTTTGAGAGTGAGCGTGTTCACAGTCCATGCGACATACTGCTCTGCATTCTTCCGGTACACGGGTTTTCCCGTGATGCGGAAAAGCTCCGCATTGAGCAGTGCGGCTCCTCCTGTGCTCACAGCATTCCGGTCCTTGCCACTGGAGGGTTCCTGCCAGAACACGCCACCAGGAGAGGGATAGTGACGGTTTGTGGACCAGCCTGTCGCCTCAAATGTGGCTACCTTCTCCGCCTGGGCAAGGTATGAGGAATCGTGCGTGAGACTGTAGGCATCAAGAAGGTCTATTCCCATCCAGGCATTGTCGTCATATTTCTTCACGCCACCGCCAAAGATGAACCATCGTCCACCAGGATAGTAACCACCATGTGAACTGTCCCAATAGTCGCCAAGGTTCGCCATGTGCTTGGCAATGGAAGCACGGAGTGAGGGCGGAGTGTTGGGAAGCCGGCTGAGTCCAAGGAGTGCAGCCATGGCCTGCGACTCTGGCCATGCGGTCGCAGGGCCGAGATAGAGTCCTCTGAACGATCCATTGGCCGTTCCAAAGCACTCCTCGAGAGCAGCAAACGAGGAGTTCGCCGCTTGCGCTGCCTGTTCAGGTGTGATTGCAGAGAGGGTGCCTGGTGGTGGGCTCACTTTGCAGGCAGCCGGAATTGACGCATACGGCCCCTTGAATGTGCGGTAGGCCTGAAGTCCAAGGTAAGAGGCCGCGAACACAGAAACTGCGAGCGCCACACGCCTCAGTCGGTAGGCAAGACGCCGCTTTGGAACTGATCTGCGATCTGGTTCCGCATCGTGGTGTTCGTGAGCAGTGGTATCAGACATGCTTTCCGTCATTTCTCCCAGCACATTCCATTCGATCGTATAGGGATCTTGCGGACAGTTCACGGACAGAACCCACCACAACAGAACCCACCACACTGTGACTGCGCATTCCTGCTGTAACCTCAGTCCAAACTCGTCACCTGAGCTCCCACTGTCCGTGCCCTGTCCGCCTGGCGGTTGCAGGATCAGGGTATGGAGGCAGGTGGGGCAATTAACACGGGTGACGTTCTCCAGTCCGAGAGATGGGGAAGTGAACGTCCACATGCAGCATTCCGTCATGCTCTTTTCGCGTTCGCTGAGAGGACTCATGGTCTGTTCCGGACTGGACTCACCACACGCAGCATTGAACGCTCGCTGCAGCTTGCTCTTGATGCACGTCTTCTTCCCGTAGCTCTCCGGGTCAAGGAAGGGCGCCTGCAGCAGGATACAGATGAAGACGTTCGCTCCTGCACGTATGATCCAGTCTCTGCTGCCATTGTCATGACGCCAGGGAGCCTTGCTCTTCTTGCCGGAGCGGCTACCGGGAGTGAACAGGGCCCCGAGCTGCAGACAGCAGTCCGTACGCTTGTACGTGAGCTGGTCCGCTGTGCAGCAGAGGCAGTGCAGAGAGCAGGAATGCATGGACGGGCGGAGGATGGGGAGCCATCTGCTGATGCGCTCAGAGCTGCACTTGCTGAGACTGTGGCGCGGAACAGGGAACGGGAATGCGCTGCATATCTTGGCGTATCCCATTTCATGCAGCAGCAGGTGGATGGTCAGGGACTTGCTGAAGACCGTGCACTTGGCATATGCATGGGAATGGTTGATGCGCTGGGACGTCTCTCAGGTATGGCTGGAGAAGAGCGGGCCCGCGACGCCGTGGTGACTGCGCTGCTTGATGCTGGAGCTTTGCCTCAGACTCTCCCGGAAGTGGCTGCGAGACTCTTTGCGTCTACAGGAATGAGTGCTGGCATGCTCCAGCCAACGGAAGCGCTGCGAGTTCGATGCGCAGATGAGATTGCAGCTGGAGTCCAGATGGATTTACTCAGTGGGCAGGGTGCCCTGGACCAGGATGCATTCCACAGGGGCCAGGTTATTGCAGCCCATCTGCGTGAGGGAATCCATGAAGAAGAATTGTCACGCAGAGCCACTCGCACTTCCGAGAAGAACGTGGGGGAGGCAGGGCTTCAAGGCACACCGCTCGGCATGCGCTACAGCAGGCAAGTCCCCTCTGGAACGGCATATCGATCCATGGTGTGATCGGGAAGTTCAGGAACGGGAGAGGAGGAGTTCAAGCTGCTGGGCATGCTCCTCGAGATGCCCCACAAGAAATTCATCCACGATGCGTGGCATCGGCATGATGCCAAGCGTCTCATGCAGGCCCTCGGCTTCCCAGCCGGCAGCTGGAAGATCCGCAATGAATGTCCTCAGCGCTTCGAGATCCGGAACTATGGATGTCAGTATTTCCTGGGGGGAATGCGAGGCATCCCGGGCTATGGCTTCCCTGCGGTGGGGATCCTTCTTCGTTCTGCCAAACGGTACGGGATAGCCTGTGTAGGATGTTGCGATGAGAGACGCTTCCCCGAGCCAGTACGCGGGAAACTCTCCGATGTGCGCGAAGACATTTCCCGCGTGCCAGGTTTCACTGCCTGCTGGATCCGGGTCCGTCCTCGCGTCTGGCGCGTAGGTTGAGGTGGCAAGATGATCGAGCCGCTCCCGCACTGCATGCAGGCGCTCGAGGAATCCGTCCCGTGGAGTGTCATTCAGTGCCATGCGCAGCTCCTGCAGGCCGGAGTTCGTGGAGTTCTGGCCCAGTGACGATGCGGTTTGAGATCGAGCCGAGGCGGTCCACAGAAAGGGTTACCGTGTCACCTTCCTTGAGCCAGGGATATCTGGCAGTTCCGTGGACTAGCGACAGCTCGTAGATGCATCCAGTTCCGCAAGTTCCCGAGCCAATGACATCTCCTGGCTTGACGACTGTGCCCCTCGATGCGTACGAGATGAGTTCTGGAAAGCTCCAGTAGATGTCGGCAAGCGATGCTCGGGAGTATTCCTGGCCATTGACCAGCGCTGTCATCGTAAGATCGAAGGCATGGCCCTTTGCGAGATCTGAGAGCTCGTCAGGAGTGGTCATCCAAGGTCCGAGGGTGGTGGCGAAGTCCTTGCCTTTGACTGGTCCCATGCTGAGCTTCATTTCCCGCCGCTGGATGTCGCGTGCACT
>JAJZLL010000040.1 GCA_021803465.1 bacterium
CGGATACAGCAAGCACCTTCATGTCATCACTGCAGCACCGAATGTCTTCTTCCGCTCGCTTGCTCCCAAGGGACGGCTTCCCCTGCTCGACATTGATGCGCTCATGGAGTCTGCTGAAACCGAGGATGTCCATTTTGGCGTTGCGGATGTGCACGAGTTTTCCTGGAAGGACATGCTCGATCTCTATACCTGTACGGAGTGTGGGCGCTGCCAGACCCATTGTCCTGCGTACAACACGGGAAAGCCGCTCTCGCCAAAGACGCTCATCACGGATCTGCGGGATGCCGTGTACGAGGCTGCCTCGGATGCTCCCGTTTCTGCGCTGCGGCATGGCGCACACCAGGCAAACGCTCCTGATGATGCCACATATAGGGACAGTTCTCCCATGTGGCTGACAAACCGGCAGGAGGACAGTCTTCCAGGCGCATTCCAGCCATCGTGGATAGCGCCAGACGCGCTTGATCTTGAGGGAGAGACTCGGGCACTTCATGGCCAGACCATTCTCGACGAGACACTCTGGGCATGCACAACGTGCGGGGCATGCATGGACCAGTGTCCAGTGTTCATTGAGCATGTGCCGAAGATCATCGAGATGCGAAGGAATCTTGTTCTCGATGAGTCGCGCATCCCAAAGCAGGCGGAAACGGCGCTCAGGAACATCGAGACGCTTGACAACCCGTATGGACTGCCCCAGCAGGCACGGAGTGAACTCTCCGCAACGTTTGGCGTTCCGACGATCAAGGAGAAGCCCGATGCGGAGTACCTGCTGTGGATTGGCTGCGCAGCGACCTACGATGACCGGGCAAAGAAGGTCATGGAAGCACTCATTGGCATTCTGAAGCGGGCGGAGGTGTCATTTGCGATCCTTGGTCCTGAGGAGCACTGCACGGGGGATCCAGCACGTCGCCTCGGGAACGAGTACCTTTTCCAGGAGAAGGCGAAGCAGAACGTGGAGACACTCAACAGGTATGGGGTTAAGCGGGTCATCACCAGCTGTCCACACTGCTTCAACACGATTGCGAACGAGTATCCGGAGCTTGGAGGTTCCTACACCGTCATCCACCATTCCCAGCTCATCAACGATCTCCTCACGTCAGGCGCCATCACGCCAAAGCATGCCATCAACGAGACTGTCACGTACCACGACTCCTGCTACCTTGGCAGGTGGAACAACGTGTTCGCTCCGCCCCGGGAGATACTTGAGCGCATTCCAGGACTCCGCCTTGTGGAGATGGCAAGGAGCAAGTCTGAAGGGATGTGCTGTGGTGCTGGGGGAGGGCGCATGTGGATGGAGGAGACAAGTCCACGCATCAATCACGAGAGAGTGGAACAGGCGCGCTCCACTTCAGCCTCACGGGTCGCGACAGCCTGTCCATTCTGTCTAGGCATGTTCGATGAGGGCATTGCAGCAAAGGAGCTTGCAGGCAGCCTCGATGTCGATGACATTGCCGTGTATGTCGCACGCTCCCTCATGGAAGCGGAGACTGCTCCCCATGTGGAGCCCGTGCGCAGCGCTGCGGACAATGGGGAACAGAAGGCCTAGGCACCAGTCTCGTCAGGCCAGCTGACATCAACCCGGGTTGTCGCCTCGACAAGCTGCTGGGCAGCTTTCGTATAGCGGACAAGGGTGGTGAAGTTTCCCTTGAGCTTGATCTGCCCGAGCACCATGGCCTTGATGGGATCGAGCTCCTTCTTCGCGACCTGCTTCCAGCGGGAGTACGAGCCAGTGAGCACATAGTCCGCTGCGTTCGCGTCCTCAAGGCTGCAGATGCGGACATCCCGCGCCTCTCCATGCCAGAGATCCATGTAGACCCCATACGTGTCCGCAACTTGCTTGTCGGGCTCAGCAAGGACCACAAGGCTCACTGTTCCTTCCCATGTTGCAGCTGCTGCCTTGTACAGGTCAGAGGTGTTGATCTCATTCTTGAAGGCCGCAGCCCACTCGGGGGAATATGCACGTACGCTCATGAAAGTCTCCTGTGGTGACATGTCCAGTTAGGACTATAACGCGGGAGCCCGGGTGTGGCAACGGCCGAAGCGTGCTGTCTGCCATCATCTAAGTGAAAGACTCGACATCGAATACTGTACGGTACAATCCGTGTACGCAGCACAACATGACAAAGGAGCATCCGCATGCCGCAGAACGCCAGGAACACTGCCTCGAAGAAGGCCCTGCAGAAGACGAAGGGAAAGGGAGGCAGGCATCAGGAGGTGCTTCCATGGTGGCAGAGCACATGGCTTCTTGGTGGAGTTGTGGTTGTGGTGATTGCAGTGGTTCTCGTCTTCGTCATTGGACAGAAGACCCAGCAGCCTCAGGAGACGGGAATTGGTGCAAAGCCAGTGCCTGCAGGCGTTCAGGCAATTATTCTCCATCCCGATGTGAAAGTGCTCGATGCAGTGGGACTTGGCAGCATCAAGCCCTCACAGGCCCAGGTCTACAAGGTCCCCGCATCAGCCAAAGAGCCGTTCCTCAGGAGCAATGGAAAGCCCGAGTTCTTCTATCTGGGTGCTGAATACTGTCCCTACTGCGCAGCCGAACGGTGGAGCTTCATCATTGCACTGAGCCGTTTTGGAACGTTCAGCAACCTTCATCTCATGCAGTCATCCTCGACTGACGTCTACGCCAACACGAACACCTTCACGTTCTATGGGAGCAGCTACACAAGCAAGTACGTCTCCTTTGTCCCGGTCGAAGGTGAGGACAGGAACCAGAACCCTCTCCAGACGCCAACAGCTTCCCAGTCAGCCCTTGTGCAGAAGCTGGACTATCCCCCATATGTCCCTACTGTGCAGGGGAGCCCTGGTGGAGCCATTCCGTTCTTCTCGATTGCGAACCAGTACATTGGATCCGGTTCCGGATATCTCCCAAGTGTCCTGTCAGGACTCGACTGGCAGCAGATCGCAAACCAGCTGAAGAATCCGAAGTCCACTGTTGCGCAGGCAGTGCTTGGCAACGCGAACTACCTCACTGCTGCAATCTGCAAGGTGACGGCCAAGGCGCCAGCGAATGTCTGCACATCGCCCATGATCACCTCGATCGAAAAGCAGCTTCCCGCCTAGCTTCACACGGTGTTCACCGAAGACTCAGACTTCCTGCACGCGTGCGGAGGTGCCTGACTGCCTACTCACTCTCCTCCTCGCGGGAGAAGAGGACGTACGTGATGATGACAAGGAACCCTGAGAGAGCCATGTAGGGAATCGTGATGAAACCCCATACTGTGAGTGGCTGCACAGAGCAGGGCACGAGTAGGCTGCAGCCAGGAAAGGATGTGATGTGGAGCGCATGCTGGATGGAAGTGAGGTTGATGTGGATGATGGAGATGGCACCACCAAGGATGGCGAGTGGAAGGGAATACCACTTGATGAAGGTGCGGTCCCTGAGGAAGAAGGCAAATCCCAGGATGAATGCCTGAGGATACATGGCTATCCGCTGGAACCAGCAGAAATCACAGGGAGTGAGATGCTCGCCGAACTGGAGGAAGAGACTCCCGAGCATGCAGACTGCAGCGACGATCCAGGCAAATGCGAATGCTGGTGTGCTGAACCGGCTGCGGAAGTCGAGCCAGCCTGCGCGTGATGCTTCACTGCGTCTGGTGATGATCCATCCAAGCACCATTGCGAGTGCTGCTGCATTCGCGATGAGTGCGAGAAACGCGAACGTGTCATTGATCCCTGCAAGGCTCATGCGTGTGTCCTTCAACCGTTCTGCTGGTGTACTGCTCAGGCAGTACTGGCATCAGTGTACGCTGTGTTCCGCGTGACCGCAGTGTGTGTGTGCACAGGGAAGAGCTGCAGTCACGTGACATGCCTGTGACGCGGGAGAGCTGCAGCCAGCGCATAACGTACTCTTGAACCATGCGAACACGTGAAATGCATGGTGCGGCAGATCTCAGGCAGGTTCTCAGGGAGCTCGCAGCAGCAGCAGCAGGACAGCAGGGCGATGATGTTTCACTGGCACTCCGAAAACTCGTCGCACTTGACACGCGGGGAGCAGTGAACGCAGGGATCCATGCAGTGGATCCCACCTGTGGCGACATGTCGGCCATTCCGGACTGGCAGGAGTGGGTGCATTGCCGCATGGACTCTGCTTCGTCACGGCTGGAGATTGTCCGCATGGCGTATGCTGCCCTTGATGCCGTTTCCGCAGTGCGCACTCCTGGGGAGGGACAGTCGCTCTAGCGGGCTGGATTCTTCTCCTGTGCGCGTTCAGCCATGCACCACACGCCGAAGCACCCAAGGGTGAGCGCAAGTGGCAGAAGTCTCCCAGGAGGTGCTGGAGCGCTGTTCCCAGCATCGATGAGGGCAATCATGTTGAGTCCAACCCATGCTGCAATCCATGGGAGCCACGCTGTGGTGATGGCTCCAGAACGACCCTCTTCCCGCTGCAGTTGGAGGACGACAAGGCCAGCGAGTGCAGGAAGGCAGATGACAAGGTCATAGACAAGGACATGTGGTGCAAGCAGGAGGGAGCCTGCTGTGCCGATGAGAAAAGCTTCTGCAAGCGACAGCCTGCCACGAGAGTAGGCAATGCCTGTACCCACGAGAAAGGCACAGCAGGCCAGATCGAGTACGAGTGTTGCAGCCACGAGCGCTCCTCCTGCATGAATCCAGCTTGCGACGAATCCGAGGATGCCAACAGTTGTCTGGGGACTGGGGGAGTGGACAGCGAGACTCCAGGTCGAAAAGAACCCCAGACTCGCGTGGAGCCCTGCAATGGCAACTGTGGCGCCAGCAAGGAGGAGTCCTCCTGCTGCAGCCCCGAGAGTGGCCCGCCACTGGCGGGAAGCAATGAGAAGAACTGCAATGCCAAGACCCAGCTGGGGTTTCGCAAATGCAAGACCGATTGCGCAAAGTGCTCCAGCAAGGAAAGGCATCTTCCGGCTCCAGAGGAACAGGGCAGTTCCCATGAGGCATGCGATGAGTCCGTCCCACTGGCCCAGGAGAACGAGAAGAAGGGAAGGGATGGACGCTCCCAGCAGGAGCCCCAGCGCAAGTGCTGTCCGACAAGACGCACCAAGGGCACGTGCACCGAGCGCAGTACCCGCAATGGTGAGGAGCAGTTGGCAGCATGAGAACACTAAGTATGCAGCTGGCAGAGGCATACGGGACAGGGGAATGGTGATGAAGGCAGTGAGAGGTGGAGTGAGGAAAGGGAGGGTGAAATGGGCTGTTGATGGGACAAAGGTCGCATGGACAGCATGCTCGAGCGCTTCATCATAGAGGCGCGATGGTCCAAACCGGGTCCACACGTGCGCAGCGACATACGTCGCAGAGAAGTCGCTGCCACGCGCATGCAGTGGCGTGATGACATGCTGCCATTCCGCAAGGAGCAGTGCAATGGCAATGCAGCCTGCGAGGAGCGGGAGCCACGTTCGGAGCGTTGGCCGGTGCATGGTAGGACGGTACCACAGGTAGCGCTGGTTCAGACTGTTGTGACAATGCGTGTTGGTCGGAGCTGCGCTCCCATCAGGAGAAGCAGTGCAGCAAGTGCCAATACCAGAGGCACAAGCTTCCCTGGCGCATAGGGAGCAAGATGTCCAAAGTCGAGTCCTTCAGCTATCGTTCCCGCACTCCAGACGCAGAGAAGGATGGGTATGCCTGAACCGATGTCCACAATGCCATCTTGCTGTCCTCCGAGTCCCTGTGCAGCGAGTGCGCACATGGGTGGAATGAGGAGGACGAGGTCGTGCATGAGGAGATGGGGGCACATGAGAAGACTTATGACGAAGGCAAGTGCGAGGTCTGCTGCAGTGGGTGTCACATGTGCATGAATGCGTCGTCCAGCAGCGACCGCTCCGATGATGCACAGGACTGTTCCAGCTGCTGTGAGGAGTGAAGTTGGAAGGGTGTTGCCAAACCACGAACCAAAGAGCCCTGACAGGCCCTCAAAGGAAGCGTATGGCCACATCGTCGCATCATGGGAAAGAAGCGAAAGATATGCTCCTGTGCCATGTCCTCCCAGGAGTAGGAGCGTGCCGAGTCCCACAGCGATTCCCGATGCAAGGGTTGGCACAACCATGTCCCACGAGCCCGATGCAAGAAACACGATGCCTATACCGAGTGCGAGATGGGGTTTGAGGGCAAGCATGGGAAGAAGGATGAAGACGATGCCCCTGGACCTGTGACCATGGCGGAAGGCGATGAACCCTGCAGCAGTGGTAAGGACGAGGAGGCCATCCCACTGTCCAAGAAGCATGAGAGCGAGCACAGCAGGTGTGGAAAGAGACAGTGCAAGCAGCGGGATCGTGTGGCGACGGGTGTGGGGGGGATTGTGGGATCTGAGGACAAGGGTGGCACCAGCAATGACGCACACAAGCTGGATGATGACGAAGACCCGGTACGCAGCATCGAGGGGCAGCCATGCAAGGGGAAGTGCAAGGAGTGCAGCGAAGGGAGGATTGACAAACGGTAGGTTGCCTTCACGGTCAGGAGCAATGAGCCTGGCATGAATCACGCTCTGGAGGGAAGGGGAATAGAGCGGGTGGAATCCATGGTGCAGAAGGATGGTCGCGCCAACAACGGTGGAAGTGAAGTCGCTTCTCCCAATGTTGTGCGGTGTGACGCCAAGCCACAGGAGCACGGCTGCAGCGAACACGCACCCGCCAAGGATGCTGAACAGCAGGATGAGGCGTGAGAACCTGGGGGATGGACGGGGTGGTGCATGCATGGGAGTCGGGTCCAGTCATGTGGGGAATGATTCCCGTATGCTGTGGAGTATGACAGATGGTGCAGTGCTTGATTTTCGCCATCATTCCGTGATGGAGACTCCCTTCCAGGTCATTGACCACATCGCTGTCGCTGTCCCAGACCTTGATGCTGCTGCACCCCAGTGGGAGGAGCGGTGTGGAGTGGACCTTGCTGGCAGGGAACTTGTGGTGCAGCAGTCTGTGGAAGTGGGATTTGTCCAGTGCCTGAATGCACGCATCGAACTTGTCGCTCCGGCTTCCGAATCGACTCCCATAAGCAGGTTCCTCCAGGCCAGGGGCCCTGGTCTCCACCACATCGCGTTTCTTGTCACGGACATTGATGGGGCACTTGACTGGTGCCGTGCGCACGGACTCCGACTTCTTGACGAGCACGCACGGACTGGAGCGGAGGGGCGGCGAGTCGCCTTTCTCCATCCCTCAGCATTCCAGGGAGTCCTGGTCGAGCTGTGCGAGGACCAGCAGTGAACCCGCGCCACTTCAGCGGAGCGGATGACGTACCTTCGCCTGCTCCAGATCCAGGCACGTATCCCTACACTCGTGGCATCCGGAAGGACGGATATGCGTCCAAGGTTTGGACCATGCGCCAGTATGCGGGATTTGGAACTGCAGCCGAGACGAATTCCCGGTTCCACCGTCTCATCGAATCTGGCCAGACAGGACTTTCCATGGCCTTTGATCTTCCCACTCAGATGGGATATGACAGCGATGATGCGTTCGCCCATGGGGAGGTGGGCCGTGTGGGTGTTGCCATCGACTCGGTGGAGGACATGGAGGTCGCGTTCCATGGGCTTCCATTGGACAGAGTGACCACATCGATGACGATCAATGCTCCAGCAGCCCTCCTGCTGCTCATGTACGCCGATGTGGCAAAGGGACGGGGCATTCCGCTTTCCAGTCTTGGGGGCACCATCCAGAATGACATCCTCAAGGAGTTTGTCGCACGGGGAACGTACATCTTTCCTCCTGAACCCTCAATGCGGCTCATCTGTGACACATTCGCCTACTGTGAGGAGCACCTTCCACGATGGAATCCCATAAGCGTGAGTGGCTACCACATGCGGGAGGCAGGTGCGACTGCTGCGCAGGAGATCGGATTCACCCTTGCAAATGCTCTTGCGTATGCTGAAGCGCTGCGGGAGCATGGCCTCGACTTGGAGCGCATCATTCCACGCATGACGTTCTTCTTCAATGTGGGCAACAATTTCCTTGAGGAAGTTGCGAAGTTCCGCGCTGCCCGCACGCTGTGGGCACGGATTGTCCGTGAGAGGCTCCATCTCAGTGGAGAGCGCGCTGCAATGCTCCGCTGCCATGCACAGACAAGCGGTGCGACCCTCACAGCGCAGCAGCCCCACAACAACGTTGTCAGGGTTGCCCTCCAGTCGCTTGCAGCCGTGCTTGGAGGAGTGCAGTCTCTCCACAGCAACTCGTTTGATGAGGCGCTTGCACTCCCGACAGAACATGCTGCGGAAGTCGCTCTCCGGACTCAGCAGATCATTGAGGCGGAGTCCAAGGTGACTGCCGAGGCGGATCCTTTGGGGGGGGCATACACTCTCGAGAAGCTCACATGCGCACTTGTGGATGAGGCGCAGGCAATCCTCGAACGGGTGGACCAGGCGGGTGGTGCAATGGAAGCAATTGCGGACGGCCTCTACCAGCGGGAGATAGCGGATGCAGCATATTCCTGGCAGCAGAAGGTCGACAGCAGGGAGGAGCGGGTCATTGGAGTCAATACCTTCATTGATGAGCAGACCGAGGAGGTGCCCATCCTTACCATTTCTCCAAGTCTGGAGGTTTCACAGATTGCCCAGCTCCATACCCTGAGATCCCAGAGGAACGCAGGGAAGGTTGAGGCTGCGCTTTCCCGCATCGCAGACACAGCTGCCACCAAGGACAATCTCCTGCCTGCTCTTGCGGAAGGTGTCGCTTCACGGGCGACGCTTGGCGAGATGTGCAGCGCACTGCGGAGCGTGTTTGGTTCGTATGAGCCACCTTCTGTCGTGTAGGCTTGGCAGGCAATCTGCGATCATTGATGCACGGAACAACTCGTCCACTGGGGAGGACAATGGACACTCCACACCATGAACTCACCACTGAGCAGAAGATCAACCGCTTCCGGAAGCGGACGCATGATGCCATACACCGTGGCGGTGCTGCAGAGCGAGTGCAGCATGCCAAGGGCAAGCTCACAGCGCGGGAGCGCATAGCGCTCCTTGTCGACCAGGGCTCCTGGAATGAGATGGATCTCCTCGCGAGCCACCGTGCGAACGGGTTCGGCATGGAAGAGCGGAGAGTCGCAACAGATGGTGTGGTAACAGGCTGGGGAACAGTGGAAGGACGGAAAGTCTTCGTCTTCAGCCATGATGCAAGCATCTTTGGGGGATCGCTCGGCGAAGTCTTCGCGGAGAAGGTCGTGAAGCTCATGGACATGGCACTCCGTGTGGGAGCTCCATGCATTGGCATCAACGACTCTGGTG
This sequence comes from bacterium, assembly GCA_021803465.1. GTDB lineage: Bacteria > Chloroflexota > Dormibacteria > Aeolococcales > Aeolococcaceae > JAJZLL01. Next base: position 9,182 of record JAJZLL010000040.1, read on the forward strand.
GTGCCCGCATCCAGGAGGGCGTTGCTTCGCTCGGAGGCTATGCGGACATCTTCTACAGGAATGTCATGGCAAGTGGCGTCATTCCCCAGATCTCCCTCATTGCGGGTCCGTGCACTGGTGGAGCTGTCTACTCGCCAGCATTGACTGACTTCATTGCGATGGTCCAGTACACGGGATACATGTTCATCACAGGGCCTGATGTGGTGAAGGTGACGACAGGAGAGGTGGTCACCTTTGACGAGCTTGGTGGAGCGGACATCCACAACCAGCGGAGTGGTGTTGCCCACTTCGTTGCCCACACGGAACAGGAAGCAGTGGACGAGGTCCGGAGGCTCCTGTCCTACCTGCCACAGAACCACCTTGAACTCCCGCCAACCATCCCCTCTCTCGATGATCCCAACCGCGAGGATGAGCGGCTGCAGGAGATCATCCCTGACAACGCGAACCAGCCGTATGACATGCGGGAAGTGTTGGAGCTTCTCCTCGATCGCGAATCCTTCCTGGAGGTGATGCGGTTCGGTGCACAGAACATCGTGGTCGGCTTTGGCAGGCTCGATGGGAAGGTGGTGGGCGTTGTCGCGAACCAGCCACGAGTGCTTGCAGGAGCGCTGGACATTGATGCATCGACAAAAGCAGCCCGCTTCATCAGGTTCTGCGACTCCTTCAACATTCCGCTCCTCACTCTCGTGGATGTTCCTGGCTTCCTTCCAGGAGTGGCGCAGGAATACGGAGGGATTATCAGGCATGGAGCGAAACTCCTCTACGCATACTGCGAGGCGACTGTGCCAAAGGTCACGGTCATCACCAGGAAGGCATATGGTGGCGCGTACGATGTCATGTGCAGCAAGCACATTGGTGGGGATCTCAACTATGCATGGCCCACTGCGGAGATTGCCGTGATGGGACCGCAGGGAGCTGCGAACATCATCTTCAAGCGGGAGATACAGCGTTCGCCAAGCCCGGAAGTCCGTGCACAGGAGCTCATTGACGAATACCGTGAGAAGTTCGCCAATCCCTATGTTGCAGCTGAGCGGGGCTACATTGATGCGGTTATCGAGCCCAAACAGAGCCGAAACGTTCTCATACGCGCGTTTGAGATGCTGCAGACAAAGGAGCGCCCCCAGTCTCGGGCACGGCATGCGAACATTCCCCTCTAGAAGCAGCGCGGAGGACAGCATGCGATGAGACGTCATGGAGACCGGTATCTCCAGTTCTGGACAGACTGCACCCATGTCGCCATGGAGCCACTCCCCGAGGGTAGGCCCATTCCACACAGCGGGGATGTGGTGCTTCCAGCAGAGTCGGGTATGGACACGGATCCACTTGTGCCAGTGGATGGCCCCCGTGTTGTGGGACAGGCTGTCTATGCGGCATCTGGCTGGGAGGCGTCCCATCCGCAGGTGATGGTCCGGTCACAGGTCCGGGACCGGCTTATCCAGGGCGCAGTACTTCTTCCAGACCGGTTTGGACTGTCCATTGCGGACGGGTGGAGGCCCCTGGAACTCCAGCAGGCACTCTATGATGATGCATACGCGGATCCCGATCTTCCGCCTGGATTTGTCAGCCTGCCAGATCCACGTCCAGACCATGCACCTCCGCACCTGACAGGAGGGACTGTCGACTGCACCCTGACCTATGATGGCACTCCGCTTGCGCTCGGCACGGGATTTGACGCCTTCACCCCGGATGCCTGGACGGATGCCTACGAGCCCCATCCTGGACGCGTCAGGGAACTCAGGAGAATGCTGTACTGGACGCTTGTGGATGCAGGATTCGTCTCATTGCCCTGGGAGTGGTGGCATTACGAGTACGGGACACTGCGCTGGAGTGCTGTGTGGAAGACGTCCGTGCTGTATGGACCAGCATCACCTGACTGACTGCTCGCGAGGACCTTCACTCTCCTGGAACTCAAGTCTGTTCCCGAACGGATCCGACGTGTAGAACCGCAGGATTCCTGGCCGTTCCCCATCAGCCCGCACGCACGGGTGTCCTGCCTTCTCCAGAAGGCTCTGGGTCGCTTCCAGATCGTCGACAACAAAGCAGGGGTGGGCTTTCCGTGCTGGATGGAAGGGCGTCTCACACCCAAGGTGAAGCACTGCTCCACCTGAACGGAACCAGCAGCCACCACGCGCTCTCAGCAGATCCGGCTTTGGAAGCTCTGCCATTCTCAGAAGTGTTCCGTAAAACTGGCGTGCCACGGCTTCCTGACCTTCTGGCATGGCGATCTGGATGTGGTCGTACGCCTGTATCATTTGCCAGCTTCTCGTGTACGGAGATGCTTGAGCCGGTGTCCGACCCTGAATGTGGTCGGGACAACAATGAGCGTGAGAAGTGTGCTCGTGATGAGGCCGCCTATGACTGCAGTGCCAAGCCCCTGGGAGATGAGCGCACCGCCACCAGAAAGTCCCAGGGCAAGGGGGAGCAGGGCAGCTATGGTCACCACAGCAGTCATGAGGATTGGCCTTGTTCGTGTCGTGCCTGCCTGAATGATGGCATCGGAGACGGGAATGCCAGTCCGCTGCCGCTGGCGGATGAAGTCGACAAGGAGAATGGAGTTCGAGACGACAATGCCAATGAGCATGAGGAGGCCCATGAGTGATGGAAGTCCAAGGGGAGTTGCTGTGAGGGACATGAGGATGAGTGCTCCGATGGATGCAAGGGGGAGTGCGACGAGGATGACGAGCGGTACGCCGAGCGATCCGAAGAAGACGACGAGCAGAAGAAAGATGAGCACGATTGCCACAAGGGCTGCAAGACCCATGTTGCTGAAGATCGAGCCAAGCTGGGATTGTGAGGAACCTGAGAAGGTGATCGCAACCCCTGTGGGAAAATGGCGCTTCTCAAGCGCGTGCTGGAGGGACAGCGCATCGTTGCCCCCAGTTGATCCAGTGAATGTGGCCTCAATCGTTGCGGAAGGCTGGCCATTGAACCGTTCAACCGCAGCAGGAGCGAGCACTCTGGTGAATGAGGCGACAGAACCGAATGGAGTGAGCTTGCTGCCAAGTGGCACCTCGGCGATGGAGCCAAGGGGATCCGAGGAGGGTGTGAGCTCCAGGTAGATTGGCACGGAGTAGCCACTGTTCGCAACGGAGGTGATTTCCTGGTGCCCAAGCAGGTAGGGAAGGGTGGACTGGATGTCCTGCTGGGTGAGGGCTGTCGATGCCACAGCGCCACTGCTGAGCGTTGCAGCTATGCGGGGCTCATTGAGTGAAGTCGAGACAACCACATCGGTTGCGTGCGGTCGGGAGGAAATGTAGCTCTTGAGCAGGGATGCCTGCTGGTCAAGAACTGTCTGGTTTGGTGCTGTGAGTGTTGCCTGGAAGGAGCCAGCATTGGGACTGAACGAGAAGCTCTGGACACTGACAACAGCAGTGGGAAACTCCTTCTTCGCATAGCTTCGCACTGCAGCGACAGTCGCATCGACATTTGCTGAGGAGGTGAGCGAGATGGTGAAGCTTGCTGTGTTTGGGGGTGAGGATATCGTGATGCCTGCAGCCTGTTCCTCTCCGCCAACAGTGAGTTCTGCAGTGGAAATGCCTGCCACATGGGTGGGAAGGCTCGTTGAGAATGGTGCGACAGTGCGGAGCGTGTCTTGGAAGGTCGTTGCGCTTGGGAGTGTGATGGAGAGCGCCATGCCCTTTTCCTTTGCGGGAGGGATGAGCTGCTGGGGAAGCTTGCCCCCGAGAGGAACAGTGCCAAGGAACAGGACAGCAGCAATGACAAGGACTGCGCCCTGCAGCAGTGGTCGGCGCATGACGCGTGTGAGTATGGGCTGTGTGGTTCGCTCGCCAAGTGTGCGTGCACCTGGCTTGTGGTGCATCGAGCGGAGGAAGAGTGTAGCAAGCACGGGTATGAGTGTGATGGCAACGAAGAATGATGCGATGAGGGCAAGTCCAACAATGAGGGAGAAACTGAGGAAGAAGGACGAGATGATGCCACCGACAACCGCAATGGGAGCGAACACAAGGATTGTGGAGAGCGTTGAGGATGCGATGGCATTCATGACTTCCTTCGTGCCCGAGATGGCAGCATCCTGGATGGACTCTCCTGCCTGGTAGTGACGGTAGATGTTCTCGAGGACAACGATTGCATCATCAACCACTCGGCCCACAGCGACTGTGAGCCCTGCCATGGTCATGATGTTGAGGGTGAGGTTTGCGAGATGGGCAAGCGAAAGAGCGAACAGGATGGAGGTGGGAAGGCTGATGACAGTGACGAGCGTTGCCCGTACGGAGAACAGGAAGAGGAAGATGACAATCATTGCAAGGATTGCGCCAAAGAGCGCCTCGTGGAAGAGGCCATTGACGGAGTCCTGCACATCCTGTGCTGACTGGTAAATGATGTGGACATTCCCTGGCCCGAGATCCGCCTTTGACTGAGTGAGCACAGAGTTGACGTTCGCAACTGTCGAGATGAGATTCGCGTTGAGGCCCTTCATGATGGAGAAGCTGATTGCGGGTTTCCCGTTGTAATACGCAAGGCCTGCTGACGGGTTGGGTTCAAAGACGACTGATGCGATGGATGTGAGCGGCACAGTCGTGCCAACTGTCGTGGGAATGCTTAGGGTGCCAAGCGAGCTCAGGAGCCCAGGCGCAGGCGTGATGTCAATGCCGAGCTGAAACTGGTGCTCCTGGATGGTGCCAAGCTCGCCAGTGAGGGTGTTCGTCCTGAGGGCATTGACCAGCGCATTGGTGCTCACATGGTTTGACAGCATGCTCTGTGGATTCACAGTGATGAGGACGTTCTCTTCAGGTATGCCTATGGTTGATACCTGTGAGACGCCACCAGCCCGGGAAAGACTCGGCAGGAGTGTGGCATTCACATATGCGCCCAGCTGCGCGAGAGACTCGCCAGCTTTCGGTGTCACAGCAAGATATTCCACAGGAGTGGCGGACAGGCTCACTGCGTTGACAGAAGGTGGCTGAGCCTGGGCAGGGAGTGCAACGCTCTGGAGTGCGGACTGGATGTTGTGCGTATCAGTTGTGGGATCTGTGGAAAGGGCGAAGGTGATTTCAAGCACGGAAGTGCCGTCGCTGCTGGTGGAGGTGATGTCACTGACGCCTGTCGTGCCACGCACTGCATCGTATAGAGGCTGGGTGACAGTGGCGTCAACCTGCTGTGCGGAGAGACCTGGCGCCTGAGTGATGACGACGACATCGGGAAATGCGATGTTTGGCAGGAGCTCCTCGGGGAACTGCATGGTCGAGAAGATTCCAACGACAATGACGAGAATGGCAAGAAGGATGACGACAGACCGGTGTCGAATGCTCCACGAGACAAGATGGGTCACGCTTGTGCTCCTGCGAATTAGGCGGAATGGTCAATTATCTGCTCTGTGCAGTATCTCAATTCTGCACAGAGTCATGATGTGGACGACGGGATGCCAGTGATGCGTATCCCGGTTGCTGCATGGTAGGTGCGGTTCATGCGGATGAGGAGATGGGTAAGTGATTCAGTGATGCGCGCATACTGCAGTGGCCCGCCATACACCACGCGGAGTCCCGGTATGGACTGGAGCAAGGACTCAAGACTCTCAGCATCGCGGGGATCATCAGCAGTGAGGATGGCGTCCTCGTCGAGAGGACTGGCGCTCTCCAGCACAGCATGGCTCACTGTGTGGAGACCCGCAACGACATGGGCTTCTGGGAGGAGTTCCTGCGCCTTTTCTCCAGCACTCGTTGGAGATGCGCTAAGGGGAAATGGAACTGCTGTGCTCAGCACGATCTTGTCACGGCAGGCTTCCCGCAGTGGGGGGAGGAGGTCAGCATATGACGCTTCGGGAATGGCAAGGATGACAATGTCTGCGCTCTGGCACGCCCCTTCATTCGCATCCGATGCTATCTGTGGAGTGGAGCTGTCTCCGAGATGGAGTGCTTCTGCAAGTGAATGAGCAGCAGCAGCAGCAGTCTCCCTGGACCGGGATCCAATCACTATGGAGTGTCCTGCCTCGAGAAGCTTTCGTGCAAGAGACCTCCCGAGTTTCCCGCTCCCGCCAATGATTGCAACCTTCACATCATCAGGAGTCCGGAGTGTCGTCATACCTGCACGGTATCACAACGGAAAAACCTTTCCCTATCTGGCCATTCCGTGAGAGTGTGCACGCTGGAGAAGAAAGTCGAGGCGGATGAGCGCATCAGCACGGCGTGCTGCCCGTTCGACATCAGTGGAGAGCTGACGATGGCGGAGATATCGTGCGATGCTCTTCTGCTCGCACTCGTCGGATGTCGGTAGGGACATGTACTCGTTCATGCACCTAAGCGTAGGGAAGCCAAAGGGACAGAGCTGGGACAAAACCCGGAGTGGGCCGGACAGGCTGCGGACAGTGACTGGGGAGGGATGGCGTGTGGAGAGGAGCAGTGCTCTTGTATGCTGCAAGAAGAGCAATACCGGCAGCAGCGTGGAGGCAGGGTAGCGTGAAGCTTCTCGAATACCAAGCGAAAGAGCAGTTGAAGCGGTTCGGCATCACCACTCCCATGGGTGGTGTCGCGAGAACCCCAAAAGAGGCAGCTGACTGGGTCCGTGCCCATGGTCCTGCAGCAATCAAGGCCCAGGTGCCAATCGGTGGACGGGGGAAGGCGGGCGGAATCGCAGTCGTGAAGACCCCTGAGGAGGCGGAACGGGAAGCGGAGCGCATCCTCACACTTGACATCAAGGGATATCCCGTAAGCGTGCTCTGGTGTGAGCAGGCAGTGCCCGATGCGGAGGAATGGTACCTGGGAGTCACCCTTGACCGGGCGAACCGGTCGCTTGTGCTCATGCTCTCTGCTGCAGGTGGCATGGAGATTGAGGAGGTTGCGGACACTGCACCAGAGAAGATTGCGAAGTTCTGGCCCCATGCGTGGCGGGGTGTAGCCTCGTACGATGCGAGGGGGCTTGTCCTTGATGCGCTCCGGCACGATACTCCTGAGCGGTGGGAGCGGAGAGGAAAGCTGATGTCAGCCCTCACGCCCACGATCCTTGCGCTGTATGCTGCTGCACGGGACCTTGATGCAGTCACCTGCGAGATCAATCCGCTCATGATCACTGCAGACGGGAGCGTGATTGCTGCTGATGCGAAGATCGAGATTGACGAGAGTGCCCTGTACCGCCATGAGTCCCTCCACCGCGAACTCGCGGCTGAAGGTGGGGGTTCCCTTGTGGACAGCGATCCCTTCGAGCGGGAGGCCAGGAAGCGCAATCTCACGTATGTCCACCTTGATGGCTATGTGGGGTGCATCGGCAATGGAGCAGGCCTTGTCATGAATACCCTCGATCTTGTGAAGCAGCACGGTGGAGAGCCTGCGAACTTCCTCGATGTTGGTGGTGGCGCTTCCAGCGACAAGGTGAAGAATGCCCTTGAGATGGTTCTCATGGATGAGAAGGTGAGAGGGATCTTCATCAACATCTTTGGAGGCATCACCCGCTGTGATGAAGTGGCACGGGGCATCATACAGGCCCGTGACGAGCTCCACATCACAAAGCCGCTCGTCGTGCGCATGACGGGAACGCAGGAGGAGGAGGGACGAAAGCTCCTCCGCGAAGCGGGAATCGTACCAGGCACCAGTGCAGCAGAGGCAGCGGAAGCGATTGTCTCGCTCACGCGGAACGCATAAGGAGACACTTCAATGTCAGTATTGGTCGATCGCTCGAGTCGGGTCATCATCCAGGGTATGACTGGCCGTGAGGGACGGTTTCATACAGAGCAGATGCGCGCATTTGGCACGCCAATCGTTGGAGGCGTGACTCCGGGAAAGGGTGGACAGGAGATCGATGGCATACCACTCTTTGACACGGTTGAGGAGGCAGTCAAGGCGACAAACGCGAATGTCACAGGCATCTTCGTTCCTCCGCCGTTCGCAGCCGATGCCATCATGGAAGCAGCAACTGTTGGCATTCCCCTCATCATCTGCATCACAGAAGGCATTCCCGTTCTTGACATGGTGCGTGCACGTGCATTGTGCGACGAGATGGGTGTGCGACTCCTTGGTCCCAACTGTCCAGGCATCATGACTCCAGGGGAGTGCAAGGTTGGCATCATTCCCAATCACATCGGAAAGAAGGGGAATGTCGGCATTGTGGCGCGAAGCGGCACCCTCACCTATGAAGTCATCCAGGGACTCTCCCAGGCCGGATTCGGCCAGAGCACGGCAGTGGGCATTGGAGGCGACCCCATCCATGGACTTTCCTTCACGGATGTCCTGGAACTCTTCGCAACGGATGAGGAGACAGCAGCTGTCGTTCTCATCGGAGAGATTGGCGGGTCTGACGAGGAGGAGGCTGCAGCGTACATCGAGCGGAGCTTCCACAAGCCTGTAGTCGCCTTCATCAGTGGACGCACTGCTCCTCCCGGGAAGCGCATGGGACATGCTGGCGCAATCATCAGCGGAACAATGGGCAGCCCCCAGAGCAAGGTGGAGGCGCTGCAGCATGCGGGTGTCACTGTGGCAGACACCATCGAGGAGGTTGTGACAGCAGTCGCTGCACATGTTGCGCCAACTCCTGCACACATCCACTGAGAGACCACCCATGAACTTCGATCTCACGTCCACTCAGGAGGATCTCCGGGGACTTGCCCGGTCCTTCGCGGACGAGGTTGTTGCACCAAAGGCTGCGGACTACGACGTGTCCGGGGACTTTCCCTACGACATCGTGGCGAAGATGGGAGATCTTGGATTCTTTGGTCTGCCATTTCCCGAGGAGGTCGGTGGCGTTGGTGGAGACTTCCTCTCGTACTGCCTTGTGCTGGAGGAACTCGCTCGTGCGGATGCGAGCGTTGCCATCACACTTGAGGCTGCGGTGTCGCTTGGCATCACTCCCATAGTCCGGTTCGGTTCGGAAGAGCAGCGTGCAAAGTGGCTTCCTGACCTTCTCGCAGGCAAGCGTCTCTGGGCCTTTGGCCTCACGGAGCCCGGAGCAGGTTCTGATGCGTACGGCACAGCAACACGTGCCCGCCATGAGGGAGACGAGTGGGTCATCAATGGCCGGAAGGCGTTCATCACGAATGCGGGAACGGATATCAGTGCTGGAGTCACCATCACTGCAGTGACTGGGGAGACGGGAGGAAAGCGGGAGATATCCACCATTGCCATTGAGCGGGGCACACCCGGGTACAGCCAGGCGCCGAAGTACAGGAAACTGGGCTGGCATGCGTCGGACACACGGGAACTCATCTTCGATGATGTCCATGTTCCCTACAGCAATGTCATCGGTGTGGAAGGAAAGGGGTACAAGCAGTTTCTTGGAACCTTGGAGGGGGGACGGGTCGCCATTGCAGCACTGGCTGTAGGCGTTGCCCAGGCGTGTCTTGATGAGAGTGTCGCGTACAGTGCGAACCGCACGCAGTTCGGCCATCCCATCGCTTCGTACCAGACAACCCAGATGAAGCTTGCGGACATGGCAACGCAGATCGAGCTTGCACGGCTCATGACCTGGAAGGCAGCCTCCATCATCGATGTGGGAAGGCAGCCCGGGAAATATGCATCCATGGCCAAGCTCCATGCCTCGGAGGTTGCAACTGCCTGTGCGAACCAGGCTGTGCAGATTCACGGAGGTTTCGGATTCATGGAGGAAGCGCCTGTCGCACGGTACTACCGGGATGTGAAGATCAACGAGATTGGTGAAGGGACAAGCGAAATCCAGCGTCTGCTCATCGCAAGGGAAATTCTTGCGCCAAGGGGCATACGTGTCGAGCCCAACGGACCACAGGGAAACGGGGAGAAGAGGACATGAGTGAAGTTGTCATAGTGAGCGCAGCACGAACGCCGTTCGGCCGTCTTGCAGGAAGGCTCGCGAAGCTCCAGGCGCCTGAACTCGGTGCCCATGCCATCCGGGGGGCTCTTGAGCGTGCGGGAGTGTCAGGCGAGGATGTGGACCATCTCATCATGGGAACAGTCATCGCTGCTGGCCAGGGTCAGGTTCCCTCACGGCAGGCAGGACTTCTTGCAGGACTGCCAACCACAGTGCCATCGTTCACGGTGAACAAGGTGTGCGCAAGCTCCCTCAAGGCAGTAAACCTTGGTGCTGTCCTCATAGCTGCAGGCGAGGCGGACATTGTGGTGGCTGGGGGCATGGAGTCCATGACAAACGCACCACACC
>JAJZLL010000023.1 GCA_021803465.1 bacterium
CAGGCAGCATCCAGGCAAGTGCGGGAACAGGAACATGGGGAACGTTCGCCTACGATACTGCCTATGCGGCTTCGTCAGCTCCTTCAGCCGTACTGCACGTGTATGACCTCTCCGCCAAAGACGGAAGTGTCATAGACAGTGTCGTGCTCCAGCTGCCACTCACGTAGCAGGATCTCCACGTTTCCTCCAGCCTGCTCCGGCAGCGCATGTCACCCGTATACTGGGGAATGCAGTCACAGCATGCGAAGCGCACGAAGTGTCGCCCATCTTCCACGAGTTCCCATCGTTACGGAGTTCCACCATACGCACCCTCACTGCAATTCTCAGACGTCGTGGACCGTTCCTGCTCACCGTTGCAGCACTCGCCGCTGTTGCAGGTGCTGCGTACACCTTTGTGTACAGGCCCCTCACTACTGGTTTCCCAGGGCAGGAGGAGGACTTTCAGGCGTACTGGGCGGCTGTCACTGCCATCCACCAGCATCTCTTCCTGTATGACAGTTCGCGGCATGAAGTCTTCTCCTCGCTGACTGGCTTCACGTATCCTCCGTTCGCTGCCCTCATCTTCGCTCCACTTGGGCTGCTGAACCACCACTGGGCCCAGATCGTCTTCCTCTGGATCGACCTCGCGTGCGCCATTGCTGCCTGCATCATCCTCATGGCGACAGTCTTTCCCCCATTCCGTGGACGCACTGCGATTGGCATACTCATTGCCCTCACATGGCTTCCCATAACGTACAACGCCTACCACGGCCAGGTGAATGCGCTCATCTTTCTCCTCGTTGTGCTTGGCTTCCGGGCATACCGCAATGGCAGCTCCATCCGTTCTGCCATCTGGATTGCGCTGGCTGCAGGCATCAAGGTGAGTCCTGCCCTCCTCCTCATCCTCTTCCTCCTCCGAAAGGAGTGGAAGGCACTTGGAGCGGGCATTGCCACTGGGGTTGGTACACTGCTCCTCGGCATCGCAGTGCTGGGGTGGAAACCCACCCACTACTGGTTCGCAACCATCCTGCCAGAACTTTCTGGCCAGAACGGATGGATCCAGAACCAGAACTTCAATGGAGTCATCAATAGGCTCTTCAATCACTCCGTGGTGTACATCCAGCATCCACTTCCCATCATTTCCGTGCTCACGCTTCTCTTCGCGGTTGCAACTGCTGCAAGTCTTGTGGCAATGCTTCTCCGACTGGGAAGCAGTACTCCACGTGCCCGGGAGCAGCAGTTTGGTATTGCTGTCATGGCAATTCTCATGGCAGGTGCCATCTCATGGTTTCCCCACTACACGCTCCTTACTGTGACACTCATTGCGCTCGTGCCCATGCTCTTCACTGGACCATCTCACTCAGGCATCCCCACTGCGCGAACATTCTGGATCCTGGTCATTGCAGGATTCGAACTGCTCTTCCCGTTCCTCGCAACGAATTCCTATGTTGCGCTCAGCACCCACCACTGGCTTCCACTCCAGGCATGGAATCTGCCATTTCTCCCTGTTGTGGGACTGTACTGCGCAGTACTTGCGATACTGGACCACAAACGGGATGAGCCATCACTGGCTGCCAGCATCGCGTAGCAGTGGCCAGTATGCTTTCCACGATCCCATCATTGCTACCAGCCCAGATCACTCCCATCCAGTAGACTATGACCTATGCAGCACACTGATGCATCTGCACTCCCTCGCCGCACTGCAATTCTTGCCACTGTCATATTTCTGCTGTCTGGGTGCGCAGGTCTCATCTATCAGGTGGTGTGGACTCATGATCTCATCCTCCTGTTTGGTGACACCACTGAGGGTATCGTCACGAGTGTCTCTGCCTTTCTCGCAGGTTTGGGAGTCGGAGCAGCTCTGGCCAGTCTTGTGGTAACGAAACTCCGTCGTCCAATCCTTCTCTATATTGTTCTGGAACTTGGTATTGCCTGTTTCGCAGTGCCAATGCCTGAACTCTTTCACCTCATAGCACTTCTCTTCCGGCATGCAGCCCTCAACCAGTCGCCACAGGAAGTTGCAGCAATCCGGTTCATACTGGCATTCGCCGTCCTCGCCCCCCCCACAATCCTCATGGGTGCAACACTTCCCGTCCTCACCAGGCATCTCGTCAGATCTGAACGGGACATCAAGCGATGGATTTCACGGCTCTATGCTGTCAATACGATTGGTGCAGCAGCAGGCACACTTCTCAGTGGTCTTGTGCTGATAGAAGCAGTTGGCTTGCAGGGAACAACATTCATCGCCATGGGATGTAATGCTTGTGCCGCATTAGGAGCGCTCATTCTTTCAGGGGAAAGAGGTGCGGACAAGAAGCCGATACTTGTTCCTTTCCCCTCACCCAAGCTCAACGTAATCCGTCCCAAGCAGAGGCTGCTTCTTGCTGCAACATTCATTTCTGGTTTCTGCTGTCTTTCACTGGAAATGCTTTGGAATAGATCCCTGAGCCTCGGTACTGGAGGAACCATCTACGTCTTCGTTGCGATACTCGCAGTCTATCTCCTTGGCGTTGCTGCAGGCAGCCAGTTTCTCGACAGGTGGAATCGCCCGCTAAGTCTTGGGACACTTGGAACGTCACTTGCCCTCATTGGCCCTCTTTCATTGCCAGTCCTTTATATCGCGAATGGGTTTGGGCTCGGACAGTTCAGTGCTGAGACAGCGCTTCTGCTTCTTCCCTGTGCTGTCATGGGTTTCTCATTTCCACTCACTGCACGACTCTACGCAGAAGAAGCAGGTAATGCAGCCGAAGGTCTTGGCCGACTGTACGCCTCCAATACTATTGGTTGTGTTGCAGGCACAGTGATATCAGGTTTCTTGCTGATTCCTCTCTTTGGCACAAATGTGGCGATTGTTGCCATAGCTGCTCTCCTAACTGGGATGGGAATGCTGGTACGCGTGTATGCACGCCCTCGAAAACCTTCAGAACGTATAGCGTTCTGCTGCTCTGTGGCCATCATTGCCACGCTTGGATTTCTCCCCATCACCCAAAGAACATACATTCAGAACCTACTTGTTTCCGCAGGAGCATCTACCCATCACTACGAGGACGTTGTTGCGACAGTAGACACCGTGAGCAGTCCAAATCCTGCAAAACGCCAACTACTTGTGAATGGAGTTGGGATTACTGCCCTCACTATCGACACCAAGCTCCTTGTGTATATTCCATATTCCGAGAGGCCCAGCTCTCGATCGATCCTGGTCATCTGTTTTGGAATGGGGACTTCATACAGGACAGCAATCCTTCTGGGTCTGAAGACGGATGCGGTAGAACTCGATCCAACTGTGCCAAAGGTCATGTCAGTCTACTATCAAGATGCCAATGCCATACTCCACAATCCATTGGGACACATCTACATCAATGATGGGCTCAACTATCTTGAGGTCACTCCCCGCAAGTACAACATCATCGTCACTGACGCACCACCTCCATTTAACAGCGCAGCCGCAGCGGAATTGCTCACGCGCGAGTATTACATGGATGCCAGATCTCGTCTCACCTCAGACGGTGTAATGTCGATATTCATTCCGTATGCCGACCCTTGCGACCTTCGTATCGAACTGAGAACGTTTCAATCAGTTTTTCCATATACTCAAGTGTTTCAGTCCTTGGGAGGGTTCGGACTGCAACTTGTCGGATCAATGCATCCGCTCGCCCTGAACAGTAGAGAAATCTCCTCACTCTTCTCGCGGCCTACCGTCAGGCAGGACCTGGCACTTGCGCCTGATAATCCGAAAGGTGTTTCTGGCACTGAGTGGAACACAGTGCTTCATGCACATCTATGGCTTTCCAATGCAATGCTGCGGAAGTACTTGGGCCCTGGAGAGCTCAATACCCAAAACCATCCGGTGTCGGAGTACTACCTTCTTCACACGCAAGCGCCTGCCTGTCAGATTCCCCTTGACATTCGAAGTGGTACCGCTCATCCATTTCTTCCACCTCCCCCCCCCTTTCCCCCGGCTTCAACCTGAGACTACTGGGGCTCCCGTTCTGCCGCTTCCTCGTTGTCAGGGAGAGCCTGCACAAGATGCGATGTATTATGCTTCGCGGAGTTGACCGCAGTGCTAACCTGCATGACCTCCAATCCCCCGGAATACGGTTTGAGCAGTCGAGACAGTTCTTTCTGCCCAGTATTGGCGGACAACCACTCCATTTCCTCGCTCTCCTCGAGAATGACAGGCATCCGATCATGAATGTCTTCCATCTCCTTGCAAGCTGATGTCGTAATGATGGCGAAGGTGGGTATCTCTGATCCGTCTGGTGCAGTCCATATGTTCGATATTCCTGCCATCGCGAAGGTTCTTTCGTGTGTCGGACGTATGAAGAAGGGTATCCTGCCCTTTCCCCGTGCATCTTTCTTCCATTCATAGAACCCGTTTGCAGGTATGAGGCAGCGTCCATGACGGATCCCACCTCGCCAGGCGGGTTTCACCTCGACAGCATCGTCCCGGGCGTTGATCATGCGGTAGCCGATCTTCTCATCTTTGGCCCATGACGGGAGGTAGCCCCAGCGCATGCCTTCCACAACAATGTCCCCATGCTTGCCATGGATGACTGGCACCACCTGGCCAGGAGCGATGTTGTAGCTCGCACCAACATGCAGCCCTGTCCTTTTGGTGACTCCGAAACGCTCCTCAATGTCCTCAGTCTCGTAATATGCGAATCGTCCACACACGGCTCCAGCCTCCTGCTGTCAGGTTGACAGTTGTTCCTCACTCCTCGTCGAGGAGATACCGTGTGCGCTCGCGAAGCGAGGGATGGTCCTGGAACATTGCCACAAGATACTCCACTATGGCATGGAGCCCCACATCCTGACGCGCCATGCTCTGCAGCACCTTTTCCCGGTGTTCAGCAGTCCATGATCTGCGCTTTGGTGCAGCGAGAAAGCCTGGGAATGTGGACCGTCTCCGATATGCAAACTCGTTTGCGCTTGTCACCCACAGTGCAAGCGCCAGGCAGCTTCCCTCGCACCCGAGCGTGCAGGCCATCTCGTCAGCCTGACGTTCCATGTGCCTGTGGATGGCAAGAGCGGGAAGGTTGAGAACTGCCCGTCCTGCCACCATGAGCAAGATGAGCGCAGGAATGGAATACCAGAAGGGTCCGCCTGTGAGATGCGGTCCTGCCAATGCTGTCGCGTCTGCCCAGATGAGAAGGAGGTTCGCCAGAAGCGTCAGCACGCCAATCAGCAGTGTCCAGCTCCGGGCATTGAACCAGATGTGTGAAAGCTCATGGGCAAGCACAGCAGTGAGCTCCTCCTCTGTGAGCTGCTCAACCAGTCCGTCGGTCGCGAACACCTGTCCGGGGGCTGGCCGTGACACAGCGCATGCCTGGTACCGCATGCGGAGAATCTCTGGCACTGCATGTGCCTTGACTGGAGTCCGGTGCGCCTTGGCGCACAGCTGCTCAACCACTTTTGTGAGCATGTCATTGTCGTGCGCACCGCCTGCTGGACGGATGAGGATTGCAGCAAGATTGTCGTAGACGTTGACCCATGCCACTGCGGAAAGAATGACATTCGCTGCCATGAACCAGATGAGCCCCACTGCTCCCTGCCATCTGAGCATGAGCCAGAGCATGAGAGGAAAGATGCAGAGGCTCGCGATTGAGCGGAGCTGTGTTCCTGTTGTGCGGGTCGAGCTCGCACCCTTCCGGGACTGGTTCTTCTCCTCCCCTGCCTGCTGCGGCGCCTTCTGGTTCTCGTTTGTGCTCACGTGCTTGTTCCCACTCCACGGCTCTTCCCCGCTCACCTTACCACGGGATTGACCATGCCCCATCACATCTGCGTCACATCCGATGGCCGTCATGCATGCGCAACGGGAAGCTGCTTCCAGCTTGTCGTGTAGTTGGGAGACTTGCTTCCCCGTTTCATGGTCCAGCTCCTTCCACCACGGAATGCTGCCACTCCCACACCAAGGCTGTTTCTTCCCCACTGCAGGTTGATTCCATCCATGACCTTCATGAGCGCGCTTCTGCGTTCACGCTCCTCATCATCCGCGAAGAGGAGCCGTGTCTCATGTCCCCGGGGCACAAGATCCATGAGCAGTGTGCCCGCCTTGATGTAGGTGTAGCCAGGACGGTAAATCTGCTGCAGCGCCCGGAGTGCAGCCGTGATGAGCGCGGCTGTGTCATCCGTAGGTTCACCCAGTGTCACAATATGGCTTCTCCCATATTGCGGCTGGTCGAGGCGAAACTGGTTCGTCATGATGTGGACCCTGACTGCACCTGCCCGGCTCCCATCCTTCCGCAGCTTTTCTGCTGCCCTGCTCGCGTAGGTTGCCACGGCCTCCTGCAGCTCCTCAAGCGCAGTGATTCCCTTTCCGAATGACCGTGAGGACATGATCTCCTGCTTCACGGGACGGACATGCTCGAGATCGAGGCAGGACTGTCCCCTGAGCTCCCGTACTGTCCGCTCCAGGATGACGGAGTACGTCTTCCTGATGGCTGCAGGATCCGCATCGCGAAGGTCCCGTGCAGTGGCAATCCCGCAGGAAGCAAGCCGCTTCCGGAGCCGGTGTCCCACTCCCCACACATCCCCCACCTCAATGCGTCCCAGGAGTTCATCCTGCTCATCGGGGGCACATGCCTCGAGGTCGCATACCCCTCCCCATGCGCCATCCTTCTTTGCGACATGGTTCGCAAGCTTTGCCCGTGTCTTCGTGCTCCCTATCCCCACACAGACAGGAAGGCCTGTCCACTGCCGGATGCGCTGCCGGATCTCCCTTCCGTACGCGCTTCCCTCACACTGCATGCCCCACAGGCCAAGAAACGCCTCATCGATGCTGTAGACCTCGATGTCCGCACTGAACTGCGACAGGACATCGACAAACCGGTTGCTCATGTCCGCATAGAGCTCATAGTTGCTTGAGAAGGCAACAATCCCATGCTTCTGTGCAAGCTCCTGAATCTGGTACCACGGGATGCCCATCGGTATGCCAAGCGCCTTGACTTCAGCAGACCGTGTCACCACACAGCCGTCATTGTTGGAGAGCACCACGACAGGCTTCCCATTGAGGTCCGGACGGAATACCCGTTCGCATGATGCGTACATGGCATTGACATCCACGAGAGCAAAGCGGCGTGCCGATGTGTGCAGTTCCATCATGGGACATGCAGCACCCTTGTCACGACACCAAAGATCTCAAGCTCCTCATCGTCATGGAGGATAATCGGCTGATAGGCAGGGTTCTCCGGCATGAGCATCACCCTTTTTCCCTCAAGATGAAGCCGCTTCACGGTGAGCTCCCCGTTGATAACCGCAACAACCACATCGCCACTTTTGGGAGTCAGTGCACGATCCACAATAATCTCATCTCCATCAAAGATTCCCGCTCCTGTCATCGAGTGTCCAGAGACTGTCAGCACAAAAGTTGCTGCCTTGTGCTGCACGAGATGCTCATTGAAGTCGAGACCCTTGTCGACATAGTCATCCGCGGGTGATGGCCACCCCGCAGCAATCCGGGAGGCATAGCGTGGAACTGTGGCATGACGTGTGAGAAGCGCAAGCTTCCGCATGGCAACAACTGCCACATCTCCATCATCGCGAACATCATGCAGCCTTCCAAGATACGCTGCAATGATGTGCGCAGCGCTTTCAGGCACGCGCATTGTCCGCGTCTGCTCCCCGTATCTGGACTTTCTTCCTGCTCCGGGACGGTTCCCACCGTGTCCTGGCATCTTCGACCCCGCCTTGTCTTGATTATGTGACATTTTCAAGATAGTTATACCACCTGGGCACGATCATGGATACTCACACCCACTGCCACCCCACTTCTTGCACCACATCTCCAAGAAGGGAACGGTACGTGATAATGAACAGAAGGCAAGGCACATCATCAGCACACATTCACTCACAAAGTCCCACAGCATGACAGTCATCACCCTAAAGCGGAGCACCACAGTCCTTGTGGCAATCCTGGTCCTGCTCTTCGCATACCTTCTGCTTTTCACCGCTGCAACACACGGATATGAATACTGGGATGACACGGGGGACTACATACTCACACTCCGCCAGTTCAATTCGGGACTCCACCTCTATAGCGACATCTATGCACCGTATGGACCGCTCTACTATGCCTCACAGCTCGCATTGTTCCATCTTCTCCATCTGCCACTGACTCCAAACGGGGCAGCGGTACTCACTGCGGCTGAAGCCACACTGCTCACAGGAATGGCAGGGCTCGCGGTTCTCCGGATCTTCAAAAAAACGATGCCTGCGCTCCTCACCATCATCTGCTGCAGCGTGAGTCTCATGCTCCTGTCCCATGGCATCCTCTATGCTGGTCTGCTGCTTGCTGTGCTATCGCTGGCAATAGTCATGCTCATGCTGCTTGGAAGCCCCCGGACATTTCCAGTACGCGATGCATGCATTGGACTTCTACTGACTGGAGCACTTCTCATCAAGATCAATGTAGGCATCCTTTGCTGTCTTGCTGTAGCAAGCGTTGTGACATTTCAGGCTCTCTCCCCAGGGAGCAACAAAGCAGTGAGGGTGCTTGGTTATGCCCTCTCCATCCTTCTTGCCATCGCAATATCATTCATCACGGTCCTGCAAAGCAGGACATTCATTGGATGGAGCCTTATTGAGCTCGCTGCTGCAGGAGCCCTGCTTCTCACGCTTGCACACCAGATACGAAACCATGCAACAGCACACGCACACAATATCGCCACGAGGGCAGCCTATACTGCAGCTGGAGGCGTTGTCGGACTTGCAGCAGTGCTAGCACTACTCATTGCCCATGGAGAGCGTGTCAGCACACTCCTGAAGGGCATCCTTTTCATACCGCTCCACCAGAGCAGCTACTTCACCTTTCCCATACATGTGGGTGGATATGGAGCATTCATTGCATGCGTTCTTGCAGTGCTGTCGTTTGGATCACTCTCCAAGCAGGTCCGCAGGTCGCCACTGTTTCCCCTTCTGCTCGCAGGCATCACTGCTGCCTTTCTCTACATGAGCTGCATCTCGCACACTGATGCGCTCCTCTTCACTCCAGCCTATGCACTCTTTGCACGAACGTACACCCGCAACACAAGCCCCAAGTACCGCCAGGCAAAATTGTGTCTTGCGATCTTCGGGTTCTGGCTACAGCTGCAGGCATTTCCCGTGCCTGGCTTCGTGGTGATACTGGCACTCCTGCCTCTTGATGTCCTGGCAGTTCTCACACTGTGCGAGCTGGTTCTCCACTACCATACTTCCAGCAGCAAGTCACACCGTCTCGTCGCGGTGTCCCTATCCGCTGGATACGCCATCCTTCTTGCATTTGCTGTGATTGAACAGACCGTTGCCCTGCAGCAGTTCTCCACAAGGCTCATACTCCCAGGCAGCAATTCCTACTATGAAACCTCCTCTGCCGCACTGCAGTACGAAGAGACTGTTGCTGCACTCGGGCAGCATTGCGCGAGTTTTGTCACCATTCCAGGAATGGAAAGCTTCTATCTCTGGACAGGACTGCAGCCGCCATACTCAAAACTCATTGCTGAATGGCCCTACGGATTTTCCACTTCCACGCAGAATCAGCTGCTGCATGCGCTCCGTGAGGAATCCACTCAATGCGTCCTGGTCGGGCAGACACAGCTCGCTTTCTGGCGGGCTGGACGGCCCCTCCCCAACTCTCCACTGGTTACCTTCATGCTCAATCAGCACGCAGAGCTCTTCCATACAGAGAACTTCACTCTCTACAGGGTGCATACATGGCCAAAGGAGCTTGCCCCCTCAGCGTGATCCACAGAACACTGCTCCGCTGGACTGGCAGGCACATCCCCTGCTTGCACTCGCAGCTGGTGCAGCCCCTTGTCAACCTTCGCTGTACAGCTCATCTTGATCCATAATCACGATATGCCAGTCCACCTTCCACGTTCATCGTTGTCAATCAGCATCTCATGAAGCTCACAATGTTCGACAGCAGGCATGAGCCCGTCCGACTGTGGCAAATACCATGACGGCAAGGCTGTTACAAGCAGGTCTTTCCCTGGTCAGGCACTGTATGAAGCATGCGCAGCTGACGGTGTTTGTCATCACGTTTGCTGCAGCTGCACTTCTTTCAGTGGGAGAACCAATCTGGTCCGTCTTTGATGAATCGATGCATTTTGACCTCGCAGTCCAGTATGCTTCTGGCCAGTACCCCCGTGCCCTCTCCACGCACATTCGCCCCATTACAGAGTCAATCGACCTCCATCATCCGGTTATTGCCGCCGATTTCCCTCCTTTCTTCCAGTCTCCCACTCAACTCAACACAACTGGACCATTCCTTCCACCTCCCCACGCCTCGCAAGCCGTGCTCGCAGCCTGGTTCACACGTCACCTTTGGCAGTTTTCTGGCGAATCCTTCGAAACCCCGCTGTATTACGTCCTTCTTTCTCCATTCATTGTTCTGTTCCACAACTCCGTGTCACCCACACTCCTCGTGCACCTCCTTCGGCTTGTCAATGCATTGCTCATCGCATTCACTGCTGTTCTCGGATACATGACGACGCGTCTCCTCATTCCGAAACGGTCTGCACCAGCCATGCTTTCGGGGATCTTCATCGGCATTCTTCCTGGCTTTGTCGTCGATTCGGTGCCCATAACCGATCACACCCTGTTGGCACTCTGTACCATGGCAACCGCATACGGAAGCATTGCTCTGCTGACGCGTGGTGTCTCACGAAAAAGGATCCTCCTGCTTGCCCTTGCTGTAGCAACCGCAAGCATTTCAACTCTCTATGGGGTCTGCTGTCTTGTGCCAGCTCTTCTTGGCCTGATCTGGGCCAGAGCCCCATCCCGTGGCATGCGATGGAAAGGGGCTGCAGCTCTTCTGGCATCAAGCATCCTGCCAGTTGTCCTTTGGGCAGTGGCAAACAAGCTCCTTCTGGGTGAGTTTCTCCAACCCCAGGGTTATCCCTCAAACTACCTCTTTCCCCATTTCCCCATTGGCAGCCTTCCCCGCTATGTTCTGGAGGCGATTGGTCCACTCTACTCAGGAGTTCTGCTTGGTCAACAGCAGAATCTTGCCATAGACATTGCAGGAATCCCCCTCCTTGCTGTACCAGCCTTCATTGCATACCACACCATTTCCTCAACCAGAAGAAGAACCTCAGGGACTGCTCCAATGAATATCCGTGCGATAGCACTTCTTGGAGCAATCGCGGGAATCTACCTTGCTCTCACTCTTGCTGCACCGATACTCGCGGACAGGAACTATGGACTCCAGGCACGACTTGCAATTCCTGGAATCCCATCGCTCATTGTGCTTGCCGTCTACTTATGCACCTGCGCAGTGGAAAGAAGAACCGCAGTCATTCTCACTGCAGCATCACTCTTTTCTGCTTCCGTCATTCTTTTCTACACGCCAAGCATGCTGCCCTCAGCAACATCGGCATACATTGGCTCCACAGCAACACTGCAAGATTCGGTCGATTCATATCCCATCTCAGGTTCCACCTCATTTGGGGGATTTGCCATCCAGACACTCAAGTTGGCAGTAGATGCGAAGGGAAGACTGTGGATTGAGCTTCGCGTGACAAACCATGAATCCTCGTACGTGGATTGGTCACCACAGCCAGCTGTTCAGTGGAATACAACCATACGTGGAACACATTCGTCCCAATGCCCAGTGGACATTGCAGCTGACACTTCATGCACTGAGTGGGATCTCATTGGCACAATCGCATCCAAAACAGTACCAGCCAAACTCAATCTGATCTTTCCGCTCACAATCACCCATCACCTGTCAGTGGTCCGCACACTCACGCTCAACGCCCAGGCTGGTCACGCGTAGCGGCACTGCATGACCACCAACGATACAAGCGGGAGTATCGGGCCGTCAAAGAGTGTCCGGAGTGCATTCAGTTGTCACGTATGATGGGACTGCACAGCAGCAGAACGTGAACGAGTTCCCACGAACATGCCCATTACTTCCCTCCCTCCAGAGCCTACAGCTGACACCAACACGTCAGCGTTGCGGACTCCGTCCAGAGACGTGCTGTTCACTGCACTCGTACTCAGCTGTGGAGGTCTTCTTCTCGGCCTTCGAAGTCTTGCATCTGACAGCCCTCACGTATCTCCCTGGATAACTGTTGCTGGGTGGTGTGGAACCCTCCTTGGAACTCTCGTGGTCATCTTCGCGCACAGGATTCGCCTCACTGCGTTTCGATTCCGCATACTGCGCACCTTCGCAGTGATGCTGGCGTGCGCAAGCATCCTCCTCTTCAGCTGGCGAGTGTATTACGGACTCAGCCACATCCATCTGCTCTCCTGCTCAGATGACTCTGCTGTTACGGTAGTGGCAGGAGGAAGCGCGATCCTAAGCGGACAGAATCCGTATGAGTCCTGGAACAACCCGAAGGAACTCCTTGCAAAATGCAATGTCGTAACCTTCACACTCCTTCGCACTGGACGGTTTGCAGGAGACTACCTGCAGCCCTCCCAGGCTGCAGTGCAGCAGATCACGAAGGACATCCTTCACGGGAGAACTCCTCAAGAGGTGCTCAGTTCCTACTTCTATCCAATTGGGAATGGGCTTCTTGGCATCTTTGGAGCCCCAGCAGTCATCCTCATAAGTGCTGCATCAGCACTTGTCATCGTTGGATTCATCATCATGAGAGCCCCAAAGGCATGGCGAGGCATGATACTGCTCACCACAGCTGCACAGCTTCCCTTCTGGGGACAGTTTGGCGTTCTCAACGCAGCCCCATTCGCATTTCTCCTGCTCCTCCCAGCGTGGTTCTGGCCATCATCGAAAGGAGCTGCCATCAGCACAGGACTGGCAAGTGCTGTGCGCCAGATTCCCTGGCTCAGCATACCTGCTCTCCTTGGTCTCGCCTGGGCGCAGAGTGGTTTCAGAAAGGCGTTTCGCGCTGGTATCATCCTTGTCGCCACCTTCCTTGTGGTTTCTCTCCCATTCATGTGGCATATTCCGGCGAAATGGTTTCACGACGTGATCGCCCAGCAGCTTGTCACCATTCCAAACGGGGCTGGACTTGTCACGCTCTTCTCCTCGAAACTTCTTCCTGCAGTTCTGGCGAAATGTCTGTCCGTCCTTGAAACGCTGCTCACTGTCCTTGCCGGTGTGATTGCCATTCGTTCAGGGTCCACTCGACCCGAGAGGGCCGCGCTTTGCTCAGGACTCGCCATCTGGGCCGGTCCAGTGAGTTACGCTGCGCATATGGCTCCAGTCGGCATGTTTGTACTGCTCGCATATTGGGGGAACATTCTCCGTGCGAAGCATCTCACAGCGCCAACTGTCTAACGGCTCCTCTAGATTGCGTCTCGCAGGTTGGCGGATCCCTGCTTCCCATGGAGTCCCCCATCACCATGCTGTGAATGCATCTGACTCACAGTGATACAGGTGACTCCGCCAGAAGCTCATGCATTCCCTCTCCAAGTATTGGTTCTGCAGCAATGCAAGGACCAACGATGCACAGTATCACGACATCAAAGTAGTAGTTAGGAAATGCAAGCTTGCCAAGCACAAAGAATGCGAGGACAACAAACACGGTCCCAAGAGCTGCCTCACTTCCTGTGCGGGGCCGGACAACCGTCAGATATGCGAATGGGAGAGCTGCAGCTGCAAGTGTGAGATTTGGTGGAAGGAGAACATGAAAGAGCGAATACACAAGAGCAGGAATGGACCATCCATCAGTCCGTATTCCCCAGCCTGCTGGCCCCCCCACAAGTGCCCGGAGAAATGTAATCGGGCCTGACCACACTGCAAATGGCAGGGCAATGACCACTGCTGCTGCAACTCCGCAGGCGATATCTCGTCTCATCTGCCTAGAAAGCAGAAAGAGTCCATAAACCATGATGCAGTTGGTGATTTTCATCTCAAGGAAGATTCCCAATGCTATGGCAGCAAGTACCTGAAACGTCAGACTGCGATTCGTCCTTAGGAGCAGCCACAGCACAAAGCACATCATGGAAAGGGTATCCACCCATGCCAGCTGAAGCATGAGCAGGGTCAGAGGTGACAATACTGCAAGAGCGAGAAGTGCTCTTCCACCCCACCACTGTGGGCCCTCAACTCTTCGATAGAGCATGGCCACACTTGCCCACAGCACCACCATGCCAACAAGGTCAGATATGCGAATATCGCCCAAGAGATACCCTGGCACAGAAAGGAGCACTGCCCCGGGACCATAGGCGAGATACGCAATCTTCACGTAGCTTGTGAGATTGGGGTTGACAACAAGCAGTGGCGAGTCATGGAGATAAGGGCTCATGCCATGAGTCAGGTTGCGCACAGCAATGGTTAGCTCCGCAAAGAGATCAACCTGGGACTTCCCATACAGTGTGGTGACAGCAAGCAGCAGAGCGATCGTTACTCCCGAAAGCACGAGCAGCACGCCTGACACGCCTCGATGATTGTAGAGACTCCACGCCAGGCTGCAGGACATGCCAAGACCAACGAGGCTGACAATGAGGGCCAATGTCGTCGCACCGTGCGCAACAACTGTGAGACTGCACAGTTCCAATGGCAATATCACGATGAGCACACACATGAGCTTCCATTGATCCTCCGCAATGACATCTTCCGGATTCCACCTGCGCATTCTCAGTGCATAGTACAGATAGCCAACATAGACTGCAGTACTTGTGAGCCCGAGGGTCCCTATCCACCTGAATTCCACTGGCACCACAGAACAGCAGAAGGATACGAGAAAGGCGAGAAGAAACAGCCTGTATCTCAATCTGTCTGGCAGTTGCCTTGCTGACAAAGCAGGTGAGCTTTCTTGATGGTCCTGCGCTGATGAAGGAATGGCTTCCCCCTATAGTCTGTCCACTGCATGGCGTGGATTCAAATCCATGGTCTTCACAGACTGCACCCTGTGGAGCACCTTCCAAGACACTACATGACGCAGGCGCACTCTTTCGCAGTCTACTCGCGGGTCAATCCACATGAGGAAGTGCCCCCAGGAATGAACCGCCGATACCGCGCGACACAGGCATATACGCCCCGGGCAATGAATGCTGTTGGCTCGATGAGGCACATCACTCCGAGCATCCGCCACCATCTGCCACAACGAACAAGCACATGCCCAACTGCTCGAGCTCCCCGTTCAGGAGACGTGTTTCCCTCAACCCACCAAGCTGCCTTCAGCCAGTCTTCCGCTAGGATGCCATACAGTTTGGGATCCGCTTGCTGCATCGGTCTGAATGTGACGCGCGCACCTGTCCGCTGCTTGGCCCACCCTGCAAGTCGTGTGCAAACTGCGCAATCTGCATCATAGAAGAGAATTGGTGTGTTGTTCATATCGCATCGCACCTCCCCACTGCCATTATGAACTCCCTGGGCTGTCGCATAAGTGCGTTGCTGCATTCTTCAACATGCTCTACGGTATGAACAGGTGCAATTCGTGGTTCAACCTATCCCCTTGGAGCGCTAGTGAAAGAGTCACACATGACCAGTGACAGGGTCTGGTCAAAGACAGGACCTGAGTCATACTTTCCCTCGATCGAGAAGAAGTATGGCAAGACCATCTCCGAATGGCAGGACATCAGCCACTCATGCGGGCGCACACGGCAAATGGAAATCGTGTCCCATTTGAAAGAAGAGTTTGGCATGGGTCAAGGCCAGGCCAATGCGCTTGTTGGCTACACCCTGCAGCAGGACCATGCGGAGTTTTGACATGCGTATCCCATTGCGCAGGAATTGCACGCAGCGTTCCCCGTACTGCAGGGGGATGAATATCGTTCATGTGTTGAGCCCATTCCTTCACCCTGTTCGGAGAGGCACACTCCCGTGCCACTGATCTACCTCACTGGACTCTCAGGTACCGGCAAGTCCACGATTCTCCGTGAACTCGCAAAACTCGGCTACACCGTGCATGGCGTTGACGAGGAAAGCTATGCGGACTGGGTTCACCGGTCCACTGGAATCATCGAGAAGTATCCCTCTGATGCTGACACGGAGAGTGACATCCATTCGTGGTACTCATCCCATCGATGGGTACTCAGCCCAGCACGCATTCTCGCTCTCCGGGAAGAGGCCGACTCAAGAGAGTCTCCCATCATCCTTGCCGGCGTTGCTGAAGGAGAACAGGAAATCTGGGATGCTTTCCATCTCGTGTTTGCCCTATGTGCTGATGATGCAACGCTGAGCACACGAATCGCTGCCAGAACGGGCAACGCATTTGGGAAGACTACAGATGAACTGAACGCAATCCTCGGTTGGAATGATGGCTACAGGGATCGGTACCTCTCATACGGAGCAGTTGTTGTCGAAGCCACTCGTCCTCTCAACCGTGTGGTTGAGACGATCGCCACCAGCATCAACTGTCTTACGCTCACACCAATTACGGAAGTCAACACTGTCCTCTCCCACTTCACAGGGAATCTCCACCTCACATTTCCCGAAACCCTCATAGCCACCTACCTTACGGGCTCGCTCACGTATGGAGGATTTGAGCTGGAAAGCAGTGATATCGATCTCCTTGCAGTCCTCAGCCGTCCTCCCACCCAGAATGAGATCAAAGCGCTTCAGGAATGCGTACAGCACATTGCCGACAAGTTTCCCTCCTGGGGCAACCGGATCGAATGCTCCTTCATACCAGAGCACTGGCTCTCCTCCACAGCAATTCCTGCAGATCCCCGTCCCTATCTCAATGGTGGGTCGATTCGCAGCTGCAGGTATGGAAACGAATGGGCCATCAACCTCAACGCTCTTCATGAATGCGGCCGTGCCATCCACGGTCCGGCGCCCAGTCTCCTCAGCACGAAAGTGCCGATCAGCAGGCTCCAGGAGGCATCTCGACTGGATCTCGAGGAAGAATGGCTTCCCCGCTTGGACATTCCCTCTCCGTTCGAGCAGCCCGGGTACGACCCGAACCATCTCCGGGCGTATGCCGTTCTCACAATGTGCCGCATACTTCACAGGGATCACCACAGTGGCGTGGCATCCAAACGTGAGGCTGCAGCCTGGGTGTGTTCGGCATTTCCTGAATGGGCGTCGCTTGTCAGTGAAGCAACCGAGTGGCGTCACGGTGCGTCCTGCAGTTCAGATGCAGCTGTTCTTGCCTTCATCTCCTTCACTGCAGGCACAGTATTAGAGCCAAGATAGCATGCTGAAGATTTGCCTCCGCGATGCGCAAGGTTTTGAGCTGCATGATTGCCCGAAGGAACTGCTGCAGGCAATCGCACAATGCCTGTTGCCACACATCTACAAGCACCACGTCTGAGCTCCACTCCCCCAGTTCGTATGCACGCCTATGCTGATGGATCCGGTACGCGAAAGACAACGCATGACGCATCGTGCCGTTCCAGATCGGGCTGCATGCGGATCGGAATGAGGCCAAGAGTCTTTCCCATCTGAGTTATCTCACGCACTGAGCAGCCATGCTGGAAAGTGGACTTCGACGGATGGGAAATGTATCCATCCCTGTAGGGAGCCCAGCTGTTGCGGGCTGCCTCTCTCTGGACAGCACGCTCAGATCTCGCACTGATAACAAGAAAGCCGCCTGGGGCAGCAAGTCGGGCCATGCTTGCGAGCACCTTCCTTCGTCCCGCAACAGTGGGAATGACATTGAGCACATAGGTTGAGACAACAACTCGCGCACTGTGCTCAGGAAGCTTGGATGACCAGCCGTAGGGAGCGTGCGGTTCAAAGCCAGCAGCCCTCAGCCCCTGAGAACGGAAGTACAGCACATCGACGCCATGACCACATCCATAGTCCACCACATCATGGATTGCGCTGCTCCTTCCATGTTCGCCACGATGTCGGCTGACAAGCCGTTCAATGACTGGAAGGAGAACCTGTGCTGGCTTCGATGGTGCCCTACGGGGAATGGCAGTGCGGAATGCATTGGCTTCAAGCAGAGCATCCGATACGACTGCACGCCTGACAGAGATGGCCGCGGATCTGTCAAACAGCTCATCCATCAAGCATCATTCCCCTCTGTGGCAGCGGACTCCTCCTAGCACAGAGTTCATGCCCATGAATCTCGAAACCCGCTGCATGAAGCTCCGCCTCCCATCCCTGCCGTGTCCCAATGCGTGACGGGTGACGGTACAGACCATGCCTTTCCTCTTCCTGGGTGAGTTGCGCGAACTCGGGGTACTGGGGATGGTCCACGGATACAAAGAGCTCCTTTCGATGAAGGATGGGAGGATTGGCACGCCCAGCGCAGTTGACCAGTCGTGTGGTCTTGCCACTCTCCACGACAGCGTAGGCTTCAAGCGCGGGATGTGCGTGCTCCGCAAATTCGGGATAGGAAAGGAGTGTCACCCTCTTCCGGTTCCGCGAGATTTTGAACACATCGGGAGTCCAGGTCAGTCGACACATGCGCTCTGCCGCCTCACATCCCCCCCCC
>JAJZLL010000063.1 GCA_021803465.1 bacterium
GATTCTACGCGTACGCGAGTTGGCTCCGCCGTAGCGGAACGTCTCGGGACGCCCCAGCACGAGTCTCCCTGCAAGGGTTTGCGCGCATGGCATGCATGCCATGGTGTGAGGTGAGTGTACAGAGATGTGTGCTTCATGTGATGTCCGCGCAATGTCCGTGCATGGCGCCTACGGTGAGTCTATTGGGCACGGGAGACAGTGACATGACATTGATCCAGCAGGCTGCAGGAAAGTCCACAAGGCATCTTCCCGCGTTCTCCTCTGTGCCGGAGAGCAGCGAGCGGCTCCACAGTGATCTCGCAGCGCTCGTCTCGACCTGGAATGGCTGCGCGATTCCTGCAACACGACGGTCAGCTCCGACAACTGCAGAGCTCTCGCGTTCTCTCATCGCGTTTTCAGGCCACCAGACTGCGGCAAAGACAGGAAGGATGCTCTACGAGGCAACGCTTCTCGGACTGAACCACATGCTCCGCGACATTGCAGCGGAGCTTGCAGCTCCCCGGGGCGGCCAGGCCCTATTCCCAGTCCAGGATGCCATCCTACAGGCAGCATGGACTGCATCCGAACGTGCTGCAGTGTCGCCTTCCCTTCCGCTGCTCCATCATGCACTCGCTGCGGAAGTGCTCCTCGGAACAGACCATCCACTCCACCCGGTAGTTGATCTCTTCGCAATGGGAGAGGTCATCTCCTGCGATGCCAGGTCCACAGTTCCTGACCACATCACCCTTCTTTCACGGGATGCCACGCAGGAGATTGGCCTCGCTGCAACAATGAATGACGGTGGTCCCGGAAATCCGGAAAACCGATACACTGAAGGTGACCGCTGCATGTAGAAGGCGTCTGTTCGTACGCGCACCCATGTAGTGGATGTGTGGAAGACGGATGGCCCGAATATATATCCTTGATGACTCACCGACTGCGTTGTCGAACATTGAGCGCGCGCTCACTGCGAGCGGGATGCATGAGCTGTCTGGATCCTCGTCACGGCCGCAGGAAGCCCTCCAGCAGATCGAGAGCCTGCATCCGGATGTGATCATCATAGATCTCGATCTCAAGGATGCCGATGCTGCGAGCATCATCCGCGAGGTGCGCAGGGCAACTTCCTGGATAGTCATTGTTGCAATGAGCGCGAATGACGATGATGCCACCCTGGAGCTGGCAAGAGGTGCTGGAGCGCAGGAGTTTCTGCCCAAGCCGTTCGCCAGGGATGAGCTCTTCGGAGCGATTGAGAGCGCACTGCGTCACCAGGCTGCAGTCACCCCTGCGGAGTACGACAACGCAGTGCAAACGAACCAGCAGCCTCAAGGACCGCAGGACAATTACCAGGTGGTCAGTGTCACTGGACCCAAAGGGGGAACTGGGGCATCAGTTATTGCTGCGAATCTCGCCCTCCTCGCAAGTCAGGAGGGGGGAAGGCACACACTTCTCATTGACCTTGACATCCAGCATGGAAGTCTCCGGAGACTGCTTCGCCTCGAGAGCACAAAGAGCATTGACAGCATGATGGATGGATTCTCCTCAGGTCCGGACGTGAAGCTCCAGGGCACGATTGTGCCTGGTCCTGCAGGGGTCTCCGTTCTTCTTGCGCCCAGTATCGCCAATCTCCAGCGGCCACTTACCTACGACTTCGTCGAGGGTCTCATCACCACAGCGAGACGCTCCTTTGACTTCATTGTCATCGATGTGCCCGATGCAATTGATGCCAACACACTCACAGCCCTCAGGGCTTCTGACCGCATCCTGCTCATCTCGTCAACGACGGATCTCAGCGTGCATGCCTCCCAGGCGACCATAGCGATGTATTCGGCGTACGGGATCAGCAAGGACCACCTTGCCTACATTCTCAACCGGAGCGAAGTGAACTCCGACCTTTCCGCTACAACTGTGGAATCACTTGCAGGACTGGACATCTTCCTGCAGTTTCCCTATGACCCGATTGTCGTGAGTGCCTCAGTGAACCGCGGCGTGCCGTTTGTGCTCCAGAAGCCGGACTCCCAGATGGCGAGAAAAGTGCGTGAGCTTGCCCAGAAGCTTCTGCCGTCATTCATCAGAAAAGCCTCAGAGGAGGGCGAGGAGGGCGTTCCTGCACTCGCAGCAGTGCAGAACGCGGGCGTACCTGCTTCAGACCAGGGGCGGAAGCAGAAGAAACGGAGATTCGGCTTTACGAAGTCCTAGGATGTTCTCATCCGCGCACAGTGTTTCCACCCCGGCGCATGCTTCCTCTACTGCAGATGGTCGATGGATCGGATGCGCACGCTACCAGCAGCAGATCCCAGCTGCTGGACTTCACGCCGCTTCGAGGAGCGCTGCTTTGGAACAACGAGTGCGGATCGAAGGTTCACGCCCCTCCACTGCTCAGCAACGACAGGCGTGCCCGCAATCGAGGTGCGCTCATCCGTTGTTGCATTGGTGAAGGCAGTGCGCTCGTTCACCTGAAGGTTTTCGATCCGTGCACCCTCGAAATGTCCGAACCGGAAGTCCGCGTCCTTGCAGGTCACGCCATTCCAGTCGACATTCCAGAAGATGCCCCCGATCTGTCGCTTTCCTGACTCCGCCGCAGTCACCATGCGAGAGAAGACGGTATCGCTTCCCCTGGCAACTGACTGCTCCATGCAGATTCCTGGCACCTCAGCGCCATTCCAGTTGCTTCCATCGAGAACTGTGTGCTCACAGCAGTGCACATGTTCCCCTTTCACACCTTCCATCTTCAGCTGGGGAAGCACTGAACCCTTGAACTGGGCCCCATCGAGCCGTGCGCCTGAACAGTCAACTTCCGCTCCCTGCACATTGAGCAGCTTCAGTCCGGGTGCATTCGCTCCCACAAGTGACATTCCATCGATGCGGCCATACTTTCCTGTGCGGCCCTGCTGACCAGCTCTGCCCCTGATGGTGACATTGACAAGCGATGCACCGTCAAACTTCGCATCAACAAGATTGCACTCAATGAACACTGTTCCTTCGGGAAGATCTGGCCAGTTGAAAGTGCCCTCAAGATTGCACCTGTACCAGCGCTGTGGCAGGTCGGCACCAAGCTTCTCACGCACATCACCATGGACTGTTCTGTTGAAAGCGACCTCAAGGCCATCGACCTTGGGTGCTTCCCTGAGTGTCCACCTCTGTGCCGGCTGAAGTTCACGTGCCACGTCGATCACCTGCTATCCCCTCTCCCTTGAGCTCCCATGTGGGAGAATCTCATTCCATACTATCGAAGGTCCTGCTGAGGATGTCCCTGTGCGACCCACCCGTCACTGCTTTGTGACACGCTGATTCACAATCACCTGATTGCGCCCGTGCTCTTTCGCCTGATAGAGCGCTTCATCGGCAGCCTCAATGAGCGAGTCGATTGAGGAGGTTTCCTCACCCACTGCAGACACACCTATCGACACGGTCACCTGACTTGGGAGATGCGCACTCTCAGCCACCTTCTCCACCTTGAGGCGAAACCGCTCAGCTGCATCGCGCGCAGCATCGATCTCCGTTTCACGCAGCACAAGGACAAACTCCTCACCGCCAAACCTGTAGGCACTGTCTGTCTCACGGCTGCTCTCCTGGAGCGTTGCCGCAACAGTCTTCAGCACCTCGTCACCAAGCTGGTGGCCATACGTGTCATTGAACTTCTTGAAGTGATCCACATCGATCATGAGGATGGAGAGCGGATGGCCATACCGCACACTTCGTGCCACTTCCGAACGGAGATCCACATCGAGTTTTCTCCTGTTGAAGATGCGTGTGAGTCCATCGGTCTCGCTTCGTGCCTCCACTTCCTGGTGCAGCCGGGCTGCGACAAGATCCGTTGCTGCGTACTGTGCAAGTAACTCAAGTGCAGCAATGGGATCCTCGACTGTGGGCAGATTTGTCTGCTCAATGAGCTCGATTGCCCCAAGCATGGAGAGTCCATGCACCATGGGAACGGCAACCCCCTGGGTTTTCCCGTCACTGAGCCTGTACGGAATGGCATGTGCAGCGCCAAGCGCACGTTCAATTGCAGCTCTTCCCTCCTTGCTCGACTTGAGAGACAGGGCCTGTGCGAGTTTCGCTGGCACAGTCGAATGCGCAAGCTTCAGGGAGTTGTCCAGCTCATTGACCTGCCACACCTGGGCATACCTGTACCCACCGATTGCCATTGCGATGTCGGAAAGTGCTGCAGTGATTGTCCCCGCATTGAGGGAGCCTCCAACATCCGACGCATACCGGAGAATGTACCGCAGTGTCGTGTCACGGGACTTCCCCTCCTGTGCTTCTGCAACCTCGCGGGCTCTCGTGCCCTCAGCCCGTTTCGCCAGCATCTCCATGGCTGAACGGAGCTGCTGCAGTTCGCCTGGTGTCCTCGCTGGAGAGGCTGGATATCCCTTGCCTCCTCCCTGGATCTCTCCAAGAAGTTCCCTGAGGGGCACGACTGCACTTTGATGGATGAGTCCCACGACCACTAGGTCCACTGCTCCAAGGACACTGCAGCACAGTATGCCCACGATGAGCATGACGATTCCCGCAGCTCCAGCGACTGATGCAGTCCACAGTGCAACGCCAAGCAGCACGACAGTGCAGCCGATGAGGGCTCCGAGCCCAATCCGGTAGATCGTGAACAGCTGCTGCTCCAGGGTCGGTTCTTGGGGAACGAGACGGAGAACCAGGGCCCAGTACCATTTCCGGGCTGAATCCAACAACTCCATGTGAAGAGGGTACTATGTTGCAGGAGAAGCCTCACTCGCAGCTGCAATCTGGCACCACATGCGTGCAGAACCGTCACTGCACTGTTACGGGTGAGCGACTACGATACAGTTCATGAATAGGAGTCGTCAGTGAATCAACGCGGCACTGCATCTGACCTCGAATCGGACCACGATCTCATCCCCCTGCTTCCCCAGGGCACACCGGTATTTGAGAACATCCCTGCGAAGGCTGTCATCCTTGAGGCTCTCGCTCCAGCGCTCGGACATGGTGTCATGGTCATCCGCAGAGAAGGTGCAGTTGGCGTCATCCTTGTCAAGGCGAATGCCATCATCGATGTCTACTGCTTCAGTGGCGGCCACAGGTTTCTTGGCGATGTTGCCCTCAAGAGAATCAAGTCCCTCTCGGAAGCCACAGTCACTGCCCACAAGCTCGAAGAAGATGTCGTTGATGTCATTCCCTCCGTTCTCCGTGGGGACCTCTGCTATGACGACCTCAGGCTTGCATGGACCAACTGGCCCGCACTGCTTCAGGACATGCTGTCTCGGGAAGGCACCTACATCATTGAGGTTTCAACTCCAAAGGGGCGTGGCGTCACCTGCATAGTCGATGGTCACCAGGTGGCCACATACACCGAGGACCATCCCGTGCTTGGAGACCCCACACTCCTGGACGCGCTGTTCCGGGGCTCGCAGGGCACCATGCGCATCCGTCGGGCTGCACTGGTCCAGACGCCACCCTCAGCTCCAGTGGAGCAGGAGGAGGACCTCACTGAGGAGACCGGGGTTGCGGAGGAAGGGGTTGAAGGCTCGTCCCCAGCTCAGCTCTCCACGGATGTCTCGTATGACGATCTCTTCTCCCTTCCCGAAGATGCGGGAACGGACGATGCGGATACTGCACCTGAAGCTCCGCCCACCCGTTCCGGAGGAGCTGCTGCAGCACCTGCAAATCCCCTCAGGGACCACCTCGATGCATTCAAGTCAATTGCACGGGACCATCTGCAGCGCTCTGCAGCACGGGTTGAGAGCCTGCTCGATGAGGCTGCTGCACAGGACAGGCCGCTCAACGATGTGTTCACGGACATTCGTGGACTCGTCATCAGGGGAGTCATGCAGTCGACCCTTGATGAGGTTGTCGCCAAGATGGAGCAGGTCGCAGCGTCCTAACCCAATTTCCCCATGTGACGTATGATGGAATTGGAGGACGTGCACGATCATGAAACATGCCAAGCTCCTTGGGAGCAGTGTCGGCCTGCTGCTCATCATTGCAGGGCTCATCATCGGAGTCGGACCAGTCATTGGACTCATCCAGCGGTCCCAGGCTGACTCCACAGCGATCCAGGCCTGGGAGCACGGTTCTCCCACGCATATCACTCCCTCTCCTGGCGCAACTCCAAACTCGTGTGCAGCGAGCACTGCTCCAACCAGTGACTACATGCTTGTCACTTTCCCATCCCTTTCCCAATACGGCTATGCGCTCGTTGCCGGGAACGGAAACTGGTCACTCCTCAATGACCGCTCGGCTGTGCATTGGTACCAGAGCCCTGCTCCTGGTGGCCAGGGAAACATCATAGTAGCTTTCCACAGGGAACCCGATTTCGAGTACATCAATCAGCTCAACACCCAGCAGTCTGTTGAAGTGCAGGACCGGCAGTGCAATGTCTACACCTACACCATTACAGGGAAATGGGTGCTCTCCCCAAGCCAGGTTACACAGCTCAATGGCACCACAGGGTACAACCTCACGATGATCACGTGCACACCCTGGTGGCAGGACTACGACCGCATTGTCTGGCGTGCAACCCTCACTGCTGTCAACGGCAAGCCGTTCACGCCCCCAAGCTCGGGCCCTGTGCATTCTCCCTCAAAGAGCGCCTCTCAACCCACATTCTCCTGACTGGAGGGGATGTGGTACACCCGGGAAGCCGTCCTTCCCCAGAACCCGTCGGGCACAGTCACCTCAGATGAGCTGAGCCAGTCACGGATCCTGCGCTGGGTCATGAGAGGAAAGTCCGAGCCAAAGATGATCCTGTCCCATCCCATGGTTCCTGCCACAATGGGGAGCACATTCGGCGTGTACAGCCATGGACCAGCAGCCGTATCCACGTACGCATGCGCGAGAATCCGCTGCACTTCCGGCATCACCCCATAGAATGGCAGTCCACCGCCCAGATGCGCGAGCACCACTGTGCATTCAGGGACTGCACGGAGAAGCTCCTCAACCCTGAGTGGCGTGAAGGTTCCCTTGCCTGGATACTGGTGCCCCACAGGCTCGCTGCAGTGCACGAGGATGGGAAGATCCCTGTCTGCGCATGCTTCTGCCAGCTGATAGAGGAAACGGTCGTTGTCGATGCCAAAGCCATCCATGTTCAGCTCACCCACTCCGCAGCACCCGAGGTGCTGCGCATGGTCAAGCGCATCATCAAGGTGGGGATCAAGCGGGTGGATCATTGCAAGGAATGCCATGCGCGCATCAGTCCTGTGCGCTTCAGCTGCAGCTTCCGTCATTGCATGGCAGTCATCTATGCTGCGGAATGGCCAGCCTGCAATTACGCATGCATCGCACAGCTGGTCATCGAGCATCCTGCCAAGCTCCACCGTGTCCGCCATGGCACCCTCCCCGGGGAAGCACTCGGCAAACCACGGATCCCGCTCCCTCATGGCTGAAGGATCCATCCTGACGTCCCGAGGAAGGAGGTGGACATGGGCATCGATCATCATTGCGGTGGCCTGCTCCGCAGCATGAAGAGTTCCCTGAAGGCACGCAGCACCACCCTGGGCCGCATCCCTGTTGGATTCCCGGTCCTTCTCGGGTAGTGGGGAACTCCGACTTCGATGATGCGGTGGTGATGCTTTCTCGCTGTGAGGATCATCTCCGTGGAGATCATTGCGCCAGTGGTCGTCAGTGAGAGAACGGCATCACTGGGAATGAGCTTGAATGCGCAGTCGACATCACGCACACCCATCGGACCAAACACAAGGCGAACACAGGTGAAGAAGGCGAAACTTGCGAGTTTCCTCTGCCAGGGATCTGCACGCTTTGCACGGTAACCGCACACCATTGCTCCATCCCTGTAGCGGTCAAAGAGCAGATGCACATCAGCTGGATCAAACTGGCCATCCCCGTCAAGCAGCCAAATGACAGGAGCAGTAGCGCGCACAAACCCACTGCGGAGCGTCCAGCCATACCCCCTGTTCCGCGCATGTCGGACCACATGCACAGGAATGCTGTCCTCTCTGCAGGCAAGCACCTCGTCCTGCGTGCCATCTGTGCTGCCATCATCGATTACGAGAATGGTGAAATCGGCCACGCCTTCGTGGTGGAGGGCAGCATTCACCTTCCTCACCACTGAGCCGATGACCTGCGCCTCGTTGTAGGCAGGAATGACAACTGTCAGGGAAGCTGGTGTCATGTTCTGGTCACTCCGCGGACATCGTACACCGTGATGCCCTGCACTGCTGCGACAACTGGCAGGTCCTGCTGCTGCCACCAGAGGGCATTGGCCCGAAGGCCGTCACCATGCACTGTATCCACTTCAACATACGACACATCGTACTTCCGAAGCAGTCCCCGCACTACGCACTGGGACGATCTGATGGACGACGGGCAACCTGCAAGGATGGCAGTAAGCGCATCTTTCCGGGGAAGATACTGAAGACCGTAGCTCCAGAGCCACCCCTCATACCCAGCAACAACCTGTCTGCCAGTGAGGATCATGACCGGATCCTCGTGCGACATTCCAGTTGCGAACACGGCATGCGGCGATGTGTCACGCACAAGCGCATCCGCAAGCTGCACATCGGAGGGTGCCATGAGAACGTAGTCCTGGATGATCTGGTCGGCTGCTGGTGTCCATGGCCCCCAGCGGACAATGACCACTGCTCCAGTCAGCACCATCGAAACAATTCCCAGCTCCAGTGCCCAGGCTCCCCAGTGGCTCCGCATGCGCCATGCTGCTGCAGCAATCCCAATTCCCAGCGCAAGATACCAGTAGCCGAGGAACTTCGTGTTGTCCCAGTACCAGGGCTGAAAGACGACTGTTGTCGCAAGAAGAAAGATCCCGATGCCACCGAAGATGAGCAGCTTGGTCTCCGCACTCCACCACCTCCCAACCATGTGCGCAACCGTTCCTGCAGGACGCACTGCGGACCAGGCAAGCAGCACGCCAGCAGCAATGGTGCACGGGACTGCAATCCCCGTGTTCACTAGCCAGTGTCCCCAATAGCGTGCTGTGAAAAGTGCATGCGCGTACTCTCCCACTGCGTGGATGAGTGAAGGCGCATTCACCAGCACTTTGCTCGGCACGGAAGGATACCATCCCACATCGATCCATGGATACTGGTTTCCCGCAAGTGCACTGCCATGCTGAACTGTCGCGAGCTGGAAGGCGAAAGCGCCCCCTATGGCCAAAATTCCTGGCCATGCCCAGCGCCAGGCGCTGTCACGTCTGAAGAGTGTCCAAATCAGGGCGTACCCGACAATGACAAGATAGCTCTCCACATGGATGATGGGGAGCCATCCAAGCATGATCCCCAGAACGGCACCGCTCCTGCTCCACGACGCATTCTTCAGCAGGGCCAGAAGTCCTGTCACTGCAACACACATTCCCACCACATACGTGCGCTGCGGGAGCCACCATGTGTAGAGGGGCGTGTTCCACACGATCCCGTGGGGAGTGGTGACTGCAGTCTCGAGACCGTCGTAGCTCACGCTCTGGTTTGCAAGGACATGGGGAATGTAGCCGAGAGCGGAAACCACCATGGCGAATGCACGTCCAAGAGAGGCATGCGCCACACCACCTAACGTGCATGAGCCACTGGCAAGGTGCGCATGGCTGCATGCCATCTGCCACGCAGTGACAGCCACTCCCCAGAAGCCAAGCCCTCCCCCAAGCATCATGAGTACAGCGACTGCTGCCGCAGCAGCAGGTTTCCCAACGAGCTCGCGTGCAAGAAAGTAGATGCCAAGCACAAGTCCTGCAAGTCCGCATCCACTCAGGAGATCGAGCGCAGTGACAATGGGAAGCCCTCCAATGCGAAGGAGTGCTGGTGCGAAGTCCGGGAGTGGAGGATAGTACATCGCAGTATTCGCGAAGACGATGTTCTTTGCTGGCATGTTGTGTCCAATCGCGAAGCTCTGGGCCATCCCAAGGTGGAGAGCCCAGTCAGCCCAGACAGTTGGGAAGCGAGCCACGACTGCTCCATCCGCACGGACCAGGAAGAGTGAGCTGAAGAGCGCAATGCTCCCCCCGATGAGCACAGCCCAGAGCAGGCACTGGAGCAGGAGCGCTTCAGCAGTCTGCGCGCTCCAGGAGCTCCATGCGTACTTCCACGCGTCGCGGGCCCGTCCCCGAAGATGGAGAAGATGCTGGATTGCAGCTGCCAGGAGAATGGGCAGAAATATCCCCACAAGCACTGCCACTGGCGAGATGCCAAAGGCAAGGCCTGCAACGTAGGTTGTTCCCACTGCAATGGTTGTCCCCAGCACTCCGCTGACGAGGATCCTCTCTCCAAAGCGCAGGTTCGGAATGAATGCGCCTGTCACATAAGCCCCGAGGAAACCCCAGCCCGCAAGGATGCTCCATGCACCAAGGGGCATCATTGCATATCCACCCAGATCCGCATGGCATGGTTTGCAGTGGAAATGGGAAGACCAGTGTAGATCGGATAGAAGAAGATGAATCCTGCAAAGACAACAATGAGGCCCGCATAGGCGACAAAGGCAAGAGGCACCTCCCTGCCCCGAATGACAAGGGTCATGCTCCGGATCTTTGCCAGACACCAGGCGAGCGCGATCGCCATGAACGGCAGCATGGAGAGTGCATGGTAGAAGAAGAGTATTCTCGCCTGATTCCCTGGCTCCCACATGTACCAGGCAACCAGGTAGCTCACAAAGGCGAATGCCGGGAGAAATGACTGTTTCCTCATACCATATGCCACAAGCACAAACCCCAGGACAGCAAGCAGGAACATGCCCACATCAAACAGGGGAATTCCCGCAAATTTCATGACCTGTGTCGGATTGACGCGATTTGAGACAAGCGGTGATTTCTCCGCTGCATGAAAGGGAATGATGGTGCAGAGGAGAACCAGAACGAGCAGGACATACAGTCCGATACGCGCACGCTTCGTCCGTGGCACTGTACCCAGAAGGACCAGCAAAGCTCCAATCGCTCCCCACCAGACTGCCGGATTCCCCACGTTTGTGATGTCAGCAGTCGTCGTCGCTGTGGAGGCGGAATACATGAACACAGGATGGTACATGATGGGCCACGTATACCAGTGAGATGCAAATGGATGCCCTCCGCATTCCTCGATATGATAGCTGAGCTCGGATTTGGCATTGCGCACGAGATTGCCGATGTACTCACTTCCCATATGGACAAGCGCAGTCGCATCAGCAATGGGATTGGCGGAGAACGTGGGATGTGTCACGGGATTGAGATACTGCGTTGTTCCCGAAAGTGATGCGCTTGCTGTCTTTGCTGGTCCAGTGCCGCTCAAGGACAGCGTGCAGCCTGTGAAGTTGTAGATGTACTGCCTCGTCTGATGCGGAATGTTGTATCTTCCCCAGCAGGCGAGAAACACGGTTCCTGCAAGCACAAGCATGAGCGCGTAGTGCCAGTATCCTGAGGTGCGCGCAGCCTCATTCCAGAGCACTTCGTCCGGTTCCGCATCGCGACGCATGAACCAGTGCCGCAAAAGCCGCAGTCCAATGAACGAGATCGCAATGGCTATTGGCGCAAGTGCTGTCAGCTTTGCTGCCATGGCAAGGCCAATGGCGATGCCAAGGACATACGCCGTTGCTCGCCACTGGCGTTTCGTTCTCGACTGCAGGTGGAGTACAAGAGCGTAGTACGTCAGCACAACGAAGAAGAGGGCAATGATGTCGATGACCCCTATCCGGGACTCGACAAACTCAAGGCCATCAAATGCCATCATGAATGCGGCAGCACCAGCAAAGAACCGGTTTCTCCACAGTCTCATTGCAAGTAGGTACACAAGTCCGACAACAAGGCTCCCAAACAGGGCAACACTCAGCCTCCATGCCCATGTAGTGAATCCCCAGATCGACATGGGTCCCGCTATGAGCAGTTTCGTGAGGGGAGGTTCAGGATCAAAATATGGTACAGGCGGATTGTGAAGATCGTAGTAGGCATCGACTGCGAAGTACACCTCGTCAAAGACGAAACCCTCGCACTGCTGGTGATACTTTGGCGAGGACGGGGAGTCCGGGACAACCTGGCAGTTGGGATAGGTTTCTCCTGTGGTGGTGTTGTACGGGTAGCCTGCTCCCCAGAGCGTCGTATTTGGTGGAGTGAGCTGCGAACGTGTCAGCTGCAGAGGAAGCGGAGTGAGGTACCTCCAGAAGAACGCCACGATCACAAAGGCAGCAACGATAGCAACATCAATGCGTGTGATGCCAAGGAATCCACCACGTCCACTCCGCACAAGTGGCTCACTGGATGTCTCTTCTGGACGATCCGCACTTACGGAGCGTACGTGCATCACAACTCCTTCCTCATCAAGCAGCCGGAAGTCCGTATCTTCTGGCATGGTGCCATTATACTGACCCGAGTCCACGTGCCCAGATGAAATGAGCGGATTTCCCGCAACTGCGATATGATCTAGCACATCGGCTGCCACAGTGCAGACCGCTCTCCCATCTAGGAACTGTTGTGGCGCAATCGTCTCCTCCTGTGCTCAGTCTGATCGTTCCCACGCGGAATGAGGAAGACAATGTCCGGCATCTTGTTGAGCGGGTGCGGGAAGCCTGCCATGATGTCTCACTCGAGTGCATTTTCGTTGATGACAGCGATGATGGAACCCGGGCAGCGATTGACGAAATCGCACAGGCTGACAGCATGACCGTTCAGCGCATCTACAGGGACGGTGCTGAACGGCGCGGTGGCCTCAGCACAGCAGTCATAGCTGGCATGCAGCGTGCAAGCGGAACCTATGTCTGTGTGATCGATTCGGATCTCCAGCATCCTCCTGAAACGATCCCACTCCTTCTCAGGACTGTCATGGAGGAGAACTGCGATCT
This sequence comes from bacterium, assembly GCA_021803465.1. GTDB lineage: Bacteria > Chloroflexota > Dormibacteria > Aeolococcales > Aeolococcaceae > JAJZLL01. The sequence continues at coordinate 12,715 of JAJZLL010000063.1, forward strand.
CGGTGTTGGCAGCAGGTACATGAAAGGCGGAAGCAGTGCTGGTCTGTCTGGCATTGTCAGGACAATCGTCAGCAGATGCTCGACTTCTCTGGTGCATCTCGTGTTTCCCACTACACGCGACACATCTGACCCGCTCTCAGGCTTCTTCGTTGTACGGAATGCTGCGATAACTGCAATTCCCTTTCATCCGACAGGCTTCAAGATCCTGCTGGAGATCCTCGTGCATGCACCACACCTGAACACTGTGGATGTCCCGTTTGTCATGGCTCCCCGTCATGCGGGCGAGAGCAAGGCTTCCATCCGTGAAGGGTTCCGGTTCCTTCGTCATGTGTTCGTGCTGCTTCCCCACCGCAAGCGCCACTAGCCTGTGGGGAACCGTTTCCTCGCTCTGCGCAGTGCTGTGGCATACGCTTTCCGTACATGCCCGCTCCGTGATGTGTCGATAAACGTCCGGATGGCAGCAAACAGCCTTTCCCGGACATCTGGCGCAAGGAGGAGATGGTCCGAGTATGTAGACAGGAGATTCACATATTCCTCTCCGGTGTACACCTGTTCCCACGGATATGTGACATACTCCATCTCCTTCCACAGTTCCGCGTGCTCCAGCCTGTCCGTATGGGCTGCAATTGCCTCATCCGTGAGAGGCACGACATGCCCGAATGAGACGGCTGAGGGATCCCCCGCCGCTGCCCGGATGGCCTCCTCGAGAAGCTCTGGAGCAAGACTTCGGTAAATCTCCTGGACCCCCGTGTAGAACTCCACATCTCCTCCCACCCGGCCCCAGTGCCTGAAGATGGCAATGGCGCCCGATGGGTGAAGCAGATTCCAGACAGCCCTCTCGCGCATGTCTGGATCAAGCCAGTGGTAGGAAGTCGCAGCAATGACAGCAGTGAACTGCCCTTCCGCCCTGCTGCAGTACTCCTCGAACGTGGAAACATGGAACTCGACATGGTGTGCATGCTGGAGCCTGCGCCTTGCGACTGCAACCATCTCCTCGCCTGGATCAAGTGCTGCTACTGGACACCCCCACGCTGCAAGAGACTGTGTGGCTATACCCGTTCCGCAGCCAATCTCCAGGATGCGGCTCGATGCTGTGATGGGAATCCAATGGACGAGATCCGTAAACAGCTGCTCAGGATACTTGGGTCTTGCCTGGTCATAGATGTCTGCTACATCATGGAAGAGATATCCACGACGCGTCTGAGCTCCATCCTGTCCAGGCATCGGCTGCAAACTCAGCTGTCCAAGGCCTACTCCAGCGAGGGGACTGCTGGGCGGAGTGATCGCTGCTGGATGAGATTGAACTCGTATTCGACGAAGAATGGGGACCTTGTGGCAGTTGTCGCATGCCGTTCACACCACCGCTGGAGGGTCTTGTCTCCGGGTGCAACACGGATGCTGATCTGCTGGATACCACGGCGGCGTGCCTCTGTGAACGCCTCCTCGAAGAGCGAAGAGATGGAGATCATGTCCTCCGCAGCAAGTATGGTGATCTGCGGACCATTCGCGCCTCGACCGTAGGACGGCTCAGTGACGACAAGCGCTCCCAGCACGCGGTAGTTGCCTTCCACAGCCACAACGCCAAAAGTCCCTGGCTGCTTGAGGAGGTCCGCGAGCTCGGAATACTGCATGGGAGAACCTGCATCGCCTGTGGCTTTGCTGATCTGCTGGTTGACAAGACGAAGGACAGACGATGTGTCCGAGGTGGTGATGGGGCGGGTGCGTGTGTATGGCATGGCAACCACACTGTACCCGATTCCCTCACGAATAGCCAACCCCCAAATGCACATTCCACATGCTGCCCCTCTGCCCTTCGATTGCGAACGGACCACGACATTGTTACGCTGTATTCCATGCCACAACTCAACTCCGGTGCAACATTTTGGGTCTCACACCAAGATCATGCCATTCGTGATTCCTGGTATTCAGACGGTCTCTACTCCCACGACACGCGTTTCCTCTCAAAGTGGCAGATTACCGTGAATGACAAGGAGCCATTCTGTCTCACATACAGTGAATTCGACCATGCACATGGGCAATGGGTTCTCATTGCGCCAGCTCTCATCACGAGTGCTGATGGTATTCCCACAGAAGTGAGCATCACACTTGACCGCTTCATGACTCAGGGTGAGCTACATGAAGACCTCACACTCAATACATATGGCACTGTTCCAGTCATCCTTACACTGTCACTCACCCTTGCAACTGACTTTGCAGACCTGTTTGAGGTTCGTCGCCAGCAGTGGCAGTCCCGCTCCACATCAACAGAGTGGAATCCTGATGACCATATCCTTTTTTCCTCATATGCAAACAAAGACTTCTATCGGGAACGACGAACATACATCACTTCCGATACAACACCCACGGTAAACGGTTCGACTGTGAGCTTCTCCATCACCCTTTCTCCTGGAGAACAATGGCATGCCTGTCTTGCTCACTGTCTCATCACGGATCGTGCTGCAGCAAAGACACCAATGGAATGCCCCCTCCCAGCATGGCATGAAGCTACTCCTGTGACAGGTACGCACACACCGCATCGCCCTGGACTGCCGCAGGATGTACCGACATACCGGGTTGCACATCATGCATTTCAGACTGCTATCGATCAATCAACCCGGGACCTCCATGCCCTTCGCATCCCAAATCCTGCTGGGGCTTCCCTTCCCGACATTCCAGCAGCAGGCATTCCATGGTTCGTTGCCCTCTTTGGACGTGACTCAGTAATTGCATCCCTGCAGACGCTTGTCCACAATCCAGAATTTGCTCGAGGCACGATTGCAGCACTTGCTGCCTTCCAAGCAACAAAGCTTGACGCGTATCGTGATGCAGAGCCGGGGAAGATTTGTCATGAGCTCCGAGTAGGAGAGTGGGCAGTATTTGGCCTCATCCCACACAACCCGTATTACGGCTCAGCAGATGCCACTGCGCTGTATCTTTATCTCATTGGCATGGTGTACCAATGGACTGGGGATGCAGAGTGGCTCAGACAATTCAAGGACTCCATCGACAAGGCTCTTGAATGGGTGGATCGATATGGAGACGTAGATGGAGACGGATTCCAGGAGTATGGTCCACGTGCCATGACTGGGTATCCGAACCAGTGCTGGCGTGACTCTCCTGATGGTGTCCCTGATGAGGAAGGACACACCCCATCCCATCCCATCGGAACATCAGAACTCCAGGCGTACGTCTTTGCAGCCAAACACGCTCTTGCTCCTCTCTATGCAATCTGGGGGGAAGAACAACGCTCTGGGACACTGCAACGTGAAGCAACTGAACTCAAACACCGGTTCCGTGAGGTATTCTGGCTCCCTGACAAGGGGACAGTGGCCCTCTGTATTGACGGCAGGAAACACGCTATCGGTACTCCTTCCTCTGACACAGGACACTGCTTGTGGATGGGAATCCTTGATGAAGATGTTGCAGAAGCCTCTGCACGGCAGCTTCTTTCACCAGAACTCTTCAGTGGTTGGGGAATCCGTACACTTGCAACATCACATCCTGCTTATGATCCCCATTCGTACCATCGGGGTAGCGTTTGGCCCCACGACTCCATGATTGCTGCAGCTGGACTGATGCGTTACGGCTTTGTTGAAGAAGCATGGTCTGTCATCCGTGGTGTGATTGATGCCACTGGATACTTTGCGAATGCGCAGATTCCGGAAGTGTTCTCTGGGTTGGACCGCTCTGCCATCCCGGTTCCTGTCCCGTATCGAAGGCCCAACATTCCACAGGCATGGGCAGCAGGATCCATTATTTATGCAGTCGACATTTTGCTCGGTATCGACCCTGACATTCCAAACGGCATCATCCGATTCCATCCTCACCTCCCTTCCTGGTGTCCGACAATATCCATTGAGGAACTACGGGTCGGGAGCAGAAACCTTTCTGTCCATGCCTACCGCAAGGAGGATGGCTCCTCCCACCTTGAGGCACGAGTCACGCATGGAGATCCCATTGAAATCATCTGTACTACTGAGCCACGACACAACACTACAACTCTTCCACACGCCTAGTTTTCTGACTCCTATAGTCTCCCAGTAATGTGGGAGCATCCACGCACGTGCAATGCAGCGATGCTGCTCCTGCGCTTGAGAGCAAGCGTTTTACATCCAGTCCATAGCTGGATACGAGCAGATCCACTTTGTTGGCTTCCACTTCACAGGCAACATATTACTCATGATTAATCTTCATTCCAGAACCCTTTTTTGCGCAAAGCTATAGTCAACATATCCATGGCAACCTGCAATGCAGGGGATCTTGTGCGTGATGATACTGCCAAAGACTGCATGCCCTTGCATCAGGAACTACTCCTGCAGGGAAAATCCACACAACATCGTACTTCCCAGTCTCTACATATGGAGTCGCGTCACACCAAGCCAGCTCTCAACTTCTTGCAGCCATCGCACAGTATTTGAACGCTGTGTGGAAGCTGGAGCAAGAAGACGCTGCATTGGATTTCTTCTTGCAGACATTCGGATCATCGGTGTAGAGGGATCAAGCTTTGCAAGAAGCCGTGCCTGGGCAACAGCTGTCTCCTCATCATCAACGAGTTCATCAAGAAGACCAAGTCCCATCGCTTCCTCTGCAAGCCAGACTTCGCCTGTTGTCACTGTACTGAGTTGCTCCTCTGTAAGGTGTCGGGATTCACGAACAGCAGAGGTAAAGCGTTGGAAGAGAGCATTGACAAGATGTTCTTCCTTTTCGTGATCTTCTGCAGTGGGCTTCTTCCACGGTGCACCAAGGTCCTTGTACGGACCGGTTGTCGTTACGACAAGCTGAGTACCAAGCCTGGCTAGAAGATCAACAAGGACGGGTCGTACACTGATTACACCGATGGAGCCAACGAGGGCTCCTGGAAATGCCACAATCTTCCATGCTCCACATGCAAGGAAATATGCTCCTGAAGCTCCTGTTCCACGTATCCAGGCAACAACTGGCTTCCGATGGGCCAAGTGTTTCACAGCCCGGTAGAGTGCTTCCGAGGCAATTGCACCTCCACCAGGCGAGTCGATGTCTAGAACCACAGCCCGAACAGTTGCATCCTCTCTCACACGTGTGAGGAGCCGAACTGTATCGACAGCACGAACCTGTCCTCCAATAGCGCCCCAAATAGGGATGACTGCAACTCGTTCCTTCGCAAATACGGACTTGATGTACTTTTCAATTTCACTCTGGAATGCCACGGCTTTCCTCCCCGATATGTGTTGAGCGCCCTGCTCGTATGGACTTTGCCCGATCCACCTCCTGACAACGTGCAAGGCGGAGATTACCTTCGTGAGCCTCCTGAATGATCCTTCTGGCTGTAGTGGGAAGGTCAGTACGGGCAAGGAGACTGCTTCCCAGTTCCAGAACAGCCTTGTCACCCCG
>JAJZLL010000058.1 GCA_021803465.1 bacterium
ACAGATCCACATGAGAATTGCATGAGAATTGGGGGATGCAGTGATTGGAGGCTACACTCCCTGCCAGGAGACTCCCATCCTGAGGCCCGTGCCCGGAGCTGGTTCCACATCCCACTTGCCGTGGGTGGCCTGGACAATGGCATCCGCTATGGAGAGGCCTAGCCCTGCCCCCTCGGGGGAGTTTGACACGCGGTGAAACCTGTCGAAAATGTGCGGGAGCTCCTCCTCGGGTATGCCAGGACCCGAGTCCTGCACTGTGATGACTGCACGGCCCTGCTGCATGCCAGCCTCGATGGAGATCGTGCCTCCCTGGGGCGTGTACTTGATTGCGTTGTCGATGAGCACACCAAGGAGCCGTTCAATCCATTCCGGGGGAGCATCAATGAGCGCGTGTGGCGAGAGGGTGGAAGCGGAAAGGGAGAGGCCATGCTGCTCGGCAAGTGGCGTAAACCGTTCAAGCGCCATTTCGCTTGATGCGACACAGTCGACGGACTCGAAGGGAGGAGGACTCTCGGAACCATCGAATCTCGCAAGCCAAAGGAGTTCCTCAAGAAGGTGGCGCATGCGTGAAGTCTCATCCCGGACATGGGTGAAGGCTTCGACATATGCCTCGGGCTTCCGCTTCTGGGAGAGTGCGATGCCTGCCTGGGCCTCTATGACGGAAAGCGGAGTGCGCAGCTCGTGCGACGCATTGGCAGTGAACTCAAGCTGCCGCTGGCGGGCTGCCTCGATCGGGCGGGCAACCCTGAGACCAACTGTGTACGAGCCGATGAAGATGAAGGCGAGGAGAAAGGGAAGGGCAATGAGTTCTCCTGTGAGGAGCGATCCCTGGGTGCTCGAGATCGGTTCTGTGGAGAGGCCGACAACGATATGGGAGCTCCCTATCGTCTGTCCTGCAACGCGGAATTCCGTTTTCGACACAGTGATGGTGGTGGGCGAGGTGACATTGAGGCCGGAGTCAGGCAGCACTGCATTCGGGTAGTTGCTTTCGATGATGCCGTTCGGCGAGATGATCCAGATGACAAGTGGTGTCTCGAAGTGGTTGCTTGGAGAGGGTGTTCCGAAGGATGTGCTCTGGTTCGAGAACTGGCCAATGTATGGCGGAACTCCTTCGGAGAGGTCAGTGAGCGCAGTTCTGAGGCGGGAGTCAAGCTGTCCTGTGAGGGAGGAGGAGACAAACAGCGCAATGATGATGCTGATCACCATGTAGACGGCTGCGACTACTGCTGTTGCAGAAAGCGCGACATTGGTCGCGAGGTGCCGGGGATTGAGCTCGTGCGACTGTGTGCTCATTGCGTCTCGAGACGGTACCCCACTCCGCGCACAGTCACAATGCGCATGCGGGCAGTCGGAAATTTCGCCCTGAGCCTGCTGATCTGCACATCGATCGCGTTCGAGCCGAGTGGTTCTGTCTCGTCCTTCCATGCATGCTGGGCAATCGTTTCGCGGGTGACTGCCTGGGGCATGCGCCGCATGAGAAGCTCAAGAATGAGGTATTCCGTTCCAGTGAGGTTCACGGGAGATCCCGACACTGCAACCCTGTGCGCAACGGGGTCGAGGATGACATCACCGCAGGAGAGTTCTGGTCCCTCAATGCTACGGGGACGACGCTGGACTGCACGGATACGTGCGAGGAGCTCCTCGAAGTCGAATGGCTTCACAAGGTAGTCGTCCGCACCTGCATCGAGCCCCTCGATGCGGTCAGTGGTCGCGTCTCTTGCAGTGAGCATGATGATGCCAACCGGGCGGTCAGCAGTGCGGCACCACCTGACGACATCGATTCCCGGTGTGCCGGGCATACGCCAGTCAATGATGGCGACATCGTAGTCGTAGAACTTCAGCCGCTCAATGGCAGCAGTGCCATCGAGGACGGAGTCGACGATGTATCCGCGTTCACGGAGGCCTTGGGAGATGATCGCATTGAGGCCGGGATCGTCTTCGGCTAGGAGGAGGCGCATGGAGGTGTACCCGTCAGTCTGGATCGTCTGGTCATACTATGCACATTCCCGTCTTTCAGTCCTGTTACACTGGATGATCCTGCAGGAGATCCCCATGTTCGTCAAGCCATTGGCGTTCCGCATTGGGGTCGTGGGGTGGTATTGAGCCGTCAAGGATCGCCTCCTCGAGCGCTTTCTTGACTGCACGAATCCATGGCCCGGGAGGCCTGCCAGCCCGTTCCATTATCTCCTCGCCTGTGAGTGATGCTGCGAGCCGCGAGAACTGACCCTCTGCTTCAAGGCGGTCCATTCTCGCCCGCAGCTCAAGCAGTGCATCCACAGTCGGATATGAGGATGCCCGCGTGTCAGCAATGGCAAGATCGATCATCTCTTCCCGAAGTGATCCCGCATCGCGGATGAGCCGCCGCACTGCAGCATCGGAGAAGCTTCCCTCTGAATACTGGATGGGCCGGAGATGGAGTGCGACAAGCTGGGTGACGGACTGGACGACATCCTGGCTCATGCGGAGGCGTTCGAGAGTGCGCTTTGCAACTGCAGCGCCTTCCTGGGCATGGCCAAGAAAGGTGTGCTTTCCTCCGGGTCCAAGCGCATGGGTTGCAGGCTTTCCAATGTCATGGAACAGGGCTGCAAGGCGTGTGATGAGATTTCGGGGAGTGGCATCGACAGCATGGAGGGTGTGCTCGAAGACATCGTAGCTGTGGTATCCGCCCTGCTCCACGCCATGCGCTGTGACGAGTTCAGGAATGAGATGGGGAAGGAGATTCCCTTCATCGAGAACACGAAGCCCCCGGGATGGCATGTCCGCAAGGAGAAGATGCTGGAGCTCGACCATGACTCGTTCGATGCTCACAATACGGATTCTGTCCGATACCTTCCGGATGGCATCAAGTACACCTGGAGCAAGAGTGAAGTCAAGCTGCGCAACGAACCGTGCAGCCCTGACCATGCGGAGGGGATCTTCCGCAAAGGTGGCCTCAGGATCGAGCGGTGTCCGGAGTATGGCATCCGCACAGTCAGCAAGACCCTTTCCCGTGAGGTCAAGGATGGTGCCATCCATTGCCTGGCAGAGGGAATTCGCAGTGAAGTCACGCCGCCAAATGTCATCCTCAAGGCTGCCCTCGCGGACTCGGGGCTTCCGTGACGAGGGATCGTACGACTCTGACCGTGCACGGACAGCTTCAACTATGCAGTCATCGCTTCGGATCTGTGCAGTGCCAAACCGCTCGAACACGACAGGTGCGCTCCATCCAAGCTCAGCTGCTGCAGCAGAGAGGAACGCGACAGGATCCCCATGCACGACCACGCAGTCAATGTCCTTTCCTGGACGGCCAAGCAGGAGATCCCGCACGTAGCCACCGACGAAGTACACCTCCCCATGTTCTGCACCAGCCACTTGGCGGAGGGCAGCAATGACGGGCTCGAGCAGAGTCGGAACAGGAGGTGAGACAGAGTCATGCATGGCCCTATTGTCCGGGATTTTCCCTCATCACGGGGCTCCTAAGGCAGAGTGCTGCTCCTGAAAGAACGGCAAGGAAACCTGCTACCACAGCAGCAGCCGTGAAAATGCTGTGCATTTCCTGATGGAGGGCCTGGAGAACTTTATGCTCATAGGCACCACAGGTGGGTGCACCATGGCAGAGGAGGAGAGGCGATGGCAGTGCAGCGCTTGCGACGGTGAAGGCATGGAGTCCAATCGTTGTGAGGAGTCCAAGCCCAACCACCATGCCAAGCATGCGCGCCATGACAAGAAGGGAGCTTGCAGTGCCATGGAGCGCATCCGGTGTGCATTCGAGAAGCCATGCTGTGAGTGGCGCTATCGTCAGGCCGACAGCAGCGCCAGTCACAAAGAGGAGCCAGCTTGGAGGCACAGTCCATGAAGCGACAGCAAGAAGGGATACGCACATGCCAGCACAACCTGCAGCAATGGTTGGGCGCCCTATGCGGTAGCGCACAGCAATGCCACCACCCAGTGCTCCAGTTGCTGTGCCTGCAAGGAAGAAGAGGAGGACAAAGGCGGGAGTTGCAGCAGTCGCATGGGGAAGGAATGCCTGCGCCTCGATGGGAATGTTGACAAGAACCGCAATGAGAGCGACGCCACTTCCCGCAGTGAGAATGAGCGCTGCCCATGATGCGGGGGCATGGAGGGCTGCTGGAGGAATGAGGGGGGATGCTGCATTGCGCTCCTGGAGGAGAAGGAGCACTGCCAGCAGCACAGCACCTGGCAGGAGGTACAGGTACGAGGCCGGTATGGCTTCCGTGCCGGGTCTTGCTGTCGCAGCGGGAACGATGGCTATTGCACAGATGCCTGCAAGGAGGACAATGCCGATCGGATCCAACGTTCTCAAGCGGGAAAGGAGCGATGGCACAGTACCGTTCCATGCAAGCAAGCAGCCCAGGAGAATGAGCATGCCCCCCACCAGGACCGTGAGGGGAATGCCACCAGGACCTGCTGGAGAGAAGCCAGCATTCTGGAGGAGGATATCGATGGCCGACACGTCAGGAATGGAGATGAGGAGGAACCAGAATCCCAGGAGCACCATGCCCACAGCCCACTTATGGCGTCTCCGAGCAACTGCCCGTAGTGCAGCATATCCCGCCACAGCGAACCATCCAAGGAGGCCAAGTCCTGTGAGGAGCGCATTCCCCTCCCAGAACAGCAGGAGGGAGAACAGCAGGCAGCAGGGAGCCACGAGGAGGAGGAAGCGGAGCGGATGGGGAATGGTCTCCGTGTAGAGCAGGGGGCAGATGACTGCCACGAGGAGAATGTTGACGAGAAAGGCGTCCTGCCAACTTCCGAGGACAAGCACAGCCGCTCCAAGGAGGGGTCCTGCAAGGCTTCCGACCTCCTGTGCAGCACTGACGATGCCCAGGGGCAGGCCTCGTGAAGGTCCAGACCACAGGTCCGCTATGCGGGCGTATGTGAGTGGCAGCAGTGCACCACCGCCCGTTCCCTGCAACACCCTGCCAGCAATGGCACTGGCAAGGGAGGGTGCATGGGCTGTGATGAATGATCCTGCTCCGAAGAGGGCAAGGGCAGCGAGCATGAGTGGTGTCCGGCTGGACTGGTCTGAAAGCTTTCCAAACACGGGAAGGGCGAGCACATAGCCGAAAAGGAAGCCACTGACGATTGGGGCCCCCTTCTCGAGCGCAGTGACTGGAAGGCCAAACTGGGACATCATTGCAGGAAGCAGCACGACAACAACGTACGTGTCTGCTGCAGTGAGCATGATGCCAAGCGATGCTGCTCCGATGAGAAGGGGCCTGGATCGGACCATCATGCGGGAACGCTCATGATGGAGGTGGAGTGATGCGGGGTATGCCTGTGGGATAGTCGAGGGAGATCGTTACAGCAGTCAGCACAGATGCCACATAGAGGGGTGCACGGACTGTCACTGTGCTGAGCATTCCCGTGTGCGGGTCAATGAGATATGTCACAGCATCCGTCCTCGCAATGTCCGGAGTCTTGAGAATGCGTGCAAGCAGGACATTTGGCAGGGAACCGGAGACGCTCCACTCGAGGGTGCCGTTCCGGGAGGCGAGTCCTGCATAGTGGAGGTCAGTCGTTTCCCGCAGCAGTGCAGGAAAGCCCTGTGCCGGGTTGAAGAATGCGACAGGATTGGGGAAGCCATACGCTCCAGGATTCCCTTTTGTGAACTGTGTGGCAAGTGGAGGCTTGAGATACGCGGTGCCGTCTGTCACGACAATGCTGACAGTGAGGGGAATCCCATGGACGCCAACGAGGAACGATCCAGAGAAGGAGTCTGGTGCAGCGTATACCCCGCTACCGGATTCCGCAGCTATGACTGAGGCTGGAGGAGGAGAGCCTGTCGCGAACTCCATGTGGATGCTCTTTTCGTGAGCCAGGAGGGCAGCACTGTGCGAGAGCGCTGAGGAAAGTGATGCGGGAGGAGGAGTTCCACAGGAGGAGAGAAGTGGCAGCAGGGCCAGCACGGCAATTAAGGGAGTGTGCTTTCGTGGGAAGAAACGCATGCGCTCAGTATACGGGCGCACTACTGCAGGCGCATCTTCCAGCGAAGCATGACCAGCTCGCGGATAGCGCGGAGAATGGGAATGAGCCGTCCGCCAGAATGCACCCCTGCAGTCCGGGGATAGTGGGGAATGGTCACCTGCAGCACACGGTGATGCGTTCTTCGTGCCTTGATGTACAGTTCCGTGTTGAGTAGTGCTGAGCGGGAGACGAGCGGAAGCGCATCATCGAGGAAGTTCCGTGTCATGAGCTTGAGGGCGCAGTCGACATCGTCATAGTGGATGCGGTACAGCAGTTTCACGAGAATGTTGAAGACTCCGCTCGTGAGTTTTCTTTTCCAGTTGTCAGCCCGGTTTGCACGCCGACCTGTGACAAAGTCCGCTTCCCCGAGGTGCTCCGCGAGATGGGTGAGATCGTGGACATCAAACTGGCCATCACCGTCAATGAAGGCGATGAGATCCCCAGTGCTTGCCCGAAGGCCATCTCCCACAGTGAGGCCATATCCCATCTTCTCCCGGTGCCGGATGATGCGGAGCAGTCCTGGCGCATGGGGATCCATGTGGTGCGTCGCGACATCCGTTGTCCTGTCCGTGCTTCCATCATCGACAATGATGATCTCGAATGACCTGGCAATCCCAGGGAGCACCTCGCAGGCCTGCGTGACAAGCGAACCGATGTTGAGTTCCTCGTTGTGCGCAGGGATGATGAGACTGATCTTGCCTGGGAGGGAAGAGTTCAAGGGCGATGCCCCAGTACTGTTCATGCGTGCTCAGCTGCCCACGCGTGCAATGAGGGGTGCCTCGCGCAGGGAGTCTGTGCTCCGGACCTGCGTGAGGTGCGGATGGGAAGCTCCCTTCCAGTTGAGGTTGCGGCCCTTCTTCCAGTCGACGGATGGCCTGAGAAGGAGGTCCAGATCGACTCTCTTCTTCCAGTGCTCGACAGTTGCGATCACGGAATCGAGGAGCGTTGAACGCAGCAGGTGGGGCTGGAGGCCGAGGTCAATGAGAGCCTGGTGCTTTGCATTGTAGTAGTGCTCCTCCTGCTCAATGCGGGGATTCGCAACATGGTCGATCGAGGTCGCGAGGCCATGCTCCTTCCGTGCCTCTGCAATGAGGGTGGCAAGCTGCTGGACAGAGAACTGCTCCGTAAACTGGTTGAACACACGGAACTCATGGGGTTCTGCAGGATGCTCGATGCTGATGCGGATGCATTCGACCGTATCGCGGATGTCGAGGAACCCCCGGGTCTGGCCACCTTTTCCATACACGGTGATGGGCTGGTTCACGGCTGCCTGGGCACAGAAGCGGTTGAGGGCAGTGCCCCAGATTGTGTCATAGTCGAAGCGGGTCGCGAGTCTCCTGTCCATGGCTATCTCGTCAGTCGTGCATCCGTAGACCACCCCCTGGTTGAGATCCGTTGCCCGGATGCCCCAGACACGCGAGGCGAAGTGGATGTTGTGGCTGTCATGCACCTTCGAGAGGTGGTAGAAGCTCCCCGCCTGCTTCGGGTAGGGAAGCCTGTCCGTTCTCCCGTTGTGCGTGATCTCGATGAAGCCTTCCTCGATGTCGATGTTGGGTGTGCCGTACTCTCCCATGGTCCCGAGCTTCACGAGATGGCAGTCTGGCGCAATATCGCGTATCGCGTAGAGGAGATTGATCGTTCCTGTGAGGTTTCCCACCTGGGTAAGGAGGGAGTGGTCCTGGTCGACCATGGAAAACGGTGCGCTTCGCTGCTCTGCGAAGTGGACAACAGCATCGGGCTGGAATTCCATGAAGAGGGCGTTCACTGCCTTCGGATTCCGGATGTCCACACGTCTCCAGAGCATCTCGTTTCCCGATACCTCCCTCCATGCGCGGACACGTTCAGGCATGCTCCGGATGGGAATGAGGGTGTCAGTGCCACATTCACGGTCCCAAGAGCGCCGGATGAGGTTGTCTGCTGCAATGACTGTGAAGCCGACCTGGGAAAGGTGGAGAGCAGTGGCCCAGCCAAGATATCCGTCTGCGCCAAATACGATGACAGTTCGACCTGTACCCATGTGACGATTCTCCTTTTGCGTGGCGTTGGCTGAGCAGCCTACGGTGCAGCGTGTTCCGCTACAGGTGCATGCTGGGCACCCGAAGTGGGTGCAGGATACTCCTGGGGAGTTCCATATGAGGACTGAAAGGACGTGAATGTGGTGCGGAGTCCCTCGGAGAGCAGTGTCGATGCAGCCCAGTTGAGGACGCTTTTTGCGAGGTGGACATCAAGAGCGCTGTCCCGGACCTCGCCTCCCCGTTCAGGATGAAACACGATCTCCAGCTCAGATCCTGAGGCTTCGATGAGGTGTTCCACAACCGCTTTCACTGGGGTGGCTATCCCGGTGGCGATGTTGACAGCGCCAGATGCCCTCGAGGCGAGAGCGAGGATGTTCGCTTCCGCAATGTCGCCAACAAAGACAAAGTCACGTGTCTGCATGCCGTCGCCATAGATCTCGGGAGGAGCTCCTGCAAGGAGCTTGAGCGATGAGATGGCGACAACGCCAGCCTCGCCTGTCCCGTCCTGGAGGGGTCCGTAGACATTGCCATACCTGAGTGCGAGCGGAGTGATGCCATACCTGCCTCCAAGCAGCGCAAGATACTGCTCGCAGGTGTGCTTCGCGAGACCATACGGCGAGATGGGAGCCTTGGGGGTGTCCTCGGGCGTTGGGCGGACATCCGCGTGTCCGTAGAGTGCTCCACCAGACGATGCGAACACGATGCGGGGAGTGCCCGCATCCCTGCAGGCTGCAATGAGGGCGACTGTCGCTCGGACATTCGCTTCCACATCCGCCACAGGGTCCCTGAATGAGCGGATGACGCCACCCTGAGCAGCGAGATGGAGAACTGCGTCCGGCCTGAAGGCCGTGATTGCAGCGCGTGCATGTTCTGTTGCGAGTTCCGCATCGACAAGTTCCACTTCAGGGGGAAGGGCAGTGGGGGCGGGATGCCGGAGATCATCAATGACAAGCACTTCTGCACCGTTTGCCAGGGCAGCAAGGACTGAGTGGTGGCCTATGAAGCCAGCTCCACCAGTGATGACAATCCGTCGAGATTCAAGCAGGGGTTGCGTCGTGTGTGTAGTCATATGAAGCGCAATGGGAATTTGAGACCACAGCACATCTGCGCCTCACCTTCCCTACTACCGTACCATGGGCCAGTCCTGCTGCATCTGAGAGAACCCTGAAAACCTTGTCAGGAGGGAGCTCAGCCGAGTTCTGCCTTGCCTGCACAGGCACGCAGCCTGTTGATGTTGGTGCGGTCAGGTCCCTCATGTTCCATTCCAGGCACCTCGAGGACAGCATCGATGCAAGCCATGCGCGGATCCTGGAAGAGGGCGGAGAGACCTTCGCTCCCGATCTTCCCATCACCAATGTTCTCGTGACGGTCAGCATTGCTTCCGAGGTCCGCCTTGGAATCGTTCGCGTGCACAAGGCTGATACGCTCCATGCCGATGGTGGAATTGAGCCCGTTGAGCATGGCATGCGCACCCTCCGGAGAGCGGATGTCGTAGCCGCTTGCGAAGACATGGGCAGTGTCAAGACACATGCGGAGCCGTGGCGAGTTGACACCATCAAGGATGGCAGCAATCTCCTCGAAGCTCCGGCCGATGCAGGCTCCAGAACCCGCGTTGTTCTCAAGCAGCAGTGGGACCTGACATTCTTCCGTCTCCTCTATCACCTGGGTCAGCACGGAGATGACAGCAGGGAGCATCACTTCGAATCCTGCGCCAAGGTGTGAACCAGGATGGAACACGACTCCACTCGCACCAAGGCGCTCTCCCCACTGGAGGTGGTCCACAAGAGCCTTCCCGGACTGCTCCCTGTGGCCATCCTTGGGAGTCGCGAGATTGATGAGGTAGATGGCATGGAAGTAGTGGGGAAGGGATCCGGCATCCCGGTGCGCCTGGGAGAACGCTTCGGTTGAGCTGTCGTCACCTGCGATGGGACGCCATGACTGGGGTGATGTGGGATGCGTCTGGAAGCATCCCGCCCCAATCTCCCTTGCACGTGCTGGAGCACAGGCGAGGCCACCCTTTGTCGATACATGGGCGCCAATGTTCATGCTGTGTCGGCTAGCCGATGCGGATGAAGGAGACGTTGTCACGGAATTCGCCAAGTGTCCGCGCATTCATGTACGACATGGAGCTCCGGAGTCCTGCGGAGTACCGCTGCAGGACATCGCGGACGGATCCCTTGTAGGGCACAAGCGTTTCCGCACCCTCGACATACTCTGGATCCGTGCGGCCAGCCTCCTGCTGGACGGAGAATGATGCTGCTCCCCGCATGATCTTGTACTTCTTGCCCTCGACCATGAGGATGCGTCCTGGAGACTCCTTCGTTCCTGCGAAGGCGGATCCCACCATGACGAGGTCAGCACCAAGGGCGAGGAGCTTGCACATGTCTGCTGGGGTGCGAACACCGCTGTCACCAATGATGAGTGCACGCTTGCGCACCTGGGCTGCCTCGTACACAGCCCAGGGTGTGGGAGCGTACACTCCTGTTTCCGTTTTTGTCTCGCACACTGAACCGCCTGCGATGCCGACACGGATGGCATCAGCACCAGCGTCCTCCAGCCAGGAGAACGCTTCCTTCGAGGCGACATTGCCAGCCATGAGGAAGCATGACGGATCCTGGGATCGAGCCCACTCAAGCGCCCGGCCAACCTGCGCATGCGCACCGTTGGCAGTGTCGAGACAGAAGACCCGGCAGCCAGCAGCATGGAGTGCGTGGAACCGCTCCTGGTAGTCGCCCGTGATCCCTATTGCTGCTGCGACACGTGCGGGATTCGCTGCTGACGCGACTGCTGTCTTCAGGCCAGCTACATGCTGCTCAATGGGAAGGAACCGGTGGAACACGCCCATGGCTCCCTCCTGCGCAAGCGTGTTGCACATGACTTCACCTGTGACATCCGGCATTGGCGAGGAGACAAGGGGAAGCGCGAGATGGCCCACACTGAGATCCACTGAGGGATCGACATCATTCCTGTGCTCGACAGTTGAGGCTAGCCGTGGGACAAGCGAAAGCGTGTCGTAGTCGAACGCCATCTGGACGTCCGCAGCTGAGATGCGTGAGGTTGGCCTGAGAACTTCATTGGATACCATGCAGCACTGAGTGTAGTACAAATGGCAGGATGCCCTTCACCCGCTTCAGTGGACAATGGTCGTCACGATAGTTCCTATCACATAGCCTGCCCAGGGGAGTGCTGCGAGCATAACCACCCAACCGCGGCGCGTTCCATTCCACAGGAGGCCGAGGAGGATTGCAGCCATGCCTATGGTGAGCACAGCGCCGATGATGCCTGGCTCTGAGGGATTCCAGGGTGTGAAGAGGACAGCAATCGCACCGAGTATGCAGCTCTGGAAGGTTGCGGAGCCAGCCACGTTGCCGAATGCGAGCCCATCCGCGTTGGTCCGTATCCACAGCACGCTGTTGAGGGTTTCCGGCAGCTCTGTTGCAAGAGGAACGATGATGAGGGCGACAAGAAGTGCATTGAGGTGGAGATCTGTTGCGATGGTGCCAACCTGGGCGACAAAGGCATCAGAACCAACAATGAGGAGCGCAACAGAGGCGATGAGCTGGACGACAACGAGGCTCACGCGCGGGCGTTCAGTGCGGTGAAAGGTGATGTGGAGGGGTTCTGGCATGGTTTCGGATGGCACGCCCTCCTGGAGGGTGAGGCGGACATATCCCACGTAGAGCAGCACAAGCACGATGCCCCAGATGACATGTTCAATGCGCGGGAGCCAGATTGAAATGAACGATCCAGTGAACGCGATGAGAAACACGCCAAGGTCCCGCCTGCTCTGCGTCCTGGAGAGGGAGAGCAGGGGCCGCTGTCTCCGGAGGAGAACGGCTGCTCCCGTGATTCCAGCCCCAAGGCTTAGGAGCATGAACGATGAACCGAGGACTGCTCCTATGGCGATGTTGCTGGAGTGTGGCCTGTGGACGACAAGTGCCACAATGGGCACGATCGTCTCGGGAAGTGATGTCCCAAGGGCAGCAAGAAGGCTCCCTGTAGCTCCCTCACCAAGGTGGAGCAGGTAGCCTGCCCACTCTATTGCGTTTGTGAACAGCTCCGCGCCTCCGACTATGAGCAGAAGGCTGAGAGCGAGGAGTAGTGCGATGTCCATGACTACGTATGGTACCGGCTTGACGCACTGCGATGGAGGAGAAGGTCCAGGGGTCGGAGGAGCCACACGATTCCAAAGGCAAGAACATGTCCCATGCCGATGCGCTGTTCACGGTGAATGGGAGCCGTGACGCGTTCCTGCCGGACTGCCACAGCATCGGCAATTCTCTCCTGGAACCAGGGGAATAGTGTGCGGGGCAGGCTGTCCGTGGAAAAGTAGCCATGCCGGATAGCCTCTATTGACCGTCGTGGTGTTCCGGAGACGATGTGGCCAGTGTAGAGCACGTCGCATGCTGTGCGCAGTCCCTGCCAGGAGTAGACGCCAACCAGCGCATCTATGGCGATTTCACATCCCGTCTCCTCTTCCGCCTCGCGCTTCGCACCTTCCTGCAGCTCCTCTCCCTCATCAAGGTGCCCCCCCGGGATCTCCCATCCAAGTGGAAAGGGCCGGAGCTGCAGATAGACGTCCCCGTCATGGAAGAGGACGACCTGCACTCCTGCAGCGGGATAGGCCGTGTCCCCCACTGTCACTGTCTTCACGGCATGGGGATGGGACGATGACCTTCCTGCCATGGGTCAGTCGTCAATCTGGATCTTCACGGGCCTGGGTGGAGGTGGCGATGCGGCCTCGCTGTCCTTTGGCTGTGGAGCACGCCTGTTCGCATGGTACTCGAAGGTCACTGCGACTGCGAGGAGCAGTTCGCGCTCCGCATTCCGGAGGTGGGCATGGGCCTCTTCTGGAAAGACATCGTTCATGAGCTCTCCGAACATTGAGGAAAGGTCATGGAGGACCGATGTCGGGCACCCGTCACAGTGCTCAGGCGTCATGTCCATCGACTCCGAAGGTGACCCTGAGGATGCCCTCATCGAGCTTGGCCCGCTGCACAGTCTTGCCATGGAGCACTCGGGGCAGGGAGATGTCGCGCTTGTACGGGCCGACAGTCACAAAGAGGTCATTGCCGTTATGGGAGAGATCGAGGCCCTCCTTCGTTGCGAAGGGAAGGCTCAGCTGGAGCTCGTACTCCTTGCCCTGCTTCTCGATGCGCTGTGCCACCGAGCTGTGGAGGATCGCAGCAGGATCGTGCTGGGAGAAGAGTGCGTCGCCCAGTTCCCGGAGACTGTCGAGGCCCACCATTTCGTGGCTGAACAGGTTGCTCCTGACGATGGGAACAGGCGAGAATGCCTGGTCGACAAGTTCCGCATACTTCGCCTGTGAAGCCTTCCAGGAAGCAAAGTACTCATCATGCACTTCGTTCGGGAGCACACGGTTCACGACAATGAGGTCGGTGAGGTAGTCGTACAGGCTGAGATACGTGTATGCCCTCTGTGCTTCCTTGATGACCATCTTCTCGAGGTTGAGGACAATGCGGATGGTGCATTCCTTCGGATTGCCGATGATCCGCTTCATTGCCTCAAGGTCAAGGAGAAGCTCCTTTCCATATTCGAGGATGTCATCTGTCGGAAGGGGAATGGAGACGAGGGGCTGGATGAGGGGACGGGCTACCTTGTTGAGCTTCTTCTGCCAGGGAAAAAGATGCTCGAGATACCACTTTGCAACATCGGGGAATGCGAGCAGCTGCAGAGTCTCTCCTGTTGGAGCACAGTCGACAATGATGACATCGAACTCTCCCGACTCCTTGTGCCGCTTGATCCACAGCAGGCTTGCCACCTCCTCCATGCCGGGAGGGGTTGCCATCTCCTCAGCCACGATCTCATCAATGCCCTGGGATGCAAAGAGGGCAATGAGGTAGCGGTGAATCTTCTCCCAGTGGTGCTCAAGCTCGTGCAGGGCATTGACTTCCTGGGCCCAGAGATTCTCAGCTATGAGAGTGGGAATCTCGTCAACTTTCGCATCGAGGCTGTCACCAAGGCTGTGCGCTGCATCAGTGCTCACAACGAGTGTCTTGTAGCCCAGTGAAGCGCAGCGTACAGCTGTTGCAGCAGCGACTGTCGTCTTGCCGACACCGCCCTTTCCGGTATAGAGAATAACTCGCACCAACCAACTCCCACCAACTGGTCTAGGAGAGAGAACTCGTGTAATGGACAGTGATGATGCCACCTACGATGATGAGCAGCACCATAATGACTGCCATGACGGCTACACGAAGCAGATCCCCTGTAACGTATGGTACCCGATCGAGGGGAATCGAAGCGTCCTCGGGAGGCAGGCCCTCAATGAGCGCAGCCGCTGTGCTCGGAAGTTTTGCTGCGTTTACTGCCCTGCGGGGTGCGAGAACGGGTTCTGGCTGCCGGGAAGGGGGAGGAGGTGCTTCAGGCACATGAAGTTCAGCAGCAGCACTTGCTTGGGACAGCTCTGAAGGTGGTGCTGGACGAGCTGGTTGTGTCTGTTTTGCCGTTGGACGGCGCTTCGTTTTCTTCGCCATTGGTACTCATGTTCAAGACTAACAGGCTTTGTGGAGCGTGTGTTCCAGGGAGGCTGGCATAGTGGCAAGCAAGGGTGGAAGGGCACCCACAAACCCCCGCATGATGTGGTAGCCTCTATTGGTCACCACAACATGTTGTGGTGTGGAGTGCATCGCGTGGGAGTCGGGCTCCTTCACTGCCCCGTCCACAACCCGCATGCGCATTGCCATCCGACCCCAGCACTCCGGTACGGACCGTCACTGGTTCAGGGTACGAGGGTATCTGCGAGAAGGACGCTGCTCACAGTGCAGGGCTGTCCAAGCGCCTGAGCGAAGCTGTTCGCAATCTGTGCCTCGAGTTCCTCACGGGTCACAAACGGTGCAAGAAGGCTCACAGCACTGCGGTCTGCAGCAGGAGTGCCACTGCGGAGGTACTTGCCAATGGGTGTGGGATCGAAGGGAATGATGCCATGCTGAAGCAGTGTGGTGGCATTGCGTGTCTGGGCGCTTCCGACAAGCTTCCTTCCTTCTTGGTCGACGACTTCCTGTGCTCCAGGGGTCGCGAAGCAGTCCGCACTCCTGCTCCGTGATGTGGGGATGTGGCCAACGGAGGATGTGGGAATGCCAAGCCAGTCGAATGCACTGCGGATGACCTCATGGATGCGTGCACTGCTCTCCTCCACAGACCCGCCAAAGATGGGATGGGCAATGGGGCAGGAAAACGCGTATGTGAGATCGTTGGGGCCATGGAAGACTGCAGTGCCGCCTGAAGGCCGCTGCACGAGATCGACACTGTCACGCTCAAGGGCTGGAGCATCGAAATCTTCTGCACTCTGGAACTTTCCATAGGTGATGCAGCTTGGTGTGCACTGGTAGAACCTGAGGACTCCAGGAACATAGCGTTCTGTGACCGCATCAAGGAGCTGGCTGTCGATGTCCATCTGGGTGGAACCAGGGGCAGTGACTGGCGGAACGAGGATGAAGGGGGATCCTGGCATATGAGTTCTCCGCTGGTGAGTACTTGCCTAGGAGTATACGGTGGACTGCAGTGTTTCGAATACCCCCTTGCACACCCTTCCTGGCAGACATGTGCTTTTCCCCTTCCGGGAAATGGAGATCCCGGGCATACTTTGAGGATGTTCACCATCAGCCGCATTGAACAAGATGACTGGAAGGAAGCCCGCGCCCTGCGACTTCGGGCTCTTGTCAGGGATCCCATGGCATTTGGGTCGACACATGCGAGGGAGGAGGCGTTTGAACCTGTGGAATGGGAACGGCGTCTTCGAGAAAACCATTGGTACTGGGCACATGGAGAGCAGGGTCCTGTGGGTCTCGCAGCCTGCATTCCTGAAGAGGGCGATGTGCGTGCCAGGAGGCTCATTTCGATGTGGGTGGATGAGAGTGTCCGTGGCACTGCAGTTGCATCCGAGCTGTTCTGGAAGGTCGCTTCCTGCGCCTACGGGGATGGCGCTGAACGGCTCGTGTTCTGCGTGATGTCGGACAATCCGCGGGCCAAGGCGTTCTATGAACGTGAGGGTGCCCTTCAGCTTGACAGGGCTTCCATCGAGGGATCCAGTGTGGCTACAGCCCGAACAGAGGAACCGTATGAGCTTTGGCTTCCGGGGAGGCTCCTCGACCAGCGTTCATGACTGCACGCTCTGCAAGAAGCACAGCGCCAGCGCTCCAGCTCTGTCCTGGATTGCCTCCAGGACTTCCATCAGCAAATGTCCCCCATTCATTGAATTGGTTGGCAGCACACCAGGAACGTAGACGCTCAAGCTCGCGGTGTGCAGCATCCATCCGTCCGCACACTGCCAGGGCAGCACACCAGTACCCTCCAATGAAGGGCCATATGCCTCCATTGTGATAGCTGCCAGGCGGATTTCTCCACCGCTCACCCTGCAGGGGGTCACAATGCGCCTTGTACATGCCCGAGACGTCCGCTGCAGCAATCGGCTCAGTGTACGTGGCAAGCGGAAACGGCTGGCGGACGGACTCTTCGAGAAGTCCCTGGAGGATGAGATCAGTCCGGGATGGATCGGGTATTCCGCAGAGGATGGCAAGCACATTGGCAAACGCGTCACACTTGTCCACGAATTCCGCATAGGTGATGTGGGAGAGGTAGTGCCATCGATGCTGCACAACTGCACGCCTGAACGCTGCAGGAGTTGCTGGATGGGGATATATTCCTGATGCGCGTGCCTCCGCACTGGTGCCAAGCGGGCCCACAAGAGATCTCCAGGATGTCCCCTCTTCGGGCCAGAAGGCCATGTTGATGCGTTCTCCCAGATCGTTCGCGAGACTCCCCGTGGCGACAGCATGTTCGCTGGCAACAGGAAGCTCCTCGCAGGCACGGAGAGCTGCATAGAGAAGGACATTGTTGTAGAACACCTTGCCGTGGCGGACGAGCGTGCTGTCCATCCAGTCGCCTGCCTCGGGTGAATCGATGAGCCCAGTCTGGTTCATGTCCCGTGAGAGGAGCCATGAGATGGCCTGACCAATGTGCGGACCAAGGAGATCGAGGTCAAGAAGCGGGGGCATCAGTGCATGAAGATGGCGGACAGCAAGGATCCACCAGGCAGTTGAATCGACTCCTCCCGTTTCTCCGCAGTCAGCGTAGGGAATGCCGCCTGTGTCTGGGGAGCCCTCAGGGAAAACGACAGTGGGAATCTCTCCGGAAGGATACTGGTTGGCTGCAAGAACCATGATGGACCTGTGGGCAGCAGCAGCAATAATGTCAGCAGCGTGCGGAACGGCTATGCTCCCTGGAAGGGGAAGTGCGCCAAGCACCGTGATGCCAAGATCCCTCGCCCAGATCGAAGCGTAGTGGTGCTCGCTTCCCCCGTGGACAGGAGAGCTTGCTCCAGCAAAGAGTCCTCGTTCCGGATCCGCATTGGAGAGGAGCACCCTGACTGCATCCTGGATGGAGGAGTCGTGGATGCTGGGACGATCATTGGTGGGCATTGTGCAGGCATTGTACGTCGAAGGGGTACACATCCGTACACGACCGTGTACAATCATCACGACTCCACATGTTTCCCAAGTTCATCGAGTTCAGCCCAGAGTGGGAAGATCCGGGAATGGCGGCCTCAGACGGAGCACATCGCAATCTGAGAGACAAACGTTCATCAATTGCGTACAATACGCCACATGGGAGACAGCTCCCGCAAGTCAAAGCCTAGTTACGGAGGTTCAGGAACGATGGCTGTATCTGGATATTGCATGAAGTGCAAGAAGAGCCAGGAGATGAAGGACGCAAAGCCGGTCACGATGAAGAACGGCAAGCCTGCGACGCAGGGCGTCTGCCCGGCATGCGGCACCAAGATGTTCAAGATCGGCAAGGCCTAATCGCGCTTTCCATCAGAACTGCACGGCCCTGGATGGCGACAGTGTCAT
>JAJZLL010000057.1:0-57828 GCA_021803465.1 bacterium
GTGAAGCTATCCTGTGGGCGTATCTCCAACAGCAGGCGATTCGAGGAAGATTGGGGGCAGTGTGTCGAGAAAGTCACTTCGCCCGAACGTTCGCGACATGTTGAGCGGTGCACCCGGTATGGAAGGTGTACTTCCATTCACTGTGATCTGCACATTCGTGATGGCTGAGGTGCTTGTGGCCGTGTACACGATCTCGCTCACGCGGTTTCGCACAGAACGCGACGTGATGTCCTGGAGAAACGCTTCTGAACAATCCACAACTGCTGTGGCTCCAGTTACCCTGACATGGAGAATGCGGGTTCCCTTTGGGATGTCTGTTCCAAGGCCAGCTGCGGTTTCAGTGGCATCGGGCCCAGCCACAAGTGCTGTGAGGGCATTGAGCGGATAGCCGTCAGCTGTGCTCACCATGCGATGCGAGACGCCAAGCGTCGATCCGCGAAGGAAGTACAGCGGAACTGCAGCTTCGGGAAATGGAGTTGGAGAGGATGAGGAACTTCCAGATGGTGATGGGGAGGGGGAAAGGGAAAGGGAAGGAGTGGGAGATCCGCAGGATGCGAGCAGAATGCCGAGGGGAATTGAGGCAAGGAAATGGAGCAGTCGCATGGCAGTAAACCTATAGTATTTAACTAAACATGACTACAGTATGCTCTTCCCGGGAGGTGCTGTCATCCGGGTGCTGACTGCTGGAGCGTATGAGTGTCTGCTGCTGCTACTGGGCGAGGGGCACGCACCAGGTTGCGAGTGCGCCTCCATCCGGATGCTGCTCAATGCTGAACGTACCCCCATGCGTTGCAGCACGGTCAGCAAGGTTTTTGAGTCCATTCCCATTCAATGGCTCATCGGGCATCCCCACACCGTTGTCGTGAACTGCGATCGAAAGTTCGCTGCTGGCCTGGCACGCAATGGTCACAGCCGTGGCGTGCGCATGGCGGGCGACATTGGACAGCATTTCCCGTAGTGCCCTCATGCCGTCCCCTTTGAGATCCGAAGTGACAGCATCGAATGCACCCTCAAATTGGACGTGGGGCTGAAACTGGAGGATCCGTGCTGACTCTGCAACGATGACGAGCACATCGCCAGGAAATCCGGAGAGTTCGAGATTTCCATATTCCAGGCCGAAGATGACCCCCCGAAGCTCCCTCGTGGAGAGTTCAATGTGCGTGAGGACTTCCTCGAGAAGCTGCTGTTCCCTGCTGGAGTCCAACCTGTCATGGAGTGTCTGCAGCATCATGCCTGCTCCGAACAGTCGTTGAAGGACTGTGTCATGGAGATCCCTTGCCACATGCTCCTGAAGGGAGCGGAGCTGTGGATCACTTGCGATCCGTTCCACAGGTGCGAGTCCATCAAGGAAAGGCTCGATGCTGGGCGATGCATCCACTGCTCTGTAGTCAATGCGTTCCAGTGCACGGGATGTCGCATGGGCAAGGAGCTCAATGAGGTGGATCTCCGATGGCGAGGCTTCATGCTCGCTTCCCCAGTACACGCCAATGGCAGCAACCGGCTCCTTCTCGCCAACGGGCACCATGAGAAGGCTTTTGACGAAGGTTGGCCGGTATGCCTCGTAGGGAACACGCTCGTCAACAGAGATGTCAGGCACTGCTGCGACATCAGAGTGGAGCATGGCCCAGCCACTGATGCAGTTGGTGAGTGGGAATCGCTGTCCCTTCCAGAGCGGGCTCAGGGCATCCTCATCTGCGTAGTAGCACATGTCTTCTTCACGCAGAATGAATGTCGCACCATCCGCACGCAGGAGGGATCGCGCAGTTGTGCGGACCACGGACTGCACATCCTCAAGTGAGGCTGCATTCGCAAGTGCAGCTCTGCTCTCATCGAGAAGGTGCTTTGGGTTTTTGAGAGGAGCTGCTGGCATGCCGTCAGTATTGCATGATGTGCAGCCAATTGTCCTGCTGCGAGCATGGAATGATTGGCGAG
The DNA here is from genome assembly GCA_021803465.1 of bacterium. Taxonomy (GTDB): domain Bacteria; phylum Chloroflexota; class Dormibacteria; order Aeolococcales; family Aeolococcaceae; genus JAJZLL01. Next base: position 1,933 of record JAJZLL010000057.1, read on the forward strand.
GTGCACTCCAGCGTCCTGATACACTTGCAGGGCAGGATAGCAGGGTGCAAGGAGAAGGGATGAAGCACTTCGACATGTTCACTCGTCCACGAGAGGCGACCGTTCAGTTCAGCGATGTGTTCGGCGCAATACCTGGCATGGAGCACCATGATGCAAGCTCCCTCTACGATTTCGATGCGGAACTCACTGCACAGGTGAGAAATGCGGGGAAGTTTCATGATGCCCAGTTCTCCATTGGATACTGGCCCGAGCTTGGAGACTACGGAGCAGTGCTGCTGGAGGAACTGCGCAGGTATCAGAAGCAGGAGCTCCTGCGGAAGCGGAGTGGTGGCTCAGCGGGACCAGAGCATCCGGATGTCCTTGTTCTGCACACGTCCGTGGAACGTGCTGTTGTGGCTGTCGTGAACTGTGCGCCAAGGACCAACGTGCACCAGGAACTGAATCTGAATGGAGAGGAGTTCCATGTTGCCATCACTTCATCAGGGCTGGAGGTGTACGCGCAGCTGCCCTACTTTCGTGGTCTTCAGGCCCGGGGATGGATCGAGGAGTTCTACCGCATTCCCAACGATGCAGGAGCATGGCCTGAGGGTGAGCAGTTCCGGTCCTCATGCGTGACTCAGGTGCGCTCAAACACCGGAGTGCTTGTCCAGGAGGACACTGCAGTCATTCCCTCCCTGGATCTCCCCATCCGTGTCGCCTATGTGGACAAGTTTGGAAATGTGCGGCTCGAATGCGCGGACATGGGGAAGCTGCAGGAGCTTCTCATGCCAGGAAGGGCTGTGAACCTTGAGGTGGAAGGCGGAAGGCACAGCATCACAGCCCATGTGGTGAAGCGGCTTACTGACATACCTGAGGGAGAGGTAGGACTGTACCGGAATCCTGCTGACGATCCCGTGGCTTCTGGTCCTGGGTATCTCGAGTTTGTACGGCGGGTGAGCAATCCGAATGGGCATGCTGCGCACGCGTACGCGACGCTCATTGCAGCGACAGGAGTCGATGCTGCAGTGTTCACGCCAGATGTCTGGAGGCAGTGCGCACTCGCGATATCGGGGTGACTGCCCTAGTGGGGAACGAGCTCCTGCGCCCTCTTGGCTGAGGCCCTCTTTGCATCGTGCAGCAGTGCCTCAAGCTCGGGAACAGCGTGCGCTCGTGCAGCGAACTGGTATGCAAAGAGGCCTGGCATGCCATGGGCAAGCAGAGCAGCCAAGCGGTACATCATGCGTGCTGTCAAGGATCGTGGAAGAACTAGAGGAACAGGGGCGGGAATGGCATACACCGCATCCACAATGAAGCCCGACTGTTCAAGGAGGCGACGAAGAGACCGGTTGGTGAAATGCCATCTGCTGGAAAGGGCAAGGATGCCGCGCTTCGAATAGTTGAACTGTCCGAGAAGGAGCATGAGCCGGGGAATGATGAAGCTGACGTTTCCTGTGGAGACGAGTAGCTGTGTTGCATGCGATCCTGACGAGCGGAGTTCCGCACCGAGGTGCTCGAGAAGGAGGGCAGGGTCATCGACAGCGTCGAGGACATCGAGAAGAAGTATCCAATCATACGTGCCAGCAGGGAGGACACCAGAGCGCTCCCTGATGTGTGAGCCATGCATGTGTCGGTCGGGGCTGTGCACGGAAACGGTGCTGCCTCTGCGGCGCAGTTCAGCATCGAGGTCACTTGCTGAGCTGCCAAGATCAAGGACGCGGCTGCGCTTTCCAATGAGCTTGAGAGCAACCCCCTGGGGGGAGAGGTACCGGGTCTTCGCCACACGATGGACTTCCGAAGTCCTCCGCGATTCGGGCGAGACATCAAATTTCGGATCGTAGAAGATGTTCCACCGTTGCACCGCGTATTTCAGTGTGGACATGGCGACATCCGCTGCGTACTCCATGCCATTCACATAGCAGACCTCGTCCCCATAGTGCGTGGGAATCCCGATCTCGCTGATGCGGGCACCACTTGCGAGCAGTTGGATGATGATCTCCGTGTCGAAATGAAAGGCATTGGTGTTCTTGGCGAAGGGAATGCGGGCAAGACTGGCTACACGGTATGCCCTGAAGCCTGTGTGGTACTCCGAGAGCGAGGCATGGAGGAGACTGTTCTGGAAGAAGGTGAGAATTCGGTTGCCGATGTACTTGTAGAGCGGCATTCCTCCCTTGAGCGCACCAAAGGCAGTCTGCATGCGGGAGCCCATCACGGCATCTGCAGTTCCACAGTGGAGTGGCTCCACAATGTCAGGAATGAGTTCAGGAGGGTATTGCGCATCGCCATGGAGCAGGACGACAAAGTCAAAGCGCTCGTCAATGGCGTAGGCGTATCCAATCTTCTGGTTGCCACCATATCCCTGGTTCTCAGGATTGGTGAGGACAGTCACGACAAGTTCCGAGTGTCGTTCCCGGACTGCGGACAGCGTTGTAAGGAATGTGCTGTCCTTAGAGCAGTCATCGAGAACAAGAACTTCAAGCTCATAGGTGTCCGCAAGCGATCGTGGGATCCGGCGCAGGACACTGTCAATGGTCTCAGCCGCGTTGTACGCGACAATGACGATAAGGAGTCGTTTCTTCACATCCTCTATTGTGCGGAATTCGCTGGAGACTTTCGCATGCTGTTGACAGCATGTAACAATAAAACTCTCAGGATTTGTTAAGGTATATACTAGAAAAGGTTAACCTTTCATATAAACAATGATTGCCTGCCGAACGTGCAGCAGCATGGTTTTTGATGTTTGATATTGGAAACGATGCTGCTGTGTTTCGAGTAGCATCGCAATAGGAGAAGGGACACATATGGATCTGTCACTGACGAAGAAGGGTGATTACGTTGTCTGCGCAGCACTGTATCTCGCGAGGAAGTGGGATGAGGTGCAGAAGTACCATGCATCTGGAGCTGAGGCACCGATGCGTGAATATGCGACGCTTGACGAGATCTCCCTTGAGATGGATCTTCCTCGGAGTTATACCCCGCAGATCATGGGGCTTCTTGTCCGTGCCCGTCTTGCGGAAGCGAAGGCAGGTCGCGATGGCGGTTACAAGCTCGTTCGCAAACCGAGCGAGATCACGCTGCTGGAAGTGGTCGAGGCAGGCGAAGGGCAGCTCCGGACGAAGGGGTGCACGCTCCGGGGTGGCCCGTGCCGTTGGGAAGATGTCTGCGCTCTCCATGAGGCATGGAGTTCCACGACCCGTGCAGTCCGTGGAACGCTGCAGGGAATCACGCTCGAGGAAGTCGCTCTCGTTGATGAGGCGATCGAGGAGGGTGCGTACTCTGTTCCCTCTGACCACCATAGGAACATTCACTCGTAGGCAATTCCGGCAATATCGAAGACAAGCTGTCCCTCGATCATGTTCTGTTCCATTTCCGCAAGCGCCTGGTTGACCACTTCAAGTCCACGTGCCTGGTAAACCACTTGGGTCATGCCATCTCTGTGCACCTTGAACACATCATGGAGCTGACGCCGGGTACCTCCCGTCGATCCAATGATGGTGATGGAGTTTCGCACGAGTGCGAACGCATCGAGTGGAAGCTGAACTGGTTGCTGGAGTCCTATGAGAACTGCAGTTCCTCCTGGCGCGATCATTGACAGTGCCTGGGCAACAGCGCTTGGCGTATCGGAACAGATGAGGGCGACATCGAGGCCGCCCTGTCGACTGACGTAGTTTCCCAGCATGGGATCCTGGGGATGGAACTGCGCCTGGGCTCCAAGCTCCTTGGCAAGAACAAGCTTGTTCTCCATGAAGTCGATGGCGACAGTATGCGCTCCTGCAATTCCTGCGTACTGGAGGGCAAGGTGCCCGAGGCCTCCAATGCCAAACACGCCAACTGTATGGGTAGCGCGAACACCTGCACGTTCGACTGCCGCGTATGTTGTGAGTCCTGCCTCGCTGAGTACTGCGGCCTCGCAGGGTGCGATTCCCTCAGGAACGATAACGACATCGTGCTCACTTGTCGTCGCATACTCTGCCCACGTGCCATCTGCATTCCAGCGGGCCTGGTCTCGTGAAGCACAGAGCTGCGGCCGCTCATTGAGGCACTGTTCACATGTTCCGCACGAGAGACCAAGCCAGGGAAGAGCCACGCGGTCGCCGATTTGGATGTTTCGGGAAAGCGCATCGCTGACAACTATGCCAACGCCTGTATGACCTGGGATGCGTGGAAGTGAAGGAAGATCTGGCCAGTGGCCACGGACAATCTGGAGATCTGTGCGGCACACTCCAGCAGCTTCCATCCGCACAAGCAGAGATCCTGAAGGCAGAGCTGGGAGTGGCCTGTGGGACAGCCGGAGGGGAGACTGGTAGTCAACCGCTTCTACGGCAAGCATGGTGTCCGGAAGGGACTGCGTGTCCTGTTCGGCTATGAGACGTGGTGTTCCGCGGTGTCCGCGATGGGTTGTTGAGGCACGCTGTTGAGGCATGTGGGTACTCCGTGTACGAACTCCGACAGCAGCAGGAAGACGCAGGGAAGAGTGCTGCAAACGCTACTACCAGTATAGGTGACTCAATAGATAAAGGTGTAGCTATGGAGTGAATGTTACTCAGGGCTGGTGCCTATCTGGCGAGGGGATGCCAGACAGTCTTCGCCTCGATCGCTTCAGCCATGACATACGGAGAGAGTGGAGCCACTGGCTGGAAGCGATACACACGCTTCACGTTCTCTGCAGCATTCCTTTCCGCATCTGCCAGCAGTGGTTCGGGACAACCAGAGAGATCAATCGCGTTGACATCCATGTGCGCACTGAGCCACGGAAGGAGTTCTTTGACCGAGCCAGTCAGGATGTTTGCCACTCCCTGGGGCACATCGCTCGTTGCGAGAATCTCTCCAAGGAGAAGCTGGGGACGGGTGTCAGCATCCCCGGCAAGGATGACTGCGGTATTGCCTGTTGCGAGAACGGGCGCAAGATGGCGTGCACACCCAAGAAGGGAATGTGACGGGGGGGGGACAATGCCGACAACACCTGTGGGCTCAGGGAGGGTGAATGTGAAGTACGGTCCTGCCACAGGATCGACTGTGCCGAGCACAGCCTGGAACTTGTCTGTCCAGCCTGCATACCAGACAAATGTCGTGACAGTGTCTTCAACCTCCTGCGCATGCCGGGGCTTTCCGCCGAGCATCTCCTGAAATTCGTCACGTCTCGCATCGACCATTTCGGCTATCCGGTAAAGGATCTGCCCCCTGTTCATTGCAGTGAGGGATGCCCACTTTGATTGTGCCTGCCGTGCTGCACGCACTGCGTCACGGAGATCCTTGCGTGAGCCTAGCGGCAAGTTCATGTCCGCATTCCCTTCTGGCCTGTATGACCGTCCCGATTCGGAACGCACAAACGCTCCATTGATGTACATCTTGTATGTCTTCCGCACTGCGAGCCGAGGTGTCATCGTGAGATCTCCACATAGGGAAGAAGACCGTGGAGTCCGCCCTCACGTCCAAAGCCGGATTCCTTGTAGCCGCCAAAGGGAGCTGTGGGATCGAACCGGTTGTAGGTGTTGGCCCAGATGACGCCGGCACGAAGGTGGTTCGACATCCAGAGAATGCGGGAGCCCTTGTCTGTCCAGATGCCAGCAGAAAGTCCATAGGGCGTATTGTTTGCCTTCTCAACCGCCTCCTCCGGAGTGCGGAAGGTAAGGACGGAAAGTACTGGTCCAAAGATCTCCTCGCGAACCACCCTGCTCGACTGCGCGACACCGCTCAGCACAGTGGGGGGGAACCAGAACCCCTTGTCAGGAAGCGTGCAGGGCGTCTGGAACAGGTCAGCCCCCTCAGCGACACCTGACAAGACAAGCTCCTCAATCTTCTCCAGCTGCATCTTCGAGTTGATGGCACCAACATCTGTGTTCTTGTCAAGGGGATTCCCCACCCGGAGTGTCATCATGCGGCTCCGGAGCTTTTCTAGGAGGATCCCAGCTACTGACTCCTCAACAAGGAGTCTGCTTCCTGCACAGCATACATGTCCTTGGTTGAAGTAGATGCCATTGATGATGCCCTCAACAGCCTGGTCAAGGGGAGCATCATCAAAGACGATGTTTGCAGCTTTGCCCCCAAGCTCGAGCGAGAGGTGTGTTCCCCGTCCTGCAAGACTCTTCTGGATGATTTTCCCCACTTCTGTCGAGCCAGTGAAGGCTATCTTCGCCACCTGGGGATGCTCCACGAGCGCCTGTCCTGTCTGTCCTGCACCAGTGACGATGTTCACAACTCCCGGAGGAAGGTCAGCCTGCTGGCAGATGTCCGCGAAGAACAGTGCAGTGAGAGGTGTTGTCTCGGCGGGTTTCAGGACAACGGTGTTTCCTGTGGCAAGTGCTGGCGCAATCTTCCAGGCGAGCATGAGCAGGGGGAAGTTCCAGGGAATGATCTGCCCGCACACACCGAGCGGGCGGAGTGTTGCTCCGGGAAATGCCCATTCGAGCTTGTCAGCCCAACCAGCGTAATAGAAGAAATGGGCTGCCACAAGAGGAAGATCCACATCACGTGACTCCTTGATGGGCTTGCCACCATCCATGGTTTCAAGGACAGCGAGCTCCCGTGAGCGCTCCTGGATGATCCGCGCAATGCGGAACAGATACCGTGCACGCTCGCCTGGTGTGAGGCCGGACCATGCAGGGAATGCTGCAGCTGCAGCTGTCACAGCCCGGTCAACATCGGCACTGTCACCAAGCGCCACCTGGGCAAGGACTTCCTCCGTGCTCGGGTTTATCGTGGGAAAGTAGCTGCCACTGTGCGGAGGTGTGAACTCCCCATTGATGAAGCAGTCGTACCGCTCAGCAAGCGAGACAATGCTTGTGCTCTCTGGTGCTGGCGCATAGCCGAACACTTCGAACGGCGCTTCCTGGTGGGTTGATTCGGGTGTTGGGAGCTTGTGCGATGGCATGGTGTCAGGCCTCTGAGAAGTATTCCGCTGCAAAATATGATCCTGTGCGTTCCTTCTCGATCTGCATCAGGACATCGTTGAGGAGGGAGGAGGCTCCGAGCCGGAACATGGCTGGTGTCAGCCACTCCGAACCAAGCGTCTCGTTGAGCAGCACAAGATACTGTATTGCCTGCTTCGCTGTCTTGATTCCTCCAGCGGGCTTCATCCCTGCCCTTATGCCCGTTTTCCATGCATAGTCGCGGATCGCCTCAAGCATGACAAGTGTGATGGGGAGCGTTGCGGCCTGAGTGAGCTTGCCGGTGGAAGTCTTGATGAAGTCGGCTCCTGCCGCAAGTGCTATGAGACTCGCCTTCCGGATGTTGTCATATGAACCGAGCTCGGCAGTCTCAAGTATGACCTTGAGATGTGCACTCCCGCAGGCTTCCTTCACCTGGACGATTTCCTCATAGACCTCATCGAGTCTGCCACTGAGGAATGCGCCACGGTCAATGACCATGTCGATCTCGTCCGCACCAGCGCGCTGGGCCTCCTCGACTTCCCGGATCTTGATGTCCCGGAAGGACTGCCCTGAAGGAAAGGATGTTGCGACAGATGCGACATGGACACCACTTCCCTTGAGAACCTCCTTCGCATGGGAAACCATGCTCGGGTACACGCAGACTGCTGCCACAGACGGGATTGCTGGATCGTTCGGAGCTGGATGCATTGCCTTGAGGCAGATGGAGTGCACCTTCCCAGGCGTGTCGGCACCTTCAAGTGTGGTGAGGTCCATGCACCGGATCGCAAGGTCTAGCGCAAAGAGCTTGGACTCTTTCTTGATTGAACGCTTCGCAAGTGCAGCTGCCCTCTCTTCCGCAGCAACAGTGTCAATGCGGGCTGGAAGGGCAACCAGCACATCAGAGAGGGGAAGAGTTGTTGTTACCATGCGTGCATTATGACGATTTCACTGGGGCATTGTGTGCTTCCTTATTGTCTGGGACCAGCATCCCAACCAGGAAGGGGAGACAGGGCCGGCAGGGCAGAGTGGTCTTGCCCACCAAATGCAGCCAGGAGTAGTGTTACACCATAGTTGTCATTGAGCATCTGTGGTGACATGGTGCCACCACAGCAGTGGAGCAGGTGCATGCAGGTACTACCAGCACAGGGTTCTCCAAAGAGGGTGAACCTCACGCTGCAGGGCGGGGGAGTTCTCGGTATAGCCGAGGTTGGTGCTGTCTGCGCACTGCGTGATGCGGGATATTCATTCGCGAGCGTTACAGGCACATCAGTTGGCGCCATTGTCGCAGCGTTTGTGGCAAGTGGCGTTGACAACGCGACGCTCAAGGAGCTTGTGTCGACACTGCCGTATCCGAAAGTCATGGATCCAAACTCGTGGCTTGCACGGATACCCATTGCTGGCCGTGTGCTCTCTTGGTTCTGGTACGGCGGAAGTTACAAGGGGGACTTCCTTGAGAACTGGATCGACGAGAAGCTCCAGGAGCATGCTGGAGTCCACACATTCGGAGATCTTGCAGCCAAGATCGAGAAGGGAGAGGCGAGTCCTCTTGCAATGGTCACCTTTGATGCGGACCGTCAGCTGGAGACAGTGCTCCCCAGGGACTACAGCCAGTTCCATCTCGATCCGTCACAGCAGACAATTGCGAGCGCTGTAAGGGCTTCGACCTCCATCCTTACCTTCTTCCAGCCTGCCGTCATCTCGGATCCTGTTTCCGGGGACCATTCGGCCTGCTATGACGGTGGTCTCGTCAACAACTATCCGTGGGATGTGGCCAAGCGAGCAGATCCCACTGCACGGACCATTGGCATCCGTCTCGAGTCGCCTTCCCGGTATCTTCCGCTGGAACTCAAAGGATTCGCAGCAGGAGTGAAGCAGCTCCTCGCAGTCATCACTGGCATAGGCAAGGCGCGCGAGAACCGCCTCATGGAGGATCCGGAAGTTGTCGCGAATACGATATCCCCTCCGACCTTCGGAATATCCGAGCAGGACTTCAAAATCTCGCCCGCACAGTGCGAGAAGCTCTACACCGAGGGATACCAGACTGCAAAAGAGTGGATCGCACGGGATCTTTCAGCCACGAAGCGTGGCGTGCGCACTGCTGGAGAGCAGCTGCCACAACTGCCTAAGGCAGCGGGTCTCGAGTAGGTCCTCTCCGGCAGGGTGCAGACCTTGTGGCACAATAATGCAGAGGTGCGCTGCAGTGCAGCTCCTCCCCATGCCCAAGTAGCTCAGTGGTAGAGCAACGCCTTGGTAAGGCGTAGGTCGTGAGTTCAATCCTCACCTTGGGCTCCAGGATGTGGAATGCGAGTGGCCAGGATGTGAAAGGGACTCACGCGGCTGCTCCTTCATGGACTGCTGTGGGGGGGCTACAGTCCAGCATTGAGACAGGTCTCTAGGAGCGAATAGGCACTGTTCTGGTTGACGTGGGTGAAATGGCCAACATGACGGGAATACGGAGGAGCGTTCGGGGGCTGGTACAGGTTGCCAGCACTCGTGTCGACGTATGCCACCCATTGGATAGTGTAGGAAAGAGTCGCGGAGCTGCTGCTGCCAGAGTCAAAAGCGCATCGTGCGACTGCCTCCTGCTGTGACCGCGGTGAAAGTGAGATGGTCTTGTACCAGTAGCGTGAAGTGCATGCGTTTGCAGGACTCACATTGTGGCAGTTCTGGAGCGTGAAGGAAACCCAGACATAGTGCTGAGTTGCATTCGAGAAGGTGACACCCTGGGAGCTTGCGGTGGCAGCGACATCTGCAGATTCGGTGCGGGAGGTTGAGGTGCCATGCGGCGCAAGGCCACACCCTGCAAGAATCACGCCAAGAGCAAGAGGTGCGAGCAGCCGGAACATTCTCATCCTGTCAAGGAATTATGGGGTTTGCTGCGGACTGGTCCTAGCGGTCGACGAACTCGATCGTGTCAGGAAAGCTCCTACGGACCTCCTGAAAGAAGGCATCAGTGGTTGAGATGCCAAGGGAGTCCTTGTGGGCAATGAGCGCATCGATGGCAGCATCGAGCTTCGCACCATACTCGATTCGGACCTCGGACTCGTGGGGCCGTTCCGTTGACGTATGGTCATTGGTGTCGGTGAGGACAACGGTCATGGCCTCGTCTCCAAGGTGCATGTGCGCCCGGATCACGCACGTGGCATTCGTGTACGAGAACACCTCGGACTCTTCCTGGGTCCATCCAGCATCCTGGAACCGCTTGACGGCATCATTGAACTTCGACTCGAAATCGGCTACGTGGTAGATCTCTTCCATGCTGCACCTCGGGTTTGCTAGACGAATCCGGGAAGAGCGTAACACACTCCGGATTGACATTCACAATGATATGGGACAGGTGGGTCACTCTGCGGCGTCACAGGGGGAACCGGGTTTGCTAGACTTGTTCGTACAGCTGATTCCGCATCAGACATCGAGTGCTGGACAGCGATCTGTTCTAAGAGGTGAATCGTGGCTTCTTCGAAGGCGAAAAGTTCAATCATCACATTGCAGTGCTCAGTGTGCAAAGAGCGCAACTACACCACTGTGAAAAACAAGCGCAACGACCCGGACCGCATGGAGCTCCAGAAGTACTGCTCGCGGTGCCGCAGTCACACTGCACATCGTGAGACGAAGTAGGAGTCCAATTCGGGTCTCCCAACGTATCTTAAAGGCACAATGAACGATGATGGCAACACAGGGGCGTAGCTCAGTTGGTAGAGCATCGGTCTCCAAAACCGAGGGTCGCGCGTTCGAGTCGTGCCGCCCCTGCTCGATGCTGATGCTGTTCTGCGCTGAAGGGGATATGCGGTAATGTCGAGAACTTCCCGCGCACTCAACAAGCAGAACCGGGAGCAGATGGCAGCCCAGTTTGTCCAGTCGGGCCTCATCAAGGGAATCATTGACGAGACACGCAAGGTGGTCTGGCCATCGATGGATGAGCTCATGCGACTCACCGGAGTGGTTGTCGTAACAGTTATACTTTTTACGGTAGTCATTGGAGGTGTCGATGAGATTCTGACAAATCTCGTCAAACCCATTTACACCTCAGTGAAGACGACACAGACATCGGCAACGCCCACACCGAATGTGGGAGTGACCCAAACACCGGTTCCAACTGTCGTCCCGACTACGACAGCGGCTCCGGCTGCAACTCCAACTGCGAAGCCATAGCTAGCGTACATCGGGAATCCACACGAGGACTAAGGAAGACACAGGTAACGAAGGATGGACAGCACACATACTGACAGCGAACCGCATTGGTACGTCATCAACGCCTACTCCGGAAGTGAGGAGAAGGTGCGCACCAATCTCATCAAGCGGATCGAGTCGATGGACATGCACGACAGGATCTTTGACGTTCTCGTGCCGGTTGAAGACGTTATCGAGATCAAGGATGGACAGAGGCGCAAGGTGCCCCGGAAAGTGTTTCCCGGATACATCCTTGTGCGGATGATTATGTCCGACGAGGCGTGGTCCGTTGTGCGCAACACTCCAGGTGTCACCTCGTTTGTTGGGACAGGCAACACCCCCATTCCGCTCCAGGAACATGAAGTAAAGGGCATACAGAAGCAGCTCAAGGAAGAAGTGCCGAGCAAAGTGTCAGTGGAGTACGAGGTCGGGGAGAACGTCCATGTCATTGACGGTCCCTTCACGGACTTCAACGGAAAGGTTGTTGAGATCAATATGGAAAAGGGCAAGCTCAAGGTTCTCGTGAACATGTTCGGCCGGGAAACCCCAGTCGAGCTTGATCTTCTCCAGGTAGAGCGGATTCACTAGGTTCGGAAGGGGACAAGGCACATGGGAAAGAAGAAGGTCAAGACAGTCGTACGGCTTCAGATCCAGGCGGGCAAGGCCACACCAGCACCTCCAGTTGGCACAGCGCTCGGCCCGCATGGCATCGACATCATGGGCTTCTGCCGCGCCTACAATGAGCAGACGGGATCCCGTGCAGGAGTTGTGCCGGCAGAGATCACCATCTTCGAGGATCGTTCGTTCACATTCATCCTCAAGACTCCCCCTGCGGCAGAGCTGCTCAAGAAGGCTGCTGGCGTGGAACGGGGATCTGCCACTCCCAACAGGACAAAGGTTGCCTCCATCACGCAGAAGCAGCTGCGCGAAATTGCGGAAATCAAGATGCCAGATCTCAATGCCACTTCACTTGACCAGGCAATGAAGGTCATAGCAGGGACAGCCCGTTCGATGGGAATCACCGTTTCAGAAAACTGACAGGACAGACACATCAGCAACACAGTGGGAGAGAGAGCTCCTCTCGTCTGAACCACAGGAGGACGTGCACAATGGCACACCGGTACGGAAAGCGCTACCAGCAGGCTGCAGAAGGCATTGAGCGGGACAGACTCTACGAACCCGCTGCGGGAGTGACCCTCGTCAAGAGCGCCTCTCCATCGACCTTCGATGCGACAGTTGAGGCCCATGTGCGGCTCGGGATCGATCCTCGCCATGCTGACCAGATGGTGAGGAGTGCCGTTGTGCTTCCCCATGGAACGGGAAAGGTCCGGAGGATTGCGGTCTTCGCCACAGGCGAGAAAGCGCACGAGGCGAGCGAGGCTGGTGCTGACATTGTTGGCGGAGAAGATCTTGCGAAGAAAGTCCAGGAAGGGTTCATGGAATTTGACGTTGTTCTTGCCACGCCAGATGTCATGGGCACAGTGGGGCGTCTCGGCAAGATCCTCGGTCCACGTGGCATGATGCCGAACCCGAAGACAGGAACTGTCACCTTTGACATTGCAAAGGCGATCAAGGATGTCAAGGGCGGCCGGGTCGAGTTTCGTGCAGACCGGTATGGCATTGTTCATGCGCCAATTGGCCGCGTTTCGTTTGAAGAGGGGATGTTGAGGGAAAACCTTTCATCATTGATGGAAGCAATCGTGCGGGCAAAGCCACAGGCAGCGAAGGGTACCTACGTGAAGACAGTAACGCTGTCTGCCACGATGGGACCAGGTGTCCATCTTGATCCTGTCCAGTCGTCCCGCCTCGCAACCGCATAAACACGGAGTATCCCGAAAAACCCACCATGATCCGACTCCTCATTGTCGATGATGTAGAAAGCACACGCGAGCATCTGAGGAAGCTCCTCGGCTTCGAGACAGACATCGAGGTCTGTGGGACTGCTGACAACGGGCAGGCAGCTGTGGATGCTGCGCAGAAGCTCAATCCCGATGTTGTGCTCATGGACATCAACATGCCAGTCATGGATGGTATCCAGGCAACAGAGAAGCTTGCCCAGATCCTTCCTGCGACACCAGTAATCATCATGTCCGTGCAAGGCGAGCGCGACTATCTGCGACGTGCCATGCAGGCGGGCGCAAGGGAGTTCCTCATCAAGCCGTTCAGCTATGACGAGCTTGTTGCTGCTGTGAGGAGAGTGCATCAGCTGGAACAGAAGAAGACGGGCCTGGTCCGCGAATCGGATCTGGGGGGGGCAGAAGGGTCTGTCCGTAAGGAACGGAACAGGGGAAGGGTCATAGTCGCTGCAGGTGGCAAGGGAGGAGTGGGGACGAGCCTTGTCTCCATGAACCTTGCAAGTGGACTCAGGAGGATGACTGGAGAGTCCGTCATCCTCGTAGATCTGGACCTCCAGTTTGGCGACATTGGCATCATGCTCAACAGCGACCACTCAAGGACCTTTGTCGACCTGCTCAACCAGAATGAGCAGGGCAAGCTTCTCGATGATGATGTGCTTGATGAGATTCTTCTTGAGGGTCCTGAAGGCATACGGCTTCTCCTTTCACCACCCACACCAGAGCTTGCGGATCTTGTGCAGATCGACCATCTTCGGTCACTGCTTGCACGTCTCAAGGAGCGGTTTGACTACGTGATATTCGATACTGCATGCCACCTTGGGGAGCTTTCACTGGAGGTGGTTGAGGCAGCAGACCATATTGTCCTTGTCACATCTGCATCCATTCCCTCGCTCAAGGACACGAAGCTCATGCTCAATGTTCTCGGGTCACTCAATGTTCCTGATTCCTCGATTGTGCTTGTGCTCAACCACACGGACTCAACAACAGGAATTACGAGGGAACTGACTGAGAAGAATCTCCAGTTCACGGTGGCAGCAGACATACCGTACGAGCCCCGTGCGATCGGAGAATCAATACTCAAGGCAACGCCAGTGGTGCTGTCGCAGGAGGACACGGACATCAGCCGCGCCTACATGAGGCTTGTGGAATATGTGCTCCCTGCGGATCTTCGTTCTGTAGTTGCTGCTCCTGCAGGAAACGCGCAGCAGGACAAGAAGAAACAGCGCAAGCTGTTTGGAAAGTAAGCAGTACTCAGTCCACTGACAGGAGTGGTAAGTCTGCCTTGTACCAGCAGGCAAGTGAACAGTCTCCAGTCTGCTACTTCGCAAATCCGAAGAAGCGACGCTGCTTCTTCTTTACAGTGTCCTGCTTTGCTGCCTCAAGGACAGCTTCTTCCTCGCCAGTGAGCCGCTGGCCAAGTCCCTTGATCGCTGCTGCAGTGGGCGAAGCTGGTGCGAGCATGGTGATGGGAGTTGACGTCACCTGTGACTTGCTTACATTCACCCCATCGTACGGAATGACTACATGGGGGGACATGTGAAGGAATCCCTCAATGCCTGCCTGGTCAAGACCTGGCCCAGTCTCCCTGTAGTTCATCACAAGCGTGACGGTCTCAGGATCCACATTGAGAACATTGAGGACCTGCATGAAGAGATGCGCATTCTTCGTTCCTGTAAGCGAGGGATCGAAAACCACCACACGGAAATCAGACATTTCTATTGCATCGAGAGTCACTTCGCTCAGATAGGAGGCTGTGTCAGCCACAAGATAGGGGTACTCCTGTCTGAGGTTTTCAATGAGCACCCTGAGATGGGATGTGGTGACATAGTCTGCCTGCTCAGGACTCAGTGGGGCAAGGAGGACATCGATGCCCTCAGGTCCCTTGACAATCGCCTGCTCAATGGACTCCATGTCCGTCACAGCATCATTGGTCGCTAGGTCCACGATGGTTCTCTGGGAAGGAAGATTGAGCAGTGCGCCAATGTCCCCGAACTGGAGGGACAGATCAAGCAGTATTACCCGATCATTCGTGAGTCGCTTGAGATCGATGGCAAGGTTTGTGGCTATCAGTGACTTTCCGCTTCCTCCCTGGCCGGAGAGAACAGTGATAAGCGCGCCATTCTTCGTTTGTGCAGCTCCCTGTGCCTGTGCATCATGGAGCGCACTGCTCGACTGGGAGATGGTCTGCCTCTTTTGCTCAAACTCGAAGACACGCCTGACTGCCGCAATGAGATCGTCCCCACGGTAGGGCTTCTGAAGGAATTCCCTGGCTCCGACATACATGGCCTGCCGGTACGCATCGTTCTCGCTGTCAAGCGAAGTGAGAATGATGCCAGTATACGGAAGGTGCTGTGAGAGGAGCTCAGTTGTCTGCAGTCCATCCATCCCAGGCAGAGAGGCATCAATGACAGCGACATCCGGCTTCAGGCGGATTGCTTCCTGAAATGCAAATTCACCGTCCCTGGCAGTTCCGCAGAGGGCAATGCCATCCTCACGCTCGAGGCGCTTCATGACATTGCTCGTGATGTGCTGGCTCTCGTCAGCGAATAGGATGCGGATCATTCGTCAAGCAGTTCCTCGTTCACATTCAGTGATGTGATTGTACTCCCAGTCCAGCACGCTGCTGTACCCTCATACCAATGATAGATGAGAGGGGAGGGCAATCCATACGACAAGGTGATGCAGATTGAGTAACACCATCGTTACAATGTGCCATCACTTGCCGAAGGCAAAGCGACGGCGCTTCGATGAACTGGCCGATTCCTTGCCTTCCTCAGGAGCCACATCATCGCTGAGGAAGTAGTCAGTGAGGGCCTTGAAGGATTTTGTGATCTCTGCCTTCTGGGAGACGAGAACAAATGGACTCCCATTGTCGATGGAGTCGTCAACGGTTTTGGGATCATACGGAAGGTTGGCGACTGCCTGGTAGCGGAGGCTCGATTCAATGGCATCCTTGTTGAACTGGACCTTCTGGGCCGTCTGGTTGAGCACCAGTAGAATTTTGTCCTGGGGGACCCCAAGTGACTGGAGAAGCCTGAGGGTTATCTTCGTGTTCTTGATGGAGGTGACGTTGTGGGAAGTCACAATGATGAGGGCGTCCGAGAGCTCAATCGCCTCAAGGAGACGCTCCTCAAGATGGGATGATCCATCGATGACGATGTAGTCGAACATCTTCGCCATTTCGTGGATGATCGTGCGGATGTCTGAAGTCATCACAAGATCCGCGAGTTCAGGGCTGGTTGGGGAAAGCAGCACCTTGAGGGCAGCAGGTCCGTTCGCGAGAGTGTCATCGATGTATTCCGCATCCAGCTCAGGCTGCTGGGCGAGCGCGTCAATGTGATGTGGATGCGAGGCAATCCCGACAAGAAGTCCGATATCCCCAAACTGCAGATCAAGGTCAATGAGGCCCACTCGCGCCTGGGACTGCTCGGACAGGGCAGCAGCGAGATTGGTTGCAATGAGGGACTTTCCCACACCACCCTTGCCAGAGAAGACCATGAAGACTTCAGCCTTGCCTTCCTTCTTTTTGCTTCGGCGGGGAGCAACAGGCTGGATTGGCTCCTCCTCCTCCTGGGGGGCTTCCACAGTGCGTCCACAGACATGCTGTATGAGGGACACAATCTCTTCGACACTCGTCGTGGCATCAATGACTGCGGAAATCGAGGGTCTGGAGGTTTGGGAGATGGTCGAAGTTGATGGGTTTGTGGAGAGAATGATCACCTTCGCTTCTGGAACAATGGATGCTGTCTCGTCTATCGTCGCAAGCAGGTCGACATTTCCAAAATGCTCATTGATGAGGATGACATCTGGGTGGGTTCTCTCAAGCTCTTCGAACAGGGTTGATGGACGGCGCGCAACACCACATATCTCGATTCCCGCACTGTTCAGGCCTGAATGTAGATACGAAATCGTGCGAGCGATTTCGGCAGCAATCAGGAGGCGTATTGAGCTTGGCGGAGATACCTGGTTTTCTTCCATAGGGTCCAAACAGTGTGTCCCTGAGCTAATGCAGGGATCGATACCTATTCTAGGGGATTTCTGCTATTCCTGCGCGGTTGGCACTGACAATGTGGTCACAGGACCTCTTTGAGAATACGGGAAAGGAGCCGCTCCAGAGAGCGACTCCTTTCAAGTAACGAAGATAATGCAACAAGAATTACTTGTTGAGGCCGTTACTGATGTTGGAGAACACGTTGTTGACCTGCTTTCCAACAATGCTAAGAATGACGATAACGACAACTGCGATGAGAACCAGGATAAGAGCGTACTCGACCATACCCTGACCTTTCTCGCCATCTTCCTCTTCAGGAACTACTTCGCGATGAAGCTTCTCGCGCAGCTTGAGATACAGAGAGCTCAGCATGTCTTCTTTCACCTCCTTTCACTTTTCAGTTTCATATACATCTAACGCTAATGGTACGAACTTTGGGCCTCAGAGCGTCCGGGAACAGCTATGCGCCTCCCACTACTATGCGGTATTGCAGGCGTGTTGTTGTGGTGGAAAAGTGACACACGTGTAACAGTCTCGCATGCTCCCACGATTGTGGCAATGTTTTTGCATTCCACAGTGCAGCGCAACGCATCGTACGGCGAATTGGGGAATGCGGGGTAGAATTGCGAGGTGGACAGTGGATGGCATGCCAGCTTGGAGCATGGTGAGGAGAAGGCGACGTGGCTGTGGGAACTGCTGGGGGGGATGAAGAGCAGCAGGGAGCGCATGATGCTGCTCCAGCTTCGCAGGTGGGTCCATGGCACATGGCGACCTGGCGGTTCATGCTGTTTGGCAAGATTGTCCCCCTTCTCGTGTTTGGCTATTTCGCAGTGCTTCAGGTGGAGAACACTGTTGGTCTCACTGCCACTGCATTCCGCAAGCCAGCAGCTGGAAGCATGCTTTCCGTTTTCATTGCTGTGCTCTATGCAGCGTTCTCCATAGCTCCTGTGGGCATCTACCTTGTCCATGCCCGTCCCAAGGCGAAGGATGAGAGGGCACTCATCCGCATGATTGCCATTGTCGATACGTTCGTTCTCATTTTCCTTGGTGCTGTCGTTCCACGTGGTGTGCCATTCTTTCATCCTTCGCTGACGCTCAAGCTCGTGGCTGCGGGTGGCATTCTCATTGCGAGTGTCGTGCAACTTTGGGCGCTTCTCATTCTCCGGAGTGGCTTCAGCCTCACACCCGAAGCCCGCACCGTTGCGACAGCTGGACCGTATCGGATACTGAGGCACCCACTGTACTTCTCGGAGGCGCTGTTCGAGATATCCCTGCTCCTTTCCAATCCCATACTGCTGCTCGTCATTTGCGAGGGACTTGTCATCATCCTTGCAGTGGTGCGCATTCTGGCCGAGGAGCAGCTGCTTGCTGCTACCTTCCCCGCATACAGGAGTTTCATGAAGCGGACGAGGTATCGTCTCATTCCATTTGTGTGGTGATGCGTCACCCGCTTCGTTCCGTGCAACAATGGAACAGATCCAACCAAGACATGCGTGCATGATTTGACTCATTGGGAACGGACATGTTTGGCAAGCGGCGAGAAGCGAAAGATGGGCAGCAGGGAATTGCGCTCCAGGAGGGAAGTGCTCCCTGTTCCTTTGCACACTGCGCAGCGCGGACAGGACTTTCGTGTGAATATGTGGATCGCCGAGGGCGCGCGTGCACAACTGCATGGTGTCCAGCACATCGGATCATTGTGGATGGACATGTGTACTGTCGCAGGCATGCCGGCATCATTGCGGCCATACCCAAGCATGTCGCGGGAAGTGGCCATGCCCAGCCGCTTCCGGATCTCGAAAATCGTGCTCCGTCACTCGCAAACTGGGTGGCGGATGACTGCGATGCGGACATCAGGTCACTCCTCGTTCACGAGGCGCAGGCCCTGAACGGTGGTGAAGTGGTGGTGGATCCCCTCATCATCACCTACAGCGGAATGGACAGAAGCCGAGTCTGGGAGCGTGTCTGGAAGCTTGTCGAGCACACGGGAATGATCTACCGGATAAGCATTGCTGTCGAAGAGGAACTCGATGCAGAGGTCATCATCAAGGTGAACCAGACGTCCGTGTATCGGGCAATTCCTCCCTGGATCGGACAGCGTCTCCTCCAGCGTCCCATCCGTCCAGAGGTTGATGCCCAGCGGCGGAAGGAATTTCATGACAAGATCATCGGATACGTGTCACGGGGCATTGCCCGGGAACGTGAACTCCGAAACCGGTTCGAGCACGCATGAGGCACGTGGAAGGCCCCCTGCATGTTGCGAATGTGCAAAACCCAAACGTCCGGGTTACCCGTCATGTATGCTGGAAAGTGTCTGACGCTCCAGTGGAGTGCAACGAGAGCCAATCCCCGGAGTTCATGGAGGCAATCTGGAAAAGATGAGTGACGAGCAACGAAAGCGGATACTCGTTGTTGACGACGATCCACGATTGCTGCATGTTGTGTCAGTGTACCTTGGCGGCATCGAGAACTATGATGTCGTGACTGCGTCCAGTGGTGAGGAAGCCCTTGAAGTTCTCGCAGGAACGACTCCTGATCTTGTCATCCTTGATGTGATGATGCCAGGCATGGATGGCATCCAGGTATGCGAGCACATCCGGCAGAATCCTGTCACAAAGGATCTTCCCGTTCTCATGTTCACTGCGCTGTCCAGCGACGAGGATGTCGCGAGGGCACAGCGTGCTGGAGCCAGCAAGCATATCACCAAACCGTTCACACTGGGTGCGCTGGGATCAGTCATCCGCTCGTTCCTGCAGCCATCAGCAGCAGGGTCCCAGGCAGCAGGTCAGCTTGATGAGGGTGCAGGCTCGGGAATGTAGGTTCCCCCCAAGCTTGCCCATGGACGGCATGGCCGTTCACTGGCGTGGCGGCTACCATGAGCATCAGGACATTGCCCTGTACGACGCCAGTGCTGAACTCATTGTGTGGAGAGGGGCTGCTTGCCTCAGTTGAGCGTGAGATATCCTGCTGAAGTGAGCTGCATCACGGGTCCGAGCAGGGCACGGACTGCAGGTTCGATGAAGACAACTGCGCTTCCAAGGAGCGAAGAGCTGATGGTCTGACTGAGCTGGGCGTGGTCAACGGGCACACCTGTATTTGCAAAGATGCTCACGCTCCCCACGGAGAGTGCGATGAGTACCAGGTAGCCACATTCGAGCAAGCCGATGAGGAATCCAGCAGCAGCTCCCACCCAGTCATCCAGCGCGAACTCTGCAATGCCGCGTATCTTTTCGCTGTACAGGAATCCGAGGAGTTCGAACCCTAACGTGAGGACAAGGAAGACGACCAGATAGCCAACACCCGACTGGTAGATGGCTGCAGTGTGGAACAGGTTGCCCATTCCTGAACCGATATGGCCAGCAGCAAATACTGCCACATACAGTCCAAGGAGGACGAACAGGCGTCGGACAAAGCCGTATCGCCAGCCTAGGAAGGTGTTGGCTGCTACAAAGAAGACGATGCCGAAATCGATGAGCAACTGGTTGATCGTGGTGTTTGCTGCAAGGGAACTCATGATGTCGTAGCATATCACCTACTGTGGAAATGTGAGTACAGGCACTGTGCGGGAAATTCCAACGTGGTACCATCACTACAAGGTGAACACTGCATGTGTTCAGTGTGGTTACAGGAGCCAGGATGCCTTCAGGGAACTCGCGTCTTTCAAGCACGGACATTTCCGGTCGACGGACGTATGACCTCATTGATGAGCCCGCAGGAGACGAGTACCGTGCACTGCTGGATACGGCTGCATCGAAGTGCACCATGGCAGTGCTTCAGCTGCCTGGAACGCCCGATGCCCATGCGAAGGAGATCATTGAGAAGCTGGCGGAATTCCGCCATGGTGACACCAAGAGTGCAACAGCACGCTACGCGTTCAACAGGAAGTCGCTTCCCGTGTTCCTTGAGGCTGTAGACCGACTGTATGCATGGCAGCATCCAGAACTTCCGGCAAATCTTTGTCTGTTCCGTGAGGATGGCACCCCATGGCTCATCTCAGTCTCTGAACAGCGGCTCGCATATCTGGAGCTGACTCCCTTTGAGAAACTGCTCCTGTCACGCGCAATTCCTGCTGTTGGCGCAAGCTTGGCCTATGAGGCTGCATACGATGCCATCATGGTGTACTTCGAGAGGCGTTGGGAGGATGTGCATGACTCTTTGGGGAGTGAGCTTGTCACGTATGCAGACCAGTTGAGGCGGGAGAACCCAGACGGAGTGGAAGACGCTGTCCGTGCTTGGCTCCAGTCACGCAGCCCTGAACGCATTGAAATCGCGCTGCAGCTCATCAGGGATCTCAATCTCCAGGAGTTCTGGGATGAGGTGAATGAACTTCTGGAGTCCTACGCTCTCAAGAAGACAGACATCACGCCAGCCGTGTTCAAATCCCATCCCGTCCTGAGGGATCGGTGGAGAACGCGATATGTTGTGCTGCTGCAGAACACGCTTGATGCGCTGGAGGCGCAGCACGATGGGGAGTCTGAGCCGTATCTCGCTGATGCGCCTGTGGATGGCAAGGCTGACGATTAGCAACTGTACCGGGGAGGAGTGTGCACGTGAGTGACAAGGAAGGTTCTTCGCAGCATAAGCTGCCTCAGTTTCTCGTGCCCGAGGAGGACAATTCGTCACTCCACGGCCACGAGACTGGCGGTCCGGACAGTGATCACGACTTTGAGCTTGCCTGCAAGCGCTGCGGATTTCTGCTGACCACGCGCCAGGGTGCACGGCAATGGTGGGTGGAAACGAGCAGGGGCAATCTCTGCTCCCGGTGTTTTCTCGTGCTGTGGGGCACTGAGGGAGGCTCAGATGACTTCGAGATTGGGTATATCCACGGTCTCGATCCCATCGATCCTGAACCGGTCCTGCACCTGTGGGATCTCGTCGCCCGGATGATGGAAGCCTGGAAGAGTGGCGTTGACGTTTCGCGGAAGATGGATGCTCTGTGCAAGGAAGGGGAGCATGTGCTCAAGGACACTGTGGTCGGGCAGGTGCCAGCACTCCAGCTCATGGAGCAGATACAGAGCAGGAGAGCGCAGCGTTACAAGCTGGTCAAGCTTCGGCCCCACGATTCCTCACGCTGAGATTCCTCTAGACTCCAGGCGGAGATGGCTGTTCGCAGGACTTGGTAGGAGTCCCGCTTGCCTGCTAGTGGCTGAACTCACCAAACACTTTGATGATTGCAGGGCCAAGCAGCACAACAAAGAGTGTGGGGAAGATGCAGAAAACCATGGGGAACAACATCTTCAGTGGAGCCTTCTGTCCAGCTTCTTCAGCTCGCTGCCGCCTTCTGCGCCGTATCTCCTCAGACTGGATGCGTAGCACGTTTGCGATGCCGACACCAAGCTGTTCTGATTGGACAACTGCCTGGATGAAGGTGTTGAGTTCTTCCACATTTGAACGCATGCCCATGTCGCTGAGCGCTTCATGGCGGGGACGTCCAAGGCGAATCTCCGAAAGGACGCGTGCAAACTCGTTGGAGAGCACGTTGTGGTATTTGTCTGTGACGCGGGTGAGTGCTGCATCAAAACCGAGTCCTGCTTCAACACTGATGGTGAGAAGATCGAGCGCACTTGGGAGGGCAATGATGAGTTCGTGCTTATGCCTGTTCACTGCGATATTCAGGATGAGTGTGGGAAGGAGATAGCCGAGAATGGCGAAGAAGAGAGTTCCCACTATCACGAGGGTGAAACCGTACGTCGAGGCTGTAAGCCAGATGGAAAGCAGGAGCCCGACAACTGCCAGCACGACAAATGAGATCATCTGAAGCACGAAGAAGCTTGCCGCATTGAGTCCTGCTGGCCTGCCAGCGAGGATGAGCCTGTCTTCAAGAATGGACTGTCTTGCTGCGGGAGTGACTCGGGCTGTCCAGTTTGCGAGCCGTTCCAGAGGGGGACGGATCACCCGGTCGAAGAAGGACAGGGAAAGCTCAACCTCGGAGAGGTTTGTGACAACTCTGCCACTCGCATTGAACTGGGCCAGCCGCGCTTCGATGATGTCCGACTGGGTGCCCTGGTGCAGGTTCGCTCCAAGTCCAAGTACGATGAGGAAAATCGCGACTCCGGCAACAAGTGCAGCAAGAAGTGCCATGGTCCCTACACCTCAATCTTGACAATGCGCTGGATGATGCCAAATCCAACAAGAATCGCGAATACGGAAATGCCACTGAGAATCCAGCCGAATGTGGTTGTGACAAGAGGCAGGAAATACGTTGGTTCGATGAAATACAGGAGCACTGCGACGCCGATGGGAAGGCCTGTGATGATGTAGCCAGACGTTCGGGCCTGTGCAGTGAGCGTCCTGATTTCGCCTTCAATGCGCACACGCTCCCTTATGGTGAACGCAATGGTGTCGAGAATCTCAGCAAGGTTTCCACCTACGACGCGCTGAATCTGCACTGCAGTGACCATGAGGTCGAAATCCTCGGACTGGTTGCGTTCCACCATGTGCTGGAGCGCATCGTCGACATTGATGCCAAGCGCGATCTCCCGTGTAGCGCGTGCGAATTCATCCCCGATCGGTGGAGAAGATGACTGGGCGACTGTGCTCACAGCCTGCGTGAAGGAGTAGCCGGCGCGGAGCGCATTGCTGAGAAGCATCATGGTGTCACCAAGCTGCCTGTTGAATGCGGAGAGACGGTGTGACTGTCGGATCCGGAGAAAGATCTGGCTGCCGATGAGTGCAACGATGATGCCGATCGGCAGGGGGAGGATATTCCCTACGCGGACTGTGAAGATGAGTCCGACTGCAGCGCCAAGTATGAGGACAAGAGTCAGCCATTCAGCCGGCTTGATTCGGAGATCCGCCCGTGAAAGCTGTTCTGTGAGCTTCGATGTTGCAGTGGTCCGGGAGAGGGCCTTGTTCAGACTGCGGAACAGGCCCGTAAGAGGGGAACGGTTGCGCTCGTCCTCGCCCTCAAGTGAGCCTGAGGACGAGGACGCCTGATCCCCACTGAAGCGGCTGAGCCTGCTGAGGACATCATCTCCCCGAGAACCGCGTGAAATGAAGAATGCAGTGATCGACATGATTGCAATGAACGCGAGCAGCGCGCTCAGCACAGCAAGGGGCTGGACTGTCACTGCTCCCACGAACATGCAGATCATTGCGTCATGCAACATGCTGAATCCTTTCCAGTCCTACTGGCCACTGCTGAACATCTGCTGGATCTGTGTTGGGGTGACAGGAGGATCAGTCACCTGTGGCACAGTCGAGTTGGCGGGCGTGGAGCCCTCGTAGTTCGGCTTTGTGGGTGTCCCATACTCAGAGGCTGGCCTGAGCACGTACTTGATTTCGATGGGGAAATAGGTGTTCGTTGCAGCATTTCCCGTGTGGGTGACGATCCACGTGAGCTGCTCCGCAACGCCACGCTGGACCTGAACGATATAGACGGATGGAGCAGCTGTTCCACTGCCCTGTACGCCCACGCACAGAACCTTGATGTCCTGGAAGAGGTAGCGGACATTGCCATGGCCATCATCGGCAATGATGTCGATGTGGTCACCTGGCTGGATGTAGTACCCCACGCTCATGAGATCTGCACTGACACCTGTGAGGTTGCCCTGGCCCTGACCACCTGCAGGAATGGCAAGTGCGACTGTGCCTTTGGGAAGAATCTGAGGAATGTTCTGGCAGGCAGTGGTGCCGGAGACCGCAGCAGACTGGTTGGAGCTGCTGAGGATCATGCTCTGCGTGAGAATTGTGTGTGCGCTCGCGTTGGACACGAGTGCCTTGCCCACGATTTGGGAAGGATCCGTGAGGGCGTCCGCCGGGACGAGCGACTGTGGCTCGCTTGTGACAGTCACCTGCTGGCTAGTGACGTTTGCACCTGCGGAGATGGTCTGGGATGCGACGAGAACGTTCACGGAGGGACCGTATTTGCTGCCAGAACCCTGGGACACGGCGTACCAGATCAAGGCAGCAGCAATGACTGCGCACAGCACCCCCAATATCAGGAACACCTTAGAGTTGGACTTGTTCGCTGGAATACTCACTCTGCTTCCTCCGTCGATGAGTGTTGTGGTGCTGAATCAATCTCGTTCTTCTGCTGACCTGCCGCAGTTCGACAGGCACCAATACGTACTGTACAGGAGTGTGTGTTTTAAATGTAGGTTGACCCCATTAATCATTCCAGTCTGCCTGTTGTTCGCGCCTTCATGAGAAGCTCAAGAATGTCCTCGCGGTGCGGGGCAAGTGTGGATATCTTGCGGTACATGCGGAGCGCTTCCTGTGTGTCCCCCCTGAGGCGCATGATGTGCGCAGCACGCTCAAGGTAGCTGACTGCAGTGTTCATGTCCTGGTAGTCGATGCACGCGTCGGCGAGCCGGGAGAGGGCGGGAAGATGCAGCGGATCTGCCTTCATGGCAGCAAGATAGCAGTTCAGAGCAGCATGCTTCTTCTTGAGTGCCCGGCAGCGGTCTCCTGTATCAAGTGCAAGCTCTGCAACCTGGGTTCCACCTGTCTGGAGAGCCACATGCTGGAGAATTGATGCTGCCATGTCGCAGTGCTTCTGCTGGATGTGCTTCTCAATCTCGCTGCGAAGCCCATGCATGGCCGCCTGCTCGTCCGCAGCAAGCTCCCGTTCCTTAAGCTCATGGACAGATTCGAGCTTGCCATCGTATGAACGAATGTTCCACGGACTCTCCAAGCCGGAAGTGCTGTCAGTCGCCACAGTTGCAGCCTTGGATGAACCAGAAGGTGCGTCAGGCACCTGTGCAGGCTCAGTGGATGGCTCCTTGTGGGGAGCAGTCGCCTTTCCTGTTGTCTCTGCCACCCCGATTACCTCGTCGCTTCCGATGGGAACATCAAGGTCATTGGGATGGGAAAGATGGAATCCATTGCGAAGGCTTACAAGCTGGTCTTCAGCTGGAGGGGACATCTCCTCTCCAGCTGAAGCTGCATTGAGCTTGGGAAGTGGTGCGGGTTCAGGTGCGACTGGAGCGGGTGGTGGAGGGGGAATGGGGGGGGATTCCCGCGAGAGGGTTTCCTCGATTCCGATCATCTCGGAGCTGCCTGGCGCATGCTCGTCCGCTGAAAGGGCATCAATGGCAAGGAGGTATTCAAAGAGCGACTTCAGCAGCGCCTTACTCACGCTGATTGCCTTTCCGTGCTCTCCATGATCCTCGAGGTACTTCTGGGCATGGCTCACAACATCTGTCAAATGTTCCTCATCGAGATGCTGTGTCTTCACGCACTTGTCAATTTCCCTGTCCAGGAATGCGGGAAAGCCATCGAGATTCTCAGTCTGCGTGCGTGCAATCTGGGACCAGCTATCTCTCAGACTCCTCAAGAACTGATCGTTAAGAGACACGAATGCTCTTCTCCCTGTGGGTGTGCCCCATATGCGAGGCTTTCGTGGGCCTAGCGCAATGATAGGTGGGCAGCCCCTTCATGGCAACAATCGTCAATGAACTGTAATATGTCACGATCGTGTGGCGATGTCGTCACACGCTTTCCAGCACCTCGGATACGTGACACGCTGGGACCATCTGGGGATAGCCGCCACCCCCGCAGGGAAGAACGCAGTCAGTTCCCCGGTGGTACTCCGCATCCAGCATATGTATAGAGGTCATACCAGAGATCACAGCTCATGAAGAAGGTTCACACGATGCCATCAGGCTATGAGCAGGAAGTGCACGGTGAAGTCGCAACGATGATCGTTGATGAGGTTGGCGTCATTGAGCACGCCAACGAGCACCTTCTTCGCCTGGGAGGCTGGGACCTCAAGATGGTTGTTGGAAAGGTCTGGTACGATGCGCTGGTCCCAACAAATGTCCGCATGACTGTTGCACAGCGGTTCGGACTCATTGTGAACGTTCGAAATGAGCCGCACTATGTGGAAGCTCCGATCATTACTCCCAATGGGCAGCAGCGCATTATTGCCTGGACATTCACAGCGCAGCATGAGACTGACCACGAGCCGTTCAGATGGAGGGCAGTCGGGATTGATGTCACACACTGGATCAAGGAGAGGGATCTCCTTGTGGCGCGGATCGACTACGAGACAGTGCACGATCCGCTCACGGGTCTCATGAATGGTGTGACATTCCGCAGCATGGTGGATACACTCATCCGCAGTGCAATAGAACGCGAAGAGATTGTGGGCGTCATCCTCCTCAACATTGACAGGTTCCGTTCGATAGACGAGACTGCTGGACGCGAGATTGGAGATTCCCTCCTCTTCGAGGTTGCCCAGCGCATCAAGAGATGCCGTGGCAACGACATCATCGCGAGATGGGGAGGTGACGAGTTCACTATTGCTGTCACGGGCATTCGCACGAAAGAGGAGGTGGAAGCTGCAGCCCGCCATATTGCGGAACACATCCATTCCCCCTACCACATCGACGGACGATCGTTCCATCTGCACACGCGCATTGGCCTGTCCGTTGCGCCCCATGATGGAGCCCGTGCTGATGACCTCATGCAGCATGTGAGTGTCGCAGTCGATGTTGCGAAGACGCTCCGTGGCGACCACATCGTCTCCTTTTCGGAAGCTCTTGGAAGACAGATTGAGGAACAGGTCGTTCTTGAGCAGGAGCTGCACGGAGCCATTGAACGTGGAGAGATTGTTGTCGTATACCAGGCACAGGTGGATGCGGTCACGCGTGAGATAGTCGGAGTGGAGGCGCTTGCACGGTGGTTCCATCCTCGTCTTGGGGAGATCAGCCCAACAGTCTTCATTCCCATTGCGGAAGGGACGGGACTCATCCGGACGTTGGGGCTGCACATTCTCCGTGAATCCCTTCTCCAGGGGAAACGGTGGCGTGACCAGGGGTATCCACCGTTTCATATTGCGGTGAACATCTCTCCACGGCAGCTTGGACATCCAACATTTGTGCATGATGTGTTCGCGGTGCTCGCGACAACGGACACAGATCCACGATTCCTTGAACTGGAACTCACGGAGAGCGCTGTCATGGAGGACATGGAATCCGCCACGGAAGTCCTCCAGTCTCTCGCCAAGGCAGGTATCTCCGTTGCGCTGGATGATTTCGGTACAGGATATTCATGTCTCGCATACCTCGATCAGCTCCAGGTGAGCACCATCAAACTTGACCGCATATTCCTTCGCTCCACGTCGCATGCGAAGGATCCCAACGCGCTTCTCCGGGGACTCATCGCATTGGGGAAGGCTCTGGATCTCCGCATAGTGGCGGAGGGTGTTGAAAACGAGGAGCACATTGCCAGGCTCGATCACGAGGGGGCGGATGTCTACCAGGGATTTTTCTTTTCCCGTCCACTCACTGTTGATGAGGTTACTCGACTTCTCGACCAGTACGGAGTCAAATCCGAGTTCGACGAGCACACTGGAAGCCCCGAAAGCGTCGATTGACTGCTGGTTGCTATGCTGGGTGAGGGAGAATCGTTCCGTCCAGATAAGTGTGCGAGCGCAGTGAGTATGGACATCATTGAAGTTGACAGCGTCAGGAAGTCGTATGGCGACATTGAGGCTGTAGCAGGCATCAGCCTTCACGTGGGCGAGGGCGAAGTCGTAGCACTGCTTGGCCCAAACGGAGCTGGCAAGACCACTACAGTGGAGATCCTTGAGGGGTACAGGAGACGCGACAGTGGCAGCGTCTCGGTGCTTGGGATGGATCCCTGGCGAGCGGGAAGCGCATTCCGCTCAAGGGTGGGACTCGTTCTCCAGGAATGTGCGCTCCCTCCGGGGCTTACAGTCATGGAACTGCTCACCCTGTATGCGTCCTACTACGAGCATGCTCGTTCCCCCAAGGAAGTGCTTGGTCTGGTGGGGCTTGAAGGTGTCGAAGGCATGCGTGTCAGGAAGCTGTCGGGTGGGCAGCAGCGTCGAATTGACCTGGCGCTTGCCCTCATTGGGGATCCTGCCCTCATTTTTCTCGATGAGCCAACGACAGGGTTCGATCCTGGGGCTCGACGGTCGGCATGGGACATAGTCAAGGGCATGCAGTCGATAGGGAAGACGGTCGTGCTCACGACCCACTACATGGATGAAGCCTATGCCCTTGCCAACAGGCTGTACATCATTGCGAAAGGAAGCGTGGTTGAAGAGGGCACTCCGGATGCCATCATCCAGCGATCCCAGCGTCGCACAAGGATCACCTTCTCCCATGGAGACACCCAGGCTCTTCCCCCTGTAGACGGTGAAGTCCAGAAAGAGGGCGGCTCTGTGGTGGTTGAGACCGATGCACCCCTCAAGGCGCTCCATGCGATCACGGGCTGGGCAATCGCAAACACGGTCAACATTGAGAATCTTGAAGTGAAGAATCCCTCACTTGAAGACGTGTATCTGGAGCTTACCAATGCATAATCTCAGGAAACTCCTTCGCCAGATCCAGTTCGAGCAGCGAGCATTCTGGCGCAATCCAGCAAGTGCAGTCTTCACGTTCGTTTTTCCCGTCATCATTCTCGTTGTCCTGGGGAACGTGAATTCCCATGCACATTTTCGAGTAGGCGCCCACTCGTACACCTATGATGACTACCTCGCGCCAGCGATGTCCGCCTACGGCATCATCTCCGCGACCTTCGTCTCACTTGCGATGATCCTGTCAATCCGGCGTGATTCTGGAGTCCTCAAGAGGTTCCAGGGAACTCCGCTTGGTTCGACGATGTTCATAGTGTCGATACTCATTTCATCACTCATCAATGTCATCATCATGATGGTGCTCACTATTGGCCTGGGCATGATCTCCCTGGGCGTGCACTTTCCAGCAAACATGCTTGAGACAGTCGCCATCATGCTTTTTGGTGCAGTCTGCTTCGCAGGTCTGGGGGTAGCAATGGCTGCGTTCATTCCCAACTCCGATGCGGCTCCAGCCATCGTGAATGGCATCTTCTTTCCCATTGCTTTCATCTCGGGGATCTTCTTTCCCATCAGTAGCACAAGCATTCTTGGCCGCATCGGCAACTTCTTTCCCATCAGCCATTACTCAACTGCAGTGTTCGACGCGTACAATCCCATCGGAACAGCACCATCTGTTGCAGGGTCGGACGTGCTCATCCTTGCAGTCTGGGGACTGGTGGGAATTCTTTTTGCCATTCGGCGGTTCAAGTGGGAGCCGTCTCGCAGGTAGGCCCTATTTCGCCTTTGGCGTCGCGAGGGCAGACGACTCGAGCCGTGTCGTGATGTTTGCCGCAATGGTTGCAGCATCACTGATGCCATTTCCATCGTAGCGCTGACGCACGTAGAGGATTTCTATGATGTTCGACATTCTCCACAGTATCGTGTACTGGAGCACGATCACCCGCTCGCTTGTGGGTGTGACACGGCTTTCCACTGTGGCCAGCGCTTCATCGCCAATGGGTCCAGGTGAGACCTGCTGGCTCGTGGGTACTGCCTGTATCCATGCGCCTTCGACTGAGAAGGCCTGGGCCGCTGCAGAAGAGGAAGGAAACTGCTCTGCATAGGAGATGACATCAAGCGGACCATTGGAAAAGAGAATGTCTGGTACGGCACGGAAGTAGTGTGCCATGGCAGTTGAACTGAGTCCCAATGAGCGCAGTTTCTCTGCTCTTTGAGCAGTGACAAAGGGCATGGAGTCTGCAGCCACAGATGCTGGCGCAGTCGTGACAGTGAATCCAGCAGCATCAAGGTCGGCAAGCCGTGCAGTGTATTGCACTGCCCCCTTGTGGTACGAGAGAGGAGGAGAGGAAGTCGCTCCACATCCTCCAAGCATGAGGGTGAGAAGGGCCATGCAGCTCCATGCGATGCGATGGAACCGGCTCATTCCGTGCCCTCGATCCTGAGCACTGGATGGCGGAGAATGGCGACTGCTGACGGAAGAATGCTGATGCTCGGAATGACGAGTGCTGCGAGAACGTACGCTCCAGCAAGCGGGAGGGAGAATTCGGGCGTGAAATGGAATGAGCCGCTTCCTGCCATGTCAAGCACTGCAGGAAGCTCAACTGTGGCGAGAATCACTCCCACCACAAGACCAGCAAGACTGTAGGTGATTGATTCTGCAAGAAGGAATCCTGCAGTCTGGGTACGGCTCATGCCAATTACGCGGAGGAGTCGGAGAGTCCGTGTGCTTTGGCGGGAGGAACTGCCCATGATCGTCATGAAGGAGAGCACAGCGAGCAATGCGATGACTCCTGCAAGCGGGTAGAGTGGGCCAAGTGTGGCATTGATGCCATGCAGCGTTGCCGTGACAAGTGTTGATGTGGGCACAGCCTTCATGCCGTAGGTGAGCGCGAGCGATTTGAGCTCGGATGAAGGTCGGGAAGCAGTGATGTCAAGATCTGTGAAGCCAGTCCCGTTTGCTCCCAGCACATGGGCGGCTGTTTCCGATCCAAGGAGAATGCTCTCCGAGCCTGTCACCGAGGGTAGGGTGTGGGAAGCAACAGCGACTATCAGGAGTGGCTCGCTGCCATCGATGCCAGTGACCGTGAGCCTTTCTCCAACATGCCAGTGGTAGGTGTCTGCAAGAGAGAGGGGAACAATCGCAGTGTTGAGTCCTGCGAGTTCATTGAGGGCTGTTGCATGTGATTCCGTGAGAATGTTTGGTACAGCTGTGTGCGCATACGCGGAGGGGAGGATGACGGACACGGGAAAAATGCGGTGCGAAATGTCAGCGGATGTCAGCTGGAGCGTCCGGACAGCGGATATTCCTGGGAGGGCAGCAATCTTCGCTGCGATGGAAGATGGCTGCGTGACAGAACTTGTGAAGAGCTCGTTGCCTGCGACAAGACTGTCCACCCAGCTCCGCGCAGTCACACCAGTGCTTCCAGTGATGACCATCAGAAGGAGGGTGACGGCGAAGCCGATGCCTATGCCTCCAGTAAGGAGGCGGGCACGGGTCCGGTTGCTGATGATGTTGCGGGTCGCGAGCGTTCCAAACCAGGTAAATGACTGGAGGATGATGCCAATCACTGCTGTGATGAGCGGCAGTATCAGCCGAAGGGCAGCGAGTGTTGCAAGAAGAAAGCAGGCTGAAGAAAGAATGAGGAATGGCGCGCTGCTGGCTTGAAGAAGGACAACTCCGAGTCCTGCAAAAGCAACTGTGAGGAAGGCGGCAGATCCTTTGTGCGATTTGGACCTCAAGGGATCCCAGGATTCATCGAGAAGTGTCAGAGGAGATCTTCCTGTGAAGCGCATGCTTGCAACCCATGTCGCCACGCTTGGCACAGCAATGCATGAGAGGCCAATGAGGAGGAGAACATTCCATGGGATGACGAGCTGGAGTGGAACTCCCTGCCATGTCGTTGTGGATTTCACAATGGCGCTCGCCCCTGCGATTCCCACAAGGAGACTCAGCAGGACAGCAGGCACAGCAACAATGAGGACAGCCCTGAGAAAGACCCGTGAAATGAGTGACTGGGAGCTTCCTGCGATGAGCAGGAGAGCAATGTCTCGGTGGAGCTCCATGACTCCCAGCACTGTGACGAGGACCACGATCGCCAGTGCAATTCCGCCTGTGAGCACTGCGAACAGGACAAGCAGTGCCATGAAGGAATTGAGTGCTGGTGTCTGGTACTGTGTCGGGGAGAGTGTCACAAGTGGTGTCGGGTGCATGCCAGACACTTCTGCTGTGAATGCAGGAACAGTTTCACCATGCGCAAGCGCTATGCCAGCGAATGGCGTTGCAATTCCAGTGCTGAACCAGGCAGCGACACTTCCCTGCGACACAAACACTGCAGATGGTGTGAAGCCAGGACCTGCCGAGGTGCCATGGGTGATTCCCGAAATGGTGAACTGCTGAAACCCGGAACCGGTCAGTAGATAGAGATGGGATCCTAGATGGAGAGCATGGTGGGAATCAGGTGATAGTGCAGTGAGCAGCCCTGCATCGATGGCGACTTCCGACGTGGATGACGGGGCGGGTAGATGCCCAGCAGAAACTCGAATTGGTCGAAGTGCGACTGTCCCGCTTGTGATCTGCACCACGCTCACGATATTCGACGTGCTGCTCGTGAGGGTGGGGCGTGCGACCACAGACTTCACCGAGTAGGGTGCCACAGCACGGGCTCCGTGCAGGTGCGAGAGTTCCTGCAGGAACACCGCGGTAAGTGAAGATCCAGCAGGAGCATTGACATCAAGGACAGCTTCTCCTGCAGCACGATGCTGCTCAGCGTGGACACTCGTGCTGAGCGAGGAGGCCACAGCACTTGTGGCGACAAGAGATGCGGAGGCGAAGACAAGTGTGCAGAACAGAAAGACTGTGCGGAGGGGGTGGCTCCGGAGAAGCTGTCGAACGAGTTGTGCCGTGATGTGGATCATAGGTGACTTCGAATGATTGCGTTGTGGTGCAGCATAGCCTAGAGATTGTGCGCAGCGAGATGCTGGACCAGCGCATCAGTGCTCGGTGGACTCTTTGGCAGGACATCCTTATCCCGAAGATGGAGCTCAGATATGATGGCTCCGTCCCGCATGACGAGAACGCGGTTCGCGTAGGCAGCAACATGGGCAGCATGGGTTACAACCACAATGGTCTGTCCTGCTTCGTGCTGCAGTCGCGTGAGAAGCGTCATGACATCGTGCGTCGTGGACCAGTCAAGGTTTCCTGTGGGCTCATCAGCGAATAGCAGAAGCGGAGCAGTGGAGAGTGCACGAGCAATGGCCACCCGCTGCTGTTCGCCAGTTGAAATCTCCTGGGGACCATGGCCCTGAAGACCATGGAGGCCAAGCTGCTCCATGAGGGCTGCCACGCGGTCGTTGATGAGATCTGGGGGAACTGCGGATGGAGTGGAGCTGGGATGTTCCCGTGTGTGGATCTGGAGTGGAAGTGCGATGTTTTCCGCTGCAGTAAGACTTGGCAGCAGGTTGAAGCTCTGGAAGACAAACCCGACATTCGCATGGCGAAATGCGGCTCTCCGAGTTTCAGGCAGTGCGAAGAGCGACGTCCCATTGATCCGCACTTCTCCGGAATCGGGCTCGAGGAGTCCTGAGAGAAGGTACAGGAGGGTGCTTTTCCCTGCCCCACTCGGGCCCATAATGGCAACGAACTCACCCTGCGATATGTCCAGACTGCAGTCACTTACGATTGAGCGGGGTGGTACGGCGACAGTGTCCTGCTTGAGCAGTCCTGTGGCGGAGAGAAGAATCTCCTGGTCGTGGGATGGGGATGCAGTCACAATACGGTTAACTATACCGCCACTCAGGAAACGAGATAGTTCGCAATCACACCCTGGATGGTTCCTGACAGGAGGTCGACGGATTCCTGTGGCGTGGGAACAAGGATGAGAACAGTGCCTGGGATCGGCACTGCACTCGGAGAGACACTTGCTGAGGGCGAGATGACGACAGTCACCGGAGGGACGAGCTTCACTGTTGTCGTTGGGGGGGGCGTAGCTGTGGAGTGTTGGGTGGTCACTTGTACAGGTGTTGGCCTGGTGACATGCGTTGTGGGGGGCGGTGTTGCGGGGGGAGGCGTTGCAGGGGGCGGTGTTGCAGGGGGAGGCGTTGCGGGGGGCGGTGTTGGCGTACTCGCCTGTACATTCGCAAACTCCACTGCAAACATCCATGCGGAATAGTACGTGGAACCGCCACTGTAGGTCCATGTGGATGATCCGCTCGATTCCGCTGTTCCAACACCAATCTGGTTGTAGTTGCCCATGATGTTGGCATGGTGCTCAGGACTGTTCATGAACTGCTGGTTGATGTACGTTGCTGCAGCTGAGGGGGAGTACGAGGGATCTGGACCAGAGGTGAAGCCAACGAAACCGATGTTCTCTCCGGCTCCAAGATTGGTGTTGATGCCAGATTCCTGCATGATGACGAACACGTACTGGTTGCAGGGGGGGATCGGATGGGAAAAGTACTCCCGCTGTATCATGTCCGCAGCGCGGCCATTCACTGTGATGCCGCACACAGCGTGAGGCACATTCCCACCAATGCCATCAAGGGTCGCATTCTCTGCGAGAGCTGGTTTCCCGTTTGACGTGCGGTCCTGATTCGTGAGGCTGAGAAGGATGCTGGATGCCGATGGCTGCATTGTGTAGGGCGAAGCTTGCACAGTTGGCATGGGAAGTGAGCTGAGGGCAGTGGCTCCTGCAGCAATGAGCATTCCTGCAAGAACTGACCATTTCCTGAGCAATGAGAGCTGCCATCCCATGTGTGCATCCTGCTGGTCATTGGCAAGGACGCTCCGCACGGCTTGGTGTGTGATCAGCACAGCATTCCATGCCTGGTCGCTGCTGCGGGGCGTTGGATCGCCGGATGCGCCGAAGTTGCGGGTGTCGTTCATGCTGCCAGCCTGTTTCCCCTCATGGTCCGTACTTGTAGTATCGCAGCCTTTTCCGATTCGAACAACTCGAAGGGGGAAGAGTATTGTTCACGTTACGTGAAATTGACACAGCTGTTGCGCATAGGCTATGGCGCTCAGGTCAGCAGCGATGTAGGCTCGTAAGAGAAGTCAACGGGAGGTTGTCCGTGTCCCTTTTGGATAGAGTTCAGCAGAAGTCGCAGCAGGCAGCTGGTCAGCAAGGAGCGAATCCTGGAGCTTCCGGTGTGCCACCCGCTGCTCCTCCTGCTGCACCCCAGAACCCTGCCCTCCCTCCAGTTCAGCAGATGCCGCCAGCGAAAGGTGGCTCTGGGCTTCTCAACAGGACGCAGGCACCGCCCCAGCCAGTGCAGCAGGCAGTACCCTCTGCACCTGCAGCACCACCTGCACCTGCGGTTCCTGTAGTGCCACCAGCAGCACCGTCAGCACCTCTTTCCCAGCAGGCACCTGCCGAAAAGGATAAGGATAAGGATGATGAGGATGAGGTCGGCGGAGCAGGATGGGGTGTGAGGAAAGCTGCCAGCGAAAGTGGCGAGGTACCTGCACATCAGCCTCCCACACGGCAGACGCTGCTCAGCAGAACAGGCGGAATCTCTACGGTTACCCAGCGACAGAATGCTGCGGGCGCGTCATTCCAGAATCTCAGACAGCTTGTCAAGCAGCGACTTGTTGGCGAGATGGCGGAAGAGGAGGACATTGCACTGCCTCCCCACGTCATACGGCAGCGTATTGAGGAACTGGTTGGAGAGATTTCTGTCGAGCTCAGTCTCAATCTCACGAGGATTGACCGTCAGCGTGCCGTGGAGAGCATTGTCCAGGATGTCATCGGGTTTGGACCTCTTGACAGTCTCATTGCAGATCCTGACATCTCAGAGATCATGATCAATGGTCCCAACCAGATCTACGTTGAGCATGCGGGAAAGCTTGTCCTCTCTGAAGTGCAGTTCGAAAGCAGTGAGCAGCTCATGCAGGTCATTGACAAGATTGTAAGCAGCATAGGTCGTCGAGTCGATGAATCATCGCCAATGGTGGATGCCCGTCTCAAGGACGGTTCCCGAGTCAACGTCATCATTCCACCCCTTGCACTGTGTGGTCCGACCATGACCATCAGGAAGTTCGCCAAGGAGCGGTATCAGACGAATGATCTCATCCGTTTCGGTTCTGTCACTGACGACATGCTCACATTTCTCCGTGCATGCGTTCGGGGACATCTCAACATGATCGTCAGTGGTGGTACTGGCTCTGGGAAAACGACGACACTCAACATCCTGAGCGCCTTCATTCCCGATACCGAGAGAATCGTCACTATAGAGGATGCAGCTGAGCTCCAGCTCCAGCAGGACCATGTCATCACGCTGGAGTCGAGACCTGCGAATGTTGAGGGGAAAGGCCGAATCGCAATCAGGGATCTCCTCATGAACGCACTGCGCATGCGGCCAGACAGGATTGTCGTTGGTGAGTGCCGAGGAGGCGAGGCGCTCGACATGCTCCAGGCCATGAACACTGGGCACGATGGTTCGATGACAACCATCCACGCGAACAATCCACATGACTGCATTGCGAGGCTCGAGACCCTCGTGCTCATGGCAGGAGCGGAACTCCCTGCCCGTGCCATTCGTGAACAGATTGGGTCAGCAGTGCACATCATCACGCAGCAGTCACGACTTCGGGATGGCACGCGCAAGATGATCAGCATCACTGAGGTTCTCGGCAAGGTTGGGGACTCAGTGAAGACGCAGGAGATCTTCACCTTCAAGCAGACAGGCATTGGAGAGGATGGCAAGGTCCTTGGATATTTCACCCCCACAGGCAACATACCGCGCATCCTCAGAAAGCTCCGTGCAGAGGGAGAGGATGTGCCAGAAGAGATCTTCGACCCATCCCGTGTCTCCAAACTCGCTTCGTAGGACACTCCTGCAGGTAGGCTACGACCGCTGCTGGAGCATCACCGTGATGTGTTCGCATACCATGGAATGAGGCGAACCACAGGTCGCTTCGGTACGATGTTCCCGTAGGTGCGCGGATGGCGGAACTGGTAGACGCGCGAGACTTAGGATCTCGTGGGGCAACTCGTCCGAGTTCGACTCTCGGTCCGCGCATGTACGTGTCTGCACATCGATATCATTGGGTGCAGCAACAGGGAAGAACAGGGTGTGGCATTTCGCACCTTCATTTATATGGGGAAAGACATGGAAACAGCAGAGCATGAGGTGACCGGAGAGGGTGTGAAAGTGGAGAAGCTCCCCGGATCGAAGGTACGGTTGCATGTCCATGTTGGCTCTGGTGAGGTGGCGCATGCACTGGATCACGCGACCCGTGCCATCTCCCGGAAGGTCAAAATCCCCGGTTTCCGTCCAGGCAAGGCGCCTGCACCTGTCGTGGAACGGCATGTAGGATGGGAAACCATCCGCAGCGAGGCAGTGGACCACCTCCTCAATGATGTGTATCTCAGGGTTGTTGCAGAACAGCAGCTCGTTCCTGTTGGCGATCCCACTGTGGAGTCCGTGGGAACGCTTGAGAAGAACCAGGAACTTGATGTCGTTCTTGTGGTGGCAGTTCGGCCCGATGTGGATGTCGCAGGGTACGAGGCGATTCGCGTCGAGGCTCCTTCAGATGATGTGACTGATGAGGAGGTTGACCGGGCACTTGAGGATGTGCGTTCTCGTTTCGCGGAAACGGCAGATGTCGATCGTCCGGCCCAGGCTGGTGATGTGGTTGTTGTCAAGGCCGTCATGAAGCGTGGCGACGAGATGGTTGGGGGCAGCGAGGACCAGGAGCAGGAGATGCTTCTCGACAGGGAACGTCTCCTTGACGGCATGGTTGATGGAATCGTTGGCCTCAAGATTGGCGACTCGCACACCTTCCCGGTTACCCTTCCTGAGTCGTATCCCACTGAGGAGCTGAGGAACGTTACTGTTGATACGACTGTTCAGCTCGTTGGAGTCAAGGAGCGGACACTTCCTCCACTTGATGATGCGCTCGCCATCAAGGATGGCCATGCAGAGACACTTGAGGGGCTCCGTGCGCACTATCGTTCCGTCATTGAGAACCAGAAGCGCCAGCAGAACCAGGATGCATTCGAACAGTCTGTGGTTGAAGCCCTGGATGCGGTTGTGAAGGTGGACCTTCCCGAAGTCATGGTTGAGCTCGAACTCGACCAGTGGCTGTACGACACAGCAATGCGATTCAGCCAGCTCGGAATACCCTTTGAGCGGTACATGGAATACACGAACGCCACACCGGAGCAGTGGAAGGGAGAGCGCCGCGATGAGGCAACGCAGCGTGTGCGGGTCCGGCTCGCACTCGACGAGATCGCCAAGCGTGAGGGGGTGGA
This sequence comes from bacterium, assembly GCA_021803465.1. Taxonomy (GTDB): domain Bacteria; phylum Chloroflexota; class Dormibacteria; order Aeolococcales; family Aeolococcaceae; genus JAJZLL01. Next base: position 40,311 of record JAJZLL010000057.1, read on the forward strand.
ACTGGACGAGACCGCTGTCGAGTCGGAGGTTGCACGGCTGGCAGAGGGCCAGAAGGCGACTTCCGAGGATATCGAGAGGCTGCGCCAGATGACCCGCCGCCAGCTTCTCCGCCAGGGTGCGCTCAACCGCATGGTTGAAATCGCGCGCGGAGAGGAATAACAGGAACAACACCATACGGCAGCTGAAGGAATCCTATACAATGACTGCAATGAACACTCAGATCAACAACCTTATCCCCATGGTTGTAGAATCAACCAACCGCGGTGAGCGTGCCTTTGACATCTATTCCAGGCTGCTGAAGGACCGCATCATCTTCATCGGTACCCCAATTGATGACCAGGTTGCCAACGTGGTCATGGCTCAGCTGCTGTTCCTTGAAGGGGAGGATCCCGAGAAGGACATCATGCTGTACATCAACTCACCTGGTGGGTCTGTGTATGCGGGCCTTGCCATATACGACACGATGCAGTATGTGAAGCCCCGTGTTGGAACGATCTGCATGGGACTTGCTGCATCCATGGCAGCGATTCTCCTTGCGGGAGGGGCAAAGGGCCTGCGGTACAGCCTTCCCAATGCGCGCATCATGATCCATCAGCCTTCAGGTGGCTTCCAGGGGCAGGCAACGGACATTGAGATCCATGCCCAGGAGATTCTCCACATCAGGAGACGCATTGACGAGATACTCTCAGAGCACACGGGAAAGCCAGTCGAGGAGATCCATCGCGACTCCGAGCGTGACTACTTCCTCACTGCTGACGAGGCGAAGGACTACGGCCTCATCGACCAGATCATTGTTGGCAAGACCGCACTCCTGCCGACAGGGGATGGCAAGGCAGCCCAGGCCGCAGGCAAGGATGGGAAGGAGTAGGTTCCCCTTTTCCCTGGTCACGAGTATCTGATCGGCAATTCTGGACAAGTGGTTGCATGGATGCCTTTCAGGGGTATGAAACAATTGCGTCGCCTCCTATGATTGGGAGAGGGTGCGTATTACCATAGAGAGAAAGATCAACTGCAGATCGAACAGGTGAGGTGCCACGATGACCGAGAGGGATGATCGACGGAGACAGACCCGGTGTTCCTTCTGTGGCAAGGGGCAGGATCAGGTGCGCAAGCTCGTTGCTGGTCCTGGCGTCTACATCTGTGACCAGTGCATAGATCTCTGCCAGGAGGTGCTCGAGGAAGACCGGTCCAGCGGAACGCAGAAGCGGAAGAAGACCACTGCCACGCCGACTCCGAACGTCATCTACTCGACTCTCAACCAGTATGTCATTGGTCAGGAAGCAGCCAAGAAGGTGCTTTCGGTAGCTGTGTACAACCACTACAAGCGCATTGCCCAGAATGCGAGCCATTCGGGTGATGCAGCGGATGTGGAGCTGCAGAAGTCAAATGTCCTGCTGATTGGACCGACTGGGTGCGGAAAGACCCTTCTCGCCCAGACGCTCGCGAAAATCCTCGATGTGCCGTTCAGCATTGCAGACGCGACAAGTCTTACGGAAGCGGGGTATGTCGGTGAGGATGTCGAGAACATCCTTCTGCGGCTCATCCAGGCAGCCGACTTCGACATTGCCCGTGCCGAGAAGGGCATCATCTACATCGATGAGATCGACAAGATTGCCCGCAAGTCTGACAATCCGAGCATCACCCGTGATGTGAGTGGCGAGGGCGTGCAGCAGGCGCTCCTCAAGATACTGGAGGGGACTGTTGCGAACGTGCCTCCCCAGGGTGGCAGAAAACATCCCCACCAGGACTTTCTCCAGATCAACACCTCGAACATTCTGTTCATCTGCGGTGGAGCATTCGAGGGATTGGAGTCAATCATCCAGCGGCGACTTGGCAGGCATGCCATCGGATTTGCCCAGGACGAGACTGCAGCATCGTCTTCAGGAGGTGATACTGGCGTGTTTGAGAAGGTTCAGCCCCAGGACCTTCTCCATTACGGGCTCATTCCCGAGTTCATTGGACGACTTCCCATTGTCGTTCCTCTCAAGGAACTCGACTCTGCGGACATCATGTCGATCCTCACAGAGCCGAAGAACTCCCTTGTGAAGCAGTATCAGAAGATCTTTTCACTCGAAGGCGTTGAGCTCATCTTCCAGGAGACTGCACTACGCGCCGTTGCGGAGAAGGCGATGTCCCGCGGCACAGGTGCGCGGGGCCTGCGTGCCATCGTGGAGCATGCACTCCTCAACACGATGTTCGAACTCCCCTCCAGGCCAGAGATCAAGCGCTGCATTGTGAGCGAACCCTGCATCCTTGAGGAGGCGGAACCACTCCTTCTGACGGAGGACGTTCCTGAACCGCAGCCGACACAGACCGTATCTGAGACTGCGTAGTACAGGTGAGTACGGCACAGGGGGGGACACGGGAGCTTCTTGTACGCTGGCTGAAGTCTCATGCCAGATCGGTTCTGGTTTCAGGAGTGCTGCTTATCGCAGTCGTCCTTTCAGGAGGATATGTTCTTGCGATCCGGTCAGTGCCTGCAGGATGCACCTACCCAGCACCAACCATCTCCTTGCCAGTCTCCCTGCGTGCTGCGGGAGAGCTGGACCAACCATTGCATCTGGTGAATGGACAGGTGGATACCGTGAGTGCAACCGAGGCAATCCAGACCATGTATCCGGACATAGCCGCACCTCTCGCTCTGCCTGAAGTGCATGAGCAGGCACTCAGCAGGTCCTCACCGCCTGTCATTGTCATACCTTTCAGGAGCCAGGTGGGTACGGATCACATTGTGGCTGTTATGGTGTTCGCAGTGAGCTGCAGCCAGGAAGCGTACTTCCGCACAGCGGAAAACTGGCAGCGTGGTCCCGATGTCCAGTCCCCACCCGTTTCTTCGTACATTCAGGTGACACAGCAGCAGGCAGCCGAGAAGCTCGGTGGAGCACCTGTGATCCTCGAGTATGGAACCAATCCACTGCAGCCCCTCTGGAAGGACAGAAGCACGGGGAGATCGATGTACGCCCGGTAGGAGCAGGGACGAGTGGTACAGGATGCAGGTCTTTGCTCTGTATACTCGGACGTATGGATTCATCGTTTCGTCCGCATGCAGTAGAAGAACGATGGCGGTCAAAGTGGGATGACCTTGGTGTCGGCACTCCGCCTGCACTCTCATCAAGGCCATCCTTCACCATTGCACTCCCGCCTCCAAATGTGACCGGAGTGCTCCACTGCGGCCATGCAGCTGGCTCCACAGTCCAGGACATCCTCATCAGGTTCCATCGCATGAACGGCTACGATGTCGAGTGGACTCCCGGCACTGACCATGCTGCAATCGCGACACAGAATGTCATTGAGCGGCAACTCGCGCAGGAGGGGACTTCGAAGGAGCAGCTCGGGCGCGCTGCGTTCAACGAACGGGTGGAGAAGTGGTACAGGGAGTATGGTGGACGCATTCTTGAGCAGATGCGCCGTTTGGGATTCATCTGTGACTGGAACAGAACCAGGTTCACGCTGGATGAGCCATATGTCCGGTCAATCCGCACGCTCTTCAAACATCTCTTCGATACGGGCAAGATATATCGGGGACCACGACTGGTCAACTGGTGCCCGAGATGCCGCTCCGCCATCAGTGATGAGGAGGTCGAGTGGAAGGAACACGAGGATGCCCTGTACCGGATCGCATATCCCATTGAGGGGGGAGGGTCACTCACTGTCGCTACAGTCCGACCCGAGACCATGCTGGGAGATGCAGGAATTGCAGTTTCCCCCGGTGATGAGCGATACCGCTCATACGTAGGCAGGTTGGCAACGGTTCCCCTGTCAGGGCAGGCAGTTCCCGTGTTTGAGGATGAAGCTGTCGAAAAGGAGTTTGGCACTGGCGTACTCAAGGTCACTCCAGCCCACGATACGACTGACTACGCGATTGGGGAACGGCATGGACTCGAGGTCCATTCCGTCATTGCGGAGGATGGCACTGTGGATTTCCCCGCATTGCCTGAACTTCATGGAATGGATGCAGCAGCAGCACGAGTGAAGGTCGTGGAGCTGCTGAAAACTGACGGATCGCTTGTGGGCATTGAGCCCTACACCCATTCCGTTGGACACTGTGACCGGTGTGGACATGTCATTGAGCCGCTCATCAGCTCGCAGTGGTGGGTAGCCATGAAGGATTTCATTGGACCTGCCACAGCTGCTGTGACAAGCGGGAACATTTCCTTCCATCCTAAGCGGTACCAGAATGGCTACCTCAGCTGGCTGGAGAACCTGCGCGACTGGTGCATCAGCCGCCAGCTCTGGCTGGGTCATGCCATTCCTGTTTCAACGTGCAGCAACGGGCACGTGTTTGCATGGGTGGACGAGCCGGAGACATGCCCCACATGCGGGGATGCCTCGCTCTCAGCGGATCCGGACGTGCTCGACACGTGGTTCAGCAGTGCACTCTGGCCATTCGCAATATATGGATGGCCTGAGTCGACAGAGGATCTTGGCAGATTCTATCCGACAGACGTCCTTGTCACTGCACGGGAGATCATCCCTCTCTGGGTTGCACGCATGATCATGATGGGTGGGGAATGCACTGGCAAGCTTCCCTTCCACGATGTCATCATCACTGGAACCATCCAGGCCCCTGATGGCAGCCGCATGTCGAAGTCGAAGGGCAATGTGGTCGATCCTCTCGACATGGTTGACAAGTATGGTGCTGATGCTGTCCGCGCTTGGGCATCATCTGTGGGCACTTCAGGACAGGATGTGCGGTTTGATGAAAGCAAGATCGCCTCATATCAGAAGTTTGGCAACAAGCTGTGGCAGGTCACGCGGTTCCTGCTGGGCCGGCTTGCGCCCGAAGGCACAGAACAGCTTCCCCGCCTGGAACAGCCAACAGAACTCGCTCCCGAAGACTGGTGGATGCTCGAGAAGTGCAATGAGGCAGTCGAAACCGTGACAAGGGGCATCAATGCCTTCCACTTTCTCGAATCGATTGACAGCCTGTATGAGACCATCTGGCATGTCTACTGTGACTGGTATGTCGAGATGCTCAAACCCAGACTTCCTGTGCACTGGGATGGTGCTTCCCCGCTGTCAGCGGATGCCACTGCAGCCGCATGGACTGCTGTGGAAGTGCTGCATTCCCTTGTCAGGCTCCTCCATCCGATCATGCCGTTTGTTACGGAGGAATGCGGACAGCTCTTTCCTGATGCAGGGCCTACCCTTCTCGAAGCGGCCTGGCCAGAGCCTTACCCAACCACAGCTTCAGCGTCTCCAGCGATCCAGGAGGTGGCAGCCGCTCTTGAGGCAGTCACTGCAGTCCGGGCTGCTGCCCAGCAGGGAATGCTTTCGTTGAGGGAGGGTGCTGAGGTAACAGTGGTGCACTCCACTGCGCAAAGACCTGTCTCAAACGATGTCTGCAGAATCATGGCGAATCTGCTCCGCTGCAGCGTGCGTGGAGGCATGGGGAATGCCTCTGCGCCAAATGAGCTGCAGGTCGTTGCTGGCGGGCTGACCTGCACAATTCATGCGGCTGCCCTCAGAGGGCAGGAACAGCCGAACGTTCAGGCGACCGCAGCCCGGATTGCGGACAAGGAAGCATATAGGGATCGGCTCCGCGCCCAGCTTGGCAACAAAGCGTTTATTGCGAAGGCACCAGGTGCTGTGGTTGCAAAAACAGAGCAGACACTATCCGAAGTGGAGCATGAGCTTGCTGTGCTTCGGGGCGAACGTCATCCAGCGGAGGAGCACCAGTGACAGCATTTGCCATTCCCCACGCGCTTGTCGTCGCAACACAGTGGCTCATTGCATATGGCGTAGTGCTGTGGCTCGCTGTAGCCTGGTCTGTCCTTCATGATGCCATGCGCCGCAGCTCGCAGTACTGGTTCTATGCGCTCGCGGTCATACTTGGACTGTTCCCGCCATTTCTTGGAGCAGTCATCTACTGGATCATCCGTCCTGCGAGCACGACAGCGGAACTGGAGACTCAGGAGCTTGAGAAGGCAATGCTTCGGGAGGCAGGTGGTCCGCAGTGTCCGACATGCCATTCTGCCGCTCGCGAGGAGTTCCTTCTCTGCCCGGTGTGCCGCACGAGGCTCGCCAGAGCCTGCCGATCCTGCACCAAGCCCGTTGCTGTCGACTGGAAGGTATGTCCCTACTGCGAAACCCCAGTAGAGGAGCTTGGATCGAAGAAGGATTCTGCTGCAGGCACGGTGTAGGATGCCTGGATTCGTCACAAGTGGTGCCGCACTCCTCCTGGCAGCTGCAGCTTCAATGGTGGGCGTGTGCGTCTGCCACCGCTCCTCCCGAGCTGTGCGGGGCGTGGTCATCGGCACTGCAGTCCTCATGCTCCCTCTTGCAGCACTTGCAGTACATGCAGTAGTGGTGGGTGGACCCGAAGTCACAAGTCTGTGGCTTCTTCTGCCAAGAGTGCATGTGGTATGGGACATGAGCCAGGTCGCTGCAGTGGGGTGTTCCCTCATCTGCCTGGCATTTGGAGCGCTTGCGCTAGGGAAGTGGACAACAGCCCGTTCAGTCCTGCCCCTCCTCGCAGGGGGAATGGGGGGAATCATCGCCTGGTGCACTGGCAATTTCGTCTGCATGCTTGCTGCTCTCATCATCGTCAATGGGAGCTTCATGCTTGAGGAACGTCCCAAACTCCGCCTGTCCTGGGGAATTGCAGCCCTCCCTGTTGCCATTCTGGCCCTGGCGGACATCACACTGCTCTCAAGCTTTGGCACAAGCGACTATCTCCTCATTGGCAGCAATGCAGGCGGGTACTGGGTGGGCTTTGGACTGCCACTCGCCGGGTTCATCGAGCTCGTTCTTCCTGCAGTAGTCACATGGAGATCCGGCACTCTCAAGCGCGGTGTATGGACCGTGGTTGCAGGAGCTGCACTCCTTGCACATACAGCAGAAGTGATCAGCCTTCAGCAGCTGCAGAGCGGTCCCATAGCGGCAGCGACAATTGTGGCATGCGTGACCATACTTCTTGGCGTGCTGGGATACCATTGGCGGGAGTCAGCAAGGCATGCACTGCTTGCTCTCTATGCGGCAATATCGGGACCAGCAGTCATTGCGCTGTACTTTTCTGATGGGGCTACCATCCTTGCCATGATTGTCTGCACTGCAGTATCCCTGCTGGTATTCTGCACACTGGTTCCGGATGTAGCCAGTCTTGAGGCGAACCGCATCCGCTGGACAGGCTGGCTCCACAGGGCAGTCATACTCTGTGCAGCCGGGGTGCCTCCTGGAGTGGCCTCCATTGGATGGTGGTCCCTGCTGGCACTCCTCATTGCGCGTGGTCCGACATGGACTGCAGCAAGCATCCTTGCCCTTGCTGCATGGCTGTCAGTGGTTGCACTCGCAGCAGTTCTCGCCTGTGGACTTCCTCCAGACAGGAGGGTTACCCAGACGGATGATGCACCGCCAGTGCGTGAACGCATTGCTGCTGTGCTCGGGACACTCCTGATTGCAGGTGTCGGAGTGTTGCCCGCAGTTCCTGTGGGCGGAGTGCTCAGCCTTCTTGCATCCGCGAACCTTGTGGTGGCGTCCCCAACCACCCTCCAGCTGCCAGGAGGGGTGGTTGGCAGTGCTGCGCTTGGCTGCGGCACGATTGTGCTCGTGCTCTTCGGGTGGGCATTGGGGACACTGTCGGGGACAGTGGTGTATCAGGATTGGGAAATACCGGCTGACCACACCACATCCTCCTTCGGAGCAGCTGCGGGCAGGACTGTCCGACACCAGGGTGCACAGGCTTTGCATGTCTGGAACCGCGCGCTGCACTATCTCAATGCAGGTGATCTCCTGCTCCGTGACCAGCCACGACTCGCCATGATCCTCGTGGCTGCTGCAATCATCATTGTTCTGGTGCATTGACCATGGATCAGACTCTCTACAGCTCCATCGCGTTTGTCGCTGCCTTCATTGTGAGTGCTGTCGATGGACGGCGTGCAGTGTCGTGGTCCCTGCTCGCTGCAGGAATTGGACTCGTGGGCACAGCGGCTTCTGCAGCTGGTCTGGATGGTGCACTGTTTCTCGCTGGTGCTGTGGCTGCAGGGGCTCTGTTCGAGCGTACTTCCGAGTGGATAGTGAGGAGTCGCTGGCAGTCGTCTGCACAGGATCCCCTCCGTGAGTTCAGAAGTGTGAGGGAGAAGCTGTTCGGGCCAAGGAGCCAACGTGTCATTGCAGCAGCAATTGCGGTTCCTTCAGCATCATGGGTAAGCTTCAACATTCCGGTGGGATCTGTTGCCAGCATCCAGGGAGTCCTGTTTGCTCCGTGCGTACTTTGGCTGTGCGGGGTTTTCAGGCTCGTGCTTGCACGCACAGTCGAAGATGTGTGCGCAGGGGCTGGTGTACTCTTTCTCGCAACTGCTGTGGGCTGGCTCGAGCGTACTGGCCAGAGTGGAATCGCGGAGTATGCTGCCCTGCTCGTCTGCACTGCGGGCATTGCGCTACTGGGGGGCGTCCTCAATGGCAGATATCTCCATCATGTCGATGAGGATGTGAAGCATGCATGACATCCGCCTCGACTTGGGCGTCTGGATTCTTGTTGGCCTGGTCGATAGCCTGCTGTACACTGTGCTTCGCAGACGTCGCTGGAGCTGGAGCCTCGGACTCGTGCTCCATGTGGTCTGGACTGCCTGCCTCTGGTGGGGACTGTTCATGTTAGGAACGCATCCTGGAGCCATGGTGCGAGCCGGTGCGGGAACGCTCCTTGTGGCAGCTGCTGGAGCTGGGTTCCTCATGCCGCTCAGCAGTGAGACTGAGCTTCGCGATTACGCTGTTCTCGCCTGGAGTACGGGCGCATTCCTGTACGCCCTCTATGTGACAGATCCGCTAGCAGTGGCCATCATGACAGGAGCGGGGATTGCGCTCATCGCGGGGTGGTGGTTCTACCGCACTCCCGGTTCCGAGACGCTCCACGCTGCCCGGTCACTTGGTATCGCTGCCGGCCTGCTTCTTGCCGCTGCCATCTTCCTGCCTGTCCAGGCGACAGCAGTACCGACAAAGTTTGCGTTCGTTGCATGGCTGTACATCGCCGTTATTGCCATTCTTTCAGGCTGTGTTCCTGTGCAGGGGTGGGCAGTGAGCAGCCTCCACCGACTGGAGGGCAAGCAGCTTCTGCTCTGGGTGGGTGTCATTCTGCCGGGCGCTATTGTCGCTCTTGAGCGTGCCATTCGCATGCAGCCTCTTTCCGTCCAGAACATTGTTCTTGGCACAGCTCTTGGACTGGGCTGCATCAGTGCAGTGTGGGAGGGCCTGCTAGCCCTCCGCATGTCTTCACCACGTGAACGGCATGCGCGACTCATGCTCATGGATGTGTCCCTCATGGTTGTTGGTGTGGGAAGCGGCTCACCCTATGGATGGACAGGAGCACTGCTGCTTGTGCTTGTGCATGTGGGCACACTTCCCTTTGTGGGAGACAGGGAAGGGAGCAGCACTGACAGGGTGGTCCGCACGGGTGCATGGACCTTCCTGGGGGGGATCCCCTTCACGGCTGTGTTCTGGGGACGCTGGATGGTCCTGCTGGCTGCCTGGAATGCAGGATCGTGGTACCCGTGGTGCGTGTGTGCTGCAATGGCTCTTGCTGCAGTTGCCAGTTTCCGTCAGGCGCGCTTTGCCCTGCAACTTCCTGCGCAGAGCGCACGTTTTCAGTCATGGTGCTCTCTGGGAGCGCTTGCCTTTCAGCTCGCTCTTGGTCTTGCACCAGCTGCTCTTGGCAGTGCGGTATTCGGGATGACGCTTCTTCCCGGGGTGGGACACTGATGGATCCGCTTGTCGTCTTCGCGGCTGTTGTTGCCACTGCGGTATATCCAGGTGGACTGGTGCTGCTTCTCCCTGCTGCTTGCGCACGGATAGCGCATCTCCTCATGATGCGCACTCAGCGCTTGCCTGCAGGACGACCCCTCATTGGTGCGGGTACTGTACTGGCGCTCGTGGCCTTCGCTGTGGCTGCAGCGCAGCTCCCACTGCCGGGCAATCTTCTTACGTCCAATGTCATCGTTGCGCGTGGAGCGTACACGGATGTGGCCATCTTTCTTGTGGCGTGCTGCTTTGCGTTGGTTGTCAGCGTGCGGGACCGGTGGTCGCCATCACAGATGCTCTCCACAGGCGCTGCTGCATTGGCGCTGCTCGTTCTTGCCACACATGCGAGATCCCTGACGTTTGCTGCTGCTGTGGCAACTGGAGGAAATCATGCAGTGCAGCTGCATGAAATTGCGGGACTTGTGTGCCTGCTCGCTGCACCAGGACTTCTGAGCATCTACAACAGCAGAGTCCACCTGACTGCTCCACTTACCTTGGCGATTCTCCTGTGGGAACTCATCGTGTCGCTCTCACTCCTTCCCGCATTTCCTCATTTGCTCGCGTGGTCATGTGCGGCGATCATTCTGGCAGTGCTTGGCATAACAGTGTGGAAGTTGAGAAGACTTGCTGTGGTCGTCCGCATTGCGAGCATTGTGGCTATGCTGGGCGCATGCGTCATGGTGGTGATTGGTGTGCGAAGCTAGGGCGCTTCGCTCCTGTTCCAGCAAGACAAGCGGATTTCCCCCCTTCACAGACTGGGGGGGCTGGATGGTACGATTTTATTGCAGGAGGTGCCAGTGCGTATGACCAATTCCACATCTGAAACAACTCGTGGTGGGGAATCCCCGCTGCGTACGGGCACGTCGCCTATCATCCTCGCTTCGACAAGTCCCAGACGACAGGCGCTTCTCGCCCGATGTGGAATCCGGTTCAGTGCACAGGAACCTGGTACTGAGCTTCCCATGCCCCCAGGACTGAGCTGTGACCTTGGCGTGCAGCTCATAGCGAGGCAGAAGGCGCTTTCCGTTGCGGAGCATGCGGGAGCGAATGCCTTCATCATTGCTGCGGACACCATCGTTGTTGGCCCGGAGGGTCCCCTTGGGAAGCCATACACGCCAGAACGTGCCCGGGAGATGCTCAAGCTTCTCGTGGGAAACAGGCACACGGTGTTGACAGGCGTCTGTGTGGCAACTTCCCATGGTGAAACCATCGAGCTTGGCGTGAGCCGTTCCGCTGTGAAGATGCGGGAAGTCAGCGATGAAGATCTTGATACGTATGTCGCTTCCGGTGAGCCACTTGACAAGGCGGGTGCCTACGCAGTGCAGGAAGGTGGCAGGGATCTTGTTGAGGCCGTGATGGGTCGTGTGGATACGGTAGTGGGACTCGATGTCGAGCTCACACTGCAGCTTCTCCTCAGAGTCGGGTATCCACATCCACTTCCCGCATCAACAGACATCGCACTTCCTCCACGGGGAAATGCGAGGCGACCTTTCGCATCGCTCCAGACAAGTGGAACGTTCCGCGTCTAGGCAGCGGGAGGAGTAGGGAGGACCGTGCAGAAGTACCTTCGTGGGCTGCGGATGCGCTTCCTTCTTACCTGGAGCAGTCTTCTGCTGCTTGGTTTCCTGCTCCTGGCAGGTGCCACTGCCTGTGGCAGCACAGGATCTCCACTGAGGGTCAGCATACTGCCAGTGACGAGCGGATCACTGCAGGCTGGCAATGCCTTCACCTTCAAGGCAACAATCCACAATACGAGCACCAGCCAAGTGGATGGTGTGGGACTGAGTGTGGCTCTGCCAGCTGATTCCCGATACCGATCCACAGTTGCCAGCAGCGATGCGCTGGTGTCGAGGGTGAGTCCGATCGATCCCCAGATCAACTCGTCCAACCCAGTGTGGGGAACATGGTCCCTTGGGCCTGCAGGAAGCTCATCCGACACGCTGACAGTCGAGTTCACCATTGCTGTGGCAGGTTCGCCAGGATCATATCCTGTGACTGCCTATGCCACGGGGGGAACTGCGACAGTCACGTCCACACGTACTGTGCAGGTTGTGGGGCAACCCAACTATCAGGTGGGACTTGCTGCTACCCCAGGAACTGCGTCTGCTGGGAGCACAGTCGCCTATGCTGTCACCATCATCAACACTGGCCATGGTGATGCGCAGCAGGTGGAAATTCTTCTCAATCTTCCCCCTGGCGTGCAGTACGTGAAGACGCTGCATATTGCTGAGAGTGCTGGTGTGCACCGCACGACTTCCTACGACCCGCCTCCCGGATCGGAGGAAGTGTTCTTTGGCAACTGGTCGATGCCAGGTGTCTCGAATGTGACAGGGTCATCCACACTCACAATCGAATTCGAGGCAAGCATCCTTCCCGATGCGAAACCGGGCAAATCGTACGTGACTGGACAGCTCACGGATGGTGCTGATGCAATCATTCCCATTGTCAATGCAGCAGAACTGACTGTCACTCCAGCTTCCAGCCCAAGCGCCTCGCCTGCTGCAGGAAATGGCTCTGGATCAACACCAGGACCCTCCGAATCGCCTCTTCCCAGCGGTGCTGCAACTGAGGGCGGAACAGGCCCAGTCCCAAGTCCCAGCTAGACCCGCGAGGAGCGGAATTCCCCATCGATTATGGTATGCTCAACTATCGTAACGACATGAGTGGAATGGGAAGAGAGGAGTTGGCGAAAATGACATACGCCATCATTGCGGAAGGCGGTCACCAGTATCGCGTTCATGAGGGAGACCGGCTTCTCGTCAATCGTCTTGAGGCGTCGGTTGGCCAGTCAGTCACACTTGGCGAGGTACTCTTTCTTGTTGAGGAAGCCAAGGGGACTGCCACGCTCGTGCAGGAAGGAGCGGTTGAAGCCACTGTCATTGCCCATCGCCGTGGCAAGAAGATCCGCGTATTCACTTACAAGGCAAAGAAACGGGAGCGCCGCACACTCGGATTCCGGAGTGATCTCACGGAAGTGGAGATTGCGAGAATCCACAAGTCCCGTGCAGAGCATGCGCACAAGGGACAGAAGGAATCCGCATCGGCTCCAGTTGAACCTGAAGTGAAGGCTCCAGCACGGACACGTGCTCCGCGCAAGACAGTTGCTCTCGACGAGTCGGAAGGGAAGGGAGAATAAGGCATGGCACACAAGAAAGGCGGTGGAAGTTCCCGCAACGGTCGCGACAGCCGTGGACGTCGTCTTGGCATCAAGCGGCAGGACGGGAATCTCGTGCTTGCAGGCTCAATCTTGGTCAGGCAGCGTGGCACGAAGATTCTTCCTGGAGAAAATGTAGGAGTTGGCAGGGATCATACGCTCTATGCGCTCTCCACTGGTGTCGTGGTCTTTGACAAGACCAGGGCGGAGCGGACCCGTGCAAACGTAGAAGAGATTCCCATTCTCGAACTCATCGAGGAGTCCGTTGCTTCCGCGGAGTGATAGATTTTCGTTCGATGATGTCACCATTGCAGTCACTGCTGGTACAGGCGGACGAGGGGTAACAAGCTTTCACCGGGAGAAGTATGTCCCTGTGGGGTTCCCCGATGGCGGCGATGGGGGGCGTGGAGGCAACATTGTTGTCCGGGTGGATGCGCAGCTTTCCACACTGGACCACTTCAAGGATCACCGCATATTCCGTGCAAAGCACGGGGGAGCTGGATCAAGAAACAACTGTCATGGCGCAAATGCACAGGATCTCCAGCTTCGGGTGCCACCCGGCACCGTCATAAGGGATGCGACATCAGGGTTGCTCATCGCTGATCTGGATCATGAGAATGTCACCTGCATCGTTGCCCACGGGGGCAGGGGGGGCAGGGGAAACGCGAAGTTTGTCAACTCGCGCCGTCAGGCACCAACATACAGCGAGCTTGGCGAGCCAGGTGAGGATCGGCGGATTGAGCTGGAACTGAAGCTTATTGCAGATGTGGGACTCATTGGACTGCCGAATGCGGGAAAGTCGACCCTTCTTGCTGCACTGACCCGGGCCCATCCAGTCATTGCTTCGTACCCTTTCACGACACTGCGCCCAAATCTCGGTGTCCTGTATGGCCCCCGCGATGAGCGTGTGGTTCTTGCGGATGTGCCGGGCATCATTGAGGGAGCTCATGTCGGAGTAGGACTGGGAATCGAGTTTCTCCGACACGTGGAACGCACCCGCATGCTCCTGCATGTCATCGATGGAAGTGTTGGCCGGGATGAGGCACTCATGGCGCTTTCCACAGTTGAGAGCGAACTTCGTGCATACGGTCATGGTCTCATGGAGAAGCCCCATGTCATTGTTGTGAACAAGACGGATCTCATGGATGCGGCTGCAGTTGAGGAACTGCTTGCAGCAGTACCGGGAGCCCGAACTGCTGCAATCGCTGCTGCAGATGGCAGTGGCTGTGACAAGCTTGTCGACCTCATCATGCGTGAGCTTCCTGCACGCCCTGCAGCTGTGACCCAAGCCATCGAGGAGCGCATCTATGAGCTGCCGCATGGTGCTGCATCGTCTGAGTTTGCTGTCTCCTCCGAGGAGGGCACATACCGTGTTGCAGGCGCAGAGGTCGAACGGCGTGTTGCCATGACAGATATGAACAATGAGGAGGCTCTGGGACGACTCCAGCGGTGGCTCAGGTACAGGGGCGTTGAACAGGCGCTCATGGATGCGGGCTGTACTGAAGGCGAGACCGTGCGCATTGGCAAGCAGGAATTCATCTTCTATCCGGATCACCGAGATGCAGTCCGACCAGACGCCTAGCAGGGAAGTTGTCATCCTTGGCGGTACGTTCGACCCGTTCCACCTTGGCCACCGCGCAATTCTTGCGCAGGTGATGGAGCAGCTGCGTATCCCCGAGGGCTGGGTCATCCCCCTCCATTCTCCTGGGCATAGGCACACCCCTGTGGCATCGCCCGAGGACCGTCTTGCAATGGCAGCGCTCGGTGTCAGGGGACTTTCTGGTGTTGAGGTTAGGGACAGTGAGATCCGACGTGGCGGAGTTACCTACACGGTCGACACTGCCCAGGAGATCGCCCATTCCAGTGCAGCGCCAGACCAGTGGTACATCGTTGGTGCTGACGAGGCACGGACACTTCACGAATGGCATGCATGGCCAAAGCTTCTCGCATACGCCCGACTGGCAATCGTGAACCGGACAGGGAAGGCACCCATCTCCCTCGAGGAGTGCGCAGCGCAGGGCATTCCATCTTCACGCATGGCGATTCTCACTGTGGACTCCCCGCCTGTCAGCGCGACTGCTCTCCGCACCGCACTGAGTGATAGGGGACAGGATCAGTTCGTGATGAAGTTCCTGGACCAGGCAGTGCTCTCTTACATCAGGGAGCATCATCTCTACGAAAAGTCAGGCACATGAAAGCGGTGTGAGATAATGCAGCATATGGAATCGGAAGAGCTTGCACGCTTGCTTGCACACCACCTTGAGGACAGGAAGGCACGGGATGTCGTCATAATAGATGTCCGTGACCAGACCTCAATGGCGGACTTCCTCGTCGTGTGCGAGGGGGATACTGACCGACAGATCCGGAGCATGGTCGAGCATCTGCAGGAAGCATGCAAGGCCGAGGGCATCGATGTGTTCCATGTGGATGGGATGAAGGATGGCACCTGGGTGTGCCTGGACTGTGGTGAGGTGATTGTCCATGTGCTCCTTCCTGGGGAGCGAAGCTACTACCGCATTGAGGAGCTTTGGGGAGTGACGGAGCCCAGGCTCAACGCGATCCGCTCCTGAGTCCTGCCTTGAGTGCAGTGCGGGTAGTGTCAGCTGAACTGCCCCTGGATGAGCTGTTGGGCGACAATGCCTAGGCAGATCACTGTGACAGCTGCTGCAGCAATGGAGGCGAATGCCACTGCCCTTGGCGTTCCCTGTCCACCGAGCGCACGCTTGGGAGCAGCGACAAGCCCAATGACCACACCTGATAGGACGCCTCCAATATGGGCCCAGTTGTTGATGTTTGTGACAGTGAAACCAAAGGCGATATTGAACACTGCCCACAGCACTGCCTGGGTGCGGACACTGGAAACGAACTGCTGCGGGAGGAAGCTTCCCTGGACCCGGCCCAGCATGACAAGGAGTCCCAGGAGACCCATGATGCCTCCTGAGGCACCAAAACTGACATAGACGTCTGGCGTTGCGGGGGAGTAGCCAGGCACAATGAGGAACCATGCGACTGAGCCAACCACAGCTCCGAGAATGAAGGTGAGAAAGAGCCAGGACCTGCCGTAGATGCGCTCGACCAGTGGTCCGATGAAGAACATGGCGAGTGCGTTGAAGCCAACATGGAGGATGTTTGTATTGTCATGGACAAACGCCGAAGTGACGAATCTCCACCAGTCTGAATAGCCAACATTGCGGTTCGAAAGACCTCCGAAGTTGATGAGGGTTTCAAATCCATGGCTTGAATACAGGACCTCCCCTAGATAGATGAGTATCCATGACGCTATGAGTGCGTACGAGAGCCAGGGCAGTGCACGCATGACCTGGAGTGGTGAGGCTCCTGACTGGGGAATGCCCGCGGACGAATTCTGCATCACCTCATGCTCTGCGAGCCCAATCGCAGCAAGTGTGGGAATGGACGCAGGCTTTTTTGCAGCAAGGGTGAGCGCATGTCTCACATCACGTGCACGGATGATGGGACTGCTTGTGATCAAGTCCTGGACAGCCGAGGTTGTGGGATCGACCGTGATGAGCGATACTCCTTCGCCTGTGTGTCCAGCTGGAAGCTGTGTGTTCCCGGAAAGCGCATCACGGTCTCCTTCAGCCGAGGATACTATGGTGACACCAACGCGCACAATTCCCGACCGCTGGCGAAGTGCAGCACTCCAGTCGGATGCCCGTGAGAGGAGGTCCGTAAGAGGTCCTGTGGCGTGTCCAGGGGAGTCGTACCGAAGAATGATGAGCCGGGCATCCTCGCCACTGAGCATGCCAACTGCCAGTGCAAAGTCACCATCGAATTGGGCGATTCTGGCATCATTCCTGGGAATCAGCCGGTAGTGATGGTGCACCACAAGATCGTACGCAAGTAGCCGAACGAATGGTGGAGGTTCCTGTGGCATATACACCACGTTTGAGGGGGGGGTGTTCTCTGCCATCTGACATCCAGTTTACACTTGACAGGCTCCTGCACCCATCGCGTCTATCCTGATGCGCCAACTGCGCTGAGGCTGCAGCTCGAATTGAGTGTCGTGTACGTCGACTGGTAGAAGTAGCTTGATCCGCATGCGGACTGTGTGTAAGGCACACCGTTTGGTCCCTCAAGATAGAAGGTTCCATCATTGCCTCCGCCTCCAACTGGGACAACGCCTGGTGGCATGGTGTACCACGTTGCAGGAGTCATGGCAAGTGCTCGGTTCATGTAGTCATGCCATATTGGGGCTGCGCCCGTGATGCCGATGGAGTTGACGAGATGGCCACATATGGAGTTCGCAGGCTTCAGACCGTAG
Organism: bacterium; assembly: GCA_021803465.1. Taxonomy (GTDB): domain Bacteria; phylum Chloroflexota; class Dormibacteria; order Aeolococcales; family Aeolococcaceae; genus JAJZLL01. The sequence continues at coordinate 57,480 of JAJZLL010000057.1, forward strand.
GCAGCCAGGTCCTCTGGGCTGTACGGATCTGTGATGTTCTGTCCTGCATAGATGATGTGGGTGCGCATGTCCTTCTCAAGTGTTGCTGTGTCCTGGGGCCGGAGGCAGGAGGGATCGGGGTTGCCCACCCAGACAGACGTGGCAAGGGTGGGTGTCCAGCCAACAGTCCAGTTGTCGACAAAGAAGTCCGTTGTTCCCGTCTTTGCGCTGACCCTTACATTCGTTGCGCCCGTAGCGTTAAACCTGGACAGATCAATCGACGCTGATGGCAGGTCAGCCTTGTTCAAAACCAGGATTTTGGGAAGTGACCCGCATGAATTATAGGCCCATTGGTCGTAGTCATCGAGAG
>JAJZLL010000057.1:57838-66970 GCA_021803465.1 bacterium
ATTGTTGTCGCTCGTCATCTGCGACATGATGTACGCAACGTTGGGAGGAAGGACCTGCTGCGCGACCGTGGCGGGCTGGTACGAGTAGACGGTCGTTCCAGTGGCAGCATCGACTATCTTCGTGATCGGTGTGGGAGGATGGTGCACTCCAAGATCCGCAATTGTCGAGATGCCGTCCGCCATTTCGAGAGGCGACACTCCGTACGTGAGACCGCCAAGGGTGGCAGCGTAGTTGTAGTCGGGAGGACGGTTCGCGGGCTCGGCAAGAGATGTGAGCCCCATCTCGATCTCCAGGTTGGTGATGAAGGGAATGCCTGTCGCATATTCGATCTTGATTGCGGGAATGTTGAGGGAGTCGTCAAGGCAGACGGGAACCACACACGTTCCATGGAAGACATTGCCGTAGTCGTTTGGCGCATAGCCTCCAGGCCAGATTGGGCGCTCAACAATAATGGGAGTGGTCATGGTGATGCGGTCGGTTGCGATGCCAGCAGAGTACGTGAACAGCTTGATGGTCGAACCTGGCTGACGGGGAAGGACTGCCATGTTGAGCTGGTTGACTGAGGGATCGTTCTGGTTCCATGCCCCAACCATCGCCACAACTTCCCCTGTCCTGGGATCCATGCTCACAAGAGCTGCATCATGGGCATTGTGGGATGTGTAGATTGCCTTGATATTGGAGTACACCTCCTGTTCAGCAACCGACTGGTCATAGGTGTTGAGGCTCGTATAGATGTTCCAGCCACCCGGATCCAGATAGGCATCCCCGAAATGGTCCGTAAGGTACTGTTCGAGATAGCCAACGAAGTATGGAGCTTTCAGAACTTCTGAAGTTGTCCATGAGTACACGGTGATGGATTCCTTGAATGCTGCATCGGCCTGGGACTGGGTGATGTAATGGTTTCTCACCATTGACTGCAGCACCTGGCCCTGTCGGCGCTTGGCCTCTGGATTGATTGAAACATTCGATGCGTGATTGAGCGGGTCGTACAGAGTCGGTGCCTCTGGCAGGCCAGCAAGCATGGCAGCCTGCGCAAGGTCAAGCTTCTGGACTGGCTCGTGGAAGTAGAGCTCAGCAGCTGTGCCAATGCCAATCGCATGGTTTCCGTAGGTCACACGGTTGAGATACATGTCGAGGATCTGGTTCTTCGTGAATGTCTGCTCAATTTCGTTGCCGAGTATGACCTGCTCAATCTTGCGGTTGATGGTCTTCTGGAAGGAGAGGAAGCTGATCTTCGCAAGCTGCTCGGGAATGGTTGAGGCACCCTGCGCAGCACCTCCGCTCTTGAGATCCGCAATCGCTGAGGAGATCACCCGGGGCAGATCAAGGGATCCCTCCGTGTAGTAATGACGGTCCTCAATGGAGATGGTGGCGTTGATGACGGAATGGGGTATGGCGGAGAAGGGAACTTCGATGTGCCGGAAGTTTGGATCGTGCAGGTCTGCAAGAAGCGTGCCATCAGACGCGTAGACGAACGAATCGCTTGGTGGTCCAAGCTGCGGAAGGAGAGCGACATCGGGAAGCTCACTGAGATAGCTTGAGTAGCCCGTGTACACGAAGCTGAGCCCAGCCATGTCAAGAATGGTTGCAGTAGCAATAGTCAGAAGCAGCAGTCGAAGGGCACGCTTTCGGGGCTGTTTCCGTCGTGGAGCAGGACGCGGAATGTCAGGGACGCGTTGCAACCACGTGACGAGCGCATGATAGCCATGATTGAGTCGTGCACGAAACTCGGACATGTCGCTCTAGTGTCCTGCCGCACGAGCAGGCAGAAGTACAGCCATAGCACTGATCATACGAAAATATGCCACCTTGCTGAGATCGAGGTGTTAGTGCGTTGCTGCAGTGACATACAGCAGGAGGATGACCGCGAATGTGAACAGCGCACCAAGATTGAGGGCAAGGCTGTCCTCAAACCAGAACGGTCCACGCCGCTTACGCGCATGTTCCAGGTGATGGAGAGGGATGCCACTCATGACCCCACTGTACCATCTCCCAGAACTCGGTCCACATTCCCCGTGCGACAAGTCAATGACAATTGCACAGTGGCTGCCCTGAGTGCACGTCGCCATGTCACAATCGAGTGGCAATGACAGTCTCTCAAGCCAAACCCTCTACGGGAATCGCCCTTCCAGTCGCAATTCAGTCCATCGAAGAGACAGGCTTGCCGTTCGCTTTCATCAGTGATCTCGTCCTCAAGACGCTCTACTTCACGGGAAGCATGCTCGGCAGGGATCTCTCGAGTCATCTGTGCCTACCATTCAATGTCATCGAAACTGCCCTGAAATTTCTTGCGGACGAAGGGTACATCTCCGCTGCAGGCGTGCAGACCTCTGTCCTCAGCCGTGGTGAGGCGATCGGTGCTGGCATGCAGTACTTCATATCCAGTGCGGGAAGGCAGCGCACGCGGGAAATCCTCATGCTCAGCCAGCATGCAGGTCCTGCGCCAGTCACGATTGAGGACTACCGGGCACTTGTCGAACAGCAGTCGAGCCGGGGCGTTGTCGTCAACCGCCAGATGCTGAAGGATGCGTGCAAGAACATCGTTGTCACGGACAAGGTGCTTGATGGATTCGGACCAGCGCTCAATGCTGGACACGCGACATTTGTCTATGGTCCTCCCGGAAACGGCAAGACCACCATCGTTGAGCGGATTGCTCCCCTCCTGGGAGATCCCATCTTCGTGCCCCGTGCACTGTATGTTCAGGGGGAAGTCATACGGTTCTTCGATCCCCTCCACCATGAGCCCATCACAGAGGATCTTCCCGACTATGACCTGCGGTGGCAGCTCATCGAGCGTCCAGTGGTCAAGGTGGGAGGGGAGCTCATACCGGAGATGCTCGATCTCAGGTTCGACCAGACGCTCGGCTTCTATGAGGCATCTCTCCAGATGAAGGCAAACGGTGGCGTCTTTTTCATAGACGACTTCGGAAGGCAGCAGTACCTTTCACCTGCAGCACTTCTCAACCGGCTCATCGTTCCCCTGGAGAAGGGGATCGACTATGTCAATGTCGCGCGCATTGGCACAAGCGTTGCAGTTCCCTTCACATGCCAGCTCATCCTCTCGACGAACCTCCAGCCCCAGAACCTCATGGATGAGGCGTTCCTCAGGAGAGTGCGCTTCAAGGTCCATGTGGACAATCCTTCCATCGATGAGTACAGGGAGATCTGGAAGACAGTCTGCAAGAATGAAAACATCAAGCATGAGTCTGCGAGCATCGAGTACCTCATTCAGGAACACTATCTGAGACCAAAGAGGGCTTTCCATGGCGTCCATCCACGGGATCTGCTCAACCACCTCATTCATATCGCATCGTATCTTGGCATAGAACCTACCCTCTCCCATGAGCTCATCGATGCTGCGTGCAGGACATACTTTGTGGATGTCGACTGACCAGTACTGCGAAAGAGCGCGTTCTCCTTTCGTATACTGCAAGTGCAGGAAACATGGGGCGGTAGCTCAGCTGGAAGAGCGTTGCCTTCGCACGGCAGAGGTCCGGGGTTCGATTCCCCGCCGCTCCACCATGATCCTGGATGGGAGGTGCATGTGCGAAACCTGTGGGCTCCATGGAGGATGTCGTACGTGACAGGTCAGGAAGGACCCCGAGTCGACTGCGTGCTCTGTGATGTCTATCACCACAGGAAGGATGGGGCCAGCCATGTCGTTGCTGACGGCGGATCAGTATTCACGATGCTGAACAAGTACCCGTACAGTTCTGGGCACCTCATGGTTGTGCCTGTGCGCCATGTGCGCTCTCTGCCAGAGCTGACGGACACGGAGCTCCTTGACGCCATGCATGCAGTGAACCGGGCCATGGAGGTGATCAGGCAGGTGTACGGCCCTGAAGGCTTCAATGTGGGGGTGAATGATGGGGAGGCAGCTGGAGCAAGCCTCCCGCATGTGCACATCCACGTTGTCCCGAGGTGGTCCGGGGACACCAACTTCATGCCTGTCATCAGTGAGACGAAAGTGATGCCGGAAACGCTTAGTGACACTGCGGCACGTCTCCGCGAGGGGTACGGCAGGGGATAGGATGTCAGTCCTGTGAGCAGAGACAATGCCAAAGCAGAGCGAACACCGTTTCTGGTAATGTCCTAACCATTGTGGGTTCAATCATCAAGAAGCGTCGCAAGAAGATGCGGAAGCACAAGCACAAGAAGATGCTGAAGAAGACGCGTTGGCAGCGACGCGGTTAGACCAGCATACTTGGCTTAGCTTTTCAACCTGAAGTGCAGCGGTTCGCACAGCATTGGTGCGGGGAACTGTAGCATGGCATATCCTGTGGATCGTCAAATGACGAACCTGTGCCAGTCATGCATCCATGGTCGTCTCGTCCATGGCAGGCATTCTGTCTTTCTCCTCTGTGGGAAGTCGGTATCGGATCCCCGATATCCGAAGTATCCGAGACTGCCTGTTGTCAGCTGCCCGGGGTACGCACCCAGTTCCAAGCAGTAGAAGTGCCACCAGCCTCTGCACTGCTTCCTTTGCTGTTGCATGATCAGCTAGAGGTATTGAGCATCCAGAGAGGAGTTCCATCCACGATGTGCACGGATCCCTATTGCAGCATTCACTTTACGGGGCAGGGGATCGTGGAACAGGGGAAAACCTGACAGACCTCTGTCATGGATGCATGACTTCCCCGATGGCAGTCGCACTTTGCATTGCGAACAAAGTCAAGGCGAGGGACCAGAAGGTGGGATACGCAATTTCGCAGCGCGCATGCCATTCTCTTCCTCTTCGGGGCGCAGGCGTCGACATGTACGTTCACTGTCGCATCACAGTCGTAGGGGGAGTGTCCCGAACCGGACTATTTCGGTGAAAATCTTGACCTGGAATGGGAATGCGAAGTCACTGCAGCTACAGTGCCAACTCTGCGCAGGGGGAGGACGCTCACGATAATTGCCCTCACGTCTTCGCAATGCTGGCCCAAAACGTACAGCTCATCGTTTGCGGCATCCAAGTTCAATGTCTGAAGGCACTGGAGCTCTACAACTCTGTGGTGAGGGGTCAATTTGCTGCTGGCGCCAGGGGGCGCAATCTCCCTGGTGCCGACAAATGCTGGCGGAGAAGAAGATTAGGTTGATGCATTCTATCTCTGAATGGCAGCACAAAGACTGCTTCCAGAGTACGGAGGAGTCGCCTCCTTGAACTTCCAGCCTTGTACAAGTTCGCACTCAAGACAGGAGCGCTAGACAACGCTTGGAACGATCGGCGATGAGCGATGCGAGCTTCTCGGGAAGATCGCGATTGAGAGCCGTTACCTCGTCAGCGCTGGCTGCATCATGAAATGCGTCTGGCGCTTTGGAAGCCAAGTCGACTACCCGCTCGATTAGGCCATCGGCGTTCAACCCGAGATCTCTTGCAGCAGCAGGCCATGAATTGTTCCAGGGATAGACGCGGTAGTCACTGCCGATGGTCATTGCGAGCCGCAGATCCTTTTCATGGCTTCCATAGGGCAATGCTGAGGCGATGTCGTAGAGCGGCGCGAGTCGTGCCTGCGATCCGGCCAGAAGCAAGGAATAGTTTTTCGCATGGCCATCGGTGCCGGCGATGATCCAGTTCCAGATCAGTGCATCCGCAAAATGCTCGACTGCCACGTCTGCCGACCTGGGCGGCATCACGCGTCGCAGGAGTTCAACAACTGTGGTTGGTCCGGGGCCGCCTTCGTTCTGATACTTGCGCGAGGGGGGGATGGCAAGTGCCTGGCACAGATCTTCCTGATGAATGCGAAGGATCATGGCATCCTGATTCATGCGGTCATAGCGGTTCACCACGACAGCACTTTCTCCAGCGAACTGCTCAACATGCGTTCTGGCGACGATGAGGCCACATCGTCGTGCTGCATCGAGACAGAGGTGCTCGTTCAGGTCGTGGTCCTCCAAGCCGGAAATAGCGGGCTTGAGGATATGGGTTGTGGGCGTAGAGCCAGAAGGCACGCCCCATTTGCCGTCCTCGTACAGCAGGGCGGTCTTGGCTTGGGCACCCGCGAGTGAGAACTGCCCGGTGAAGTTCCGGCCAAGCCATGAAGTTGAGTCTTCTTTCAGATCGCGCAGACGCTGGGCGACCTCTTCCTCGGCGAGCCAGGCGACCGTGCCTGGTCGTACCAGTAGCCGGTCGAGCTGGTCGGGGGGTGCGAATCGCACTGCTCCCGCACAGTCCTCTCCGATTTGGGTCGACAGGAGTGAGAATGGGGAGGATGCTGACACGTGGAACTGGCGTGCCCACCTTCTCAGCACTGCATCGTTGTCTGGCAGCAGGCCCCAGAGCCAGGGAGTGACAACGCGATCGGAGTGCGATGGAACCTGGGTGGGCATAGACACAGACAGCGGGGTGGCATCTGGCCTGTTGCGGTAGTTTTCGTCGTAGTCGAAATGGAGGCGGTCTTGACCGAGGAGCGAGAGGGTTCCTGCAATCTGGTCGTCGAGAATGACCTTCAACTCACGGGCCATCAGCTTTCGTAGTCCTTGAGGATGGCGTCCAAGTTGACGGACGCGGCTTTGCTGTCTGCGACGTCCAGACGTAGTGTCATGCCGAGGGTATCCAGGAGCCGGATGATGAGGTCGAACTCAGCTTTGGTCTTTCCCGCTTCGACCTTGCTGAGCCATGGGCGAGAGACGCCGGCACGCAGGGCCAGCTCAGCCTGACTGAGGCCCAGACTGGCCCTGCGGCCCCGAACGGCCGCAGCGAGGTCTCGTGGTGACGTGATAACCATGCTCGCTCCTTGTAAACGTTCGTATACATTGGAGTTCTGTATTCGTACAGCTACAACTATAGCATGTAGTCGATTGTTTACAAGCATATGCTGTAAATGATCAACTACATAGGAATGAGCAGGAACATCTTCCTTCAATCGGATCGAAGCAGCCCTACGGCCGGAGCCGGTTGGGGGAACGCATGGGACCGGCTACGGTCTTCTGGTGGACGTTCGCACCGCAGCTTCCTCCACGTATCTGGTTGTGAACCGGGTTCGAAGATCCTCCGGATCGCGGAAACGGCACTCGCCTGCATCAGAACCTCAACGCGATCGAGCTTGCTGGAATGGGCACTCCATTCGTGGGAGTCGGAAGTGGGGATCATGATGGTGGAACGTGGGGAAAATGTATAGTGGAGGGCCCGGAAGTTCAGTGGGAGCGCACCCTGTGACAAAGCCTTGGCGAACCATTGAGAGGGAAGCCGTTCGGCACTTCTTCCCAAATCTATCGGATAGTGAGGCGATACGCACGTGGCATCGCATCGGCGCTGTCTGCTGATGCCAGAAGCGGAGAGAACTGCCGGGCTGGATCCTACGAGCGCCCGTCTGGGTGTAGTTCCACGTGATGGATCACCTGTGAGTGGCCTCGACGAATCGGATAGTCACAGGCGCATTTCGTAAACATCCGCCACTCCCTTGCAGGTTGTCGTCTCAATGTGGCGGTCCAAGAAGATTGGCCAACATGGGGGCTCATGCTTGTCCGGCCCGAAAACGCTTGAGGGGATTCTTGAATTGTCACGCATGTGGTCCTCTTGAACCCGAAAAGGGGCTCTTCGCAGATAAGCGGGGTTGAGCAGAGAAAGAGAGGAAGGCGGGGAGATAAGAAAAGAGCGGCAAGATAACCGCATACTTTTCTCATGCTAAATCAAAAAATGCGAGGCTACCTTGCCTCCTCTCATGATACGCGCATGCTCGACATACTTTGTGGCCTGAAGGACGTGCATATTCTCTCCATTGAACGTCTGGACACCACGCTCATCACACTGGAAATGGATATCACCAAGCGGCAGCGCAAGTTCTGTCCAACGTGCAGCTCCCTGTGTGTCATCAAGGACCGGCCAGTAGTCATCATCAACGACCTTCCTGCATTCCAGTTTCCCGTCCGCCTTCGTCTGGTCAAACACCGCCTCCGGTGTCCCAATGCTGCCTGTCCAGTCACCACATTCACACTCACAGATCCACGAATCGCTCCCAGAAGGTCTTCCACCTCCACGAGATGTGCCAAATACCTCACCCGGCAGGTCGGCAACGGTGTCACCATCTCCCGGCTGGCTGCGGAAATCGGGTGCTCATGGCATACCGTCAACCGCTCTGTCACACGCTTTGGGGCAGCACTCCTTGCTGCCGACACCCAACGTGTCAAGAAGACAGTAGCCATGGGGCTGGATGAGATCTCTTTCCGCAAACCCGTGCGGGAAGCACGCCAATGGTGCACAACGGTCACTGGTGTGGACAGTTACCAGCTCATTGACATCCTTCCCACGCGTGAGGCCGCTCCTGTTGCTGCATACCTTGCGCATATGCCCCAGGCCTTCCACCAGACTGTCCGCTATGGCACTCTGGATATGTCCGCGCTGTATTCCGCTATCTACAGTGTTGCCCTGCCGCATGTCACTCAGGTGGTTGACCCGTTCCATGTCGTGCAGTGTGCCAACAGGTCCCTTGATGAAGTGCGAAGACGGGTCCAGGCTGCCACGTGGGGCACCAGAGTCAAGAGGAGCGCTCCCCTCTACCGTGCCAGACGACGACTCCTCACTGGTGAGGAACGCCTCTCCCCAAAAGCGCGGGAATTGCTGTCCTCCCTCCTGGAACTCGGCGATCCAGATGGCGAGGTTGCCTTCGCCCACAGGATAAAGGAGGCAATCCGGGACTTCTACGACCGCTCCCTCTCATATGCCAGCGCTGAGGCATTGCTCGACGATGTCATCCTCCACCTGAGTGCATCTGCAGTCTCTCCCGAGATGCGGCGCCTGGGGCGAACCTTGCATACCTGGAAATCCCGAATCCTCGCATGGCACACCTGCCATTTCTCCAATGGCAAGACGGAAGCCGCAAACAGAACCATCAAGCTCATGAAAAGAATTGGCTATGGGTTTACCAACTTCGAGAACTTCAGAGTGCGTGCATTACTCTTTGCGGGTCATCCAACATGGAAACTTCTTGACTCCATCCGCATAGACTGACAACGTTTCCCCTCCGGCATGGTGCAATGCACACGCCTTTCTTCGACACGCCCTTGATGCCACATCTTGCCTTCATATAGCCACTTCTGCTGCCATTCCGGCTCTTCCACACTTCCCATAGGCACTTCTGTGTCTTGTCTCCATCGTTCCCAATGCCCTTCACACCCCGCTCGTTGGTGAAGAGCCCTGAGTTCAGCGA
>JAJZLL010000062.1 GCA_021803465.1 bacterium
TCCGGCTCTTCCACACTTCCCATAGGCACTTCTGTGTCTTGTCTCCATCGTTCCCAATGCCCTTCACACCCCGCTCGTTGGTGAAGAGCCCGAAAAGGGGAGCACCCTGACAACTGTGGAGCCAGACGGGATCGAACCGACGACCTCTTGCATGCCATGCAAGCGCTCTCCCAGCTGAGCTATGGCCCCATGCTCTGCTGACACCATGTTGCATGGGATCAGCAGCACTGCCACTATTGTGCCAGATTCCCCTTCCCCACGTTGTGGCAGACCACCATGAGAAGCTGGTGATCTGATTCAATGTGGGAAGGGAGATGGGAGAGTGAGCAAGGAGATTGGTCCGGTGGCACAGAAGGAACTGCATTCGCCTCCTCTTTTCCTCGTGCATGGAGGGGAGCCGTACCTTGTCCAGCAAAGTGCGGAGTCCTGGATAGACGCGTGGCGTAAGAAGGATCCGGACCTAGTGGTGCAGGTGTGCCGCTTCCCCATGGACGCGGGAGCCCTCCAGAGGGCATTGGTTGAACGGACTCTCTTTGGAGAGCGGATCTGTCTGGTTATCCACGCTGCAGCTGGGAGTACAGGAGCCCCGGCAAAGGGAGAGGCAGCTTCATGGGAAACGCTTGCTGCAGGTGTTGGGGTGCGCGATGCAGGGCAGCCATGCGTCATAGCAGTGAATGGGACGGTGAAGGCGGGATCACCTCTTCTGAAGGCTGTCAGCGAGGCGAGAGGCAGCGTGCAGCATATTGCACCAATCAAGGGCCGTGATGTGGAACAGTGGTGTGCGAAGGAGGCCTCGCTCCGAGGTCTCAAGCTCACTTCCGCAATGGTGCATCACATTGTCCTCCAGTGCCGGGGCAATGTAGGGCTCATCAGCCAGGAGCTTGAGAAGTGCAGCGCATACGCTGCCACACGCCCGATAACGATGGATGCGCTCGGATGGCTTGTCGTTGGAAGTGAGGAGGGTTCAGTGTGGAGCATTGTCGAGTGTCTTGCCTCCCAGCATCCTGCCCGAGCTCTGGAAGTGTACCGAAAGGTAGCTGAGGATGGACGGCCACCGCAGTTCCTCATTGCTGCCCTTGGGACTGCACTCCATGACCTGCTGCTGGTTGGTGCTGCAGTTCAGGCCAGTTCCGGAAGGAGGAGCGATGTCGCACGCCTGTGCAGCATGCCAGACTGGAAAGTGGACAAGGCGCTTATGCAGCTCAAGCATGTATCACTGACACAGCTCATGAAATGGATCTCGGATCTCGCAGCACTTGATGTGGGAATCAAGCGTGGGGTCTTCGATGGCGATGTGGGCCTTGAGGCGCTCATAACCTCAATGGTTGCGGAGTGTCATCAGCCGGCCTTCCACACATGAAGCAGGGAAGGGCAACAGGTGTCGGAACAGCGGGCTGAAGTTCAGCTACTTCTTGGCTGCAGTCTTCGCCTTCGCAGGTGCCTTCGCTTTTGCGGGGGCCTTCTTCGCCCTTGATGCAGCTGCACGGGGCGCTGCCTCGGCTGCTGCCTTCTCAGGCTCGGCATGGAGTGCAAGGATCCGCTTGTGGACCTGGGACATGAGTCTGGCCTTTCTGCGGGCCACATTGTTCTTGTGGAGCACACCCTTCTCAGCAGCCTGGTCAAGCGCCTGGACAGCAGTCTTGAGCTCATTCTCGAGGGAATTCACATCGGATCCCGTAAGTGCACGGCGAGTGTGGGTGACCTTCGTTCGAACAGCGGAACGAATCGAACGGTTGCGGATTCTTTTCCGCTCGCTCACTCGAATTTGCTTTTTTGCTGATCGTGAATTTGCCACTGCCCGTTCCTCTTGTTCTCTCTTCATCCGCAGCAGTCCGCTCGGGAAATCAACTGCGATATAACTGTGTCTATATGCCTGATGAGTATATCAACTTGCACCGCAAGACCGTAGTGCTTGCACCGAGAGCGAAGATCAACTTGGGTCTTGGCGTGCTCGGCAAGGATACTGGTGGATGGCATGCCCTCGATTCCATCATTGCTCCCGTGTCACTCACGGACACTCTGACTGTCGCATTCACGGAATCGGAAGCATGGAGCATGGAGCTTGCAGGACCATTCGCAGAGGGCGTTCCTGCGGGAGAGGGGAACCTCGTGCACCGTGCGTACCGCATGCTCCATGACAGGTATCCTGCCTGGCATGGTGGCTGCCATTGCGCACTCGAGAAACACATTCCCTTTGGTGCTGGACTTGGTGGGGGCTCATCCGATGCTGCAGCGTTTCTTGTCAGCATGGACCAGTTGCTCCAGGAGGCGGGATTCGTAGCCTCAAATGAAGCCTCCCTTCTCCAATGCGCTGCGCAGCTTGGAAGTGATGTCGTTCCCGCAACCCGTCACCAGTGGAGCAGGATCCGGGGACGGGGGACGGAAGTCGAGGATGTGGAGGGTGCGGAACTTCTTCTTGTCATGGCGTTTCTTGGTGAGAGCAGCACTCCCGAAACGTACCATGCAGTTGAACAGCAGGACTACACACCTGCAGTTCCAGGGCTGCTTGATGAAGTGATGGCAGCGCTTGCAGGCCACAGGAAGGGATCCAGCATCATGCCTCTCCTTGTTAATGCGCTCACACCAGCCGTGTTCAGGTCCAATGCCTCCATACGCAGGCAGCATGACCAGCTCATGCAGTCCACGCCTGGCGTGCAGTGGGTCATGTCTGGGTCGGGTGGCGCATTCTATTCCATTGTCGACACTCCCCAGGAGCAGGAGCAGCTTGTGGCAAGAGCCCGCAATGTGTGCCGCTCTGTGTTTCCCTGCATCACCCTCCGGGGGTTCATTCCCTGCATTCCCGGACTGGAAGGGGTGTGATGCGATACCATCTTTCATGTACACAGCAACGGGCTTGAGGAGTACAGCATGCCGAGCCGAACGAAGTCAGCTGCACCTGAAGCAGCAGCTCCTGAGACGTGTGAGCACCGCAACCCGGTACGGGGTGTGCTCTCCCACGAGTTTGGACACTACGATGGCGCAGTGGGACCAGAGGGACTGAGGCGCACTGTCACCTACTACGGACCAGTGGTCGGGGGACGGCCAATTGGAGCCTGGCACTGCGAGAATTGCGGCCTTCTCAGGCTGGATTTCCCTGATGGAAGGCATGAGGAGCGACAGCTGTGGCCAGGCCCGCAGCCGGGTCTTCTTGCAATAACATCGAGTCTTGACACTGGTCATGAGTTCGATGGGAGGCAGGGACAGGTCTCTGGACTGTCTGTGGAGGCGCCAGTAGCTGCCACTGAGCGCATTGAACGGCCAGCCTCGCGAGTGTGGCTAGGCATATTCGAGACAGTGACATTCGTGGCGCTCGGACTACTTGTTGCTGCGCTTGCAGTGGCAGGGATTGCAGCTATGGCAGCTTACTCAACTCCACCTTTCGAGGGAACAGTGATGCAGGGGGTAGGCATCCTGGTGGGGATCATCCTTGTCACCATTATTGTGGAGGCGCTCATACGGCACTACGCCCAAGCATCGCTTGAAACGTATCGCAATGCACGCGAGGAGAAGCGTGCCAGGGAGCTTGCAAGCAGGGAACCCGTCACACCAGCTGCGAAGGAGCGTGCCACCCGTGAGACCCTTCCATCCTGGCATTGGGTCGAGTGGACAGCAGTCCCGCTCCTTGTGGTTCTGGGAATACTGCTGCTCGTTGCGGGCATAGCGGCTGTGGTGAGCACGGCAACTCCATCCTACGAGGGAGTGCTCATGCTCATCATTGCAGTCGATGTTGCTGCCATCGCAGTGGTGGTCATTGCTGGAGGCATCGAGGGAGTGCTGCTCAGGCGTGCACATGATGAGGCAGCGCACGACCGGAACGGGAAACGGTAGGTCACGGTTCTCCTTCATGCTCACACATCCAGAACACCAGGACATCGTCGTTGTAGGCGCCTCGGGAGACCTTGCTGCACGGAAACTCATTCCTGCGCTATACAACCTGTTTCTTGAAGGCGCATTGCCGGAGGTGTGCACCATCATCGGTGCAGCCATCCAGGAGTGGGACCGAGAGATGTTTGTCACTCATGCCCATGATGCTGTCGCATCATTTTCGAGGACGCCTCTCGAGGAGTCCCAGTTCCGGGAATTCTCCAAGCACCTCGCGTTTGTTCCGCTCACTGAGCATGGGGGAATGGAAGCAGTCCGTGCTGCGTGCGAGGCGCCAAAACGGCTCATCTACCTCGCCATTCCGCCAGGCGCAATCGTCCCTGTTGTGCATGAACTCGAGCAGGCCAGGCTTGTCGAGGGCACTTCCCTCGTCATTGAGAAGCCCTTTGGCTTCGATCTTGCCTCCGCAAAGGAGCTGAACAGGACCATCGAGGCGGTCTTTCCCCGGGAACAGATCTACCGCATCGACCACTATCTCGGCAAGGAGACTGTGCAGAACCTTCTCGTCTTCCGATTCGGAAATGCGCTGTTCGAGCGCATCTGGAACAGGGACTCCATCCACCATGTGGAGATCACGGTTGGGGAATCTCTCGGAGTCGAACACAGGGGCGCCTTCTACGAGAGTGTCGGTGCCCTCCGTGACATCGTCCAGAACCACCTGTTCCAGGTTGTTTCCCTTGTTGCCATGGAACCCCCCGCATCATTCACGGCAGAGTCGATGTTCTATGAGCAGTACAAGGTGTTCCGTGCCATGGAACCGCTGGATCCTGCACGGGTCATCCGTGGCCAGTATGCGCCAGGCGTTGCAGGTGGGGAGAAGGTGCCTGGCTACCGGGAGGAGCCAGGCGTTGCCAAGGATTCCAGCACGGAGACCTACATTGCTGCAACACTCCATGTCGACACATGGCGCTGGGCAGGAGTTCCTTTCTACATCAGGACAGGAAAGCGGCTCGCACGGCAGGACTCACGGGTCGTCATTGTGTTCAAGGATGTTCCGCTCAACGTGTTCAGGGGCACGGAGGTCGAGGAGGTGAAGAAGAACTTCGTCACCATCCGGCTGCAGCCGCATGAGGGAATCTCTCTTGCCTTCTCGGCAAAACTCCCTGGACCCTCCATCCAGATAGATCCTGTCTCCATGGACTTCTCCTACGCTCGTGCCTTCAAGGGAACTCCTCCTGAGGCGTATGAGCGGCTCCTCCATGATGCCCTTGTCCACGACCACACACTCTTCATAGCGACAGACATTGTCGAGCGGGCTTGGGAAGTGGTACAAGGAGTCATTGACCATCCATCGCCGATCATTCCCTACCCTGCAGGGAGCTGGGGACCCGAGGAGGCGAATGCCATGATGCCGTCCGGCCACTGGCACATGGAGGAAAGTGAAGAATGAGTCCGTGCTTTGTTGGCATCGATCTTGGTGGCACGAACATCCGTGCTGCAGTTGCGACATCCGCCTCAACATTTGCGAACCATGTCGCAGAGCGGACACCAGCGCAGGACGGACCTGATGCTGTGTGCGATGCCATGGCGTCCGCAGTCCGGAAGGCAGCGGACGGTGCCCCGCTCGGAGGTGTGGCAATTGGTGTTCCAGGACCGCTCAATCCAGAGACGGGAATTGTGTTCGCAGCTCCCCACCTCAAGGGTTGGACAGATGTTCCTCTCGTGAAGATGATGCAGGAACGGCTCGGCTGTCCTGTAGCCATACAGAACGATGCGCACCTTGCTGGCTACGGAGAGTGGACTGCTGGCGCAGGAAAGGAAGCAAGGACAATGGTGTTCATCACCATCTCCACTGGTGTTGGTGGAGCACTCATCCTTGATGGAAAAATCTGGTCCGGCGTGACAGGCACTGCAGGCGAGATTGGACACACTCCCCTTGGCCCGGATGATCCACCCTGTGCCCAGGGGCATCCTGGCTGTCTTGAAGGGAGCGCCTCAGGGACAGCAATCGCGCGGAAGGGCCGTGAAGCAGTTGCGAAGGGCCTTGCAACGAAACTTCGGGACATCCCGACAGACGAGCTCGATGCAGAGGCAGTCGAGATGGCAGCACGTGCAGGGGATGAGGTCGCACTCCAGATATACCGGGAAGCAGCCCGCGCGCTTGGCCGCATGCTTGGGGGCATCATCAATCTCATCAACCCGAAGCTCATTGTCATTGGAGGAGGACTCATCCAGGCGCATGAGCTCATCTTCCAGCCCATGATCGATGCAGTCTCGGAGATGGCATTCGAAGTGCCACGGAAGGACACGGAGATTGTCATTGCAGGGCTGGGAACCGATGCGGGACTTGTCGGTGCAGTAGCGTGGGCAATGCACGAATTTGGCACACTCCAGTCTTCGACGGCTGTCGCCTCCCACTCCTCTTGAATTAAAGATTCCCAGCGCAGCCATGTGCTGTACACTTGCGGTCATGGGAGACGATATCTGATGCCGATACTCGCACGGGCACTCCTTGTGGCATGCGCATTCATGCTTGTTGCTGCATGTGTATCAGTGGTGCTCGTTCACTTCATCCGGAGGCGGGTCTGGCTCAGTGATGTGGGGCTGCACTCTCGGTTCTGGTTCTTCACCGAGACTGTCCCACTTGCGGACATCACCCAGGTCTTTGCCCTGTACAGATACTGGGATCAGGGTCAGAACAGCATAGTGCTGGGCTCGGACTGGGCAGTCTTCTACTGGTCGAAGGCAGGCATGCCGCATCAGCTGGGAAGACAGATGTTCGCAAAACGGTTCATGCACCCAGGCTCGTCTGCAGGGAAGGTGCAGGACAGATTCAGCGATGCGGATCGAACGTACCTTGCCAAGGAAGCCAACGGTGGCGACATGCTACGGAAGTATGCGGCAATAGAGCTTGAAATGATGACTATCGACCATCTGGAAGCGACACCCGCATTCCAGCTTGCACGTGCCTTGCATGACAAGCTGCCACTTCGCCAAGGTACTGCCACACTGCCGGACTGGGCGAAAACGGAAACAGCAGGTCCATTTGGTGGGGGCATGAGTGGAAGCAGAATCCCATTCGCATACTGGTCATTTGATGGAACGGCAGGTCTCATTCCGAAGTCCGCTGCAGCACTGCAGTTCAGGAGCGTTGGTGACAGTGATGATGACTGATCCAGGAACTCAAGCCCTGCTGCGCTTCCTGTGCACTGGAGGTAGACGAAATGGCAGATGAAACGCTGCCAAGGCAGCTGCGTCCCCGCTCTCCCCGCACGAGGATGCTGGGCTATGCCCTGGGACTTGCACTCTGCTTCATTGCGGGATGCGCAATGGCAGGATACTTTGTGACAAGCTCCGTTGCTGTGGCATGGGCACGGCCATGTGCCAGGCATGAGACTTCCTGGTGCCTTGAGACTGGAAAGCATGCAGTCGTTTCAGCGGTGACACCGACCGTGAAGGCAGATGGTGTGGAGATATCTCTCAGCTCACCTGGATTTTCCGCAACTGTGGAAGTCCAGCCCGTCCCCTATCCTTCCCCAGCACAGGGAGACCATGTCATGCTCACGTTGTGGAATGGGACTGTGATGTCCATCATGGACCGTGGGAATGCCATCGATTCCACATTTGCTCCAGGATGGAACATCGGCTCCGTGGCGGGAACGATCGCAGGTCTGGTGCTGGAGATGATTGCGCTCAATGTGTTCCTGGCAGTCTTTTCGCAGTACCGCATTGACCGGAAGTTCGCATCGTCATCCCGCATGGAAGGGCGCTTGGCCTGAGCGGACTGTCTCTCTGCAGGCACGCACCTTCACATGGATGAGTCACGAGCCTACGGCTAGCTGTGCTGCTCCGCTCCCTGCACTGGGGAAGCTGTGAGGCGCCCTGCAAGAGCTGTTGCTCCTGCATACAGTCCGAAGAGTGCACCCGTATAGACAAGGTCACTCAGGAGTGTGTTGCGGAAGAAGGGGATGGCCATCACGTAGCACAGCATGAGTCCAGACCAGGTGTGTACATACATGCTGCTCCAGAGCCAGACAGCGAAGTTGGAGACAAGGAAGAATCCGATGGAGCCTGCAGGAGTGATGAGCGCGAGCCTGCCAAGAGAGAAAGGTCGAAGCGTTCTGCTGCTTACTAGCGCAATGGCGACATAGCAGAGCCACACTGAGAGCATGATGGGAAGCGTGTAGAAACCGATGATCGCATCCGAGGCGACCATGGCCAGAAGCGGAATCCAGATGGCATGCCTCCGTGGAAGGACAGCGCCTCCAAAAATGGCAATGGCTGCAACAGGTGCGAAGTTTGCCGGATGAGGAAGGATGCGCATCACTGCTGCAAGAGCAACAAGCGCAAGGGCCAGTGCAACGGTGTACCGTGTCGTGGTGCGGGACATTACTGGAGCTTCCATGTGATTTTCTCCTTGCTTGTGGTGATCAGGTCGCTTGCACCGACAGTTGCTTCCTTGCCATTGACATAGAGTGTCCAGTATTTGGGTCCGTTACCCACAACACCGTCAATCGATATCACCATATCACCAAATGAATAGTGCTTCGTTGTGACTGTTGCATGCCGCTTGAGGAGGACCAGGGCATTGACACCATTCACTCCGGGATAGCTGATGGATGTGAGCTCGTGGTGGGAAGAGGTGGTCGTGACATCACTCGCTGCAGATGCAGGATGGTGCAGCAGCGAAAAGGCGATGCCTCCAGCAATGACAATGACCACGATGAGTGCAGCAACTTTGGCTGCGAGTCGCTGAGCTGTCCGGCTCATGGGAAACCTCCGTGCCGCCGCTCTCCGTGGAGCAGGGTACCGAGGGTGAAGCCTCGCGCGGGTCCTGCTCGGGACAGTGGTGGCGAATTTGCTGCTGGGTCGGACTTCGCGAATGCGTTACCGTTGCGGCACAGTCCTGGAGTTGCACCAGGTTCCAGCGGATTGATGTTGTGGAGAAAGCGTATCAGGTCAGGAGGGGGTTGGGTGTGTCACCCAGCATGGTGCATGAAGCTGTTCCCTAGAACGCTCCGGAATGCCCGGACTGCTTCTTCGGAAGGAAGGGAACAAAGGTGAGTGCCTTCCCCACACGGCCAGCCCTGCCCGTTCGTCCAATCCTGTGGATGTACGACTCGTAGGAGTCCGGTTCATCGTAGTTGATGACGTGGCTCACATCGGGAATGTCGAGTCCACGTGCTGCGACATCAGTCGCGACAAGGACCCGGAGCCTCCCCTCTTTGAACTGGTTGAGCACCTTCTGGCGCTGCGGTTGCGTCTTGTCACCGTGGATGGAGTCCGCATGGAATCCCCGCCTCTGGAGTTCATCCGCGAGCCGCTGGACACTGCGTTTTGTGTTGGCGAAGATGAGAACCTTGTCAAAGGCGTCATCCGCAAGGTACTCCGTGAGCTTGATGAGCTTTTCCCCCTGCGACCTCGTTTCAATGCGGTCCTGCTCAATGGTCTTCGCTACCGCTGTCTGCTGCACAGAGATGATTTTTGGACTGTGCGAAAAGCGGGGAAGGAGCTCCTGGATGTCAGGTGTGATGGTGGCACTGAAGAAGATGGACTGGCGGATCTTCGGCATCTGCTCAAGCAGATATGTGACATCCTCAATGAATCCCATGTCGAGCATGCGGTCGAACTCGTCGAGCACGACAGTCGATGCCTGGCTGAGGTGCAGCGCACTGTAGTTCGCAATGAGATCCCGGAGCCTGCCAGGCGTTCCGACTATGAACTGGGGCAGCGGCTTGAGCGAGCGGAGCTGTCGCTCAATGTCCTGGCCCCCGACATAGATGCCAGTGCGGATCTGTGTTCCCTTGGTGAAGAGCACACAGTCATCACGGATCTGCTGGGCAAGCTCACGTGTTGGTGAGACGACAAGAATGCTTCCTGTGAGCTCATGCTCTAGGATGCGGTGGATGAGTGGAAGGCAGAATGCTGCTGTTTTCCCTGTTCCCGTGTTGGCAAGTCCCACGACATCGTGTCCCTGAAGAAGGAGTGGGATTGTTGCCTGCTGGATGGGAGTTGGCTCCACAAAGCCCCTGTCAGCAATGTTGCGTGCGAGTTGGGGATGGAATGCGAAATGGGTGAAGTCCGCAGTTTCGCCTTCTGTTCCTGAGGGAAGCACAGTCTGCATGCGCGGTGCCCCCTGGAGCAGGGGATTTGGGGTGGACATGCCCCGAATTGCAGATGATCGACGGGATGAACGGCTCCTTCCAGATGATGAGGAGCGTGGTTGCGATGTGTACATTGACCCTACCTATGCCTGCATGGAGATGCAGGCTGCGTGTTGTTGATGAAACAGACGATCCAGCGAACAACCGCTGGAACGCTTCTTGCATTCGGGTCGTTCACGCTTGGTACATATGCTCAAGATATTCACAGTGTACCAATTTCCCAGGCTTTGTGCAGAATGGTGCGTTTGACGTGTTCTAGCGCATGTCATGCACGGGGAGGGGAAAGGACGATCCTGCCTCATGGATCGCTTGCGTTTCCCCGCTGTGGAGTTCAATGGATCCCTTTCCGAGCACATGGGCAACACCCTGAGAGACAAACGCGCCCGTATCCTCATCGATGCCCATCCATAACTCTTGCCCTGTGCTGGAGAAGTTCTGGAGACGGTGCGGGAACAGTCTCCAGCGGTCAAAGTGGGGAAAAATGGCGTGCGGGACAAGGCCGAAGGCAGGTGTCCACTCAGGCTGCGCTGTGCTGTCCCTGAGGGACCGGAGATTTCTTGCGATGCTTCCTCCAAGGACCATGGCGCCAGCAGAGCTTCCTGCGAGGATGACACCTGTGCGCATGCGCGAAACTGTCTCATGCCAGAGAAGGGATCCATCAAGGGTGTCATGGAGGTAGTTGGGATCCCCTCCCGAGAGATAGATGAGATCCACATGCTGGAGCACGTCGCACCAGGAAGGATCATCAGCCTCCTTTCTGGTGAATGCTGGAATGCCAGTGACATCGATGCCAAGACGTGCATAGTGATGTTCTGCCATCGTAATCCACTTCCTGGCATCGGATTCCTGTCCTGCAGCTGTGGGGATGACAGCAACGGAATGTACACCTGCCTCATCCCGCAGCATGATGTCGATCTGCAGCACAGCATCCGTGAATTCGCCTGACCCCATGAGCAGGAGTTTCAGCGGGGAGTCAGTCACAGGGTCCGCCTAGTGGTGCCATACGCATCAAGTTCATGCATCACGTCATCGCTGAGAGAGAAGCCGTAGACATCCGCATTGGCACGGATGTGCGCTTCCTGGGACGATTTCGGAATTACAATGAAGTCGTGCTGCAGTGCCCACCGGATGAGTATCTGGGCTGGAGAAACGCTCAGCGACTCCGCGATGGCGAGAAGCCGTCCATCATCAAGATGCCTGCCACGCGTGAGTGGACTGTACGCCTCAATGGCAATGCCGTGGTCCTGGCAGTAGGTGATGAGGTCCCAGTTGCAGTGGTATGGGCTGAGATGGATCTGGTTCACCTGGGGAATGATGGAACAGGATTTCCGTATCGCCTCCAGATGGGAGATTCCGTGGTTGCTCACTCCAATGGCACGCACCTTCCCTTCCTTGAAGAGCCGCTCCATCCGTTTCCACGTGGGAACAACGAGAAGTGGAGGAGGAAAATGCACGAGATACAGGTCGATGACATCGATTCCCAGACGTGCCCTGCTAGCCTTGAAGGCTTGCTCGAGACGGAGTGCATCGACTGGGAAGAGCTTCGTTGTGATCCATACCTCGTCACGTGGCACGGAATGGTCCCGGACAGCAGCACCAACACTGCGCTCATTCCGGTAGATCCGTGCTGTGTCAATATGCCGGTATCCAGCATCAAGCGCCCACTGGACTGCCCTGTAGGCAGGTTCGCCTTCAGGTATCTGCCATACCCCGAGTCCCAGACGAGGCATGCGGGCACCGTTGTTGAGGGTGAGGGAGGAAGAGATGGTGAGCATCGAGATGGGTGTCCTTCGGAATGGAGTCGGCACGTTCCCTTCTACGATACCGGGCTGTGGGGGGAAGCGTCTGTCAGGCAAAGGACACAGCTGGTTGGGGAGGCAGGATTCGAACCTGCGCATGGCGGATCCAAAGTCCGCTGCCTTACCGCTTGGCGACTCCCCAGGGGAGATGGCGTATCGACCCCATGATACGGGTTTCCCCCCTGATCATCCATGCTGCAATGCTCGCCCTTGCATCGTCCGGGGTGGGGAACTTCGTATACTCGCATCACATGGCACTGTCGTCACTGCGCACTGTGATCCTCGCTGCCGGGCAGGGAACCCGTCTCCGGAGCTCGACTCCGAAGGTGCTCCATGCCCTTGCGGGGAGACCTGTCCTTTCGTATGTGCTCGATGCTGCACACGGGGTGAGCGCTGATCCACCGCTTGTGGTGGTGCATCCCTCCCATCAGGAAGTCCAGGCGTTCGTCGAGGCTTCAGGCGGTATTCCCGTACCACAGAGGGAATCCCGGGGAACAGGGGATGCAGTGCGGTCAATACCAGAAGAGTTCCGGCATGCGGACACCTTCGTCGTGCTGAGTGGAGACACGCCTCTGGTGACGGGCGACACTGTGAGGAACATCATAGACAGGCATGCAGCAACTGGGAACGCTGCAACAGTAGCCACCTTCCGGCTTCGCGGGATGAACTCCTACGGGAGGATTGAACGGGATCCCCAGAACGGCACGGTGTGCGGCATCCGCGAGGCCAGGGACAGGGGAGAGGAGTCGGGAAATGAGGAGCATGAATACAATGCTGGCCTCTACTGCTTTGCCTCGGACCATCTCTTTGCAGCCCTTGAGAAGCTCACACCTGACAATGCGCAGGGTGAGTAC
The DNA here is from genome assembly GCA_021803465.1 of bacterium. Lineage (GTDB taxonomy): Bacteria > Chloroflexota > Dormibacteria > Aeolococcales > Aeolococcaceae > JAJZLL01. Next base: position 12,640 of record JAJZLL010000062.1, read on the forward strand.
TATCTCTCGGACGTGATTGGTCTCCTTGTTCCGCATGGTGTGGGAACGTTCGTTCTCGACGATGCTGAGGAACTTGCAGGCATCAATGACCAGAGGGACTTTGCAAAGGTTGAGCAGGTGATGAGAAGCAAGATCGCTGACCGGCTCATGGATGGCGGTGTGCACCTCGTGGATCCTGCCACAACGTACTGCGACTGGGATGTTCACGTTGATGCTGGGACGACCATCCAGCCAGGGTGCGTCATTCAGGGAAAGACGACCATTGGAGCTGGCTGCAGGATCGGACCCTATGCCCAGCTCAGGGACATGCTTGTCGGTTCTGGCTGCTCGATCGGAAGCTCCACGCTTGAGGAATCGAAGCTTGGTGCAGGAGTGACAGTTGGCCAGTACTGCAGAGTGCGTACAGGCTGCACGATTGATGACAGCGTGTATCTCGGGACTGCGGCCGAGGTGAAGAACGCCCATATTGGCGCGAGGAGCTTCATCAGCCACTTCTCCTGTGTGCTCGATGCGGAAGTGGGGACTGATGTCAATGTGGGGGCAGGCACTGTGACCTGCAACTTTGACGGGACGTCAAAGCATCGTACAATCATGGGAGACGGAGCATTCATCGGGAGTGACAGCATTCTCGTCGCTCCGTGCGTCATCGGGAAGCATGCGTATGTGGGAGCCGGTTCAGTGATCACCCATGATGTTCCTGATGATGCGCTCGCAGTAGAGCGGAACCAGCAGCGGAATGTCGATGGCTGGGCACTTCGGAGAAGGGCGCACATGAGCATCCAGGACCAAGGGACGATCCCCTCACCCACACCACTGGAGCCATCATCATGAATATCGGAAATCCGTACGGCGAACTCATGCTGCTGGCAGGGAGTGGCAACCACATTCTGGGTGAGCGCATCGCAGCAGAGCTTGGAGTGGAACTGGCTCCGCTTGAGGTTGCCCATTTTGCGGATGGTGAACTCAACATCAAGATCTCTGAATCCGTGCGTGGCTATGATGTCTTTCTCATCCAGCCCACCTGCTTTCCTGTCAATGAGAACTACATGGAACTCTTTCTCGTGCTCGATGGACTGCGACGGGCATCCGCATCACGGATCACGACAGTCATGCCCTACTACGGGTATCAGAGGAAGGAGAAGAAGACGCAGCCACGGGACCCCATCAGTGCGAAGCTAGTGGCAAACGTCATCGAGCTTGCGGGTTCCAACCGTGCAATGCTCGTGGATGTGCATGCTGAGGCGATTCAGGGCTTCTTCGACATTCCCGTGGACCATCTCACTGCAGTGAAGACACTAGCCCAGCATGTGCGTGAGCGCCATGCGGGGAGTCCCATCACCGTTGTCTCACCTGATGCTGGTGGTGCTCAGCGCGCAAGGACGCTTGCGAAGCATCTCGAGGCGCCCATCGCCATGATTGACAAGCGCCGTCCACGGGATGATGTCGTTGAGGTGGTGTCCGTTGTCGGCGATGTGGATGGCAAGGCCTGCGTGGTCATCGATGACCTCATTTCCACAGGTTCGACACTGATGAACGCAGCACGTGCGCTCAAGGAGCACGGTGCGAAAACGGTTGATGTGGTGGCAACGCACGGTGTATTTTCAGATGGAGCCCTCCAACGGCTCCATGAATCACCCATAGACGAGATCTGCATTACGGACACAGTACCCTTGCGGGGCGGACCGATCAGCCCCGACGATTTTCCACGGCTCCGCGTCCTCTCCGTTGCACCGCTTCTTGCTGAGGCAATTGTGCGAGTGCATGAAGGTCGCAGTGTCAGTGAACTAGTGAGATAGCGGCATTACTGCCCAACAACAAACTGTATGCTACCCCTTCTGATTCTCTTAGTCGCAGGAATCGTCATTGCTGCATTTGCTGCAATGGCTGAGACTGCGCTCACGAGCGTGAGCAGGCTCCATGTGCGGAGCCGTGCAGAAGCGGGCGAAGCGCGGGCAAAACGGCTTGCAGCTCTCTTCGACAAGCCAAACGCGTACCTGTCGACCATTCTCACAATCAACACGGTTGCTGTCATTGTCGCTTCAACATCAGTCACCCTGCTCCTCCTTCCGTATGCGAAGAAGTTTCCCGAGGTGCTTGGCACCATTGTGCTGTCCATCTTTGTGCTCACCTTCTGCGAGATTGTCCCGAAGGCCCTCGCCCTCCGGTTCAGCGAGCGGCTTGCACTGTCTTTCGCACGGCCAGTGGGCTTCCTCACCACTGTCCTCCGTCCCATTGTGGGGGGGCTCACTGCTGTGGGGACGCTGTTTGTGCGGGTGGCTACCCGTGGAAATGATGTGCGCGGACCCTTCATCACTGAGGATCAGCTCAAGGTGCTCCTGGATGTGGGACAGCAGGAAGGAGTGGTGCAGGAGGAGGAGCGTGCGATGATCCACGGCATTCTCGAGATGACGGACAAGTCCGTCCGGGAATGCATGATCCCCCGCATCGATGTCATCGGCATCGAATCGGACAAGAACGTGAAGGATGTCATTGCCCTCATCATCGAGTACGGACATTCACGCATTCCCATCTATGAGGACACGATTGACAACGTCATTGGTGTCGTCTATGCGAAGGACCTCCTGCAGCATGGCATCCGGAGTGACACGAACATCAGCCTCAAGGAACTCTCGAGAAAACCGTACTTCACACCAGATTCGAAGCATGTGGGGGAGCTTCTCCATGAGATGCAGTCCCGCTCAGTGCACATTGCCATCGTGGTCGATGAATATGGCGGGACTGCGGGAATCATCACCATTGAGGATGTCATCGAGGAGATAGTCGGGCCCATCCGTGACGAGTACGACACGGAGGAGGTTGAGGATGTCCAGTTCATTTCCGACACGGAAGTGCTCGTCAATCCGAGGATGCCTGTTGGTGAGCTTGAGGAGGCGCTTGCACTCCACATTGGCGACGTTGATGCGGACTCCATAGGGGGCTTTGTGTACGCATCCCTTGGTGAGATACCCAAGGTTGGGGACATTGTCACGGTGGGAGAGGCTACGATCCATGTTGATGCTGTACGGCGTCAGAGCATCCAGCGGCTGCGCATCACCAGTCCAACTTCTCTCCTGAAGGAACGGGCAACCCACCTTGAGGAGGAGATCGAAGGAACACATGTCGAGGGCCATGGAGAGCTCAGGGTGGAAAGCCCCGATGGACATCACCGGGATGGCCATGAGCGTGCTGGTGAGGGAAAGCCGGACGAGAGCTCGGACGAGGCATCCCAGCAAGCTCCACATGCAGGAGAAAAGTGACTGCTCGGACTGGAGTGACGGACGAGGCGATCGTGCTCCGGAGGGTGGACTATGGTGAAGCGGACAGGGTGCTCACGCTCCTGACCAAGGAGAGGGGAAAGCTTGGTGCCCTTGCCAAGGGCGCACGGAAACCATCAAGTGCCCTGAGCACTGTAACTGACCTCTTTGTCCATGGGCGCTTCCAGCTTGTCCCTGGTCGCGGAGATCTCGAGATCGTGACGCACGGAGAAGTGCTTGGGACACGGGAACCTGGGCAGCCGTATGATGTCCTTCTTGGTGCTGGCGCATGCGCAGAGGTGGTGGACCGGCTCATGGTTGACCGCTTTCCAGATCCAGGAGCCTTCCTACTTGTCGCAAGTGCACTGGATGTGCTGTGGAGCAGGGCCAGGCCACCTGCAGCATCCGTCGCATGGTGTGGTCTCTCGCTACTCGTCCATCTTGGATACGCTCCCATTCTCGACCGCTGCGTGCGATGCCACGAGGTCCTTTCTGCACGGACATCGTGGTATGCAGCCCGTTTAGGCGGGCTCGTATGTGACAGCTGCCATGCTGCTGCACCAGGCGGGTTTCCCGTTGATGTGCGAACACAGAAGCTGCTTCGACTCATTGCAAAGGGTGATGCAGCAACATTTTTCCGTGTGCGCACGGATGACATTGTGACAGTGCAGCTGCTGGATGTCCTCACTGATGCGCTTGAGGAACATCTCCACAGCGCTCTGCATGCACTGCCCATGCTCAGGGCACGGCTTCCACGCATGCATGCGTAGTGCATGCGCATGTCCTTGGTAGACTAGAGGGCACAATGCACACTTCAGCACCCTCTGACGACCGCTCCCGTATCGACACCATCGTCTCGCTGTGCAAGCGGCGGGGCTTCGTGTTTCCCTCAAGTGAGATCTATGGGGGCATCAATGCGCTCTATGACTTCGGTCCCATTGGCACACGGCTGCGGAGAAATATCCGCAACTCGTGGTGGCGGTACATGGTCGAGAGCCGCGATGATGTGGAGGGAATTGAGACATCCGTCATCATGAATCCCCGGGTGTGGGAAGCGAGTGGCCATGTCCAGAACTTCACGGATCCTCTTGTCGACTGTCTTGGAAAGTGCAAGAAGCGGTGGCGCGAGGACCATCTTGAGGATGAGCGGAGGGCTCGGAAGCTTCCAGAAGGGAGCACTGGGTGTCCCGAGTGCGGTGGCGACCTCACTCCTGCACGGCAGTTCAACCTCATGTTCAGGAGCTATCTTGGTCCAGTTGAGGACTCCGCAGCCCAGGTGTGGCTCCGTCCGGAGACTGCGCAGGGGATGTTTGTCAACTTTGCGAATGTGGTGACAACCTCCCGTGCCCGCGTTCCATTTGGGATAGCACAGATCGGGAAGGGATTCCGGAACGAGATTTCTCCTGGAAACTTCATCTTCCGCTCCCGCGAGTTCGAGCTCATGGAAATGGAGTTCTTCTGTGAACCAGGCACGGACGACGAATGGTACGCCTTCTGGAAGAAGTACCGGTTCGACTGGTATCTCGATGAACTTGGAATCCAGGAGTCCCATCTCCGCATCCGTGAGCATGAGAAGGCGGAACTCTCCCATTACAGTTCCGGAACATCCGACATTGAATATGCCTTCCCGTTCGGGTGGGGTGAGCTCGAGGGTGTTGCATGCAGAACGGACTATGACCTCACGACCCACCAGAAGATGAGTGGCAAGGATCTCAGCTACTTCGATCCGAAGAAGGAGATCCACTATGTGCCCCATGTCATCGAGCCTGCAGTGAGCGTGGACCGCATCTTCCTCACTGTCCTTGTCGATGCCTATGAGGAGGAGCAGGTGAACGGTGAGGAGCGTGTTGTGCTCCGGCTCCATCCGGATCTCGCTCCCTACCAGGTCGCAGTGCTCCCCCTGTCAAAGAATGAGCAGCTCATGCAGGAGGCGCACTCCATTGAGAAGTCGCTTCGCGGGACGTTCGCAACCGCCTACGACGATACGCAGAGCATTGGGAAGCGCTACCGGCGTCACGATGAGATTGGCACGCCTCTTGCCGTGACTGTCGACTTCGACACGCTTGTGGACCATGCAGTCACGATCCGCAACCGCGATACGATGACGCAGGATCGCGTTGCCATTGCGGATCTTTCCCATGCCATTGGGGACCATCTTGGCAGGGCACGTCGAGACAGCAGGGCAAGGGCGCACAGGAACGCATCTTCCCAGCAGTAGTATGGGAATGCACGTACAGGAACGAGCATGACTCATTCCTGTACGCATCTTCCCAGATCCGAGTCGAGCTAGAGCACAGGCTCAGTGCGGATTGTCCAGAAATCCGTGGCAAGATTCGTGTCAAGCACGTAGGAGTACGGGATGTATCCGTACCCGCCATCGCCCCAGCCTTCACCCCAGGAGTTCCGCATAATGAACTGCTGCGTGATGTCGTTGTAACCAACAATTGTTGCAGCATGTCCACCAAGAAGCATGTCGACATCCCGTGGAAGCGGGATGCTTCCCGAGTGGGACACCCGGTCCGACTCCATGTTTGAGAAGACGCTGAAGCCGAAGACGAAGGGATACCCTTCTGAGAGGCACCGCTTCATGGAATGGAGCGACTGGGGAAGCCGGTAGTACACAAACCGTGGAGGTGCAGTTTCAGGCACGCTCTTTGGTGGCTTTGCAGTCGAAGCGTCCCAGACATCGCACGTGGTGACACCCTCACGGTGGAGAAGCTTGAGTCCTGTGCGGAACTGGGCTCCCACATCATGGGGAGAGGTTCCCTCTTCCTCACGCTGCTGCCAGTAGAGGTGCATTGCGGAAGGGTTCTCGAGAAGCTTCGTGTCCGTTGCTTCACGCTGATACTGGAACAGCGAAAGAAGCGCGTATGCAGTGCATGCCGCGGACTCTCCCTGATCACTGACAGGGGGGCAGGCGTCACGGAGATCGATCACCGTTGGCGTGTCCCAGGCGGATGGCATTGTTGGATAGGAGAAGTCGCGTGGGTCTGGAAGATCTCGGCGCCACCCATACCGAGCAATTGTAAGACCGTGAAGTTGCGTAGCCATGTGTGTATTGTGAGGACTTCCCAAAGTCTTTGCCTAGCCTCCCAGCACCGTTTTTCCGCTTTGGGTGCCGTCTGTCCGTCCCGGATGCGATGTAGGCTGCAGTGCACCATGGCAGCACCAGTGTGACAAACCACCAGCAGCAGAGAACTCCAGACTGAACTGCGCGTATGCTCGTGGTGCATCGATGACAGCCCCCCTTGCGTCATGAAGCGAACACTCCTCATCAATCTCATTCCACTCATACCTGCAGCAGTCCTCCTCATTGCTGGCACTGCGTGCATGGTCAGTTTCTTCCAGACAGCCGGACTGGTGAACAATCCAACGCCGTATACAATCCTCGTCACGGGCCGGATTTTCTCTGAGGAGCATGCAATTCCTCTACTTTCGGGAAGTGCTGTCTACCTTCCACCCGGAGACTACCGGACCACGGTGGAATCGTCTTCGTTCCGTGCCCGCGAGGGATGCGGGGCTTGGAAAATTGAGACCACATACTATGGCCAGTCGCTGTCCAATGACCAGAAGTTCACAATGCATCCAGGAAGCAGGATAGTACTTCGATGTCTCAGAGTCTCTGGGCCGAAATGAGAAGCCAACGTTTCATCATGCAGCAGTCCATCCACACTTGGCAGTCGAGGGAAGTCTCCTGCTGATCAGAGCCATCAAGCGACATCTGCGCAAGCGCGCAGCGCCATCCAGTAGTCAGGGATTCACGGAGAAGCCATTTTTCTCAACGCGCTGCTTGAATATACGTCATGGCCTGTTCAACGAGCGTGTCAGGACTGTTGACTGAATCGAGCGTAAGGTGCTGTTCCTGCCACGGCTCATACTCACGCTTCCTTTCCTGGACACGTTCCCATGTGATCTCGGACATGCCAGGAATGTTGCGCACGCGCTTCTCAATCCGCTGCCTGTGGAGCACCTCATTGCTGCAGACCACTTCAATGACATCCATCGGCACTGCATTGTCTGCAGCGACATTGCGCCACATTTGCCGTGCAGGCTCCACTGGGCTGACAGCGTCGATGATGACCGAGTGTCCCAATTTCACGTGCTCACCAGCGAGCGCAGCCACGATTTCATATGCAGCGATGCCAGTCGCATCCCTGCTGATGCCGCTCCGCCACATCGCGGCTTCAATCGGGTCTATGGACAATATGGGGAGCGACAGCTTCCGCGACAGTCCTTCAGCAACAGTACTTTTCCCAGATCCTGGCAGGCCCGATATGACAATGAGTGTCTGCATGCGTATATCTCATCAGAAAGGTGGTGCCGAGGGTCAAACGCTTGCCAAGCAGCACTGGCCCCACACAGTGCCAGCGGCAAGAATGGAATCTGCGAAAGGAGTTCTGCTCAGCAGGGAAGAATGGAAGGACTTCGTTGGAATGTGTCCATCCAGGAGAGCCCAGCGCTTGTGCACAACTGCGTGAAGAGACGAACGAAGCATGCTTTCTTGACTGCGCACCACCATGCATGGAATCCGACTGTCGATGTTGCGCACTGCACAGGCTCGAGACTGCATGTGCCTGGGCTACAGTTCCAGTGACTTCACGATGCTCTTCGATGCTTGTGCACTGTTCACATACTGTTCCCCAATCCGGGCAACAATGAGTGACCTTGCACGTTCGATCATCTCAGGAGCCCTGGAAATGAAGTGCACAGCCTCATCGAGCCGATATTGTGCTGGGGGGCCACTTCTGCTGGCTTTGGCACTCATGATGTCCCGTCGTCGAATGAGATTCTGCCGTGGCCAGACAGGCGTCATGACTACCTTGTTCATGAGCAGAACGTGCCGGGTTTCATCCGTGCAGGAGTACGGATTGTAGGCAACTCTCGCTTCAACTGACACTGTGGTGCCATCCCTGAGCGTGAAGGAGTCGCCAGGCTGAAGGTGATCCGCAATGTGGGAAGCGATTGCTGCCACATTGCCCATGAGCGTTGCACGCGATGCAGCAACCTCATCAAGCACCCGGGATTGCTGAACAGCGTTTGCTCCATCATTCATGACTGCAGCCCTCACATCGCGACAATATACTGACTTCAAGCCTAGAGAAAATGTCGGGACTCTGCACAGACAATGAACGATGCGAGGTGACTGCTAGGCAATTTCTGGAGTCTGGGTACTGGCAGATTGCAGGACTCTCGTCCGAGCCTGGATGGACTCGGGCAGGTACCTGTTGATCCGGGAGAGTTCTGTGAATGCGCGCTTCTGCTGAGCTCGGAACCGGCTGTCCGTCATGAAGGCGGACATGAGATCCTGGATCTCCGGCTGCTGGTTGGCAAGTTCAGCACATGCCTGCGCATCGGAAAGCAGGGCACGGATGCCCTCTGTCCACTGGACAAAGGCAACCTCTTCAAGGAGACGGGCTGTCCGGGCATCAGGCTGCTGGAACATGATGCGGAGCCGGGCATTGACCATGTTCGTGGGATCCGGACGGCTCACACCGAAGTTCGCCTTCATGAACGCTGCGATTTCACGCCGTGCAACGGCAATGCCCGCACGGAAGCTTGTCATGTCCTCGATCGCCTCGTCGAGACGCTGGAGAAGCTGCTGCTGTGCTGGTGTGGACATGTCCATCAAGATATCCTCCCTCGTGCCTCTTGCGCCTCGTGCCTCTTGCGCAATTATGCGGTAAAGATCAGCGCATCCGTGGATCGATGGAGTCGTCCCAGGAAATTGGCAGATCGTGCCCCGGTCGCGGTACGCTCTCCGCATGATTTCCCTCCGTGAGCAGAGCTGCACCCCAGAGGATGTCGTTGCTGTTGGCCGCAGCCATGCGGAGGTCAGCATCGAGGATGCAGTACAGTCCGCAATGGAGCCATCAAGGACGCTCGTGGAGCATCTTGCAACCACTCATGCGCGGGTGTATGGAGTCACGACAGGATTTGGCGCGCTTGCCACGACTGTCATTCCCGAGGAGGAACGGCTTGAGCTCCAGCGTTCCATTATCCGGAGCCATGCAGCAGGAGTCGGAGCGCCAATTCCCAGCGAGATCGTGCGTGGCATGATGTTCCTCCGGGCCCGGAGCCTTGCAGCTGGATACTCCGGTGTGCGGTACGCTCTCGTCGAGACGTATATTAACGCGCTCTCAAACAGCCTTGTGCCCTGGGTGCCCGAGCACGGTTCCCTTGGAGCTTCGGGAGATCTGGCACCACTTGCGCATGTCGCTCTTGCTCTGGCAGGAGAGGGGATGTTCCTTGGAGAGGGGGGGCAGCAGCTGAGTGCGGAGGCGGTGCTCCGTGAGAAAGGCATATCACCTCTGGCAGTGGATCTCAAGGAGGGGCTGGCCCTCATCAATGGAACGGACGGCATGGCAGCGCTCATGTCGTTTGTCATTGTCGATCTTGAAGACCTCCTCGACTTCGCTGATGCAGTGGCTGCGCTCAGTGTGGAAGCGCTTCTTGGCACTGATTCTACGTACCGGGAAGCAGTGGTGGGTCTCCGTCCATCTGCAGGACAGGGAAGAAGCGCTGCAATCATCAGGGCGATGCTTGAGGGCAGCGACATTGTCGCATCCCACCGCAATTCAGACCATGTTGTCCAGGATCCGTACTCCCTCCGCTGCACGCCGCAGATCCATGGCGCAGCACGGGACGTCACGTCCGCTGCACGGGGGTTTGTTGAGCGGGAGCTTGCAAGCGTTGTTGACAATCCTGTGGTGTTTGCTGAGGCGGGCGAGCTTGCGAACACGGGGAACTTTCATGGCCAGGGACTTGCCTATGCTGCTGACATGTGCGCCATGGTGCTTGCTGACCTTGCAGCGCTGGCGGAACGCCGGGTCAACCGGATGCTTGATCCTGCACGGTCGAACGGTCTTCCCGCATTCCTTACGCCCCATCCCGGGACGAACAGTGGCTTCATGATTGCGCAGTACACAGCAGCAGCATGTGTCTCTTCGCTCCGTGCTGGGGCTTCCCCTCTTTCCGTCCACAGCCTCGATACGAGTGCGGAGCAGGAGGACCACGTCTCGATGGGGTGGGAGGCTGCACTGCGCACATACCGGTCGCTCGCAACCCTGCGGCAGGTGCTTGCCATCGAGGCGCTCTGTGCTGCACAGGCAGTCCGCCTCAGGAAGCCGCTTGCGCCGGGAAAGGGAACACGCCAGCTCCTTGAGGAGCTTACCGCAGCTGTGCCCCATATGCTGAAGGACCGGTTTCTCGCTCCAGACATCGATCGGATCACTGAGTATGTTGCTTCAGGATCCTGGCATGCGCTCATTCCTGCACATCAAGGAGATGCTCAATGACTTCCACTGCACTTCACCGCGTCATACGTGCTCCCCGTGGCAGCACGCTCACAGCCAGGTCGTGGCAGACAGAGGGACCACTACGGTGCCTCATGAACAATCTCGATCCTGATGTCGCTGAAGATCCCGACAGGCTCATTGTCTATGGAGGTCAGGGGCAGGCTGCACGGAGCTGGGAAGCGTATGACGCCATTGTCCGCTCGCTTACCTCGCTCGGGGAAGATGAGACGCTCCTCATCCAGTCTGGAAAGCCAGTCGGCATCCTTCAGACACATGAATTTGCGCCACGGGTTCTCATCGCGAACTCGCTCCTTGTTCCCCAGTGGGCAACATGGGAGCATTTCTGGGAGTACCAGGCGATGGGACTCACGATGTTCGGACAGATGACTGCAGGATCCTGGATCTACATCGGCACGCAGGGTATCCTCCAGGGCACATACCAGACGTTCGCAGCGCTTGCGGAAAAGTGCTTTGGCGGAAGTCTCAAAGGGAAGCTTGTCCTAACTGCAGGACTAGGCGGCATGGGTGGCGCGCAGCCACTTGCCATCACGATGAATGACGGTGTCGCGCTCTGTGTCGATGTCGATCCGCACAGGATTGACCGACGGGTGGAGACACGGTACCTCGATGAGGCTGCGGACTCGCTCCATGATGCCCTTGCCAGCTGCCTCAGGGCGAAGGAGGAGGGGCGTGCACTCTCTGTTGGTGTTGTGGGAAATGCTGCGGAGATCTTCCCGGAGCTTGTGAAGAGGGGCGTTGCCATCGATGTGGTGACAGACCAGACAAGCGCCCATGATCCGCTCAATGGCTATGTGCCTGCTGGCCTGTCACTTGAGGAAGCGGCTGACCTCCGTGAACGTGATCCCCATGGATACATCGACCGTGCACGGGAGTCCATGGCACAGCACTGCGAGGCGATGGTCGCCTTCCAGAAGCGTGGAGCCGAGGTGTTCGACTACGGAAACTCCCTCAGGGAGGAGGCGAAGAATGGAGGGTTTGCTGACGCATATTCCTTCCCGGGATTCGTGCCCGCATACATCCGTCCACTGTTCTGCGAAGGGAAGGGACCTTTCCGCTGGGTGGCGCTCAGTGGTGATCCGAAGGACATTGCTGCAACGGACAGGGCAGTTGCTGAACTCTTTCCCGACAATGAGGATGTGCAGAGGTGGCTCCGTCTTGCTGAGGAGCGGGTGGCATTCCAGGGGCTGCCTGCAAGGATCTGCTGGCTTGGTGCTGGAGAACGGCATCTTGCAGGCATGCGTTTCAATGACCTTGTCGCTTCTGGTGACGTCACGGCTCCCATTGTCATTGGCAGGGACCATCTTGACAGCGGAAGTGTCGCCTCCCCACTCCGGGAGACGGAGTCAATGAGGGACGGGAGCGATGCCATTGCGGACTGGCCCATCCTCAATGCGCTTGTCAACACGGCAAGTGGTGCATCCTGGGTTGCTGTTCATCACGGAGGCGGTGTGGGAATGGGCAGGGCAATCCATGCTGGTGCACAGGTAGTTGTCGATGGCACTGCGATGGCGCGAAAGCGTGCGGAACGGGTTCTCACGAACGACCCAGCACTCGGAGTCCTCCGGCATGCGGATGCAGGATATCCTGAAGCTGTTGCTGCAGCGCATGCGAAGGGAATCGTCATTCCCATGGAGCAGGAGCAGTGAACTGCCAGGAGTGGCTTGCAGCAGGAACGTCCCGTGAGCCAGCACTTGTTGTACGTGGAGCCCCCGTAGGGAGGATGTCGAGGAGCCCTTCGAAGGCGTGGACAACGCCAGGCGCATTCAGGGCTGCCCTTTCCCGCTTTCCCACGTGGGATGCCCGCCATGCGCACCGCCTTGAGGAGCTATCCGTGCTCGATGCGGGAGATGGGCCAAGTGACGAGGACAGTGACACTGCTGCTGCGCACGATGCCATCGGTGAATTTGCCAGAAGCCAGCATGCGGGAGAAGTCCTTGCATTCATCGGTGGAGACAACTCGATCACCTTTCCTGCGCTCCATTCCCTCATGGCAGCGGATGCCACTGCGACCTGGGGCATCATCACCCTCGATGCGCACCACGACACGCGTCCCCTCACTGATGGTTCAAGCAATGGCACACCCATCAGGGAACTCATCATGGCAGGTCTTCCGGGAAGGCGTGTCGTGCAGATAGGAATTGCGCCGTTTGGGAACGGAGAGGACTATGCAGCATGGACCCGCGAGCAGGGTGTGGTCATTCATGATCTGGAGGCAGTGCGGAGGGCTGGACCATCCCACATCATTCATGACAGTGTCAACCACCTCCTGACCCAGGGCATGACGCACTGCTACGTGGACTGCGACATCGATGTCGTTGACCGCGCGTTCGCTCCTGCGTGCCCTGGCAGCATGCCGGGGGGGCTTCTGCCAGAAGAGCTCCTTGCAATGATGTATGAGCTTGGCACTGTTCCGAACGTGCACGGAGTGGACTGTGTGGAGGTGGATGCGTCCCAGGATGTTGCAGGCATGACAGTCCGTCTCATGGCTGCAGCTTTCGTTTCCTTTGCAAGCGGGATGTGCGCCAGGTCGGGAAGCAGTCATGGAGCATGACGAAACGCTCGTTGTCCACTCCATTGGGCAGCTAGTGACCCTTGATGCGGCGCGAGGCGACATGCTCGGCATTGTTCCCAATGCGACACTTGTCGCCCGTGGAGGTGTCATCACGGACATTCTTGGCGAAGGAGAGGGCATTGACTGGGATGCGCTTCCCCACGATGTCACTGAGATTGATGCGAACGGTGCAGCAGTGGTGCCAGGCTTCGTTGACTGCCATACCCATCTCGCCTGGCTGGGCAACAGGCGTGAGGAGTATCTCCAGCGTGCTCATGGGGCCTCGTACGAGGAGATTGCTGCAGCTGGTGGGGGAATTCGCGCAACCATAGAGCACACGGGAAGGGGCACACCCGAGAAGATCGCGCATGCGATGGCAGGGAGACTTGCCACCATGCTTGCGAGCGGCACAACGACAGTCGAGGTGAAGAGCGGGTACGGTGGAACGCTTGAAGGCGAGGAGAAGCAGCTGCAGGCTGTCAGGCTTGTCATGGAGGACAGTGACCGTCTCCAGCCGGAATGCATCGCAACCTTCCTTCCCCTTCATGGAGCAGTGCCGGATCCTGGAGAAAGGAGCCAGTGGATACACGAGGTCATCACCGAAGGACTCCCACGGATGAGGAAGCATGCCACGTTTGTCGATGTCTTCTGTGAGGAGGGAGCCTTCTCGCCGGAGGAGTGCATGGACGTGCTTGGAAAGGCGAATGAGCAGGGGTACCACTGCAAGGTGCATGCGGAGCAGCGGACCCACAGCGGAGGAAGCATGGTTGCTGCATACTGCCATGCGACAAGTGCGGACCATCTCGACCACGCAACAGGGCGTGATGCGGAGGCGCTTCGCGCATCAGGGGTTGTCGGAGTCCTCCTTCCTGGAGCTTCACTCATCCTTGATGGACCGCCCCCGCCAGGACGAATGCTCATGGAGCATGGTCTGGAGATTGCCCTTGCAACAGACTGCAATCCCGGCACCTGCTATGCGGAGTCGATGCCGCTCATGATGTCCCTTGCAGTTGCCTATGCTGGACTCACGCCTGAAGCAGCGCTCCGTGCTGCAACGCTCGGAGGCGCCCATGCCCTCCGTCTCCAGGACCGTGGCATGATTGCACCAGGAATGCGTGCGGACATCCTGGTGCTCTCCGCTTCATCCTGGATAGATCTCGGCTACCACATGGGCGCATCCCTTGTGCAGCTCATTGTGCAGAATGGTCGCATCATTCCACGGGGACTCACCCATGTCATCTGACACGACTCTCGTCATCACAGATTTCCCATCACTTGGCCCAGATGGCGTATATGACATTCTCGCTCTCCGCTCAGCAGTGTTTGTTGTCGAGCAGCAGTGTCCGTATTTCGACATGGATGATGTGGATCGGGAATCTACAACGCTCCATTACCGGGCTCTGCAGCAAGGCACGCTTGTCGCGTACCTTCGCACCTTCCCCCATCCGGAAGATGCCTCAGCCCTGCACATAGGCCGTGTGTGTACTGATGCTGCCCATCGGCATGAGAGGCTTGCAACCCTGCTCATGAACGCTGTGCTTGGACGTGATCCGGGAAGGACGATGCATCTCAATGCCCAGGCGTACCTTGAGGAATGGTACGGGAGCTTCGGCTTCGTGAGATCTGGTGAGCCATTCGATGAGATTGGCATCCTCCATGTTCCGATGGTGCGTGCTGCACCTGGGCAGTGAGTGCTGTTACCGCCTTGCTGCACTGCGCTTGCGTGCATGTCTCCGCTTTCGGGATGGAGCGCCCTTCGTGCTGGAGCGGGAAGCAGCAACGGCACTCCCTTTGCCGTTCCTTCGGAAATGGAGGACGGCAAGCAGCACGAAGAACAGCACGACAGATGCGATCACTGCTGCAGGAGAACGGGAAGCGAGGACGAGCTCGGAGAGGCGTATGGCGATGAGGGTGACATCCGCAATGGCAAGCACCAGCATTGTGCGGAGATACAGGGGATCCCGACGGAGCGTGTTGAGGGGACTGCCATACCCTCCTGGGCGGAAGCTCCTGAACACGATCCAGATCCCAAGGAGAGGAATCCATACCCCAAGGAGAATGATCACTGCTCCCACAGCTGTTCCTGCACCTGCTGCAGCTTTTGGCATGCGTACGCGGAGGAACCGGTAGATGTGGATGCTGCCCACAGCTGCGGCGGCTGCTGCGAGATCAAAGAGGAGCAGAATGCCAGCAAATGTCACCAGGTAGGTCATGTTGCACCTATCGTGCCATGGATCACCTGCCTGTGACAGCGCAGTGCCAGGTTGACGATGGCGCTCTCCCTCGGGAGGGGTGCGCTTTGGTACTCTCGTACCAAGCATCCCCAGAAGACCACGGAGGAGGGTCGAGCACATGACCACGGCTTCGAATACCCGCACCATCACCAAGCCATCGACAGAGACAGCACGCAAGCGGTCGCACAAGTGGGTGTGGCTGTTCGAGGAGGGGAGTGCAGACAGGCGTGACCTTCTTGGCGGCAAGGGTGCAGGGGTTGCGGAGATGACGCGGGCAGGCCTTCCCGTTCCTCCAGGATTCACGATCACGACGGAAGCCTGCAATGCCTTCTACGAGACAGGAAAGACGTTTCCCGAGGGCCTCTGGGACCAGGTGCTTGCAGCGCTCGCGCATCTGGAGAAGAAGACAGGCAAGCATTTTGGGGATGCGCGGAATCCGCTTCTTGTGAGTGTGCGGAGCGGTGCGAAGTTTTCCATGCCAGGCATGATGGATACAGTCCTCAACCTTGGTCTCAACGCCACAACCCTCAAGGGTCTCACCGAGCTCACAGGTGATGAGCGGTTTGCGCTCGATGCGTACAGGCGGTTCATCCAGCTTTTTGGCAAAATTGTCCTTGGCATTGACGGGGATCTTTTCGAGCATGAGCTTGATGCTGTGAAGAAAAAGACGAAGGCTGAGTCCGATGCAGCACTCACGCCAAAGGCGCTCCTTGATGTCATAGACCGCTACAAGGGGATTGTCGAGCGGGAGGGAAACGCTCCCTTTCCCGAGGATCCTGTCGACCAGCTCCGTGCAGCAATTGGTGCAGTGTTCGACTCGTGGAACAACAAGCGGGCCATTGACTACCGGAACTTCAACAAGATTCCCCATGATCTTGGTACTGCAGTCAATGTCCAGACCATGGTGTTTGGGAACATGGGAAACGATTCGGGAACGGGCGTCGCATTCACGCGGGATCCCAACACGGGGGAGAAGGTGCTCTTTGGCGAGTATCTTGTGAACGCACAGGGCGAGGATGTAGTCGCAGGAATCCGCACTCCGCAGGAGATCGTCCAGATGGAGACGGAACTTCCGGAAGTGTACCGGCAGTTCGAGAAGATTGCGAAGAAGCTCGAGCGCCACTACCGCGATGTGCAGGACATGGAGTTCACGATTGAGAAGGGCAAGCTCTTCATGCTCCAGACGAGGACGGGAAAGAGGACAGCGCAGGCTGCAGTGCAGATAGCTGTCGACATGGTGCATGAGCGGCTCATCTCCCGCAAGGAGGCAGTGCTGCGCATTGAGCCACAGCAGATCAACCAGCTCCTCCACCGGCAGATCGACCCGAAGGCAGAAGTGTCACTCATCACCACGGGTCTTGCCGCTTCGCCAGGGGCTGCCTCAGGGAAGGCGGTCTTTGATGCGGACCGTGCTGAGGAGATGGCTGCAGCAGGAGCGAAAGTGCTGCTCGTCCGCATCGAAACGAATCCTGATGATGTCCATGGCATGTTTGCAGCGGAAGGCGTCCTTACTGCCCGTGGTGGCAGGACTTCGCATGCTGCTGTTGTGGCACGTGGCATGGGCAAGCCCTGCGTTGCAGGAGCGGAAAAGCTTGATGTCGATCTCAAGGGTAGGAAGTTCACCTGCAGTGGCATCACTGTCAGGGAAGGGGACACCATCACGATCGATGGCACGACAGGCCGGGTCATCAGTGGAGAGGTTCCGCTTGTCGATCCGACAATGAGCGGCGCCCTTGAGGAGCTTCTCTCCTGGGCGGACAAGTTCAGGCGTCTCCAGGTGTGGGCGAATGCTGACTATCCCCGCGATGCGGAACGTGCAGTCTCCTTCGGCGCTGAAGGGGTTGGCCTCTGCAGGACAGAGCACATGTTCATGGAGCAGGAACGCCTTCCCATTGTCCAGCGCATGATCCTTGCACCCTCGGCCGAGGGTCGGCAGAAGGAGCTGGATCTGCTGCTTCCCATCCAGCGGAGCGACTTTGAGGGCATCTTCACTGCCATGGACGGAAAGCCTGTCATCATCCGTCTCATTGATCCTCCACTCCATGAGTTCCTTCCTTCGCACGAGACGCTCCTTGTCGAGGTGACGAAGCTCGAGCAGGAGGGAGGACACGCGAAGGAGCTCGAGGAGAAGCGGAAGCTGCTCCATGCAGTCGAGTCGTTCCGTGAGCAGAACCCGATGCTGGGCCTCCGCGGATGCAGACTTGGACTGCTCTTTCCGGAAATCATCACGATGCAGGCACGGGCAATCCTTGAGGCAGCAGTCCGTGTGATGAAGAAGGGGATCACTGTTCACCCAGAGATCATGGTTCCCCTTGTCGGGCACCGCACGGAGCTGCAGAGGACCATGGCTGTTATCCGGCATGTGGCGGACGAGGTCTTCACAGAGGCTGGGACTGAGGTTCCCTACCTCATTGGAACAATGATCGAGCTTCCCCGTGCTGCGCTCACTGCAGGACAGATTGCCGAGGATGCGGAGTTCTTTTCCTTCGGCACGAACGATCTCACCCAGACAACACTGGGTGTGTCGAGGGACGATGCGGAAGGCAAATTCCTCCAGTTCTACCTCACCGAGAAGATCCTTTCCCAGAATCCCTTCGAATCGATTGACAGGCAGGGAGTGGGAAGGCTCATGGCCATTGCTGTCGATGAGGGAAGGAAAACGAGGCCAGGCATGAGTGTGGGCATCTGTGGTGAGCATGGAGGGGATCCGGACTCCATTGCGTTTTGCGAATCCCTTGGCATGAACTACGTCTCGTGCTCTCCATACCGTGTTCCAATCGCACGGCTTGCTGCAGCCCATGCGAGGCTGCAGGAAACCGAGCGGGACCGGTAGGCCATTGGCTGCCATTTGTCCGCCCTGGATGATTGCCACTAAGACGATGACTGCCGTATCGTTAACACTCAGAGCATGGTGAAAGGGAGAGGGACTATGAGCAAGCGACAGCATTCCGCAGCGACGACCGTGGATAGCGAGTACGTGCAGATCGAGACAGTCGCGGATACGCTGGGGATTCCTGTATCGCTCATCAAGCGCCGTGTCGAGGTTGGCGATGTTCCCTCCCACAAGATCCGTGAGAATGGCAGTGTCGTGTACTACGTACGCTGGGAGGATCTTGGCATTGCAGCTCCAGAATCAGGCGATGCTCCTCAGGTGGCCCCCAGGGTGAACCTTGAGGATTTTGTCGAGGAAGATCCGTGGGGTGGACTCTCGGGAAGCACAAGCTGTGTAGAAGAAGCGGAGACAGTGAGCTCGCCTGCAGCGGAAATGCCAGGTGACGCATGCTCCGGAACCACAGCGGAAGGAGAAGATCCATGGAGCGATACTCCAGTTGCTCCTGCAGAGGAACCTCAGGCCGCAGAGCGGAGTGACGCACCTTTCCAAGAGCGTGTGACTATGCCAGCACTGGACGCGGAGAAGCCAACCCGGACAGGGGGAGAAGTTCGCGAGGAAACACCGACTGTGCAGCTCACTGGTGTCTCACAGTCGGCCACGACTCTGGAATCCCATGTTGTCCATCTTTCCAGCGACACAGACTCCACACCAATGCTCTCCGAATCTCCTGCAGGGTTCCGGCAGGAGGTGTCGGCAATGCATCTCGATGCCCGGGAGATTGTGAGCGGACTGCTCGACAGGTGGGAGCATACGCTTGAGCAGCGCATCTATGCGGAGAACCGGCAGCGGTTCGAAACTGAGCTCCTTGCGCGACAGGGCACAGTGAAGAACCTGCAGATGGAGATTCAGACATCCCGTGCACAGCATGCAGCGGATCTTGCCCAGAAGGACAGGCTCATTGCGGAGCGGGAACGGCACATTGCCGAATGTGAGAGGGAGATCCGCGATCTCCGTTCCCAGCTTTCCAAGAAGCGGCGGTGGCCATTCACGAGCTAACACACTCCGGTGTACGCTCCATCTATCGGGAGTACGAGAGGAGCGTCTGAATCGTGCAGCAGGATGCGAAAGAAGAGATCAAGCAGCGGCTGAACATTGTTGATGTCATTGGCCGCTATATCCGCCTCCAGAAGGGGGGACGCGAGCTCAAGGGACTCTGTCCCTTCCACGATGAGAAGAGCCCCTCGTTCACAGTGAGTCCTGACAGGCAGGTATGGTACTGCTTTGGCTGCAGCGAGGGAGGAGACATGTTCTCTTTCATCGAGCGGATCGAGCATACGGATTTCCGTGGTGCTCTTGAGATTCTTGCCAGCCAGGCGGGAGTCACGATCGAGGAGCATCCTGCAGCAACACAGCAGTCCCAGGAGAGGAAGAGACTCCAGGAGCTCCATGCGGCAGCGCAGCAGTACTATGCGCATGTGCTCTGGAAGACGCCTGTGGGAGAGCCAGGTCGAGACATTCTTGTAGAGCGAAGTGTCGAGCCCGGAGTGGCCGAGCTCTTTGGCATCGGCTTTGCGCCAGGCGGCGGAGATGATGGCGATGCCCTCATCCGGTATCTTGTCGCGAAGGCAGGAGCCTCTGAGGAGGAACTCATCCAGGGTGGGCTTGCCCAGCAGTCTTCCGGGAGGAAACCCCGGGACAAGTTCCGGAACCGACTCATGTTCCCCATCCGGGATGAGCGTGGCCGGGTGATCGCCTTTGGAGGCCGGGCTCTGGGAGATGCCATTCCCAAGTACCTCAATTCTCCGGAAACGCTCCTGTACCACAAGTCCGCAACGCTCTTTGGCCTTGATATGGCACGTGAGGCAGTTCGCATGCTCAATGCGGTCGTTCTCGTGGAAGGGTACTTCGATGTTGTTGCACTTCACCGGGCGGGGGTGACGAACGTGGTTGCGAGCAGTGGCACTGCACTCACAGAGCAGCATGTCCGCATCCTCAGGAGGTATACCGACCGCATCATTCTCTGTTTCGACCACGACGCAGCCGGACAGCAGGCTGCTCGGCGTGCTGCACTCCTGTGCGCTGCCCAGGAGGTCCGTGCACGGATTGTCGAGCTTCCTCGGGGTGTGAAGGACCCGGATGAGCTCGTGAGGCAGAATCCTGAGGGGCTGCGGGGAGCTGTCGAGCATGCGAGGCCAGAGTGGGAAGTGCTCTTGGACTGGGCAGTGGGTGCGGGTGGGGAGACAGATGTGGAGGCTCGGCGGGAATCACTTGAGCGGGCACTCCAGCTCCTGCACTCCATTCCCGAGGCGAGTGTCCGCGAACTCTACGCCCAGCAGCTGGCAAGCAGACTCCATCTCCATCCTGATGCTGTGCAGGCGGATCTTGCCCGGCTTGCCCGAAAGGAGCTTCCACTGCGGAAGGCTGACCAGCAGTCACAGGGAGCACCCAGGAGCAGCGTGGAGAGTCGCGGGAATCCACCGCACAGAGCGCAGCAGCAGATCGAACAGATGGGATCTCCAACGGATGCGTATCTGGGTGCCCTCCTTGCACAGGAACCACGGATGACTGCGGATCTCCTAGCTGCAGAGGGCCTGGAACCTGGGGAGATCCGGTATCCCGTAGTTGCAAGGATGTACGAGATTGCACGCACTGTCGCGACAGGTGAGCAGTTTCCACTTGATGCGCTTCCCGAGGAGGACCGGCCGCACGTTGCGAGGTTTGCATTGAGGGATCTTCCGGGTGTGCACGGGAGCGATCCAGCAACGCAGCGGAAAATCGTGCTTGACTGCATTGCGAGCCTCCGCAGGACACGGTTCCAGTACGAGACTGCGCGCATCCGCGCAGCACTCCGTGACGCCACCAAGAGCGGTGATTCGGGAGAAGCGGAAGTGCTCTCGCGTGAGCTGCAGGAGCTGCTAGCGGTGTGGAAGTCACAGGGACGCACTTCCCCGGAAGGGAAGTCCGAGAAGGTATGATGATACATACGTATATTCGGAAAAGGGTTAATGCGCGCGTTACCTGGGTATATACGTACAGTGACCGGGTAGCAGTAGGAAAGGGGTCGTATGGCGTCGAGTGGAGGCGGAGTGGCTGAGAAGCAGAAACATACTGATGTGAAGCGGGATGATGTTGCAGCAGATCCGCTCATCGCATCCGCTGAAGCACTGATCGTCCGGGGGAAGGAGCATCTCTTCCTCACACCTGATGAGATTCTCGAGGCGTTTCCGATGCTTGATGCGGAGCCGGACGATCTCGAGAGAATCTTCCAGGCGTTCAGGGATATCGGCATTGATGTCACTGACGGTGAGCGTGACTTCGAGGTCATCGAGGACATCGATGACGATTTTCTCGCAGAGGCGGAGGCGATGGAGTCGGTCGCCCTTGATGATCCTGTGCGGATGTACCTCAAGGAGATCGGCAGGGTCGCACTTCTCAAGGCAGAGCAGGAAGTGCACTATGCGAAGCTTATCGAGCAGGGCGATGACGATGCGAAGAACAAGCTCACAGAAGCGAACCTCAGGCTTGTCGTTTCCATTGCGAAGAAGTACATCGGTCGCGGCATGTCCTTTCTCGACCTCATACAGGAAGGGAACATGGGCCTCATCAGGGCAGTCGAGAAGTTTGACTACCACAAGGGGTACAAGTTCTCGACATACGCCACATGGTGGATCCGCCAGGCTATCACCCGGGCCATAGCGGATCAGGCACGCACGATCCGCATCCCCGTGCACATGGTTGAGACCATCAACAAGCTTGTACGCGTGTCCCGCCGACTTCTCCAGGAGCTGGGGCGTGAGCCACAGGACGAGGAGATTGCCGAGGAAATGGGACTCACTCCCGACAAGGTGCGGGAGATCGGAAAGGTGTCGCAAGATCCAGTTTCGCTCGAAACACCCATCGGCGAGGAGGAGGATTCGCATCTTGGAGACTTCGTCGAGGACAAGGATGCGACAGCCCCTTCCGATGCAGCCTCTCTCACGATGCTCAGGAATGAGGTCGAGGACATCCTCGACACCCTCACACCACGCGAGCGCCGTGTGCTCCAGCTCAGGTTTGGACTTGTCGATGGGCACCAGAGGACGCTCGAGGAAGTCGGCAAGCGGTTTGGTGTGACCCGGGAGCGCATCCGTCAGATCGAGGCGAAGGCGCTGAGGAAGCTTCGCCATCCATCGCGGAGCAAGCGCCTGCGCGACTACCTGGATTCATAGTGTCCTGGCTGGGTGCATCGCTGACGACCCCATGCACAGTACGGTATAGTCATATTCGAAGTGATCCGGGTTAGCTCAGCGGTAGAGCAGGCGGCTGTTAACCGCAAGGTCACTGGTTCGAATCCAGTACCCGGAGCCAGCAGTGAGCAGTACTCTGAGGCAGTGCACAGATAGATGACATCGGACAACACGGGGCCAAGGAGCAGTGATGGAGTGGTGATGGGCGAGATGTCCCCCACTGTCCCATCTCAGGAAGGAATGGAAACGGAGGAAACCATGACTGATTACGTTGCACCCACATCAACCGTCTCCAGCGATGATGCGCTCATGCCACCTGCTGCCCATCGAGGCGCAGGCTCTGGTACAGCTGCAGTTGAGGCAGAGCATGTCCGGAATTATCCAGCTCCACTTGATCCATCGCATTATGACACGCTGAGGAGCACAATGAGTCCCTCCACACCGGTCATGAATGTGCAGGGAACACCTGCAGGCCAGGCGTCATCAAGTTCTCCCGAGGAGACCGCGAGCGGGGGTCCCTCCTGGACCTTCGATCCTGAGACTGCGCCCGCCCCCACTGGAACCACTGAGAGCCTCTCGGAAGGGACAGGGACCAGTGAAGCTTCTGAGGTTGCACCGACAATACCAGCTGCATCCAGCACAGCCCAGTCCACAGCCCAGACCACTGCGCTGTCGGACGAGGATTTGGACAGTATGGAAACGCCCCTTCCGGAGCGTTCAGCGGAGCCGGAGAGCGTTCCTCTTCCCGCGCTTGGGCCTGTGGGAAAGACCCGCATGCCAGCAACAGTCGTCCTTCTGTCCGTAGTCACGCTTGGCATTTATGCGCTGATGTGGCACCACAAGGTGAACCGCGAGATGGGTGAGTTTGATCCCCAGATGCATGTGGTCCCAGCCCGTTCGACATGGGGCGTGGCCATTCCCTGGCTAGTGGGTGTTGCAGCATGGGCTCTCCTTGGTGCCCGTCTTGGCCTCGGGTACAGCCATGTGACACTCAACTTCAATCCTGGAATCTCACTCAGGTATGCATGGTTTGGCGTGGCTGCAGTGGCACTCTCGATTCAGTACCTCGCACTCTTCCTGCCATTCAGCCTCCTCTCTGTTGTCATGACTGCAGAGCGCGTCCGAATTGTGCAGGAACGCGGAGGAGCAACAAGTGATGTGCAGTGCAGGCCAGTCCGCATGGTGTGGCTGCTTCTCGTTCCTGTCGTTGGTGGCCTAGCGCTCATGGCGTATGAGCAGAGCCGGCTCAACCGTGTATGGGAACTCGTTGCACCACCGTATGCCCGGCGCCGCAGGGGGTAGCAGTCCCTGGCCTGCACTTGCAGGGACGTCACGAACCAGTCACACTCGCGAAGGAGCACGGCAGGAGCTGACACAATGGTAGAGGAGCACTCTCCGCAGGAGCAGGGAACACCGCATGACAGCTGGATTCCTGTCATTCTGCTCAGCGTGTTTCTCCTTCTCCTGTTCATCATCCTCATGCGGATTTCATCGTGACAAAGCTTGCAAACAAGCGTCTCATTGGCAGTGTTGCCTCTGCACTCGGTGCCACCTTTGCTGGCGTATGCGCGGCAATCTACATGCGGAGCTTTGGCAGTGGCTTCCAGGAGGAGGACAGGCAGCGCCTCGCGACACCCGGGGACTTTGGCCTGAAGTATGAGCAGCTCCATGCTGCGACGTCAGACGGCGTGCCAATACTCGCATGGTACCTTCCGGGAAAGCGGGATGCAGTCATTGTCATCAGTGGAGGGTACCGGGGCCGTGCCTGGGATGTCATGGGCATGGCAGTGGCCCTCCGGAAGGCGGGCTTCCATGTGGTCATGTATGGCTGGCGGGGCACTCCAGGGAGTGGGAAGCATCCGCACACGCTTGGAGCAGCGGAGCGGCGGGATCTCGCAGCTGTCCTTCAAAGCGTCCGGGAGCGGGTTGGAGATCTTCCTGTCGGGCTCCTTGGCTACTCGCTTGGAGGCTCTGTTTCGATAAGTGTGGGAGCCCGGGATCCGGAGATCTTTGCCGTGTGCTCTGACAGCGCCTTCAAAGATCCAGTACAGCTGCTCGCGTTCCGCATCAGGAGAGCGTTCAGGCTCCCAGGAACATCCGTGCTTGTGCAGCCAGTCGTGCGGCTGCTCCGGAACCGCACTGGAGAGGATCTTCGGACATTCAGTCCCATCCGGGTTGTGTCGCATATTGCGCCTCGACCACTCTTCGTCATCCATGGCGAAGCGGATACTGTCGTTCCTGCACGGGACGCGTTTGCCCTCTATGAAGCGGCTCTTGAGCCGAAGTCACTCTGGGTACTCCCAACCACTGGCCATGTCGGTGCGTATTTCATGTTCCGGCAGCAGTATATCGAGCGTGTTGTCGCATTCTTCGAAGCTGCACTGCAGGGTCAGCAGTGGGAGTGCTACGACGTTCCAGCAAGCGCTGCAGTGGAGCATGTCAGTGGCAGCAAACAGCAGGAAGTGCGGGAGGAGATGCCTTCCCTCAGTCCAGACACCGCGTCATGAGCCGAATGCACTCGTTCCTGTGAGGGTGTTGCCAAGAATGAGCGTGTGGACCTCTTCCGTACCTTCGTAGGTGAGCACGGATTCGAGGTTCACCATATGGCGGAACACTGGGTATTCAAGTGTGATGCCATTTGCGCCAAGAATGGTTCGTGCCTGGCGTGCGATATCGATTGCAGCCCGCACATTCGCACGCTTAGCAAGAGAAACCTGGAATGGCTCCACCTCGCCATCATCCTTCAGGGTGCCAAGCCTGTGGGCAAGGAGCCTTCCCTGGATGAGCTGTGTTGCCATGTCGGCAAGCTTTTCCTGTGTGAGCTGCTTGGAGGCGAGGGGTGAGCCAAACACGGTGCGTGAGAGCGAATATTCCCGTGCGCATTCGAAGCAGGACCGTGCAGCTCCAAGCACGCCCCAGGCAATGCCATACCGTGCCTCGGACAGGCATGAGAGCGGAGCGCGGAGCCCATGCGCTAGGGGCAGGATGGATTCGGGTCCGACTCGGACATCGTCCATGATGATGGCTCCTGTGGATGATGCGCGAAGTGAGAGCTTCTCCGGGACGGAAGGTGTTGACAGTCCCCGCATGCCACGTTCCACGATGAAGCCCCTGATCCCCTTGTCCTCAGTTCGAGCCCAGACGACTGCGAGATCCGCGATGGTGGCATTCGTGATCCACATCTTCGTGCCATTGAGAATCCAGTCCTTGCCATCCCTCCGGGCAGTGGTCTGCATCGAACCAGGATCGCTTCCCGCATCAGGCTCCGTGAGGCCGAAGCAGCCGATGATGTTGCCCTGGGCCATTTCAGGAAGCCACTGTGCCCGCTGCTCGCTGGAGCCGTACGTCGCAATGGGAAACATTGCAAGGGACCCCTGCACGGAGACGAACGATCTCAGTCCGGAATCTCCAGCTTCGAGCTCCTCGCAGGCCACGCCGTACGCCATTGCGGAAGCGCCAGCACAACCGTATTCACTGAGATGCATGCCAAGTAGTCCGAGCTTCCCGAGCGGCCGGATGAGCTCCTGGGGGAAGGTTCCATGCTGGAAGTGTTCCTGGACAATGGGGAGAAACTCGTCATTGACGAAACGCCGGATAGTCTCCTGTACGAGCCGTTCCTCGTCAGTGAGAAGCTCATCGATGCGGTAGAGGTCAGTGGAAGGGAGGTGGGGTGAAGACATGTGTTCCTTTCAACATCCAGTAGCGATCGAAGGATACCATAGTAGCCATGGAATATCTCCTCACCAGAAACGACCTCATGAGCCGGGAAGAGTACGAGCAGGTGCGCTCGACGTACATCGAGGACATCGCAGCACGAAAGCAGCATCTTCGTGTGGATCTTGAGGGCATTGTTGCTGTGTTCGAGATGCGTGAAAGTGTGGTTGGTGCCCTCCTGGAGATGCTCAGAAGTGACACGGGAATCCGGGAGGACAGCCTTGATGAGGTGCTGAGGGCAACAAGCATGCTTGTCCCCTCAGGTGACGAGGTTGTCTGCTGCCTCTATGCGAGGGATCCGGGAACCCACCCTCTGCGGGATGTCGAATCGTGGTTTGCCGTTCGCGCGGGGGGGGCAGACCTCCAGTGCACGTTTGCTCCGCTGGATGCTGACGAGGATGATCCCGACATGGCGGGAGCAGTTCCTGTCGTGTGCCGCATTGCTGTTCCTGCAGACCTCAGGGATGTGTGGGAAACGGGACCAGTCGTCTTCTGCAACACGCAGTCAGGCGGAGAAGCAGAACTCACAGTTGAGCAGCGGAGCAGCATTCTCGCGACACTGCTGGACTAGGCAGCATGCTGCAGCATCAGAGGATGTGAAAGCGGAAGAGCTGGAAGATCCACGATGCGCTTCCGAGAACGAGCAGGAGAGGGAGCGCAATCCGGAAGGGTGCTGTACGGCGAAATCCCAGTGTTGAGACAATGGCCCAGACTCCTGCTCCCACCAGGACAGGAGCAAACGGGTTGGCGAGGAGCATGGCTTTGAACTGCATGTTTGAGAGTGCCCTGAGGCTTGTCGTCATGCCGCAGAGCGGGCAGGGAATGTGCGTGAGTGTTCTCAGCGGACAGGGGATTCCAGTCCCATCAGGAGTGATGTGGAGTCCGATGAGGCCTACAAGAAGCACACCGGACAGGCATGTCCAAGCCGTGCGGTGGAGTGCCACAGACTTGAGATGCCACGGTGCAGGTGCTGCAGGCATGGGGGGGCTGAGGGCGGAAAGTGAATCGGCCATGGTTCCAGACTACCGTGTTTGGATTGTCGGGGGAATGACAGAAATGGGGAGGCAGTATGTACTGCCTCCCCATTTAACATGTTGGATGTTGCGAGTTATCCACGCACCATCACGGAGTTTGCAGCCTTGTCATGCCAGGTCTGTCCACGGGCATCCCACAGTGGGGAAAGCAGGTTGATGAGGCCCGGAATAAGACAAGCGACGAAAAGAAGCTCATAGACCAGCCACCTGACGAAAGCACGTCCGTAGCCAATGGACGTTCCAGTGTTCGCATCCTGCACACGAAGACCCATGATGCGCATGCCGACCGTCTTTCCTGAGGAGGAGCCGATGAGAAGTGTGCCATAGAGCAGGGAAACGCCGAAGCTCAAGGCATAGAAGGTGAAGTTGAGGCCAACGAATCCCGGGATATTTGCTGCATTGGTGTTGGCAACTGAAGCTGCTGCGAAGGCACCAAATATCGCTCCAAGTATTCCGCCAACAATGCCAAGAAGGATGGAATCAATGATGAAGGCCACAATGCGGATTCCATAGACGGATCCGCCAGGCTGACCCCCATATCCGCCAGGAGCAGGAGGCTGCCAGCCACCACCAGGAGCAGGAGGCTGCCATCCACCACCACCACCTGGAGGAGGAGGTGCCTGGGGAGGCTGCCATCCACCGCCTGCTGGAGGAGGTGGTGCCTGGGGAGGCTGCCATCCACCGCCTGCTGGAGGAGGCGGTGCCTGGGGAGGCTGCCAACTACCACCTGGTGGTGGGGGGGGTGCCATGGGAGGCTGCTGGGGTGCCATGGGGGGCTGCTGGGGCATGGGGGGCTGCTGGGGCATGGGGGGCTGCTGCTGTGGAAGCTGCCATCCGCCACCCTGTCCAGGGGGTTGCTGCGGGTTCCAGCCTGGAGGATTTGTCGACATGAGTGTAGACTCCTTCAAAGCACTGCTGCGAATGCATGACCATTGGCCATCGTGCCTGATGCTACCAGAAGTTGGCAGTGCTGTCACCGCAATGCGAGGAAAGCGGAAAGCACCTTTCTTCCTCAGGAGGCAGTGTCAACATCCCCATCGTCAAGAATCTGAAGTGGTGTTCTCCGCTGGAAGACAGTCTGCCTGAGAATGCGCTGCAGGATGTGGGGAGTGTCCACTGTGGCTGGTGGTACCTGGAGTGGCTTCATGTCAATGACACGCCGTGTGACATGGATGCCATGCCGTGGAAAGAGCTTGCTCACTGCATTCCAGGAGTCTGAAAGCCCATTGGACACCGATTCGTATCCATGCTGGAGCACCATGAGACGTGCGGAGAATGACATGAGCTCATGGAAGAACATCTTGTCATCATCGGATCTTGGTTCAATGAGGAGAATGTCGACATCGGGATGGCGCTCGCGGACGAGCTGGATGTGGTCGACAAGGCTGTCATGCAGCATGCCCCTGAACACCTGGTTGTAGACACTCCTGAATCCGAGTGAGGCGAGTCTCGTGCCAGAGGCGAGATGGTTGTGCTCTGGATGGGGCACTTCCTCAGCATCGACAGGAACGATTGGGTTGATGACAACAATGAGTTTCGCACCATTGTCGACTGCGACATCAATGGCAGAGATGCCCTTTGTGCCCCCATCAACATAGTCGATGCCATCTATGCGGACTGGCTTGAACAGCATGGGTACTGCACTGCTCGCAGTGACTGCCTGGCTGATGGGGACATGCGCATGCTGGTGACGGGAAAAGACGACCCGCTGCTCCGTGTCCAGTGCGCAGGTGACTACGAAGAGTTCGGAGTCGAGCTGGGAGAAATCATCCGTATAGGTGCGCGAGGTGAGGATGGTGTGCAGGTAGTTCATGAGACCAGCAGGATCGCAGAGACCAGAAGGCAGAAGCAGGGTGACCGCATCGAGAAGGTCAAAGAGGTTGAGCGTCTGGGGTGTCCTGAGGAGCATGTCCGCAAACTCCCGAAGCGCACGGGGAAGGCGGAGGGATCGCTGGAGCATTTCCTTGAAGTTTGGCTGATAGAGGACCCATGGCGAGGGCAGCTGGTACTGGGATCGTGGATCGTGGAGGCTGAGGGCTATTTCAGTTGGAGATACACCATTCGCGAGCAGTGCAGAGATGATGGAGCCTGCGCTTGTGCCCACAAAGATGTCGAAATCATTGACGCTCATGTCGACAAGGACATCGTCGAGTGCACGAAGCGCTCCCACCTCGTAGGTGAGGCCTGTGATGCCGCCACCGCAGAGCACAAGTGCACGCTTCCCTCCATGGGGATGGGGAGGCAGTGCGTGAGGGGGTGTTGATCCATGCATGAGTTCATCCCCATCATACGGATGCGCCTTCCCCCAAGGAAGTACTGTTCCCCGTTTGTCGCAGCTTCTTCACATGGGAGACGGAGGGACTGCAGCCTGGAGAACAGCGCGCCATGCTGCTGCCGCCTACGTGCAGTTTCACGTCGGTGAAGCGACTTGCGTTACGCCATACCCGATACCATGGATCATGTGGATCTGAACCATATTCGCAACTTCTCGATCATTGCCCACATCGACCACGGTAAGTCGACTCTTGCCGATCGCCTTCTTGAGATAACGGGCACAGTGCAGGCAAGGGACATGCAGGCGCAGTTCCTTGACCAGCTGGAGATCGAGCGTGAACGGGGAATAACAGTCAAGGCCCAGGCTGTCCGCATGAGCTATGTCGCATCATCAGGGGAGGAGTACCAGCTCAACCTCATTGACACGCCTGGTCATGTGGACTTCGCGTACGAGGTGTCCAGGGCACTTGCAGCGTGTGAGGGAGCCCTGCTGGTTGTGGATGCCTCGCAGGGAGTGGAGGCGCAGACGCTTGCGAACGTGTATCAGGCGATTGACAACAATCTCGAGATCATCCCTGTCATCAACAAGATCGATCTGCCGACTGCTGAGCCAGCAGTTGTCCGTGCGCAGATTGAGGAAGTCATTGGCCTTCCAGCGGATGATGCACTTCTTGTGAGCGCGAGGGACGGGACTGGCGTCGCGGACATTCTCGAGGCAGTCGTCGCGCATGTCCCCCCACCGACAGGGAAGCGGGATGCACCGCTTTCCGCACTCATCTTTGACAGCAAATATGACAGCTACCGTGGTGTTGTCGTCTATGTCCGCGTTGTGGAAGGAAGCATGCGTGCAGGCATGACTGTGCGGTTCATGGCGAATGGAAAGGAGTTCGTGCTTGATGAGGTGGGAGCATTCATGCCCTTCATGACCCCCCAGGAGATGCTTTCCTCCGGAGAGGTTGGGTATTTCGTCGCCTCGATCAAGCATGTGTCCGACAGCAAGGTGGGCGACACAGTGACCGATGCAGCACGTCCAGTTGCTGCGCCCCTCCCGGGCTACCGGTCATCGAAGCCCATGGTCTATGCGGGCGTGTATCCCGTAGACAGCGATGATGTGGTCGAGCTCAAGGAGGCGCTTGAGAAGCTTGCCCTCAACGATGCCTCGATCGTCTATGAGCAGGAGAACTCGACAGCACTCGGATTCGGATTCCGCTGCGGGTTTCTTGGACTGCTCCACATGGAGATCGTGCAGGAGCGGCTCGAGCGGGAGTTCAATATCTCGCTCATTGTCACTGCACCGACAGTTGAATACGAGGTGCAGCTTGTTGATGGGACAGTCATTGCCATCGACAATCCTGAGCGGCTTCCCAACCTCTCAACAGTCCAGGAGATCCGTGAGCCCCGGGCGCACCTCACCATCCTCGTGCCAAGCGACTATGTGGGGACGCTCATGGAACTCTGCCAGGACAGAAGGGCACAGTTCCAGACCATGGGATATCAGCCGGGAGGGCGTGTGTCCCTCGAGTACGACATTCCGCTGGGCGAGATCATCCATGATTTCTATGACCAGCTGAAGTCGAGGAGCCGTGGGTACGCGTCGATGGACTATGAGGTGACAGGATTTCGGGCTGCCCATCTCGTGAAGCTCGACATCCTCGTGAATGGCTCCAAGGTGGATGCGCTTTCCGTTATCGTGCATCGGGACAAGGCGCGCGAGTACGGGAAGAAGCTCACTTCCCGCCTGAAAGGCATCATTCCCCGCCAGCTTTTCGAGGTTCCCCTCCAGGCCGCAATAGGGGGCAACATCATCGCGAGGGAAACAATCCCTGCAATGAGGAAGGACGTTCTTGCAAAATGTTATGGAGGGGACATTACGCGGAAGCGGAAACTTCTCGAGAAGCAGAAGGAAGGCAAGAAGCGCATGAAGCGTGTGGGGAATGTGGAAATCCCCCAGGAGGCGTTTCTTTCCGTGTTAAGGGTGGAGGAGTGATGGCACGATCTCGTGAGGCGTACAAGCGCAGACAGAAGAAGCAGCAGCGATACGGGGCAGGACATGCAGAGGTCGTTGCTGCAGAGAGTCCTGCAGGGAAGAGGGACGCAGTCCGACCACGGCAGCCGATGGTGGTGTGGTCATCGACTTCCATGGCTGTGATGGTGATTGCCATGGGAATCATCGAAATTCCTGCAGGTCTCGCATGGGGCCTCGTTGCCCATCTCAATCCGCTTGATGCCATCCTTCCACTTCCCTGGATTCCAGTCCTCATTGGAGCAATCCTTGCCATGTTTGTCACAAACCAGATGGTGCGGCCAGCTCCAGGAATCCGCTTCATCGATGCCATCGCAGTCGGGTGTGTCACCACGGTCGCGATCACCATCCTCCAGATGGGTGCGCTCGATGGAGCGGGAAAGCTTTTTGGCACCCATGCGCCCTCGATGCTCGAGGTGTACAGCATCTTCGGAGTCTCCGTGCTCCTGTCATATCTTGTGACATATCTTGTGGTTCCCGGGATGTACCGACTCCTTGCCAGGTCCCAGGGTGCAGCGAGTGGCGCGAAAAAGTAGGTTTGCGCTTGCTGGCCCGCTTCCGCTTGCGGGTGAATACATGCCACTCAAGCTGAATCCTCTCGCTGGGGCCAGGCCCGGCTGCAGTGCGCTCTACATTCACATCCCGTTCTGTGAACACCGGTGCGCATACTGCGATTTCACTGCCATTGGAGGAATCGCTCGGGCGAAGGAGTACATGGCTGCCCTCAGGAGGGAGATTGCGCTCTGGGGGGAAGCAGTTGGACACTGCGAGCTTCGGACTATCTTCATTGGCGGGGGAACACCAAGCTTCGTCGATCCACGGGAGATCCATGAGCTGCTAGCTGCCTGCAGGAGCGCATTCTCATTCTCCCCAGACATCGAGATCACAATGGAGGCGAATCCCTCGAGCACAACCTTCGAGCGGGCAAGAATCTGGCGGGAAAGTGGTGTGAACCGCCTCAGCATGGGAATCCAAAGCTTCGATGATCGAGTGCTGAAGCGCCTAGGACGTGTGCATACGGCGGACCGGGCACGTGAAGCGTATGAGGCAGTCAGGAATGTGGGCATTCCGTCTGTGAATGGGGACTTCATTGGAGGTGTGTGGGGGAGCACGCGTGAAATGTGGAGGACATCCCTATCGGAGGCAGTCCGTATGGGATTCGACCACCTCTCCTGCTATGAGCTCATCATCGAGGAATCCACTCCTCTCTACGGTGCCGTGCAGCGTGGAGAGATCGCACTGAGGCCAGAGAACGATCTTGCAGCTGAGCTCGAGGAGACGAGGGCGCTTCTCACTGCTGCCGGCTATGTGCAGTACGAGGTGAGCAACTTTGCGAGGCCTGGCCATGAGTGCCGCCACAACCGTGTGTACTGGCAGGGGGATGCATATCTTGCATGCGGTGTGGGAAGCCATGGGTACCTTGAGAGCGATGTGGCAGGCGTCATTGAGGCGACTCCACCAGGAAGCCCAGGGTGCAGATTCTGGCATGTGGAAGGTATTGGCGCCTACATCGATGCGATACGGAAGGGCAGCATCCCGATTCGCGGGTGGGAGTGGATATCCGTGGAAGAGAAGTGGATGGAGCTTGTCATGCTGCAGCTCCGATGCCAGGAAGGTGTGCTGGACACGCTCCTTGATCCGGATGCTGTTGAACCCTTCATTGAGCAGGGGATGCTCGAGCATCGGGGTGACAGGGTCGTTTCCACAGCTCGCGGCATGCTTGTTCTCAACGGAATCATCGAGGCCCTCGTGGGCCATCCACCGGCAACTGTTGCCAACGGGTAACGATGTAACATGGCTGAAAAGTGTTGCCGACTTATGGGTGACAATTGGGAATGTACCTAGAACTTTTCCTGGTGTTCGGTCAGTATGGCCTTAATGGAACACGTACGCATTCACCAGCCTCCCCCAGACGCCCTCATTGCGGAACTTGTCCGTGCAGGGCTTTCCCAGGATACAGTCATGTCGATGGAGCGCTGGAAGGCAGTGGAGATTCTTGAACTTCTCAGGAACGATGTCACAGATGCTGTGCAGCACCACCCTTCATTTTTGGGTGATCGTGGTACAATTTAGCACTTAGAAGGGGTGAGTGCTAACCATGAGTGATCCATACGAAAGCATCCTGCGCATCAGTCGGGGACACCCGCGCAGCCATCTTGATGAGCGGAAGCACCAGATACTTGAGACAGTTGTTGTCGACTACACGAGGACGCACGTTCCTGTAGGGTCGCAGCTCGTGGCAGCGCATCTCGCTGCATGGTCTTCAGCCACGATCCGTAACGAGCTTGCGAACCTGGTGGAGGATGGCTACCTCATCCAGCCCCACACCTCCTCGGGACGGGTCCCCTCGGACCAGGGATACCGGTACTACGTGAACTTCATCATGGAGGAGGAGCAGATTCCACCAGACGTGAAGCTCTCGATTGACCGATGCTTCCGGCCATCACTCCACTCGCTTGATGAGCTGCTCGAAAGTGCAGCCGAGGCGCTCGCGACAGCAACTGAGACAGTTGGCATCATTGCGTGTCCACAGGTGAGCATGTCACGCATCAAGCATCTCGATCTTGTTGAGCTGGATGAGCCTGGAAAGGCACTGCTGCTTGTGGTGCTCGAGGGAAATGTCGTGCGTGACCGTGTGATTGCGCTGCCTATGGCGGCAGACCAGGAGATGCTCTCAAACCTTGCTCTGGAAATATCCCGATCTGTGCGGGGTCTCAGTGTCCACGAGATCCCTGCCCGCGTCCCAGTGAATGCAGTGCAGAATGTGTCTGAATCCCAGGTGCTCAGGACTGTAGTTCTCGGTGAGCTTGCAGAATTCCTGCATGATCTCGATGCGGAACGTGGGCACTGGGTGATACACGATGGCGTGCGCAATCTTCTCCGGCAGCCGGAATTTGATGACATTGCAAAGCTTGGACAGGTGATGGAGGTCCTTGAGGAGGAGCAGATCATCACCAAGCTTCTTGAGGACATTGACCGGGATGCGCAGAAGATCCCTGGTGTTCGCATCATCATTGGACGGGAGAATGAGGTTGAGCAGCTTACGCATTGCAGCCTCGTCTTCACATCGTTCCGCATCGATTCCTCGCGCTTTGGCACGATCGGAATTCTTGGTCCCACACGGATGTATTATTCTCAAGTCGCACCACGTGTGCGGTATGTGGCACAGCGGGTGGAGGCGAGTATCCACGAGCAGATTGGGTAAGTAACTTCGTATGGCACGACACAGCAACAACGATGAGATGGAACACATGGCTTCCGAGCAGGATCCTTCGACCCCGTCCGGGAGTGAGACGGAACTCTCGCCTGCTGCTGCACGCCTCATTGACCAGGTTGGACATGGAGCGCTCGCAGAGCAGTATGTTCGGCTTGCAGCAGATTTTGACAACTACCGCAGGCGAACACTCCATGAGCTTGACGAACGGAGGCGTGGCGGCATCGAGCACGCGATCATGGCCCTTCTCCCAGTGCTCGACAACCTGAGGCGGGCTGTCGACCATGCCGAAGAGGATGACAGCACACTTGCAGCCTTTCTTGATGGACTGCGGATGGTCATGAAGGGATTCGAGGACGGACTTAACGAGCTTGGCATTGAGGCGATCGCAACGGAGGGAGAGCCGTTTGATCCAACCCTCCATGAGGCGATTCTCAGTGAGGAGTCCAAGGACGTGGACAGGGAGATGGTTGTGGGCGAGCTGCAGCGTGGCTACCGGTACCAGGACCACATTCTCCGACCCGCACTTGTGCGGGTTGCATATCCTGCACTTGCTGCCTCCCCAGCATCGGGCAGCGATGCCACATCCTCTCCAGATTCGTCCGATGACGTGTCATGACAATGCTGTCTGCAGCTGGTTGTGAGTGAGGAGCAAGGGGATGGCGACAGCGAAGCGTGATTACTATGAAGTGCTCGGAGTTGCGAAGACAGCGTCCCAGGAGGAGCTCAAGAAGGCATATCGCAGACTTGCCATGCAGTACCATCCTGACCGCAACCAGGGTGACACCGCTGCTGAGGAGAAGTTCAAGGAGATTGGCGAAGCCTATTCTGTCCTGAGTGATCCCGAGAAGCGACAGCGGTACGACACGTATGGGCATGCTGGTGCGGAGATGCCGGACTTTGGCTCATTCTCCTTCGATTCCGCCTTTGACCTCTTTGACATGTTCTTTGGAGGGGGAAGGGGACGAAGCCGTTCCGGACCACAGCAGGGGCATGACCTCCGCATGGACATTGATGTGAGCTTCGATGAGGTTGTGACTGGTGCCACCAGAACCATTGAGGTTCCAAAAGCGGGCACCTGTGAAAGCTGTGCAGGAAGCGGGTGTGCTCCTGGAACTTCTCCAGTCACCTGCACGAACTGTCATGGCACTGGTCAGGTCCAGAGGGTTGTGCAGTCGATCTTTGGCCAGATGGCAACTGTCACGACATGTCCCTCGTGCCGTGGAGAGGGAAAGTCGATTCCGAATCCATGCCCCACATGCCGGGGTCAGGGACGTGTTGATGTGAAGAAGACCATTGAGGTCACAATTCCTGCAGGAGTCGATGAGGATGTCACGGTCCGTGTTCCTGGTGAGGGAGAGGCTGGACTCAAGGGGGGGCCTGCTGGTGACCTCTACATTGGATTCCGCATTGCTCCACATGCCTTCTTCACTCGGCGCAGGCAGGATGTGGTCTATGAGCTCCCCGTCTCGATCGCGCAGGCTGTACTTGGGGATGCCATCACTGTTCCAACAGTGACAGGAACCCACACGGTCGAGGTGAAGCCAGGAACGCAGCACGGTTCCATCATCAAGATCTCAGGGATGGGCATTCCCCATGTCCGCACAGGTCGGCGAGGGGATCAGATCTGTGTCGTGAGGATCGTGATTCCTACGAAGATCACGGCAAAGGAGAGGGAGATCTTTGAGCAGCTGGGCGGCCGCACTGGAGAACCTGCACCGGTGAAGAAGGGGTTCTTCGACCATCTGAAGGATGCTTTTCGGGCATAGCATCCGCATGTTTTACCCCTCCCTGGGGGTGGGTACATCTACGGTGCACACACACAGTGCATCAGATTCCACCGTCTGAAATGGGAGGTAGATACATGACACTCGTACGCTGGAACCCGTGGACAGATCTCACATCGCTGCAGGACCAGATGGATCAACTCATGACCCAGATCTTTGGAAGCGATGTCAGAGTGCCAGAGAGTGGCCCAGGCTCCATGACACTTCCTGTCGATGTACGCCAGACTGACACGGAGTTCATAGTTGAGGCATCGATCCCTGGCTTCAAGCCCGAGGATGTTGAGATCACTGTGGACAATGGGATTCTCACGATCCAGGGCGAAATGCTGGAGGAAAAGGAAGAGAAGAAGGGCGAGTATGTTCGCCGTGAGCGCCGCAGGGGGTCATTCTCCCGCACGCTTCAGCTTCCCTCGGAAGTCCGTGAGGACGATGTCCGGGCCACCTTCGAGAACGGCATTCTCACAGTGGAGCTTCCACGTCAGGAGAAGGCGCATCCGAAGCGTGTTCCCGTGACAGTGAATGGCAAGGCCATCACTTCGGGTACAGCGAAGAAGGGCTCCTAACCACAGGACAACGCATGAATGGGGAGATGTGGCCACCAGGGCCCCTCTCCCCGTTTTGCATATCACTGGCATGCCAGTCTCACCCAGGAGGCCAGTTCAGCTGCCGTCCTCCTAGGAGATGAATGTGGAGATGGTCGACTGTCTGTCCACCGTGCTTGCCGATGTTCGAAACGATCCTGTAGCCGTCGCCATCAAGATGGTGTTCTGTGGCAAGTTTCTGGATGAGACTTATGAGCGATTGGAGCAGTCCAGCATGGGATGACTCCACCTCATGTAGGCTGCGGATGTGCTCTTTCGGGATGACCAGGATGTGGATGGGGGCCTGTGGATTGAGATCCCAGATTGCTACGCACTCCTCGTTTTCCCCTGCAAACCGGGCAGGGAGATTGTGCGCGATGATGGAGCAGAAGATGCAGGAGATGTTTGTCATTGCGGCAGTGCTCCAAGTAGGGTTGTCCCTGTGGAATGCGTGATGGTGACCGGACTGATTGTACCGATGGCAAGGCTGTCTGTGAACGGAATGCGGACTTCATGGTATGTCTCCGCAATGCCAACCCACTCGTCACCATCCTGCATGAGCCATGCAGGATGGAGGCGGATTCCGACAAACCGTTCGTGCTCCGCTCTGCCTGTTTCTCCTGCAAGCATCCGAAGCTCTGCACTCCGTCTGCGGGCGATGTGTGCGGGAATCTGTTCGCCAAGCTGTGCAGCTGGTGTGCCAGGACGGGGCGAGTAGCGGAACACGTGCGCCTTGAGAAACTTGGCCTCCTTGATGAGCTCGCATGTCTGCCCATGGTCCTCGTCCGTTTCCCCAGGAAAGGCAGTCATGATGTCCGTCGTGACTGTCGTTTCGGGACGGAGGTGGCGGAGCTGTTCCACAACACGGAGGAACTGGCTTCTCCGGTACCCACGGTGCATTGTCTTGAGAATGGCATCACTCCCACTCTGGAGGGGGATGTGCCAATGCGGGCAGAATCGCTCGTTCGCATTGAGGGCAATGACATCCTCAGTGATGTCGTTCGCATTGATGCTGCTCAACCTGATGCGCATGTCCGACACCTCATTCCAGATGCGCCATACGAGTTCAGGAAGGGAGGAATCCGTGTCCCTTCCATATGAACCAAGATCCACGCCAGTGAGCACGCACTCCCTGTGACCTCGTGCAGCAGCACTGCGGATATCCGCAAGGATGTCGTCGACAGCCCTGCTTCTCGATGCTCCCCGCGCACTCCAGACGGAACAGTATGTGCACCTGTGCCTGCAGCCATCCTGCACCTTGATGAAGGCCCGTCCCCGCCGCAGGGGAAACACTGTGTCACTGCTTTCGGGGGGCAGTTCGGAGGCGGAGGGGAAAAGATTCGTGCGGATGTATGTGGCAATGCTCTCCTTCGTGCTGTTCGCGAAGACAGCATCTATGGTGAGAGGATGGCCGGATGGTGTTGGGGAAGAGAGATAGAAACCTGGATTGCCGTCGACACTGCAGCCAGTGACAATGAGGTGGCTCAAAGGATGCTGGCGACGGAGGTGCTGGATGCGCTGTCGGCTCGTGGCATCGGCCTGCAGGGTTACAGTGCAGGTGTTCACTACGACCACATCTGCCGGAGCA
This sequence comes from bacterium, assembly GCA_021803465.1. Taxonomy (GTDB): domain Bacteria; phylum Chloroflexota; class Dormibacteria; order Aeolococcales; family Aeolococcaceae; genus JAJZLL01. The sequence goes on from JAJZLL010000062.1 coordinate 51,269, forward strand.
TCGTCATCGACAATGTCACAGCCGGATGCTGCAAGAACGCCCGCAAGGGACTCCATTTCCGCATAGTTCACCTTGCATCCAAGGCTCGTGAGGCTGATTCGGAGAGGATCATTCATGGGACGTGACATCATGCGGGTGGTGGGGCGAAGGCGCCATAGTGGGCCATCACAAGTGCTGCACTGATGATCCCAGCATACTGCGCCCGGAATGTGTGTGGTCCAAGGTGGGCTGCCTGGAAGCTGGCTTCGCTGAGCTTCCGCCGTTCGCCATCCGTGAACCCACCCTCCGGGCCTATGGCGAGGAGAATGGCAGTGGTGGATGGCGGAAGGCACTCCACAAGGGGACGTGCTGTGCTGTCAAGGTCGAGCACAATGCAGTGAATGCCGGGCTTCGCGGCTGCAAGCAGTGCATCGAAGGTCGCAACAGCGGCAACAGAGGCTACAGCGAAGTGGTAGCCAAGCGCAGCCTCGTGGCGCGCGATCTCCTGCCAGCGCGCCTGGCGTCGGGCCTGCCGCCCTGGGTCAGGTCTCACGACGGAGCGTTCGCTGATGAAGGGGAGGATCTCATCGACACCGAGTTCGGAAAGGCCACGGACAGCGACATCGATATCATCCTGGAAGAGTGCCTGGGCGACGGACAGTCGTGGGGCTGAAGCAGTGTTGGTGGCTTCAATCTCCTCCTTCAGCTCACAGTGCAGTGTGGAACCCGTGACTGATCGGACAGTCGCAGCATGTGCATGGGGAGGATCTCCTTCCACGACAATCCTGAGCGCATCTCCGATGCCAAGGCGAAGCACATGCGCGAGATGGTGGGCATCTGCACCAGCGATGCTGACCATCTCGCCTGACACCTGGGATGGGTCGACAAAGACCTGGTGTATTCTCTGTACGTGCCTGTGCTCACGGGCAGGCCGGAATGAGGATGAGACCATACAGTGGATACTACACACGGCGTGCATCACGATGCTGCAGCGTCGCGCACAATGAGGGTGACAACTGATGATGGAATTGCCCTTGCATGCTCTGTGTGGGAGGGAGATCCTGGCGTGGAACCTCTCATCTGCATCCCAGGACTTGGCTCTGCACGTCACGTGTACCACCCACTTGTTGCAGCGCTGCCAGCTTCCATTCCTGTCATATCCTTTGATCCCAGGGGAGTGGGCGAGTCGGAAGTACCTACAGCACCCTACGGCATGGATCGGCTTGCGCGCGATGTCCATGCAGTCATTCGGGAACTCGCAGCGGGAAATGTTACCGTGTTTGGCGCGTCCATGGGAGGAATGGTCGCCCAGCATGTCGCTCTTACCGATACTTGCGATCGTGTCAAGCACCTCATTCTCGTGGCAACAACTCCAGGAGGACCGCATGCGACTCCTCCCGTGCAGTGGGCATTTGACCGGCTCATGGGAAAGGGTGCCCGGGATCCAGGGGATGCGTACCGGATCGCATGCACAGTGCTGTATTCGGAGAACTTCCAGATCCGGGAGGAGAGGTTCATTGCGAGTGAAGTTGCCTACCGGAGTGCCCATCCCGTGCCGGGCAGAACCTTTCTTGCCCAGAGGCATGCGATTGCCGAGCATGACACATACAGTGATCTCCCGAGCATCCGCATTCCCACCCTCGTTCTCCATGGCATGGATGACGTGGTCCAGCCAGCCGTGAACGGAGAACTCCTTGCTCACCGCATTCCCAATGCCCTGCTTGAGGAATTTCCCCACGCGGGACATCTCGTGTTCCACGAGGATCCGGAAGGTGTCGCGCGGTCAATTTTGGGATTTGTGGCACAATATCCGTAGGGATCATTGCAACTGAGGGGATGGGGATCCAAGGCACGGGGGGATCACAACGCGATGCAGCTGTCGCATACAGTGCAACAGCGTTGTCACGATTTCTCGAACAGCCGGAGACTGTCCGTCACCTGTCCTCTTGTGATGAGCACAATGAGCCTGAAGAGAACCAGCTCTATCAACGAGGGACGACTGCATCATGACTCAGCAGGGTGATAACCAGCATCATCGCGTACCGACCGGAAGGATCCGGCGCATTCAGCCGCGTCAGAAGGCAGGCCTGTTCAGTGCGCATGATCTACGTGGCGACCTCTCGAGGCTCACGAACAAGATCTCTCCACGGCGCCAGCTAGCAGCCATCATTCCTCTCGTTGTTGCCCTCATAGGCTGGTTTGTTGTGCCAAGCTTTGCTGCCACATACCAGTTCACGGGAAGTGGACGCCAGTATGGCATCAGCGAGAATACGAATGCTGGGCTTGGTTCCTTTGAGATCTGGGATGGGACTGGCTGGCAGACAGCAGGAAGCTCCTCGTACAAACTCCTTGGGAACTTCCTCCTCCATGGCAGTGATGGCACCTCCATTCCTGCATACTGCATCTCCCTTCAGGACCAGCATTATGTTAATGATGTCCTCACTCCCGGCGCTGAGGGTCCGAACAAGCAGGTCGAGTACATTGTCAATAATTACTTCCCTGTCGCAAACCATCCGGGTGCACTGAGCGCCGATTATGAGGCATCGGCTGTCCAGCTTGCTGTATGGGGATTCACCAACGACAGCCTCAATCCAGCCCCTTACAGGGCGCGTGGCTGGCTTCCTGTTCCTGGTGTTCCCGCAGTCATTGTGGCCCGTGCACAGCAGATCATGGCTGATGCGAACGCGAATGCTGATGCCTGGTGGACACAGCAGCATGATGTCCACATCTCACTGCACTTCCAGCCAACAACGACGGTTGACAACAATCCTGCTGGAGTTCAGGCATATGTCCATGTCACATATGGAAATGGAGCTCCTGCTGCCCATCGCATAGTTGGTCTCACGATCCAGCACGGCTCCTTCAACACGAGTGGAGACTTCTCAGGCATTGTGCAGCTGGATGCGAACGGCAATACCCAGGCGCAGGTCTTTCCATGGCCATTGAACACGGTCCAGACAGCTGTCATGACAGTGGACATCTATGGAAATGAGGGACGTGTCCTGGATACAGGCATTGCTGGAGGACAGAATCTTGTCTTCTCACAGCAGTTTCTCGCCGATAGGACGCAGGCTCAGGTGACATTCACTTCACCACCTGTGCCGACCCCAACGCCAACACCCACACCAACACCAACTCCTACACCAACGCCAACACCCACACCCACACCAACGCCTACGCCTACTCCTACACCCACGCCCACACCAACACCAACACCCACACCAACGCCTACGCCTACTCCTACACCCACGCCCACACCAACACCAACGCCTACGCCAACGCCCACACCAACACCAACACCCACGCCTACGCCTACACCAACGCCCACACCAACGCCCACGCCTACGCCAACGCCTACGCCCATTCCAGTTCCTCTAGCTGTGACAACGTCGGCGCAGCCCGCAAGCCAGGCTGGCCTTCAGGACACAGCAACGATCACGGGCACGGTGCCGAAGGGTTCAGTCATTGTCTTCAAGCTTTTCAATGCCAATGACACGACATGCCAGACTCCGCTATACACGTCACCCACGCAGCCAGTGACAGGCGATGGCACGTACAATTCGCCAGAAGTGTCAAGTGTGAGTGCAAGCGGTACATATGACTGGCAGGCATTTGTGGAGAACAATGGCCAGGTGGTCGCCAATGACAACTGCAATCTTGCCAATGAGCAGGTAGTCATTGCACCTCCTCCTTCACCTACAAGTGGTGTGCAGGGCGTGACCACGGGTCCAGTGCCAGCAAGCGCAGTGCTCGGTGCTGTTACGACTCCTGAAACAGGTGCACTCAGTGTCGCAGTGCTACGGTCAATCATCATCGCACTTGCACTGGTCATCTCTGGTGCAGTCATAGTGACTGGTCTCAAGGAGAACCCGCACCACATCAGTTGATACAGGAGACGCCATTCATTTGGCGAACTCACCAGGGCCCCGGGGCAGATGCTGCTTCGGGGCTCTGCGCTGTCAGCCATTCTTGAGCATGCGCCAAAAAGGGGTTGCATCTCCATTCAGAAAGGACCTGCTGGAGATTCTCCAGCAGGTCCAATGGTCACTGTGGCTGTTCGTGTGCAATCGCACGTGCTACAGCTTTCTCCTCAGGCGCATGATGTATGCTCCAACTGACATGAGGAGTCCAGCAAGCAGGAACGATGTTCCCAGGTTGGATCCAGTCGATGGCGTTGTGGCAGCCTGCACCACTGAAGTTGGGGTAGACGTTGGTGTAGGTGTTGTTGTCGCAGCCTGGACAGAACTTGTTGGAGTTACTGTTGCGGTTGGAGTTGGTGTGGCAGTTGCTGTGGGTGTAGGAGACTCAGTCGGTGTTGCGGTCGGTGAGGGTGTGGCTGTCTCAGTTGGTGTAGGTGTTGGTGTTGCAGTCTCAGTCGGCGTTGGGGTGGCAGACTCTGATGGGGAGACGGAAGGCGAAGGAGAATGATGGTCACCATCCCCATTACCACCGCCATTGTTGCCATTCCCATGATTTCCATTGTCGCCGTTGTTGTTTCCATTGTTGCCGCCGCCATTGTCGTCACCGGGTGTGTGCGCATTCGCAACGACGCTGTAATGCGTTGAACCCTGAGTCGCAAGCACGCCATGCGACGAAGCAGAGTAGGCCCGAGCTGTCAATGTTCCGCCAATGGCAAGCACTGCCCCAACAAAAAGGATCGCTGCAAGCGAGCCAAGCCGTGAGTGACGAAGCCTGAATGTGCGATGTGTTCGCGGTGTTCGGGGTGTGTTCATGTGCGCTCCTCCCGTGGAGTGTGCTGCGATGTTTCGCAGCGATAGCCTTCCCCTGCCGCATTAAGTTTAGCGCTTTGCTAATGGTTAAGCAAATCGCCTTGTATTCATCAATGCGCTTTCAGTGCCCTGTCTGAGAAGGAGCTTCAGTGATGGTGCTTCGGCTTCGACTTCATCTTCTTGGCAGGAAGCGGCTTCACTTCCTGGGGGGCACTGTCGTGTGGCTGAGGGACTTGGTCTCCATGCGGTTCCTGGGGGAAATCTGCGCTGCCCTCAGGGGTGCTGACCGGAGTGATCTGGACTGGTGCTGTTGCTGTCGCACTCGACTCCCGGATCACGGTCACCTTGATGATGCCTGGGTAGTTCATCTCGGATTCAATTTCCCGTGCGATTGTCGTGCTGAGGTCCTGGACATCACTGTCCTTCACTTTCGATGGATGCACTATGATCCGCACCTCCCGTCCAGCATGCATGGGATATGCCCGTTCAACTCCACGGTGCCGGGTTGCAATGCTCTGGAGCTGGTCGAGGCGCGCAAGGTATGTGGAGAGCGTGTCGCGGCGTGCTCCAGGCCGCGATGCGGAAATGGCATCAGCACAGATTGTCAGGAATGCGAGGTCTGTGGAGGGTTCCTCCTCGAAATGGTGGGCACGTACTGCATGGGTTATGTGGTCGGGAACACCAAGAAGATGGAGAAGCTCAGCTCCGATGACTGCATGGGAGCCCTCCACATCATGGTCGACTGCCTTTCCAATATCGTGGAGCATGCCAGCATGCCGGGCATCCTGGCTGTCCAGACCAAGCTCCGCAGCTAGCACACCGCAGAGGTATCCAGCTTCCTTGCAGTGGAGAAGGGCATTCTGTCCGTAGGAGTAGCGGAAGTGGAGGGTGCCGATAAGCTCCGCAAGCTCCTCTCGGCCAGGAATCTCCATTTCCCACATGACTTCCTCGCCTCGGCTCCTGATGGATTTCAGAAGTTCGCTCCGCGTGTTGATGAGCAGTGGAGGCACCTGCGCAATCTGGTAGGAACGGCGGGCAAGCTCCTGGGATGCCTGTCGGGCTACTTCCCTTCCCACGGGATCCATTCCCCTGAGGGTGATGATGCCCGTCTCTGGATCAAGCGTCGACTCAGTTGCGGTTGCTTCAGTGACTTCAGTGAGAGCTTCACGGACACTTTCCTGCTGGTCTTCTGACAGCTCGCCCATGTCGATCTGTATGGGTCGCATGGGATCTGTACTGTGGGACAGGTCCTGACGCTGGATGGCAGTGGTCATGTTCCTCCGTGCCAGCGGCTCCGGATCTTCAAGCTGACGCAACATGTGGTCCACCCGGTGGGCATGAGCGCTTGCAAGCTCATCCTCAAGAGTCCTGAGGACTACGGACTTTGCCTCATCTTCGGGAAGGTTTGCCCTGTCACGGAGGATGACGTCGATCTCCTTCTGCCGGTCCTCCAGTAGGTGCTCTCGCTCCTCAAGAAGGGCACGATGCTGCTTGTACGCGTAGCGGTGCTGGTTGAAGCGGTGCTGGTCGTCGCGGAGGATGCGGTCAGACTCGTGAACGCTCGCGTTGAGAGTCGTAAGAGCCTCCTCCTCAGCCGCGAGATCTTCGTTCGCGGATCGCTGGATAAGGGCTATGGTCTCCTCTGTACGTGCACGGATCCTTCTGGCCTCCGCTTCAGCGCGCTCTCTGCGCTCCACATGGCGGCGCATGTCGATCCTCTCCACCTTTGGTGCTACAGCAATGAGGATCCCGCCAGCGACAGCGCATATACCGATAACGATCACAAGGACGAGGTCAAGCATCCCTTAACAGTACCATCGGGAGGAGTTGGGGGGACTAGGGGTGCACGTGTGTCAGGTGGGTGAGGAACCCAGTGACTGCAGGGGGAAGCGTTCTTCTGCGATCCCAGCAGACTACGACAGTCCGCTCGAGAACAGGATCCACGAGCTCAACGACAGTCACCCGGGATGAGGAGTTGGGAAGGGGAGTGGGAAGAAGCGAGATGCCAAGTCCCGATTCCACGAGCCCCTGGATGATGGAGAAGTCATCACCCTCATAGGCGACGTGCTTCTCGATGCCACGGCCGGAAAACGCCTCGTCCACGATTCCACGGAGACCGCTGCTCGACCTTGTAAGGACAAGCGCCTCGTTCTGGAGATCTCGGAGCGTGCACCGCTTGTGCGATGCAAGCGGGTGGTTCCTGGGTACGACGACAGCAATGCGCTCTGTGAACAGCACTGCGGATCTGAGATCCGCATTCCCCCGTGGCGGTGGGCCAAGTATTCCAAGATCATAGTCCCCGGCAAGAATGCCTCTTACCACTTCGTGCGCGGTTACCTCGGTGAGGGTGAACCTGATTGACGGGTGTGCACGGTGGAAGGGTGCCAGCTGCCCTGGAAGCCATGTGGCTCCTATTGTGTGGAGAAATGCGACATGGACTTCACCCCTGTCCTCGGAAGTGGCGGATTCCGCATCATCAATGGCATCTTGCAGATCATGAAGGATTCTCTCCATGCGGGTTGCGAACCTGCGGCCAGCGACTGACAGGCGCACCTGCCTTCCAACTCGCTCGAACAGAGGGAAGCCTAGTTCCTCCTCTAGGCGCGCGATCTTCCGTGATATAGTGGACTGGTCAGTCTGGAGGGCATCGGCAGCCCGACCAATGTGCTCGTACCTCGCGACCTCGAGGAATGTGCCGATCCAGTCGAGATTGATGCGATTCATGCATCAATCTGACATCATTTGTGCTCTTGATGTCAATAAGGTGAGACTGTAGAGTGAATCTCAACGGTATCCGTAACGGACCGTTTTGCTACAGCGTTGATACCAATTGAGAGAGGGTTTTCCTGTTAAGGGAGGAGTCACAAGTGCTTATTGAAAGAGCAACAGCCGAGGTCCATGCATCGCGACGTCAGCACTGCGTTGATATGGTGGAGCGCACTCGCCTCCGTCGGCTGGTGGAACGGGTTGACAAGGTCATTGAGGAATGCGAGGAAGCGCACCTTCAGGGTCTCAAGGAAGTGAATCCTGAGATTGAGGCACGCGCAACACGCATCTTCACCTTTGCACAGAAGGCAATTGCCCGCTCAGGCAATGAAGAGGCCACCCAGGCAGTGCGTGAAGTGCTTGCACGGAAGCATGGGAAGATCACGGACATCATGGACATCCTTTGGGAAATCCAGGAGATCGCCTTCAATGTCATGCTTCCCTGGAGAAGCGAGCTTCCTGAGGATGTGGACCTTCTTCCAGCCGAAGGAGAGGGATTCTACAGTGACCTGATGTCCGCGCTGACTGTGCGCATCGACCGCTCGTACCATCCAGTCAACTAGCATCCGTCATTGAATATTCCCGTGTGACCACACAATGTGGTTGCATGGGAATATTTTGTATGGAGACATCCCGTCAGTTTGCAAGGGGGAGCAGGAGTGGCTGGAAGAATTGCTCAGGAGCTGCACTCATCGGCCCACCAGGTGCTGTTTGACAACACCCTGATTGGCGAATATGAGCTGCACATCCATCGCGGTGTGCAGGGTCCAGTCGTCATCCTCGAGGAGACTTCCCACTCACCGCTTCCACTCGAGTATCTTTCCGAGCAGGCAGTCTTCCACTTCCTTGAAGCATGCCCTTCGAGCAGGGCTCGGTTCTTTGAGCACCACCTGGTTGGAGGACGTGAGCTCTGGGTTGAGGTGTTTGTCGAGGGTGTGGGGTGCGTGAGACGTCCAAGCTCCCTTGCAGTGGTGGAATCAGCGTGTGGCATCGAAGGGACAGTGAGCCGCGCCTCCGGTGCATGAGCTCTTGTCCATAAAGCAGTACAATTGATGAACGTGGAAGCCCCACCAAGTAGGAGTGGGAGCATTCCGAGAAAGGAGGTGAATGATTCGTGGCGGAAGTACGAGCCCGTGAAGGGGAGCCTTTCGAGAGCATCATGCGTCGCTTCAGCAAGAAGGTGAAGCAGAATGGAATCTTGTCAGAGCTTCGTCGTCGCGAATACTACGAAAAGCCTTCTGTCAAGCGGAAGCGGAAGTTGCTGGCAGCCCGGAAGCGGCGTCAGAAGACGAACGCTGCCTAGTCCCAGACATGAGAGTCAACATCATCATTGATGATGGAGTGTCTGCGGATGATCGCAAGCTGATCAGGCGTGCGCTCATCCGCTCCACGCTCCGTGGAGCTGGAGACGTAATGGCATGCGCTGACAGTGCGAGTGTGACAGTACGCTGCACGACAGATGACGTTCTTGCAGAGCTCAATGAGCAGTACAGGTTCACGCCGGGTCCAACAGATGTGCTCGCATTTCCATATGGTGATGCGAGGCAGATCGGAGACATTGCTGTGTCACTTGACCGTGTGCGCGCTCAGGGGGGAGAGCGTCCTGTGGAGGAACTTCGCCTTCTTGTAGTGCATGGTTTTCTGCACTGTCTTGGATATGACCATGCAACCCCCGAGGAGGCATCGACAATGACAACGCTCACCCGGGCCTGTCTTCCACAGCAGCAGATCGAGGAGCTGGAAACCCATGACGCATGATGTGGGGATCAGCCGCGTTGTTGGACTTGGGAACTTTGGAGCGAAGTATGCCCAGACACGCCACAACATTGCCTGGCTCATTCTTGTCGCGCTCGAATCCCGGGGTGCGTTTGGCGGGGAACGCAGAAAGACGCTCTATGGTATTCGTGAGGGGGTTGTGGAGGGGATCACGCTCATGACAGTGCGTCCCTACACGTACATGAACAGCAGTGGGGATGGTGTGCGGGCTATGCTTCGTGACACGAGGAGCAACCTCGATTCCGTAGTCATTGTCCATGACGATCTTGACCTGCCATTTGGCAGACTTCGCATCAGGAAGGGGGGGAGTTCGGGGGGACAGCGTGGGGTGCAATCACTCATCGAAAGGCTCGGGACCAAGGAATTCATCCGCCTGCGAGTTGGCATTGGACGGCCACCATCGGGCATGGATCCAGTGGACTATGTCCTTCACACCTTCACGGAAGCAGAGTGGCAGCAGATTCCATCCGTGCTTGAACGTGCTGCTGATGGCATTCTCGCCCTTGCACGTGATGGACTCGAGACGGCAATGAACCATTTCAACAGAGATGTGCGGCAGGAGGTGTGAGCCACATGCCGGCAACTGAACGGTTTGCGCAGTACGGGAGCCATCTTCGAGGCACAAAGGGGGCTCCACTCACCATCGGGAGTGTGCCCAGGGGCGCTGTGGGATTCCTTGCGGCGGGAATTGCGTCGACGCAGGGCGGGCCGCTGCTCCTTGTCACCTCACATCCAGAGGAGGCGTACCTCGACTGTCAGCAGTGGCTGCCCGAAGAATACACTGCCTGCCTGTTTCCGCATATCGACACTCTGCCATTCGACTATCTTCCTCCATCCGAGGAAGTGGTGAAGTACCGGCTGCGCGCACTGGAGCATCTGCTGAATGAGCCATCCTCCACAGTTGTCATCGCTCCTCCTGAGGCGCTTGTGCTGCCGACGCTCAGCCTTGATGGACTTCAGCTCACTGCACGGAAATACGAGACTGGAGCAGAGGTGCGTCGGGATGACGTAGTACGGGATCTTGTCGTTGCTGGCTATAAGCCAGCAGCCGTTGTGATGCGTCCGGGGGAGTATGTGGTGCGCGGTGGCATCCTCGATGTCTATCCTCTAGCTGCTGCATCGCCTGTACGCCTTGAATGGGATGGTAGGACGATTGGTGAGATCCGCACCTTTCGCGTGGAAGACCAGGTCGCACGGACCCGCAGAAAGGAGGTCACACTCCTTCCCCGCAGCGAGTTCGTACTTGACAGTGCGACCCTCAGTGAGGCTCTCCGGAGACTTGGGGAACTTGATGTCTCCCACCTTCGGGATGAGGTGGCAGATGAGTGGCGCAGCGACTGCGAAACCCTAGCCCAGGGAATCCTCGAGGACAGGATGTTCAGGTTCGCGGGGTATCTCAGGGGACCATACGCAAAGGCGCTTCCCGCACTCCATCCAGAGCTCAGCATTGTTGTTGAAGGATCGCTTGAGCGGATCATGGACCGGGTGCGGAGGACAATGGCGGAGTATGAGGAGCTTGCTGAGCGTGAGATGTCCCACGGAGAGCTTCCAGTGGGGTTCGCGCTTGGCTGCGTCTCACCAGAACTTGTGCATGATCTCCTTGCAGCACGCATGACCCATGTGCTCGACCATGGTGCGTCTGTGGAGGGACAGCAGACTGTGCGCAGTGTGGGAGTGACATTCGCAGGAACGGTCGAAGACCGCATTGCAGCGCTTGCCCGTGAGGCATCGGTTCGACATGTCCTCTGCATCACACGCCAGCAGCACCGCGTGGAAGAGCTCCTTGAGGCGAATGGCATTGCGGCAGTGGAGGTCGACTCACTGCTCGAGGTGGCAGGAACGCATGCTGGCTGCTCAATCTATGAGGGAGAGGGAAGTGAAGGCTTCGAGGCACTTCCAGACAGTCTTCTCATCTGCACTGACTTCGAACTGTTTGGCCGCCATGTCCGGCCCGAGACCATCGTGCAGCTCCGTGGACGGGGCCACCGGAGGGTCGAAACGACATCTACGCGCGGTGAAGCTACTGCTGCGACAGGGCATGCAGCACGGGAGGCGTACACCATCACCTTCCAGCCAGGGGATCTCGTTGTCCACAGGGATCATGGAATTGCGAAGTTCATCGAGATGCGGCATGTGGAGGAGCTTGGCGCGGACCACGAGTACATGGTGCTTGAGTATGCGGATGGTGACCTCGTGTTTGTGCCAGTCACACATATCGACCGCGTGGACAGGTATGTGGGAGGTGGTGGAGAGCATCCGAACCTCTCACGTCTAGGGACCAAAGAGTGGGAGAGAACGAAGACGAAGGCCCGCCACCATGCGGAAGAGATAGCCAGGAACCTCATGGATGTGTATGCGAGAAGGGAAATGGCCGAGGGACACCCGTTTCCTCCTGACAGCGTCTGGCAGCAGGAGCTTGAGGATGCGTTCCCGTATGAGGAAACGGAAGACCAGCTCCTTGTGCTCTCCGAGATCAAGCAGGACATGGAGGCAACACGTCCCATGGACCGCCTCGTTTGTGGTGATGTGGGGTTCGGCAAGACTGAGCTTGCTATGCGTGCAGCATTCAAGGCCGTTTCCGATGGGTACCAGGTTGCTGTTCTTGTGCCAACGACAGTCCTTGCACAGCAGCACTACCGCACCTTCACGCAGCGGCTCCGCGCGTTTCCCGTCACGATCCGGCAGCTCTCAAGACTTCGGAGCGAGCAGGAGATGGCCGAGACAGTCCGGGCAATGCGGATGGGTGCATGCGATATTGTCATCGGCACTCACCGTCTGCTTCAAAAGGACATCGCATTCAAGAACCTCGGCCTTGTCATCATCGACGAGGAGCAGCGCTTCGGCGTGCTCCAGAAGGAGCGGTTCAAGGAGTTCCGTGTTGCAGTCGATGTGCTTTCGCTTTCTGCCACTCCCATTCCCCGGACATTGCACATGTCGCTCGCTGGGCTTCGTGATCTGTCAGTCATTCGCACCCCACCTGAGGACCGGCAGCCCATACGGACGTTTGTCACTGCGGATGATGACGATCTTGTCACTGAGGTCATCCGGCGGGAGCTTGGTCGTGGAGGACAGGTGTACTACCTCCACAACCGCGTTGCGACCATTGTGCAGGAGGCGAAGCGGGTGTCTGCCCTCGTTCCGGATGCTGCAGTGGGGGTAGCACATGGCCAGATGGATGAGACCGAACTTGCCAAGGTCATGGATGCATTCATGGCTGGCGATCTCAATGTGCTTGTCTGCACCACCATCATCGAGTCGGGCCTTGACATTCCCAATGTCAACACGATCATCATCCAGCAGGCGAACAGGCTTGGTCTTGCGCAGCTGTATCAGCTCCGGGGTCGGGTTGGGCGGTCTGGAAGAAGGGCGTACGCGTACCTTCTCTATCCGCCCCACACCTCACTCACAGAGCAGGCTGACAAGAGGCTCGATGCCATTGAGGAAATGCAGGATCTTGGTGCTGGCTTTTCTCTTGCCATGAAGGATCTTGAGATCCGGGGTGCTGGGAACCTCCTTGGAGAGGAGCAGCATGGCGAAATCGCAGCAGTGGGCCTGGAACTCTACAATCGGCTACTCCGTCAGTCGATCCATGCGCTCAAGGGAGAGCCGCAGGAACGCGAACTTCCTGCAACGCTCCGGGTGTCGCTCCCTCTGGATGCGCATCTTCCAAAGATGTACATCACGGATGATGCTGTCAGACTCCAGTGCTACCACGAGCTCTCCGAATGCATGTCGGAGGCTGCTCTCGAACGGAAGCTTCAAGAGCTTCGCGACCGGTTTGGGCCAGTGCCTGTGGAAGTTGCAAACCTCGCGTATGTCCTCCGGGTCCGCCTCCTTGCTGCCGATCTTGGTGTCACAGGAGTGTCTGCGGAAGAGCGTGCCATCGTGGTGCAGCTTCCACAGAATCATTCGCTTCCCCACGAGGCTGTTGCACGGCAGTTTGGACGCCGTGCTGGAACTTCTCCACACCGCATCTGGCTCACGCTTCCTCAGGGATCCGCTGCACGTCCACAGCGGAGCGATGAGGAAGTTGACTGGCAGAAGGATCTTGTGCGGCTTCTGATGGAGCTGTCCCGTGTGGGAAGGATAGTGCAGGCGCAGGCGGAGGTGCGGGCATGACGAAGGTTGAAGAACTTCCTGAGGGGCCTCCACTCGAGCGCTTCCGTGCAATCATCCAGGCTCTCCTGGCACCGGATGGCTGCCCCTGGGACAGGAAGCAGACCCACCAGAGTCTGTGGCCATACCTCCGTGAGGAGACGTATGAACTCAAGGACGCCATTGATGCGCATGATGATGCGCTGCTTCTCGAGGAGCTGGGAGATGTCCTTCTGCAGGTGTTCATGCATGCAGCGCAGGCCGAATCTCGCGGTGCATTCACCATAGAGGATGTCGCAGAGCGCATCAGCGGGAAGATGATCCATCGCCATCCGCATGTCTTTGGTGCTGTGACGCTCAGTGGAGCGGATGAGGTTGTTGCCAACTGGGACGCCCTGAAATCCCAGGAGAAGGGAGGCAAGGCGACCCTTCTTGAGGGAGTGGGAGTCTCACTTCCCGCTCTCGCATATGCGGATGCGCTCATTGAAAGGACAGGCCGCAGGGGCTACGATCTGGCTGGTTCACCTGAGGATGCGCTGCTGGAGCTCAAGAGCATCCTCGAAGCGCTTGCTGCACGGAAGACTGGAGGGGTGTCACGTGAGGAGCTGGGAAGCATGCTCCTTGCCTGCGCTGTGCTTGCCCGTGCGGGAGGAGTGGATGCAGAGGAGGCCCTCCACGATACGGTCCAGAAGAAACGCAAGCGGTTTGAGTTGAAGGAGCGCATGCTGCAGGAGCGAGGAGTCGATGTGCACAGCGCCACGAGGAGGGATTGGGAAGCGGGTGATGGAGAAGGAAGGGGAGATTAGCTGTTTCCCTTGCAAAATGCGGTACGCTGCTGCATGCTAGGAGTTGGTACAAATCTGGCCCTCACGGTTCAATCCCCTATACGTCGTCAAAGGAACCTCCTGTGGATCGATCTGGAATTGCGCGCTTGCTGCGGATCCCCCAGCTTGGCGTCAAAGCAAAGGTGGGAATTGTCATCTTCGCTCTTGTTGCAGGCATTGTCGCATACGGCGTCTACGGCAGTCTTGAGCGGACGATTTCTCTTCATTCACGCATAGTGGCTGTGGAGACATCGAACCAGCGGCTCCAGCATCAGATAGCGGACAGGGAGCGAGAGATTCAGGCAGCCCAGTCAACAAGCTGGGTGGAGGAGCAGGCCCGTCTTCTTGGGTATGTCATGCCTGGCGAGCATGTTTATCTCATACTGCCTCCATCGGCGGGACCGGTCCACTCCGGTGGTGTCCAGGCTCCACTTGTCAATGAACCCATCACAACTCCCACGCCTTCTCCCTCCCCAACGCCATCACCGACCTCGACACCTTCCCCAACGCCGGGAGTGAGCGCTGGACAGGCCAGTCCATCACCTTCTCCCACTGCAGTGACCATTACAGTCCCGTAGCGCTCGTGGCCAGTGAGCTCAGGACGAATTGGAGCGCTTCTGTTCCTGACAAGTCTCAACGTGGTATCGTTCAGTGGAACGTACCAACCTCCAACATGAGGAAATGAGCGCATGAACTGCCCCAACTGCCAAGCACCAAATGATGCCTCGGCAACTGTCTGTAGTCAGTGTGGCGCCCAGCTCCCCCAGCAGCCTTCCGGTTCAGGTTCAGGTCAGGGATGGAGTATCCGCACACCAGAGCAGACAGCACCAGCACCACCTTCCGCAGCAGGAATGGGAATTCCTCAGGACACCTCACCTCTTGCAGGAGGAAGTACTCCGGCACCGCAGCAGCCTGCAGGATGGAATCCGGCATCTGCAGCCCAGCAGGGCTGGAATCCAGCAGCACCGACACCACCAGCCGCCCCTCCTGCAGCGCCACCGCAGCAGGGATGGAATGCAGCACCGACACCACCAGCCACCCCTCCTGCAGCACCACCGCAGCAGGGATGGAATGCAGCACCGACACCACCAGCCACCCCTCCTGCAGCACCACCGCAGCAGGGATGGAATGCAGCACCGACAC
>JAJZLL010000034.1 GCA_021803465.1 bacterium
ATACACCGCCCTACAGTGCGGGAGCTGTGTCTGCGTATCCCGGGTCGTCCCAGAGTGGCACTGCTATGCACGGCAGTGGAAGCATGATCCCTTCCGGGATGGCTGTTGCGAAGGCGAGCGTGTCACCATCGCACCCCTTCCACTTCACCCTAAGGAAGGGCACCTATGTGCTCGTTGGCGCATACGCCTTTCCGGGATCAAACACGAGACCCCTCACCACTGTGCATGTCACACCTGGAACAGTGCAGCACATCAACATTCCTGACGAATGCAAGTAACATAATTTGGAAATCAACCGAACAGGGAGATGGAAAATGCGGGTGCAGCTGGGTGCTCCACATTGCACCGAGCACAGCGGAGGTGGTTTCATGGCAGCAGTTGCACGATGCATCGTCCTTGGCATCATCATCGTGTCCGCAGCTTCATGCGCAAAAGCGCTCCACACTCCAACGATGCCTACCGGCTTTGGAACCGTGACAGGATATCTTGACACGTGCGCAGCCATCCTATATCCCCACATGCCGCCGTATAGTGCGGGAACTGTGTCTGCGTATCCCGGGTCGTCCCAGAGTGGCACTGCTATGCACGGCAGTGGAAGCATGATCCCTTCCGGGATGGCTGTTGCGAAGGCGAGCGTGTCACCATCGCACCCCTTCCGGTTCACTCTCAGGAAGGGCACCTATGTGCTCGTTGGCGCATACGCCTTTCCGGGATCAAACGCGAGACCCCTCACCACTGTGCATGTCACACCTGGAACAGTGCAGCACATCAACATTCCTGACGAATGCATCTAGTCCTGAAGGATACGGGGAGTCCCGATGCACGCTGCGTGGTAGGCTGGAACTGAACTTCCGACCAGCTTATGGAGCAGGACATGGGACGATTCATACGGGGCATCGGAGTAGTGGCGGTGTGCGCGTTCGTGAGCGCATGCGGAGCAGCTGCTTCAGGCATTACTGCAGCAGCGGCGAAGACAGTGGTCTCCGACTACAATGCTGCGAACACGAAAGCGAACAATGCACTGGATGTAGCGCTCCAGAACCAGCATGAAGAAGGAGCGTCCGCGCTCATTGACAATGCCTACTACCAGGAGTTCAAACTCATGGGACAGAAGAGCGAAGGTGGCACGTACGCTGCACCGAAATGGAGCACTGCAGTCTATCCTGCGACCACACAGGGCTGGCCAAAGTACTTTCTTGCAGATGTGCGGACGACATCAAAGCCTGCTGCACCACCACAACTCTTTCTCTTTGCCCAGGACGCAAGGAATGCCTCCTGGCGTGTTCTCTATGAGGTGCCCATAGGATCTCTTGCCAATCCAATCCTCGTGCCCCAGGTGGCGGAAAGCCAGGGTACAATTCCTGTCTCGAATGCGGGGAACACTTCCATGCTCACCGCATTTGCCAGCTACCGCAGCAACTACACGAATGCCTCGTCATCAAAGTTTGCAGGTGGTGAGTTCACTTCCGGCTGGAATCTCAAGACGCAGACGCAGTTTGCTGGCCTCAGGACAAATGGAAGCGTTTCCGTTTCCTGCACGTACGAGGGCAAGTACCAGCCACTCGAACTTCCCCTTGCTAACGGTGGGACGCTCGTCTTCGCAATCTTCCAGACAGTCGATTCCGTGAAGATGCAGTCGCAGTTTTACCTCCAGCAGCCCGCATCGCGCTCTGTTCTCCCTGCATTCCTTGCACCGGGAGCATATTCTGCAATGACCATCACGCAGCTTGACGAGGTGGCGTTCGTCATTCCCAAGGGATCAGGAAAAATCCAGGTCATTGGCGACTACGGTGGCATCATCAAGGCAACAGGCACGAAGACATCGACCAGCTCAGGAACTCCATCGGGAACGACAACGCTCAGCTGGAATGGTTGAGGGAAAACGGTTCAGCGTGTCTGGCCGCGTGCAGGGTGTGGGCTTTCGCGCCTTCGTCCGCCATGCAGCACAGGGCCTTGGCATAGTGGGTACAGTGTGGAACTCCACCTCGGGCTCAGTGGAATGCGAAGCGTTTGGCCAGCCATCGGCCCTTGGCAGCTTCGAGCGTCTGCTCCATGAAGGACCAGCTCTTGCCCGTGTCGAATCTGTCACTGTAATGGATATGGTCGTAGCGGACGACACATCGATTCCCGATGAGATGAAGGTAGGACACGATGGACTTTAGCTTTGCTGAGCGGATGGATCACATTGGAACTGAGGGGGCATTCGAAGTCCTTGCCAGGGCTCGCGCACTTGAGGCGCAGGGCAAGGACATTGTGCATCTCGAAATAGGGGAACCGGATTTTCCCACGCCAGCAAACAT
Organism: bacterium; assembly: GCA_021803465.1. Classification (GTDB taxonomy): domain Bacteria; phylum Chloroflexota; class Dormibacteria; order Aeolococcales; family Aeolococcaceae; genus JAJZLL01. Next base: position 2,301 of record JAJZLL010000034.1, read on the forward strand.
TGTGGAACGTGCAGCGCGCGCAATGCGTGAGGGTGCTACGCACTACACACCAGCAAGCGGCATCATGGAAGTGCGGGAGTCCACTGCTGCATATGTGGAGCGCAGGACTGGTGTGAAGGTTCCTGCATCCCATGTGGTGCTCACTCCTGGAAGCAAGAACATCCTCTTCTTCGCCCTCCTGTCGCTTGTGAATCCTGGCGATGAGGTCATCTATCCAGATCCTGGCTATCCCATTTACCACTCGCTCATCAACTTCATTGGGGGAAAGGCAGTCGCCAGCCCCATCCGTGAGCGGAACGACTTCCGTCTTGACATTGACGAGCTGCGTTCACTCATTACTGACAGGACAAAGGTGATCATCATCAACACCCCTGCGAATCCCACAGGAGGAGTCCTCACAAAGGAGGACTGCGTCGCCATTGCGGAGCTTGTCCACGAGCGGAATCTTGTTGTCATCAGCGATGAGATCTATGGAAGGCTCACATATGGCACAGACCATGTTTCGCTCTTTGCCCAGGATGGCATGCCGGAACGGACCATTCTCATGGATGGCATGAGCAAGGCATGGGCGATGTGCGGCTGGAGACTCGGATTTGGCGTGATGCCCGAGCCGATCGCGAAGAAGATGGACACCCTCATGATCAACACGTCATCATGCGCAGCCGCATTCACGCAGTGGGCAGCAACAGAAGCCTTCGAAAGCGAGGAGAGTGATGCTGCAGTGACAGCCATGGTGAATGAGTTCCACAAGCGGCGGGATGTCATTGTCGATGGACTGAATGCCATCCCCGGCTTCAGGTGCCACCGGCCCCAGGGCGCATTCTATGTCTTCCCGAATGTCGAGGAGACGGGATGGAACGAGGGAGAACTCGCGAAGACCCTTCTCGAGGAGGGTGGGGTTGGCGTCCTGGCTGGGACTGCGTTCGGGGACCATGGAAAGGGCTACATCCGACTCAGCTACGCGAACTCCATTGCGAACATCGAGAAGGCGCTTGACCGGATCACGTCGCATGTGGCTTCGCGTCATCCTGTCCATTCGTAGGTGGTGGCATGACACAGCCTCCTGAGCACTGGTCAAAGGAGCGCGTGCTGTGCGTGAGCCGTTCACGCCTGTGGGATGGCGAGGAACCGACAGGGTTCTTCACTGAGAGCGCGTTCCAGATTGCAGCCATCCGCTCCCATCCCGTGATGGTGGAGCGTGCGCACGCGGAAACTGATGAGACGCTGCAGCAGATCATTCCCTTCTGCACTGCCTTCAGGAACAACCGGACAGAAGTGTTTGCCATGATCCGGCGGAACCAGTCGACCGAGTCCCGGCTCCACGGACAGTGCACAGTGAGCATAGGAGGACATGTGTCCGATGTGTCAGACACTACTGATGAAATGATCCTCACGGGTCTCATGCGCGAATGGGAAGAGGAAGTCTATGCGGGCACGTCCTGCATGGCGAGATTTGCTGGCATCGTGAATGACACGTCGGAAGGCGTGTCCCGCGTCCATGTGGGACTTGCCTTCATTGTCGATCTGCCCGAGGGCGGGACCCTTGCCATCCGCGAGGAGGAAAAGCTGCAAGGCACATTCCTTCCCGTGCAGGACGTGCTTGCCTTGCCGCATCTCGAATCCTGGTCACGCTTCACGCTGCAGTGGGCGCAGCAGCAGCCTCCTCTTCCTGCACTCCTCCCTGATGTGGTTCTTCCCGCATCCGTGCCTGCAGGATCGTAACGGAGTCAGTGCCCGATTCCCTTGTGGGACTATATGCTCATGAACATTGCAGGAGAACAGCATGCCGCACATGCTGACGCAACACTCTGGCATGCGGGGCTTCCCGATGATGCGGTTGTCGCTGTCGCCATGTCCGGTGGCGTGGACTCCAGTGTCGCTGCGCTGCGGCTAGTGGCTGCTGGGATCAGCACGGTTGGCATCACGCTCGCCCTCTGGCCGAAAGACCGCGAGCAGGTGCGTGACCGGGGGTGCTGCTCCCTGGATGCTGTCGAGGATGCGCGGCGCGTTGCTGCGCTTCTTGGCATTCCCCACTATGCCTGGGATCTTGAGGAGGAGTTCCATTCCGCAGTCATTGATGCGTTCGCTGCAGGGTATGCAGCGGGGAAGACTCCGAACCCGTGCATCACCTGCAATGAGCAGATCAAGTTTGGTGTGCTTCTTGAGCGGGCCCGTGCCGTTGGAGCGAGCCATGTGGCGACAGGCCACTATGCGAGACGGGTCCATGCTGCTGGCAGGGTGACTCTCCACCGGGGAGCGGATCCAGCGAAGGACCAGTCATACACGCTGTACCGGCTGAACCAGGACCAGCTCGACCACGCGCTCTTTCCTGTGGGGGATGCGCCATCGAAGCGCGCTCTCCGGGAGGAGGCGAGGGCACATGGACTTCCCACTGCGGACAAGGCGGATTCACAGGAGCTGTGCTTTGTGAACGGGAGTGTGCGCGAGGACCTTCGGAGCAGGCTCGCTGGCCAGTACCAGCCAGGCCCCATCGTGCATGTCGACGGTAGACGTATCGGGGAGCATGGTGGCATCCCGTTCTACACGGTCGGGCAACGGAGCAGAATTCCCTCAAGTCCCGTCTCGCCTTCCACCGAGCCTCTCTATGTCGTGGCAATTGAAGCTGAAGTGAATACGGTCGTCGTGGGGCCTCGGTCTGCCCTGGAACGGCAGCATCTCGTGCTGGAGTCCTGCTCCTGGATCGACCCCAGTACCTGCTCTGCATGTCCCAGGAGCATCACGGTGCAGCTTCGTGCCCATGGCATCCCCGAGGAGGGAACCCTCCTCCATGCTGACCTGCACAGCAGGACAGCGGAGATCACGACTCCCGATCCTGTAGTCCAGGTTGCCCCTGGGCAGTCCTGTGTAGTGTACGACGGGGATCGGGTGCTTGGCGGTGGCATCATCAGGGAGGCGCACTGATGTACACGCCTGGCGCTGCAACTCCGGGAACCGTCATTGTTGGCATCTGTGCTGTCATTGTCTCTGCATGCATCTGCACTGGCGCACTGCAGCATGGGAGACGCAGTGGCAACTGGCTCGCGTACGGCATAGCGCTTGGAGCAGCGCTGCTGCTTGCCGCAGTTGTATTTCAGCAGGTTCCATCCACGAGGAACATCCATGGACTCCTCACCACATCGTTCAATGCGGGAATCGTCGATCTCTCTCCAGCAGAGATAGCGGGAGGCTTCATCATCCTTCTCTTTGTGCTGCTTGTCGCCCTTTTTGAACCCGTGCATGAGGAGAGGAGAAGGGACGACCAGCCCCACGAGCCTCCCCAGTCAGCACAAGGGGACGATGTTCCTGAGGCGTGAACGGAAGGCCACTCAAGGGTGTGCTCTTGGGGTATCGTGGAGCAAGTACCGCACAGACATGGGAGCGAAGGAAGAGTTCTGCGTCTATGGAATGGATTGTCCTGGTAGGAACGTGTGCAGTCGCACTCGTTGTGTCTGCAGTCGCCATTGAAGCAAGCCATCCTCTTGCTGGAGTTATTCCTGTGGGACTGCTGGGTGCTGGAGCAGCTGTGTGGGCTTTCGCTGCAGGAGCCGTGTGGCTTGGAGCAGTCGCGCTACTTGCGAGCATTCTGTGGTGCACATTTCCCCTGCCGTCCACATCTGCTCCCCATGACCGCACCTTCCTGGTTGCGAGTGTGGGAGGGGCGGGTGCACTTGTTGCAGTCGCAATTGCGCTTGCGGAGAAGTCCCAGTCAGGGATGGGGCTCCACTTCCTTTCCGCTGCGCAGTCCAGCTGGGAGCTCGGAGTGCTTGCTGCATGCGCTGTGATCATCACAGGCGTCATAGGGGTGCGCTCGATGCTCGTTGAAACCGAAGCGGAGCTTCACCGGTCACAGGCGCAGCGTGCACGGCAGAGGCGGCGTGAGCTCCAGGAACGACAGCGCATGGCGAGAAGGGAGGCGATCGCGCTCAGGCGCGATGAAGTGGCCCGGAAGAGGAACAGGCAATGAGCGTTGCTGTGGCAGTCTGGTGCGCAGGATGCGCTGTGGTGTTTGCGGGCATAGGATGGATGGAGATGACGCGCCATGCGGAACGCCATGCCGTGTCACTCGCTGTGGCTGCGCTTGGTGGCGTCATCGGGCTCCTCGCCACAGCAGTCGCATTTCGGAACCACGAGGGGCTGATCGCATCCTATGCGGCGCTTGGAGCTATGGCCATCGCATGCACTGCGGGAATGGGCATTGCCGCATCTCGTGTCGCCTTCCGGAGGCTCTCAAGTGCGGGGCTTCTGCACAGCAGTGTGCAGGAAGAGGCTTCTGAGAGGGAGGAGACGGAATGAGCATCGATGTGCTGCTCTGGATCGTGGTGGCACTGCCTCTTGCCATGCTTGCGATCTCCTACCTGTTCGAGGTGCAGCGGCGTGCTGCATTCACCTGCATTCTTGGCATGATCCTCACGACTGTGGGCCTCGCAGTGGAATCAGGCTACTGGCTGCTTCATCTTGGAGCACGTCCCCACGAGCTTCAGGTGCCATTCCTGACGCTTTCCCTTGCGCAGTCCACAACAGGCACCCTCTTCGCTCCGAGCTTTGACCTCGAGTTTGGGCTTCACGCAAGCGTCTTCTCTGTGACGCTCGCATGCATTGCTGTCGCATCGTGCACGCTCGTCGCCTGGGTTGGCTACCGCATGCTGCGGGGAGCATATGGCGTGCATCGGGCGTATGCTGCATCCCTCCTCATGGTGTTCGGCGTCATGTGCGCCTGCCTCTCCGGAGGACTCATCACGACATATGTTTCCTGGATGGTCATTGGATTCTCCAGCTGGTACCTTTCAACGTTTCTCTGGCAGCAGGCTGAGGGGAGACACCGTGCCAAGCAGTTCTTTCTCATTGACCGGACAAGCGATCTCCTGCTCCTTGCTGCATGCGTTCTCGTGTTTGTGAAGTTCGGGTCATACATAAGCACCATCTCGATCTCCAGCGCAGCCACATCAACAGTGCACCAGTTCACCTATGTCACCCTCCAGCAGGTGATCATTGCCGCTTCCCATGGACATGTCCATGAGGTGGGAATGTCACTGCTCGACACCCGGATTCTCGCAGTGTGCATCGGGGGTGCTGCTCTGCTCCGGCTGGGCGCGTTCCCCTTCGGCTTCGCGCTTGAGGCGACTGCCGATTCGCCTCTTCCCCTTGCGGGCATCTCCTACATCGCGCGAGTCGTGGCTGCCAGTGTCCTTCTCTGGAAGTTCATGCCACTCTTCATGACTGTGCAGCATGGAATGATGGTCGTCTTTGTGCTTGCTGTGCTTGGCGTGGCTGCGAGTGCTGTCTACGCCTGGGCCAGTGATGATCTCGCCCACGTGACAACACTCGTGCTGCAGGGGATCGCGCTCATGGGCGTTGTCTTCTATGCAGCGGGCGGCTATGTGGCAGGCATTGTGACGGAAGTCACGGATGTCATGCTCGCAGCTGGACTCTACACGGTCACTGCGCATCTCATTCTGCAGTTCCGGTCCAGGTTTCTTGGTGACATCCAGGGAGTGTGGCGCACCATGCCCGTGACCAGGAGTGTGCTCATTGCCTGCACAGCGGGAGTGGTCGGTGTCCTTGGCTGGACACTGGAGGGCAGTGCAGCTGTCCTGTGGAACGAGTTCCCGTACGTGTCAGGACATCTCAATGTCGTCCTTCTCGTGGCGGGAAGCATCATCGCCTTTGCTGCACTCATTCTTGCAGGTGCACGGATGACGCATGTGACTGCACGCATGTGCGCTGGACCACTTCCTGACCGGCGGGGATTCGATGCACGGAAGGTGGTGGAGCTGCCCGGATCTGGACAGTGGCTGTGCAGCATCTTCGCTCTTGCCATGGCTGTCTGGGAAGTGGTCTCGTTTCCACCTCTCCTTGCAGGAGCAGTCCACGGCTGGAGAAGGAGCGTGTATGCTCTCCTTCCCACTCTGTCACTGGAAAGTGCACTCATTGGTGCAGGCATTCTTGTTGCTGGAGTTGGCCTTGCAGCCCTCTGGGCATCGAATCTTGGTGCACCGCAGCCATCACTCGTCGGAAGAATCGATGCTGTACGGCAGCGGCTTGGAACACTCATTGTCGGTGGAAGCGTGCCCACTGCACGGGCATGGAATGCGCTTACGGAACTTCTTCCTGCAGCATGGGGCGAATTTGTTGTCCGCTCCGATGACCATGTGCTCGCACCGCTCGCAGCAGGCCACAGGCGTGTCCTCCATCGGCTGGAGGAAATCTGGCATGCATGGGAGCAGCCGGAGAGCGCATTGGGTGGAATCTCATCAAGCGTGATGTTCGCCATTTTCATTGTCGTTGGCATCGTTCTCGCAGTGTGGGTGGCGCGATGACAGCATTCCTCCTTCAGGGACTTCTTGCAGCAGCAACAGTGCCCACTCCTGTCACAGCAGCGCCATCGACAACACTTCCCAGCACTGCAGCATCCACAGGACAGCTGCCCCATGTGCTGCTGAGCGTGCTCGTGCTTGGCCCCATGCTCACTGCGCTGTTTCTCGCATTCTTTCCTGCACGCACCCAGGAGGACCGTGGAAGGATCCGTCTTCTTGCAGTCATCGCTGTTCTGCTCATCGCCATCGCAACCCTCTGGATGGTGAATGATGTGAACAGTTTCGGGCAGACAGCGGCGTATGCGGAATCCCACCACTGGTTCACTGTCCTTGGCATTTCCATCGCATACGCGCTTTCCTCGAACGGCATCACAACCACACTCGTGTTCGCGCTTGACTTCACCATCTTCGGCCTCACATTTCTCCGCTGGAAGGACCGGGACTATCCGCGAACGAATGTCACAGTCATGCTGGTCGCTCTCGGAGCGCTCAACCTTCTGCTCTTCGCAGATGATGCGGTCATGCTTGTTGCAGGGCTCCTCATCATTCTTGGTGTCACAGGATGGAAGGCGAGCACAGGACACATGGAGGCTTCCCGCAGCTGGGTCATAGTGGGCCTTGCGAGCATCATTGTCCTTGGCACTGTCCTCAGCGTTGCTGCCCGGGAAACGGGTGCTGGAAGCACGCTTCTTCTTGCGCCAGTCCTGCAGCCTGCATCGTTCACTTCCCACGTTGCGCTCCTTTCGCGGAGTGGCCTTCTCTTTCTTGTCGCGATGGGCGTGATTGCGATGTGGATGGGCGTGTGGCCATTCCACGGCTGGCTCGGGAAGCTTGCGGGAAGTGGGGACAGTCTGAGCCGCGAACTCTTCATTGGGCTTGTGCCCCGTGTGGCAGGATACCTTGCGCTCGTTATTTCCGTGGCAGTCTTTCCTGCAGTCTCAGGGCAGTATTCCACGCTCTTCGCCATCCTCGCAGTCGTCAATGCTGTGTGGGCAGCGGGCGGCATGGCTGGGACAACGAGCCTCAGGCGGTTTGTTGGTTACCTTTCGATGGCGCAGGGATCGGTCATCCTCTTTGTCATAGCAGTCCCCACACCGCTCGCCATAACGGGTGCTGTCTATGCGCTTGTTGGCAGCATGCTCGTCACTACGGGAGCTGCATGCGCTGCAGCATTCCTTGAGGAACGCTGGAAGGACGATCCTGAACTGCGGTCAATGGGCGTGATGCATGTGATGCCACGACTTGGCATGGTGTGGATGGTGCTTGTCATCGCTGCAGCAGGAGCTCCATTCTTCCCGTTTTTCACCAGTGACCTCGCAGTGGTTTCCGGAGTGATGCCAGGTCACAGAATCCTCGCGTTTGCCCTTCTCGCATCATTTGTACTCATTGCCATTGCGCTGTTCAGGTCGCTCCGTGAGATGCTCTGGGGTGAGGAGCCACATGACAGGCTTGTCCGTGCGAAGGATCTTGGAGCTGGGGAGCTTGGTGCGCTTGGTGTCATCCTCGTGCTCATCCTGCTGTACGGCATATTTCCCTCACATGTCGATACCCTGCTCAATTCGGGAGTGACGGAGCTCGTCACCCATGTGACGGGAGGATGACCATGGAACAGCTCCTGCTCACTGCGTATCTTCCTGTCCTGATGCTCCTTGCAGGTGCAGGCGTTCTCCAGGCGTACAGGCTCCTGAGACCAGGATTCGCTGCTCTGTTCGTGAGGATCTTCACGACCCTGCTGCTCGCTGCTGCTGGCGCAGGAGAGGTCCTCATTGTGCATGGACTCACTGCTCCGAAGGCACCGCATGGTGGCATTCTCCCGATGCAGTGGGGAGTGCTGGATGGGATTGGCTTCTGGTACACGATGGGGGCGCTTGCGCTCGGCTGTGTCGTGATGTGGTGCAGGCCAACGCAGGAACGGAGTGGCAGTGTGGAGGCCTACACGGGAGTGCTCGTCCTGCTCAGCACTGCGTGGCTTGCAGCACTCGCACGGACAACACAAACGGGTGTAGCCGTGGCTCTCCTTGCTGTCGTTGCAGTCACCATGATGGCTGCACTGCTTCACGAGAAGTCGTATGAGGATGTTGCTGCTGCGGTGGGCAGGATGGGGAGCGACCTTGCTGTGGCAATGGCTCTTCTCATCCTTGGCATGTCGGGATGCGTTCTCACATCGGGGACAGCGGATCTAGCGCTGCTTGGAGGAGCCTCGCATCTCGCTCCACTTGCCATCGTGTCATGGGGAATGATGCTTGCTGGCCTCAGCTGGTTCTTCCAGATGCATCCATTCGGTGGCTGGAGGTTCCAGATGCCGTGGAGGACAGAGAGCACTGCAGTTGCCCTGGTGACGGGAAGCGGAGTGCTTGCTGGCACGCTCATGCTGTTTCGGCTCGCTGTTCCCCTTGCGGGCACGGTTGCCACTGCAGTGATGTGCGAGGTGGGAGCGCTTCTTCTTGTCAATGGCTGTGCTGTGGCCCTCCGCTCGCTCCGGCATGACTCGCTGCTGCGCCTTGGGGAGGGGACTGGCACCATGGCAGTGGCGCTCATGGTTGGGACCACAGCATTTGCGGGAGCTTCTCACGAAGCTGCAGCTGGCATCACTGTTGCGATGCTTGCAGCACTTGGTGGGGGAGTGCTTCTCCCCTTCACAGTCCTCCTGCTCAGGACTGCTGCCCAGGAGAGTGGGTCTGACCTGTCAGGGGATTCGCTCCATGCAGGGCTTGGTGGAAGCAGATGGCATGCTGCACTGTTCGGTGTGTCACTCGCAGCATGTGCTGGACTTCCTCCTTTCCCGGTGTTCTTTCTTGGCATGATGGGCATTCTTGATGGTGTGGGAACGCCATACGCTTGGTGTGCTGGCGCGCTGCTTTTCGTGTGGTGCACTGGCATGGGCGCATCGTGGGTAGTACTCCATGCTCTTGCACGTGCGGAGGGAGGAAGGAAGGCTGGTGCGCATACCGCTCGCATGCCCCAGATCGCAGGCGGAATGGTGTGTGCTGCTGTGTTCGGAGTCATGGTGACAGCAGGGCTTATCGGAAGGATCGTCGACACGCTCACTGTCGTTCTCCGATAGTGGAGTCCACGGAAAGTTTTCTGTTCATGCAATAGTGGAACACATGGCACAAGGACTGCACGCGCATGAATGAGCGCACTATCGCAACGCTGTTCAGGCTTGGAGGAGCGACTGGTCGCTTCCTTGGACCCTACAGGTATTCCGTGATGGATCTTGCCATGCAGGTTTCCGCACTGCGGGACCCGGCACGAGTGGCAAGGACAGCGGCGAACTACCTGCAGTCCACATTCGCAGCAACGGAGCGGGAGGCACGGAGCATGGCATTCCAGTCCATTAAGGAGTACGGCCGCACGCTTGCGGACTTTGCCTGGGCTTCAGCAGCACTTCCGCATGAGCTCCGGCGCAATGTCCAGCTCGAGGGCATGGAGCATATCGATGCAGTCAGCGCAGGGGGAGGCGGCATTGTTGCCATGTGCCATTTCGGCAACTGGGACATGGCAGGCGCCCTTGCCCAGACTCTTGGGCTCCAGATCACGACAGTGATGAATCCCATCGGTTCCGACACAATGACAGCTGTCGTGCGCACACTCCGTGAACGCAATGGCATGGAAATCTTCTTTGCGGATGATGCTGCACGGGGCGTTCTCAGGGCGCTGAAGCGGGGACGGTTTGTCGCAATCCTCTGTGACATTCCTGGCGGACACGGTCCCACTGTCCCTGTGCAGTACTGCGGAGGCACAGTGCAGTTCTCCTCCGCACCAAGCTGGTTCGCACGCCATACGGGAAAGCCGATCATGCCGCTTGCCTGCTGGCGGTCCCGTGATGGGTACGTTCTCCGCGCCTACCCGCCACTTCATGTTGCGCACGATGACACTGATGCCATGGTGATGGGAAAGATAGCGGAAGGGTTCACATCGCTCATTGCGACACAGCCAGTGCAGTGGTATCCGTTCCACGACGTCTTCGCGCTTGATCTGTCACAAGAAGACTTGTAGTGTGACAAAACAGTAAATGCCACGGGGTGGAACTTGTGCCAGTGTGACACTTGTAGGGCAGCCATCCCCCAGTGCCAGAACCTCTGCACGGGCATGGCCCTGATGCGATGAGGAGTATGCACATGGCAGACATGCCAGACGAGGCTATCGTTCTCGATGACGTGTCAAAGCAGTTTGGTGGGTATCAGGCCGTTCAGCACATGTCACTGTCTGTGCACTGTGGAGAGCTGTTTGGTCTCCTTGGCGCGAATGGCGCTGGCAAGACCACGACCATCAAGATGATGGTGGGACTTCTTCGTCCAAGTTCTGGACGCATCCGTCTGTGGGGACACGACATTGTGTCGGATGCCCTGCAGGCGAAGTCTGCCATCGGCTACGTGCCTGACAATCCGAACCTCTACGGGAAACTCACGGGAAGGGAGATGCTCTCATTCCTTGCGGACATGTACCACGTGCCACGCGACAAGCAGCGATCCCGCATAGAGGTGCTTCTTGAAACGTTTGGACTCGCTTCGCACGGCAATGACCTGGTCCAGTCGTACTCCCGTGGCATGACGCAGAAGCTTGCGCTCTGCGGAGCACTCATCCATGAACCGAAGATCCTTTTCCTTGATGAGCCTACTGTCGGGCTGGATCCTGTGGGAGCACGACAACTGAAGGATGTCATGCTTCACCTGCGGAATGAGGGGAAGACAGTCCTCCTGAGCACCCATGTCCTTGAAGTGGCAGATGCGCTCTGTGACAGGGTGGGCATTGTCCATGAGGGAAAGCTCGAGGCAGTGGACTCGCCCCAGGCACTGAGATCGTCGACTGGCGACGAGCATCTTGAGGACGTGTTCCTCCATCTCACAGGGAAGGAACGGACAGACACTGCCCTCCAGCTCATCAAGGTGTTTGAGGGTGATGGGAGCGCTCCATGACAGGGGTGGGTCTCCAGATGCAGCTCCTTGCACGTCGGGGGCAGATGGCATGGAACACGATGTTCCACGGCTCACGTACGAAGCGGATTGCAGCCTGTTCCCTCATTGGCTTTGGCATCCTGGGGGAGCTCGCGTTTTTCAGTGTCGCTGGATTTGTGGTCTCCTTCCAGAAGCTCCACATCACGCCTTCGTTCGTGGCTGGCCTCCTCACGCTTGTGACGATGTTCACAGCTGCAACCGCCATCACGTTCGCGCTCAGTTCACTGTACTTCTCGCGCGACCTTGACCTTCTCCGGAGCATTCCCATGGCAGCCCATCACATCATCTGGCACCGTGTCCTTGTGCAGTGGTGTGTGGGGATGGGGCTTGGTGTCGTTGTGAGCAGTCCCTTCGTTCTCGGCGCTGTCGTATACCACCGTGCCTGGAGTGCCATTCCCATCCTGATCCTCGCCATTGGGGCGGTTGTGCTGCTCACCTTCAGCATCATGACTGCACTCACTGTCGTGCTCCTCCGCATCGTCCCCGCACGGTGGGTGAAGAATGCGGGCGCCATTGTCGTTGTCGGCACAGGCACAGTCGTTGCTGGACTGAATGTCGTTCTCCGCATCTCCTCGTTCACAGGAGGGGCTGGCCTTGCGACCGTCTCTGTGACACCCTTCTCCCACACGCCGCTCAGTGCCTCCTGGTCCCCAATCGCATGGGCATCCCGGGCGATTGCGGATGCGTTCGCAGGAAGTGTGGGAAGTGGACTTCTCTGGCTCCTTCCAACTGTGGCAGTCAGCATTGGTGTGACATTCCTCTGCATCCGGGGAGCGGAACAGGTGTATGTCGAAGGATATGAGCGGAATGCGAGCGCAGGGAACACAGGCTCCAAACGCCGCATGCGCGTCAATGCGTTCGGTGCGCGTCCCCGCATCTGGAAGACGATTGGGATTAAGGATTTCATCGAGATCCGGAGGGATGCATCGCTTCTTGCCATGCTCATTCTGCCCCTCATCATGTTTGGCCTCTATGTGGGTGTTGCAGCTCCTCCGATTCCCGTCCTCCACACCACGTGGCTCGCACCACTCTTTGTCGCCTCAAGCACGAGCCTCTTCACTGCAGCAGGTCTTGCGCTCAGGGGCATTGGAGGCGAGGGAGGGAGACTCTGGCTCATCAAGGCATCTCCGAACCCGGTGCGGAGTGTGATTGCTGCCAAGTTTGTCATCGGCCTTGTCGTCACTGCGATCCTGTCAGCCATCCTCCTCTGGGTTGGCATGGTGCGGCATGCGCTCACTGTGCCGGGCGTTGTGGAAGCGACAGTGCTCCTCATAGGGATCATCAGTGGCCTTGTCGGCATCGCCACTGGACTTGGTGCCATGTGGCCACGCCTCGACTGGACAGATCCAAGGCGTGCAGTGAGCATCTGGCTCACACTCGCATTCCTTGGCATAGCGACACTGTATCTTGCGATCGCATTTGTTGTCATCGGCATGCCATTCGTTCTCAATATTCCCCTCCCGTGGGGAACGTACCTTGCGTACATAGGCGTGTACGTCTGGGCAGCAGTTGTTGGGGGCAGCTTCATGACAGTGGGTGCTGCCAGGTACGCTCTCCGGGAGGTGTGATGTGGGACTTCCCATTCCTGCACGGGTGCAGGAACTGCAAGTTGTCCGCGAGGCAGTCCGTCTTCTCGAGTCGGGGGGAGAAACGCTGCACTCCCATGTCGGCTATGCGCCAGGGCGGATCACTGTCATTGGTGACCACATCGACTATGTTGGTGGCGATGTGGTCTGCTGCGCCCTCGACAGGGGAATAGCCGTCGCCCTTGCTGCAGGAGCCTGCAGGGTGTGGAGCATTCGGGATGAGACGAGAACCGAGCTTCTCAAGTCCCTTGACGCTCCTTCTCCCCGCTTTGGACGGGTGCTTGCTGCGCTTTCCTGGGCACGGAAGAAGTGGGGGGGGGAGGGAATCCTTGCGTGCGCTGTCGCCTCGGATCTTCCAAGGAGCGTGGGGCTCTCCTCCTCGGCTGCTGTTGTCATTGCCACGCTTCGTGCGTACGCGTCCTGGAGGGGACGGTCAATCACTTCGAATGAGCTCGCAGAGGGCGCATATGCTGTCGAGCATGATGAACTTGGCATTCCCTCAGGCCATTTGGACCAGTACGCCATCTGCAGGAGCCGGGAGAAGACGCTCCATGAGCTCCACTGCCATACGCTCACGAGCACGTTCCTCCCGTGGAAGGGAGATGAGGCGTGCTTTCTCGTGTGTGACACGGGAATAGAGCATGCAGTCGTGGACTCCCCGTACGGAAGCCGTGTCCACTCCATGCAGGCTGCTCTCGGAGAGATGGGAGTGTCGTGGATTGGAGCCTGTCCACGGGAAGCGGAAGCTCCTCAGGGAAGGGAGAGGGAGTGGTTCCACCACTGCCTCACAGAGGAGTACCGTGTGCGCGATGCGGTGGATGCAGTACTCCGGGGGGACCTCCCTGCGCTTGGTGAACTCATGACAGCAAGCCATGCATCCCTCAGGGATGACTATGGTGTGAGCCACGAGGTCTGCGACAGCCTTGTTGAGGTGCTCACCGGGACGGATGGGTGCCTTGGTGCGCGCATGACAGGTGCGGGGTTTGGCGGATGTGTCGTTGCGCTTGTGAGGACACAGGAAGCGCCTGCAGTGCTCAGGACTGTCCAGCACGCGCTTCCCAGGAGTGGGGACCACGCGCCCGGGGCTTGGCTCTTCAGTCCGGGTGCTGGGGTAGCCGAGCTGTATGATATGGCTGAATAGCAGCGACAGGGAGTGATGGAATGGATTCGAAGCAGGGTGCAGTGATATTGGGAGCAGCAGCCGTGAGCTACTGCCTTGGATCACTGCCCTTCGGCCTTTGGCTCACAAAGCTCCGTCATGGCATGGATGTGCGCGCAGCAGGCAGCAACAGCACTGGCGCCACAAACGTGCTCCGCGTTGCAGGACCTGCGACAGCAGCAGCAACCTTTGCCTGCGATGCAGCAAAGGGATTTGGAGCTGTGGAACTTGCACAGTCGCTTGGCCTCTCGCCACTTGGACAGGCAGTATGCGGTGTGAGCGCAGTTGCAGGGCACTGCTGGCCCGTGTTCGCTGGTTTCCGCGGTGGAAAGGGGGTCGCGACGGGAATCGGTGCATCCCTCGCTGTGGATCCAAGGATGTTCATGACTGGTGCAGCTCTTGGACTTCCTGTGCTTGGAGCAACGAAGATGGTCTCGCTTGGCTCCCTTACGGGTGCTGCGGGGTATGTCGCATACGCTGCTGTGCAGGGACCACGGAATGACCGGTACGCGCCACTCTTCTACGCAGCAGCAGTATTTGGCATCACGACCTTCCGCCACCGCGAGAACATTGTGAGGATGTTCCGTGGTGAGGAGCGGAAGCTCTCCTTCAGCAGCCGCAGGCATGCTGGAAGCAGCGATGGGGAGGAAGGACACACGCAGGGACACGCACATGCTGTCCGTACACCAGTCCACCAGAAGGAGGGCCACTGATGCGGGAACGGAGAGCATCACGGCTTGGAGCCTACATCGCCATTGGAGCAGCCCTTGCGATTGGCTGCGCAGTGGGAACACCACGCACTGTGAGCCATGCTGCAGCCCTCTCGTGGTCACCGCAGCATGTGGGTGCGCTTGCGAGCGCCCAGAGCAGTTCACTGAATGCCATTGGCGCATGGTCGGAGCACGACATCTGGGCTGTTGGCTGGATTGAGAACACGAGCAGCAAGGAGACGCTTGTTCTCCATTACAACGGCAGGAGCTGGAACCGTGTCTCCTCTCCGAATGTCGCAGGCCAGCAGGACAATGCGCTCCTTGGCCTCACAGTCATCAATCCGGATGACATCTGGGCTGTGGGGTATGCAGTGGGCGTGACAAACGCGGAGCAGCCACTTGTCGAGCATTACAACGGGAAGAAGTGGAGCATCGTGCCAACGCCCTCCACGAATGCCCAGCAGAACAGCAGGCTGCTTGGTATGACCTCCATCGCAGCGGACAACATCAGAT
>JAJZLL010000012.1 GCA_021803465.1 bacterium
CTTGGCCCGAGTGGTGCAGGAAAGACTTCCCTCATTCGTGCCATCGTTGGGAGGAGCCGCCTGACAGGAGGGGAGATCACCCTGTTCGGCCTACCGGCTGGCCATCCGAAGCTTCGCCATGCATGCGCCTACATGACACAGGGACTCTCCATCTACCGGGATCTCAAGGTGGAGGAGAACTTCCAGTACTTTGCACGAATGGGAGGTCATACGGAGCACGAGATCGAGCAGGCACTCGCGGATGTCCACCTTGGCACGCTCCGTAGCAGGATGGTCCGCACGCTCTCGGGAGGAGAGCAGGCACGCGTTTCCCTTGGCATCGCGCTTCTCGGCTATCCGGATCTCCTCATCCTGGATGAACCGACTGTTGGCGTGGATCCCGTGCTGCGAAAGGACCTGTGGCGTCTCTTTGGCATGCTTGCTGCGAAAGGAACAACCCTCATCGTCTCGAGCCATGTCATGGACGAGGCAGAACACTGCGATGCCCTTCTCCTCATCCGTGAGGGACACCTCCTAGCGGAAGGGACTCCGCACACGCTCATGGCACGCACGAAGACAGGCCGTGTGGAAGATGCGTTTCTCGCTCTTGTCGGGGAGGACTGACCATGAGTGCCACACGCATTCTCGCCACAGCCCTCCGTGTGCTCCGGCAGCTTCAGCATGATCCGAGGACAGTGGGACTCATCCTCGTTGTGCCGTGCCTCCTTCTCGTCATCATGAAGTACATCTTCCAGGACAACCGGCCACTCTTCGATGCAGTCGCTCCACTCCTTCTTGGACTGTATCCGCTCGTCATGATGTTTCTCGTCACCTCTGTGACAACACTCCGGGAACGCACCTCGGGAACGCTGGACCGTCTCATGACCATGCCACTCTCGAAATTCGACTTCATGTTTGGCTATGCGCTCGCCTTCACTGGTGTCGCGATTCTCCAGGCAGTGCTCGCAGGAGTTGTGACCCTCTCCGTTCTCCAGGTGCCAGTGGCTGGAAGCGGCATCGCGATTGTTGGGATTGCCACTGCATCCGCATTCCTCGGCACCACGCTCGGTCTCCTCGTGAGCGCATTCGCATCGAGCGAATTCCAGGCAGTGCAGTTCATGCCTGCCCTGCTCTTTCCCCAGATCCTCACGTGTGGCCTCTTCGTACCGCGGGACCAGATGGCAACCGTTCTCCAGTGGTTTGCGGATGTCATGCCACTCACCTACAGTCTCGATGCCATGAAGGAGATCCTCCTCCATCCATCATGGACAGCACAGTGCACAAGGGACCTTGTCATCGTCCTCGCATATGGCATCGGAGTTCTCCTTGTGGGTTCAATCACCATCAGGCGCACGGAGTGATGTTCCTGAGACAGGGCCGGGAAGCACTTGGATACGATGGTACAAGCGCCTGGGACGTTCTGGAGAACTCCTTGGGGTGTGACGAATGAGGGGGAGAACACGGGATGATCCAGTCAACAGCAACGATTCCGACAACACTTCGCACAGCGAGGGCAGCGTTTGAAATCTGGATGATGGGACGTGCTGCTGCAGGGGACGGCTTTCATTTTGCGCCAGCTGGGTCAGGTTTCACCTGGGCAGCAGCGAGTCAGGAGGGACACCCCGCATCACGCGGTAGGCTGCTCCTCACGCAAACCCGTCATGGAGTGAAGGTCACACTCACGACGGACTCCTACAGCCTTCCTGCACTCATTCGGGAAGGGTTCGGCAAGACACGCCGCGAAGTGGAAGATCGTGTCCGAAGCAGTCAGGATGGTGTCCTTCAGTGGTTCAGCGAGTATCTCTCCTCCCACCAGGACCTGCAGCAGGGACTGCGCGCTCCTGTCCCCGACGATGATGCAGGCCTCTCCTGACAGGGAGGCACAGCACCCTCACACGCAGAGTGCAGGAAGCACCAGCACAGCAGACTACTCCAGCTCCTGCTGGAAGTCCGCAATGAGGTCATGCACATGCGCTGTGCCCACAGTGTCGCAGCTGACCCTGTGGGTGACAACCCATTCACCTGCTCCGTAGTGCGCATGCACCTGGAAGAACCGGGGCAGCTCAGGAATTGTGCGCATATGCTGGAGAAGAAGTGCAGTCGTGGTTCCTGGATGCGCAGCAAGAAGCGTGCAGGATTTCTCAACTGCATCATCGAGGGATCCCTGGATGGCTTCGAATATCATGTGCTCAAGATCGTGGCTGTTTTCGAGACCGACAAGCATTCCCTTCCTGCCATCCATCCGTCCTGTCGCATGGTCGAGCGTGTGCACAGAACCATCGCCATTTCTCACGAGTGTCGCGATGGGGCGGCTTCCCCTGTATATGGTGGCTGTATTGCCTGGTTCAAGCCCTGATGTGGCTGCTCTCACTGCGTCCCGGTAGGTCAGTCCTGCATGCGCAGGACGTGAGAAATCGGTCGCGTTGAGAGCGAGGCGGTACCGTCCTGGACGGATGTCCCGTGCGAACGAGCGCAAGGAGTGCATGCTGCGCTGAGCCAGGGCAGTCATGCCACACCTCTGTCCTGCAGAGCAGGTAGAAGCTGAAGCTCGCGGGCCATGTCCATCCACGTCGCACGGCAGCTTGCCACAGATGGAACGACACTGTGTTCCACCTCGCGGAGCACACGCCGGTAGCTCATGCCGATGGCAGCATATGCTGCAGCAGCCCGCTTCTCATCGATCCCGCCTGATTCCTTGCAGAGGAGTTCACGGGCAATGCGGAGATGCTCATGGTACTCGACAAGCGAGGATGAGGAAATGCCGAACCTGTGGTTCATGTACATGACAACCAGTGCACGTGTGACTTCTTCAACACGGTACCGCTCAACCTGGTCATCAATGAACGCGTATATGTCCTTCCCATCGGCATGCGCCTCTGTGAGGAACCGCGTGAGCTGGCGCCTGATCAGCGCATTCCAGGTGCGTTCCGACATGATGGCTTTCCCCTCTCGCAAATCTCTCCTCAACTGAGCCTACCACAGGGGACACCCAGTTCCATGGCAGACAAAAGCAGGTGCGAAGCACAGTGCAGCTGTCCCTGTCAGGACACTGCCATGCACCCCTCTCAGCTGCTCTCAGTCGAGCGTTCTGTCCTTTCTCGCTTCCCGCCTGCGCTGCACTGCCGCATATGCAGCACCGCCTGCAGCAACGGCCACCTGGGCTCCGATCCATGACGCAGGCATGCGTATTGCCGCATCAGCAGCAGCAACAAAGACGGCAGCTCCAGCAAGCTCTCCAGCTTCTGGATGGACATAGAAGGGAAGCACCATGCGCCGGTACACGGACCGGACCCGGGCTCCAAGACCTGTGGATGAGGTTGATGTTGTCATTGATCAATCATGCCATTTTGTGCAATCGCGTCACAATGTTCTGGCTGCCTGACCGCGACTTGTGGCAGAGCAGGCATCTCCTGGCTCCATTCCCCCTAGAATGGGGTGATGGAGTCCACACCGCAAGCTGTGCGTGTCACGAACCTCACAAAGAGGTTTGGAGCCCTCACTGCTGTCAACAACCTCAGTTTCACCATTCCCGAGGGAGCCATAGCAGGATTTGTCGGACCCAATGGGGCAGGGAAGACGACAAGCATCAGGATGCTCCTTGGCCTTGTCGCACCAAGCGGGGGACAGGCTGAAGTGCTTGGCTCACCCATAGGCATGCCATCCCAGTATCTCCCGAAGGTGGGAGCCATGATCGAGGGACCAGCCTTCTATCCCAACCTCAGTGGAGAGGGTAACCTCCGTGTGCTCGCAACTCTTGCGGGACTTCCCCACGACCGAGTGCATGAAGCGCTTGTCAGGGTAGGACTCGAGGGAAGGAAGTCCGACCCAGTGAAGCGGTACTCCCTTGGCATGAAGCAGCGCCTTGGCATAGCAGGCACGCTCATGCGGAATCCACGCCTCCTCATTCTCGATGAACCGCTCAACGGCCTCGATCCGCCAGGCATCATCGAGATGCGCACCCTCATGCGCACCCTGCAGAAGGATGGTGTCACGATCATCGTGAGTTCGCACCTCCTTGGAGAGGTGGAACAGGTTGCTGACTGGCTTGTCAGCATCCGTAGTGGCCATGAGCAGTACTGTGGTTCAACCGATGCCCTCCCTGGTCGTGGAAGCGAACACCTCGTCGTGCGTGTCGACTCGGATGACGAGGCTGCAACCGTGGCCAGGATCGTCACCAAGGCTGGGCATACCTTCACGAAGGAGGGACGCACACTCACAATCGATGCTCCCCCATCCTATGCGAGGACACTCAACAGCGACGCAATGCGTGAAGGGGCAGTCCTCACAGAACTCCGCACAAGCCGTGCATCCCTCGAGGGTGCAGTGCTTGCCATGATGCAGGAGGAGTCCCCCTCATGATCCGTGCCTTCCGTGCAGAGTACTACAAGATCCGGAGGCTCTCCATCCTCTCTGGCAGCATTGCAATGGTTGGACTCAGCATCCTTGCTGCGTATTTTGGCATCACGCGGATCCATGACCGTCCGGATGCCCTTGTCGAGATATTCCGGCTCAGCCAGCCGGATGGGCTCGTCACACTCCTTCAGCACGCTGCAACACTCCTCCTGGTCATTTCCCTCATCGTGATGGCAGCCTCGATGGGAGAGGAGTGGTCTCATGGCACAATTCGCAACCTGCTTGCTGTCAGTCCCAACCGCATCCTCGTCTTCGCAGGGAAGTACGCAGCCCTCCTTCTGTACCTTGCCCTCGCTTCCGCTCTTGCCATAGTGCTTGGTGGGCTTATCGCATGGTGGCTTGGACCGGGAAACGGCATCACCACATCGGCATGGACAACTGCTGCTGGATGGAACGCGCTTGCGACATTTGCGGGAAACTTCGCGCTCTGCCTTGTCGGCTGGACTGTCTTCGGTGCTGCTGTCGGCATTCTTCTCCGTTCCGCAGCTGCAGCTGTGGGCATTGCAATGGCATACCTTCTGGTCCTCGAGGGACTCATCACACTCCTCCTTCCCAATGTCGGGAAATGGCTCATTGGCGAACTCCTCACAGTCGTGATCCAGGGAGGAACACCCACAATGCAGTACAGTGCGGCACTGTTCTGGTCAGGTGTCTACACCGTGGGATTCCTTGCTGCCAGCATGCTGCTGCTGGTGCGTCGGGACATCACTGCGTAGCATGGTGGCTGTTCCCATCATGTGGAAATCGCTACAATTGAGGCGCAACCCCACACAAGAAAGGAACATGCATGTCAGGTCATAGCAAGTGGGCTGGAATCAAGCACAAGAAGGCTCTCGTGGATGCCAAGCGTGGACAGATGTTCACGAAGGTTGCACGGGAGATCACCATTGCAGCACGGAATGGGGGAGGAGATCCGAACGCGAATTTCCGGCTCCGCCTCGCTGTCCAGAAGGCCCGTGAAGTGAACATGCCAGCAGACAACATCGAGCGTGCCATCCAGCGGGGAACTGGAGGCAAGGATGGAGCGAACCTTGAGGAGCACCGCTACGAGGGCTTTGGCCCCCACGGTGTCGCTGTCCTCATCGATGTCATGACGGACAACCGCAACCGCACTGTCGCACAGATCCGAAGCCTCTTCACCAAGGCTGGAGGGTCTCTAGGCGAAACGAACAGTGTCGCCTGGATGTTCCAGCAGAGCGGCATCATCCGTGTTGCAGGCGATGGCATTGCGGAGGAGCGGGCACTGGAACTCCTGGACGAGATCAATGTCGGTGAGGATGGCGACATCACGGTGGAGGATGGCGCAGTTGTCATCACGCTCGACCCCCAGCAGTGGGATGATGCGAGAAAGCAGGTCGAGGAGAAGAAGTTTCTCGTGGAGGAGGCTGAGGTCACCATGGTTCCCACCACGACAGTCCCCATCGATGAGAAGCAGGCTCCTGCAGTCCTGAAGTTTCTTGAAGCGCTTGATGACCTTGATGATGTGCAGCAGGTCTATGCGAATGCCGAGATCCCTGACGATGTGCTGGAATCGGTCAGCTGACTGTGCGCATTGTTGGGATCGATCCGGGGTACGGACGGCTGGGAGTGGCAGTCATAGACGGATCAATCGGCCATGTGTCACTCATAGACGCATGCTGCATTGAAACAGCCTCCACATCATCCATTCCTGACCGCTTAATGGAACTTTCGCACCGGTTCCATGCAGTGCTGGAGTCGCATGCTCCTGAAGTTGCTGCAATGGAGAAGCTCTTCTTCGCCACAAACCGCACAACTGCCATGCATGTGAGCGAGGCACGGGGAGTCCTCCTCCTTGCCTGTGCGGAGCATGGCATTCCTGTGGAGGAGTACAGCCCTCCCGAAGTGAAGCTTGCTGTGGCAGGGTATGGGGATGCGCCAAAGCACCAGGTTGCGCAGATGGTGCAGCACATGCTCCACAGGACTGCGGATCCCATACCTGGGCCAGATGATGTCCTTGACGCATGCGCCATCGCGCTCACGCACCTGCACAGGGCACCGCTTGCACGCATGGCTGCACTTGGCAGGGCAAAGCGCCTCCCTGGAAGGACACCCCGCCCATGATTGCCCTGCTCACAGGAGTGCTGAGAAGCGTTTCGGACGAGGCGCTCGTAGTGGATGTCCATGGAGTTGGCTTCCGGGTTCTTGCACCATCGCACACTCTCCAGAGTTCACTTGGCCTCATAGGGGGAGAGATCACCCTCCACACATCGCTCCAGGTATCGACAGATGCGCTTCGCCTCTATGGCTTCCTCCATCCACGGGAGGAGGAGCTCTTTGAGCTTCTCATCACAGTGGACCGTGTGGGGCCAAAAGCCGCTCTCGCAATGCTCGGAGCAGGCTCCTGGGAGACACTCGCCACGACAATCCGGTCTGGCAACAGTGCAGCCCTTGCGCTCACTCCCGGCATCGGAAAGAAGACAGCGGAACGGATCATCCTTGATCTCCGTGACAGGGTGACTGCGTTCGCGTCCACTCCTGGCGGAGATGTGCGGATGGAACCGCTTCCTGGCGATGCGTCAGCACAGGCTGTTGTCGCACTCACAAGTCTCGGGTTTAATGAACGGGAAGCCCATGCAGCAGTAGAAGCCGTGCTCAAGGAGACAGATGGAACACATCCAGCAGTCAACGATCTTGTCAGCAGTGCGCTCCGCAGGCTCGGAGCAGGAGTAGCACACCGTGACTGAACCGAACACCACACTCATGCCTCAGGAGCGGGATGATGACCGTGCAACGGAAACCCGTCTCCGGCCCGCTGCCCTTGCGGACTTCGTCGGCCAGTCCACGATCCGTGAGCAGATCGGGCTCCTCATCGAGGCAGCACGGCAGCGGAACGATGCTGTGGACCATGTCCTTCTCTACGGTCCTCCAGGGCTCGGAAAGACGACCCTTGCCCAGATCATTGCCCATGAGCTCAATGTGAGTGTCCGTACGACAAGCGGTCCAGCTATCGAGCATCAGGGCATGCTTGCCTCTATCCTCACAGGCCTTGAACATCAGGAAGTCCTGTTCGTGGATGAGATCCACCGCCTTCCCCGGCCCGTGGAAGAGGCACTGTATCCGGCAATGGAGGATTTCGCCTTCGACTGGGTAGCAGGAAAGGGGGCTGGTGCACAGGCACTCCGCCTCGACCTTTCCCATTTCACGGTCATCGGAGCCACCACACGTGTCGGTGCGCTTGGAGGTCCCCTTCGGGACCGTTTTGGCATTGTGCTCCGTCTCGACTACTATGATCCCGAGGAGCTTGCACGGATCATCGTGCGGTCCGCAGGTCTCCTCGACTGCGCAATCACGCAGGATGCTGCGGACATGCTTGCAGCACGTTCCCGTGGGACACCCCGCATAGCGAACCGCCTGCTGCGGCGTGCAAGGGATTTCGCGGAAGTCCGTTCCGATGGCACCATCACACAGGAGGTTGTCGCAGCCACGCTCACGCTACTTGGCATAGATGATCTCGGCCTTGATGAAATGGACAGGCGGGTGCTCCTGTATCTCTGCGATGTCATGAAGGGAAGGCCAGTCGGACTCCATGCGCTTGCAGTCGGCATCCAGGAGGAGCCCGATACAGTCGAGGATGTGATTGAGCCATTCCTCATCCGGCTTGGATACCTTGCGAGGACACCCCGTGGCCGCATTGCCACAGGGAAGGGCTTCGCCTACATGGGCCTTTCAGCGCCTGCTGAAGCTGCGGGAGATCCCCAGCAGCTCCTCGCCTTCACTGACGAGGAGAGCGTGGATGGCTGAGAGGACAGACATGGAGGCTGCAGACACAGCCAAGACAACCCCAACACTCCTTGAGGCCTACCAGTACGACCTTCCAGAGAACCGCATTGCACAGCAGCCACATGAGCGTCGGGATGAGGCGAAACTCCTTGTTGTGCAGCCGGATGGAGCGTGCGAGAATCATATCTTTCATGAACTGCCCGATCTCCTGCGGCCAGGAGACCTTCTTGTCCTCAACAGGACACGGGTCCGTCGTGCACGGCTCTTCGGCACCGATGGGGAAGGCCGCACAGTGGAGCTCTTTGTTGTGGAACTCCTGCCTGATGGCTGTTCCAGCATCTGCCTGGTCCGCCCAGGAAAGCATCTCCACGAGGGAAGCACTGTCACGATCGATGACAGGCTCACTGCACGCATTGCTGCCCATGCGCCGCACCATCCAGGTGCCCGCATAGTCGAATGGACAGTGCCCGAGGGCACAACACTCACTGACGCGATCGAGGAGTACGGCGAGATGCCACTCCCTCCGTACATCCATGACAGAGACCATGACACCTCCTACTACCAGACTGTATATGCGGAGGGAGATCCCAGCTCTGTTGCTGCTCCCACTGCAGGTCTCCACTTCACGGCAGAACTGCTCGCGACCCTCGAGGCCCAGGGCATTGGCCATGTGACGATTGACCTCACTGTTGGCATGGGAACGTTCCTCCCCATCCGG
The DNA here is from genome assembly GCA_021803465.1 of bacterium. GTDB lineage: Bacteria > Chloroflexota > Dormibacteria > Aeolococcales > Aeolococcaceae > JAJZLL01. Next base: position 8,852 of record JAJZLL010000012.1, read on the forward strand.
ACAGAGCGCATCACAGACCACACCATGCACGAGGAACGGTTCACCATCACGGAGAATGTCGCTGACCGCATCAATGCGACCCGAAGAGCAGGTGGCCGCATTGTTGCAGTTGGAACGACAGTAGTCCGGGTCCTGGAGAGTGTGGTGGATGAGGACAGCACTGTACACAGTGCCACTGGATCCACTCGGCTCTACATCAGGCCAGGCCATGTGTTCAGGAGCCTTGATGGCCTCATCACGAACTTCCACCAGCCAGGATCCTCGCTCGTTGTGCTCGTCGCAACACTGCTCGGATACGCATCCTGGAAGCAGGCGTACCAGTGGGCCCTCGACAATGCCTACCAGTTTCTCTCCTACGGTGATGCCATGCTGTGCTGGCATCCTGCTCATGCAGGAGAAGACCCGGCAACATGATGGACAGCAAGGCACCATATGCGCTGACTGCGACTGATGGAGCTGCCCGGCTCGGCACACTCACGACAGCTCATGGAACAGTGCCAACACCGACATTCATGGCTGTGGGCACGCATGGCGCAGTCCGCGCATGCCAGCCATCCGAGGTTGAAGCTGCAGGGGTCGACATCGTCCTTGCAAACACGTACCATCTCGCCTGCAGGCCGGGCATCGAGCACATCGAGGAAGTGGGCGGCCTCCATGCCTTCATGGGCTGGGAAGGGCCCATCCTCACAGACAGCGGGGGGTACCAGGCGCTGAGCCTCTCCCACCTTTCAACAATCTCTGACGAGGGCATTGTCTTCGTGTCACCCTACGACGGCTCAAAGCTCTTCCTCTCGCCTGAGGACGCTGTGCAGCTCCAGGAGCGGTATGGAAGCGACATCATCATGTGCCTTGACCACCCTGCACTCTTCGGATCATCTGATGCGGCAATTCTTGCAACCATGCACCGCACCCATGCCTGGGCAGCACGAAGCATTGCAGCGCACAGGAGCGGGACGGGGCTCCTGTTCGGCATTGTCCAGGGAGGCTATGCTGCTGCAACACGGAAGGAGTCCGCAGAAGCGCTCGCAGCACTGCCGTTCGATGGCCTCGCGATTGGGGGACTGTCTGTGGGTGAGCCCCACGAGCTCATGATTGAGCTCACCCGGACTGTCACTGATGCAATACCTGCCACGACTGCCAGATATTTCATGGGTCTTGGGAGTGACAGGGAACTCCTCGCACTCATTGCGCAGGGAGTGGACATGTTCGACTGCGTTGCGCCAACACGACTCGCCCGTCATGGAGTCGCCTATACGCCGCATGGCACGATCACCCTCAAGCAGGCACGGTTCCGCACGGACCACACACCACTTGTCGAGGGCTGTCCGTGTCCAGCCTGCACAACCTGCACCCGCTCCTACCTTCGCCACCTCTTCAATGTCCAGGACATCCTTGCGCACCGTCTTGTGAGCCTCCACAACCTCACCCACCTTGCCCGTCTCATGGCGGATGTCCGCACAGCCATTGGAGAGCACCGTTTCGCCTCCTTCCATGCGGAACGGATCGCGATGCTCGATGAGGGAACACCTGAAAGAGCAGTACCGGAGGCGACACATGCCTGAGGAGTTTGGGCCTGATGCGGATCCTCAATGGAGCAGGGAGGAGCAGGGAAAGTATCTCCCGAAGATCCTGAAACCGGAGGAGAAGTCCCCTGCCACATGGCCTCCACTCGTCCTCATCATCCTTGCCACATTCGCATGGGGGCAGGTGTACAGCATCCTCACCACTGCGAAGACAGCAAGCCTGCAGCTCGCCTGCCCGCAGGGCATCCCGAGCCACATCACCCTCATGGTCGTGTACGGAGGCACTGTGCTCGCCTCGCTTGCATTCATCGTCCTCAGAAGGGCTCGGGGAGCACTCTCGTGGATCATTTTCCTCCTGTCACTGTGCATCTGTGCTGTCATTGTCATCCTCAACTCTGCAGCACAGACACTCTGCATACCGGGGTGACTCCGTTCAGCTGAGCAGGAGGGCAGCCTCCTCCGGTACACTGCCGTATTGTGGTACGTCTCACGAAATGGTGGTATTTGCTTGTCGGTCTCATCGTCCTTGGGGCGCTGTTCATTGACACGTACAGCCTGACGTACCGGTACTTCGTCGTCCATGAGCCGCTCCCGCATCCGCTCACATCGAATCCAACACTCTTCGGCTCGCCACTCTACATCCACAAGGGCATAGATCTCCAGGGCGGCACGGATCTCACCATTGCCATCTGCCTTGGGAAGAATGATCCACAGGGAACGGGCAACGCCTGCACGGAAGGCGTGCCAGGAGGCAAGTCCAACCTCGCAAATGTGCAGCAGCAGACTGTCACCATTCTCAGGAAGCGTGTGAACAGCCTTGGCGTGACAGAGTCCACTGTCCAGGCAGTGGGCAACGACCAGGTTGAGGTCATCATTCCTGGCGTGAACCTCCAGGAAGCGGAGAGTGTCGTGGGGAAGACATCCCGGCTGTATTTTGCGACACCAGTCCAGGGAACACCAAATCCCAAGGACCCTAAATTCATTGCGGACCAGCATGGCCTCTACGACACAGCGCAGTTCACAAACTCCCTCTACTACTACCCTGGCTACCACTGGAAGATTGACACGAAGCTTCCTGCAACGGATGTCGCCTCATCAAGTGTCAACTACCCGCAGGGATCCGCTTCGCCAGGAGTGAGCATCACCTTCAACGCACAGGGCGCGAACGAGTGGCACAACATCACCCAGGCTGCCTACAACAACTACGTCCAGTACGGACCAAACGATGCCCGCTCCCACATCGCGATCTTCCTTGACAACCAGGTCATCACAGCACCGTACGTCCAGCAGGGTGGCCAGTACTACAACACGGAGATCACAGGCAACTTCACCCTCCAGCAGGCGACAAACCTCTCCGAGCAGATCAATGCAGGTGCCCTGCCAGCCCAGATCTCCATTGTCCAGTCGACCTCAGTGAGTGCAACGCTTGGAAAGGCGACAGTCACTGAGAGCCTCATTGCAGGGCTGCTTGGACTCATCATCGTCATTGTGTTCATGATCGGGTACTACCGCTTCGCAGGGCTCCTCGCAAGCATAGCCCTCATCATCTATGCGGGCATAGTCCTCGCTCTCTACAAGCTCATCCCTGTCACGCTCTCCCTCGCAGGACTTGCTGGCTTCGTGCTGAGCGTGGGCATGGCAGTCGATGCGAACGTCCTCATCTTCGAGCGCATACGTGATGAGCTCCGCCATGGAAGAAGACTCGCGCTCGCAGTCGAGACAGGCTTCCGAAGAGCCTTCCCCGCAATCCGTGACAGCAACTTCTCTACGATCATCGCGTGCCTTGTGCTGTGGGTCTTTGGCAACGATGTCGTCAAGGGGTTCGCACTCACCCTTGGACTTGGCGTCATGGTCTCGTTCTTCACTGCTGTCGTCATTGTCCAGGTCCTCTTCCGCATCGCCCTGGCACTTCCATTCGGCAAGAAGCCTGAACGGTACGCCCGCCTCAATCCGCAGATTGAAGCGCTGCCACGCAGGGGGAAGTTCGACATTGTCACTTCCCGAAACCTCTTCTTCCTCATCTCCGTCCTCATCATCGTGCCAGGCATCATCGCGATGGCAGGCTGGGGTTTCCGTCTTGGACTCGACTTCGCTGGTGGAAACCAGATCACTGCAACGCTGTCAACAAAGACAACGCAGCAGGCTGTTGCCCATACCCTCCAGCAGAAGTACGCCTCCCTCCAGCCAGCTGTCGAACAGCAGGGAACCAACACGTATGTCGTCCAGACCCTCCCTGCGCCAGTCGCAACGATCCTCAATGTCGAGAACACGCTGAAAAGCACCTACGGATTCACTGAGACGAAGGGCCAGCCGGATGTCCAGGTCTCCACAGTGGGACCAAGCATCGCAAGCTCCACAGTGCAGAACTCCGTGCTGCTCGTTGCTGTCGCTGCATGCTGCATCGCACTCTACCTCGCGCTAGTCTTCAGGGGCCAGCGGTTCATGTCACCGTGGCGATTCAGTGTGACTACCCTCTTCAAGCTTCTCCATGACGTGTTCGTGCTGCTCGGCATCTGGGCCATCCTTGGACATTTCACTGTGCTTGGCGATGTGAACAGCCTCTTCATCACAGCTGTCCTCACCTCGATAGCGTTCTCCATCCATGACACGATCGTCGTCTTTGACCGCATCCGTGAGAACCTCCGTGTCGGTCCGAAGTTCACCTTCGAGCAGATCGTCAACCTCTCGACACTGCAGACCATGACACGTTCCATCAACACAGCCCTCACAGTCGTCTTCGTCCTCCTTGCGCTCATCCTCTACGGAGGCACGTCGATCCAGGGCTTCGTGCTCGCGCTTCTCATTGGCATCGTGACGGGCACCTACAGCTCCATCTTCAATGCGAGCACGCTTCTTGTGGCCTGGAATGCAGCTGACAGGATCCTCCATCCGCCACTTCCCACCCGGGGGCGCAGGAATGCGAGGTCACTTGCACGGTCATCGTAGTCGGCAGGGCATCTCCACAGGGCCAGTCCGAGATATCACAGGCAGTGCCAATGTTTTCGCTACAATGGGTGGCGTACTGTCATGAGCCAGCCGTCCCCACCAAGCCACACCCGACCCACACCACAGCCGCATGGTGCAGCCTCTCCCGAGACAATTGGAGAGATCATTGCACCAGCGCTTGCGCAGTGTGATGTGACGCTCCATGGTGTGCGCTGGCTCCATGAGCATCGGCGGACGATTCTTCAGATCATGATCGACACGGAAGCGGGAGTGGGCCTCGACGAGTGCGAGAAGGTGTCGAACGTTCTCACAGATGTGCTCGATGTCTACGAGATCTCCCAGAAGCCGTACGACCTCCAGGTGTCCTCACCTGGAGCTGAGCGTCCACTGCGCACTCCAGAGGCATGGCAGGGAGCAGTGGGAAGGAAGGTCCGCATCGTCTACAGCGAGGAAGGATCCGCTCCAGTGACTGTTGAAGGACATCTTCTTGCCTACAGTTCAGAGCTCACGACAGTCGAGATCCGGAAGAAGCAGCAGCGGAAGCCTCTCGTCATCCCGACGACTTCTGTCCAGTCTGGAAAGATACTGGTGGACATCTGACGTGGCGCAGCGCTCCCGTCCCCTCCGTACCCACGTCCAGCAGCCTGAGACAGCTGACAGGCCGAACATTCTCAGGGCTGCACTCGCGGATCTCGCTGAGGAAGGAACACTCTCGAAGCGTGAGATCACGGACATCGTTGAGCGTGCACTCGTTGCAGCGTACAGGCAGCAGGTGAGCGATGATGCGGAGATCCGTGCGCATCTCGAGAGTGATGGCTCATACACGATGCACAGTGCCCACCAGGGAGCGGATGAGACCCTGCTCCAGCTCAGTGACAGTGTCATCCGTCAGGCAGTCCGCATCATCCGCATGAGCCTCGAGGAACAGAAGCTCATGAAGGAGTCCCACCAGATTTCCAGTGCAATCATCGAAAAGAAGGGCTTCATGATCGATGCGATACTTGAGGGGAGCGAAGAAGACACATGGCTTCTCAGGGGAGACGACTTTCTGGCCCTCCTCCCGCCGCATGAGCAGATCCCAGGAGAGATGCTCCAGTCCCACACGCACACGAAGATCATTGTGCTTGGTGCCCGGAAGTACGCGGGAAGCATTGTCGCCATCGTCTCGAGAAGCCATCCCATGCTGGTGCGGCGCATCCTCGAGCAGGAGATCCCAGAGATCTCCCAGGGGCAGATCGTTATCGATGCTGTCTCCCGGGAAGCGGGAAGACGCTCCAAGGTCGCAGTCCATGCGCTCGACGCAGCGATCGATGCGCAGGGAGCGTGCATTGGCCCAAAGGGGGTCAGGCACCGGTCGATCGTCACGCAGCTTGGCGGCGAGCATGTGCATATCGTCACATGGAGTGCTGACACTGCAACGTACATCGCGAATGCTCTTGCACCCGCCACTGTGGAACGAGTGCTCCTTGACGAGGAGAACCACATCGCGACAGTCCTTGTGCCACCAGGACAGCTGTCCCTTGCAATAGGGAAGGGGGGGGAGAACGCCCGCCTTGTTGCGAAGCTCACTGGATGGAAGATCGACATCCGTCCTAATGATGCGGATCTGGAGAAGCACGAGAGCCTCGACGGGCCATCATGACACCAGTGCGCATGTGCCAGGGATGCCGTACACGGCGTCCCGTGGAGGAGCTCATACGTCTCAAGTACACTCCTACTGGAGACAGTCTCATCGCAGTCGATGGGACAAGCCGGCTCCCTGGCAGGAGCGTGTACCTCTGCCGGGACCATCCTGAAGACTGCGCTGGGCGTGCGCACAGGAGCAGATCCCTCGCACGAGGTTTGCGTATGATGGAACAAGGTATACCACTTGAGGACGTGCTTTCCGCACTTTCTCATGCACGTTCAAAGGAGGAGTAGATCATCGTCACTGCAAACCGAAGAACGGTTACGATTCCATCGTCACTCACCATCGGAGACCTCTCGCGACTGCTGGATGTCTCTGCTGCAACCATCATCAAGTACCTGCTGCAGAACGGTGTCATGGCGACAGTGACCCAGACGATCGACTACGAGACAGCTGCTCTTGCTGCTGACCATTTCAATGTCGAGGCCGTGAGTGAAGAGGCTTCGCTTGAGGCTGGCGCACAGCGCCACCCACTCCTCGATCTCTCGAAGGAGGATCCCGCATCGCTTGTGCCGCGGCCTCCTGTCGTTGTCGTCATGGGGCATGTTGACCATGGCAAGACCTCCCTGCTCGATGCCATCCGCGCAACAAAGGTTGCGGATTCCGAGGCTGGAGGCATCACCCAGCGCATTGGCGCGTACCAGGTGGAAAAGAACCACAGGCTCATCACCTTCATCGACACGCCAGGCCATGAGGCCTTCACTGCCATGCGTGCACGCGGCGCTGTCGTGACGGACGTAGCTGTCCTTGTCGTTGCTGCGGATGACGGTGTCATGCCGCAGACCGAGGAGGCGATCCAGCATGCGAGAAGTGCTGGTGTGCCGATCCTTGTCGCAATCAACAAGATCGACAAACCAGGCGCGAATGTGGACAAGGTGCTTGCGCAGCTTGCTGAATACGAGCTCCTCAGCGACCAGTACGGTGGCAACACGACCATGGTGAGGACGAGCGCAAAGAGCGGTGAGGGCATTGCCGAGCTTCTCGAGATGATCCTCCTTGTGAGCGACATCCAGGAGCCCCGGGCAAATCCGAACAGGCTTGCAGTTGGCACAGTCATCGACTCCCACCTCGAGCGGGGCCGAGGTCCCATTGCGACACTCCTTGTCCAGAACGGCACGCTCCATGTTGGAGACAACATTGTTGTCGGGGGAACGTTTGGGAAGGTGCGCGCACTCATCGATGACATGGGGAAGAAGGTGAAGGAGGCTGTTCCCAGCATGCCAGTCGTTGTGACTGGACTCTCCGATGTGGTTGAGGCAGGCGCACTCGCGCAGGTCGTTGCCACAGAGCGTGAGGCGAGGAGCATTGCGGAGCTGTTCTCACGCCAGAAGGCAGAGCGGCTATCGTATCCCTCCCGCAGACTCACTCTTGAGGAGCTTGCTGCACGTGCGAAGGAAGGCGAACCCAAGAGCTTCACCCTCATCCTCAAGGCTGATGCGCAGGGAACGATTGAAGCAGTCAAGGGACAGATCCAGAAACTCCAGAACGATGAGGTGAACATCAAGTTCGTTGCGGAGGGTGTTGGCGCCATCACGGAGTCTGATGTCAATCTTGCTGCTGCAAGCCAGGCGATCATCATCGGCTTCAATGTCCGCTATGACGACCGTGTGAAGCAGCTTGCGGACGAGGAAGGAGTCGATGTGCGGCTCTACGATGTTGTCTACCGTGTGACGGAGGATCTCGAGAAGGCGATCAAGGGCCTGCGGGAGCCTGTCTTCCACGATGTCGAAATTGGACGTGCTGAAGTGCGGAAGATCTATGTCTTCGATGGCAAGAACTCCATTGCGGGAGCTAATGTCCAGGATGGCAAGATCACGCGGCAGTCGACCATTGTCGTGCTGCGCAAGGAGCAGGAGATCGCACGGTCGGGCATCAAGCAGCTCAAGCGGTTCAAGGACGATGTCCGTGAAGTCGCAAAGGGATATGACTGCGGTGTCTCCCTCGATGCCTTCGACCAGTTCGAGGAAGGCGATGTCCTTGTGGCATACATCCGGGAGCAGGAGGAGTGACATCCCGCAAGCGGGGACAGGAGATTGCTCTCCCTACCCTCCCAAAGGCGTACCAGCGTGGTGGAGCACGAAAGGACCGCATTGCGCAGCAGCTCAGGCGTGAAGTGTCCGAGCTCATGCGGCGGGAGATGAACGATCCTGCTCTTGCCATGGCCGCCATCACGGATGTCGATCTCTCCCCAGACCTCAGGCATGCAACGCTCAAGGTGAGTGTCACTGGAGACAGCGCAGTCCGCCACACAGTCTTTCGCGCACTGCGCCGTGCAGAGGGATATCTCCGCATGCAGCTCGGCCAGCGTCTTGAGAACCTCAAGACCATCCCGCGCCTCACGTTTGAACCAGACCGATCCATTGAATA
>JAJZLL010000029.1 GCA_021803465.1 bacterium
TCACGTCCTACACTCCTGTCGCCCACCCGACTTCGCTCGTGCACCAGGTGATCCACACGCACAACTTCAGCTATGTTGGAGCGAGAAGCGTGCCGTACTACTACACGCAGCCCCTCTCCTATCCCGACTCGTACAACAAGCTCACTTCGAACTATGTTTCCTACCTCTGGCAGTCCACAATAATCCAGTACATCAACGAAGATCAGATGACCCTCATCGTGAAGCAGGAACAGCCAATTTCGTAGCTGGCAGTCCTCCCGTTCTGAAGCTTCATCTTCCCCATCCCGCCCACCGAGGAACATGACGTCATGACCAACACGAAGCCAGTCCACACTGCTGGACAGCCATCGCTCAGCAGGAGAATCGCCCTTCCAGTCCTGATCGCTGTGATTGGACTTGTCATAGGCATCGCAGGTTTTGAAGGAGCGGGAAACGGGTGGTCAGACCAGATCTATCCCAACAACACAACGATGTTCACTGGTCTTTCCTTTTCAGGCTCGCAGATATGGGCATTCGGGTCGCATTCGACTGTTCCCGCTCCAGGAAGCTCAGTTGCCCAGGTCTATGCCTCCGCTGCATACTGGGACGGCTCATCCTGGCATGCGACACATCCTGCCCCTGCAGGAGTCATGAGCCAGCTCATTTCTGGAACCTCAGGCGCCAATGGAGCAGTATGGGCTGTTGGAGCCACACAGAACAGCTCCCAGTACAGTGACTCGATCCCCTGGCAGCCCCTCATTACGAGGTGGAATGGCAGCACATGGAAAAACATGACACCTTCAGGCCTACCCTCCGGTGGAAACTTCTTCAGTGTCTCAGCACCATCGGCATCGGATGTCTGGACCGTGGGCTTTGTCAGCAGCAAGAAGAATCCCCCATACCAGACTGTCGCATACCACTATGACGGGGCGAAGTGGCATGCACTTCCCTCCCCAGGAACAGGAACGGGTCTGCAGTCAGTCATCGCGCTTTCCCGCACGAATGTGTGGGCTGCAGGCTGGATCGGCTCGAAGGGGCTGCCCGACATCCTCCACTGGACTGGTTCCTCCTGGAACACCGTACCCATTGCAGGCATTCCTTCAGGCGCACGCACGAATGTCAACATCATGCGTTTGAGCTTCGACAGTCCCACTGATGGCTGGGCTGTGGGAACCTATCCCAATCCACAGCTTTCCGGACACACAAAGGCTACTCAGGCATCGATTCCTCTCGTTGCCCATTGGAATGGGACACGCTGGCAGACGCTGCCAACGAAGGGATTCCCCACCTCCCTCCTTATCAGCGTCCAGGATGTTCATGCATTCTCCGCTTCAAATGTCTGGGTGTGTGGCGGCTACTCGAACACCATAGGAAATCCCAACGCTTTCCAGCCCTTCCTTGCGCATTGGAACGGAAGCACATGGAGCGTGAATTCGCACATCAACTTCTCAACATTCAATGGAGGCATGGCGAATGCCCTTGCAGGCAGCAGTTCCGGCACAATCGCAGTGCTGGGTCTCGATTCGGCTGGCTCCTCCCTGCTCATCGGTTCAAGCGCTCCTCTTGCCGCATCCACCATCACCCAGGGGTTTGCTGGCCTTCCCAACGGATTCATCTCCCTTCTGCTGGAGATCGTGGGCCTCGCCATACTGGTCCTCAGTGCGTACCTTGGCTTCAGAGCACGCAGCACATCCTGATGCCTGTTGCGTCAGCTTGAGGAACATGGTGGGCACGGGCTGCCCATTGCCAAGGAAAGGGAGTCAACTTCCAATTCCAGTGTACGACCTGCACCACGCCTTGCCAGCTGCATCGCTTTCCGCTGTTTGTCTCTGCAATGTCTGCTCCCCTCATGCAGGATGGAAGGAACGTCAGGTTTGCAGGTGCACTTCATAGGGCTAATGGAACTCGAACGCACTACACCACAAAGGATGGAAAGCTGTCGTCTGCAGTCGCCAGCCCTCCATCACGCGCCCCTCCGCAGCAGGAGTCGCTTCCGCCGTGCTGCAGTGGCATGCGCCTTGGTCCTCGGAAGTGCTGCAGTGATCACGGAAGCGCCACAGGAACCCTCATATCCTGTCACTGGACAGTCTGTTGCTCCAGCTGTGACTCCGCTAGTCCATGCCAACTGTCCAGATCCATCCATCCTCCCCACTGGAAGCTCATATCTTCTGAGCTGCACGGGCAGCAGGAATGGCGCATTCCCCCTCCGGAAGAGTCCTTCCCTCACACGCTGGCCCACAGCCCCCACTGCGCATGCGTTTCCAGAAGGGATGACACCCGACTGGACATCCCGCGGTTACTGGGCTCCCGAAATTCACAAAGTTGACGGAATGTACGTCCTGTACTACACAGCTGCCACATCCGCAAAGGAGCGGTGCATCGGAGTTGCCACCTCCACTGAAGCGACTGGGCCGTATACAGGGAATGGCATCCTGCAGTGTGGAGTGGGATCGGGCGCTATCGATCCTGCAGTTCTCCGAACTGGGGACGGATCGCTGTATCTCTACTGGAAATCTGACGGCAATTCCAATGGCAAACCCACGGGAATCTACATGCAGCGCCTTGCGCAGGACGGACTTCAGACGATATCCAAACCCGTTCTCGTCTTTGGCGCGAAGGAACCATGGACAGGGGGAATAGTCGAAGGACCGTCAGTTGTGGAGCATGACGGGTGGTACTACCTCTTCTACAGCGGAAACAGGTTTGCGACCCCATCGTATGCAGAGGGTGTCGCTCGTGCACGAACTCCCGATGGACCCTTCATGCCCAACCCTGCCAATCCTGTTCTCTCGAGTTCCAACCTGTGGTATGGACCAGGAGGCGGTTCCGTAGTCCACACGAACGGAGCCTGGTACCTCGTGTACCACGCATATCCCCATGGCGCATACCACGGCACCAGGTATCCCTTCCTTGTCCCGCTTGCATGGCATGCGGATGGCTGGCCATCCATCGTGAAGGATTCTCCTGCAGGGAAGTAGTTCAGGCATCAATGCGGAGTGTACGATGGGACCCAGATGTCCCTCGCATCCCCTGCACTGACTGACTCCCCGACTGCCCGGAAGGGACGCATTCCGACTCCTCCAGCAGCTCTCATTGCCGTCTGCGCACTGGTGGATCTCCTGGTTCTCATCCCCATAGGCATCACGCTGCACGAAGCCCTGAAGGACGGCGTTCCCCATGCTGCGCACCTCCTCGCCTCGACGGGTTCCTGGAACCTCATTGGCAACACGGTTGAAGTCGCACTCATCGCAACCCCGCTCTGCGGCATTCTTGGCACAGTGGAGGCATGGCTCATTGAGCGCACTGCCATACCCCTTAAGGCTGTCTGGTCAGTGCTCCTCGTTGCTCCGCTCACCATGCCGCTCTTTGTCACCAGTTACACGTGGGCTCACCTCGGACCGCTCTTCCAGGGCGAGCCCGGTGCAATCGGCATCATAGTTGTGTCGTATTCACCACTCGTCTTTCTTCTTGTGAGTGCTGCCCTTCGTGGACTCGATCACGCTCTTGAGGAGGTTGCCCAGAGCATGGGAAGCTCTCCACTCAAGACCTTCTTCAGCGTGGTGCTGCCACAGCTCTGGCCTGCGCTGCTCGGAAGCATGCTCCTTGTTGGACTCGATGCACTCGTGGAGTTCGATGCGTTTGTTGCCCTCTCCTTCCAGACTGTGAGCACTTCGATATACGCCCAATACCAGACGAGCTTCAGCAGCTCTGGCGCAGCAGTCCTCTCCATTTCCTCCATCCTCTGCTGCCTCATCCTTCTTGCTGGCGAACGCCTCCTGCGTGGCAACCGCAACTACACACGCCTCGCGCACGGTGCGCTGAGGCCCATACAGCTTTCGCCCAGCATGCGCACCCTTCCCATCCGCCTTGGGCTCCTCATCATCTTCGCTGGTGTTGGCATTGCCCTTCCCATTGCCACCCTCATCTACTGGTTCACTTCTGGAAGCAGCCTCGCTCTCAATCTCGCCTCGCTCAGCATTCAGGCACTGCCCGCATCAACGCTCACATCCCTCATGCTTGGTGTCAGCACTGCAGCATGCACAGTCCTGCTCGCGTTTCCTGTTGCGCTCCTCATCACGCGCCATCCAACGTTCCTGGCAAACATGATGGAACGGACAGTGTTCCTTGCCTTCGCCCTCCCTGACCTTGTGGCAGCGATCGCAATCAGCAGTGGTGCAAGCACTGTGACACCGTGGCTGTATGAGACTGTCCCGCTCCTCATCTATGCGTACGTCATCCTGTACATTCCCCTGGCTGTTGTGGCGCTCCGCACATCGCTCGGCCAGATAGAGCCCCGACTGGAGGACGTTGCCAGAACGCTTGGCAGCACGCCATTGGGTGTCATCCGCAGGATCACCATTCCACTCGCCCGTCCAGGAATCGGTGCTGCAGCTGTTCTCGTCTTCGCATTTGTCCTTGGCGACCTCTCCACAACGCAGGTGCTCAGCCCTCCTGGCATGACAACCCTCGGAACAGAGTTCTGGTCGAACAGCTCCACTGTCGCCTTTGCAGCAGCTGCGCCATTCGCTCTTGCACTCGCACTTCTCGCTGGCATTGCAGCCATCCTTCTCATGCGCTGGTTTGGAAAGCGGAGATAATAGATCGCATGAGTGAACTGCGCTGCAGCGGGCTGACAAAGGCATATGGCTCTCGGGAGGTGATATCGAACCTCGACCTGACAGTCCCCGATGGAAGCATCGTTGCCATTGTTGGACCGTCAGGAAGCGGCAAGACGACCCTGCTGCGCTCGATACTTGGCCTCGTAGCCATTGACAGGGGAACCATCCACCTTGGTGACAGTGAGCTCACTCACGGCCGCACCCGCCTTGTCCCCCCCCACCGCAGAGCCATCGGCTACGTCCCACAGGAAGGCGCCCTTTTTCCGCACCACACTGTCCTCGAGAATGTGGGATTCGGCCTCCCCCGCAAGGAGCGGAAGGATGTCACCCGCATCGACCACATACTCTCCATTGTTGGACTGAACGCCAATTACCGGAACAGGAGACCACACGAGCTCTCAGGTGGCGAGCAGCGGCGTGTCGCGCTTGCACGAGCGCTTGCACCATCACCATCGTGTGTCGTTCTTGACGAGCCGTTCACTGGACTTGATGCCTCGCTCCGTCAGACAACGCGCACTGCTGTCGCTGCAGCGCTGCGTGCAACACATGCGACTGCAGTCTTCGTCACCCATGATCAGCAGGAAGCGTTTTCCCTTGGTGACTACATCGGCATTCTGCGGAACGGAACCATCAGCCAGTTTGGCCAGCCCGAGGATGTGTACCGGGAACCAGCGGATCCGGAAACTGCGCAGTTTCTCGGTGAGACCAACATCCTCACAGGCACCATCACGAAGAATCATGCGAACACTGCTCTTGGCAAGCTTCCCATCCTTGGCCATCTGGCGGATGGACCAGCGCACATCCTCATCCGTCCTGAGCAGCTGCATCTCCATGGCAGTGCCCGTCCGGACGATGCTGGCATGCAGGTTCATGGACGCATCCTGTCCATCACCTTCTTTGGAGCGCATTCCCTCATCTCGCTTGCTGTGAACGGCATCTATCCAAAGCAGATCCTTGCGCACCACCAGGGCCATGTCCCCTGGGATGCTGGTGAGGATGTCTTCATCTCCCTCACGGGCCGGGCAGCCTGCTTCCCAGCTCCTGCCAGGACTCCTGCTGATCCAGAAGGCGCTATTGGACGTACTCCCCAGCAGGGAGGCTGAAGAAACCATATCGATTTGGTAGGATTATCAGTGATGGCTGGTGCATTCTTCATTTTTCTGAGGGAGGGGGTTGAGGGTAGCCTCATCGTTGCAATCCTTCTTGCCTACCTTGCGAAGATCGGCAGGAGGGATCTCTTCCGTGACATCTACCTGGGTGTGGTCTCAGCACTTGTGCTGGCTTGCGCAGCAGGAGTGGTCCTGTACCTCACAGTGCATACCTATGCCAACACCACTGGCCAGACCATTTTCGAAACAGCCACCTACATTCTCGCTGCAGCGCTCCTCACGTACATGACACTCTGGCTCCACCATCATGCCCGCTCCCTGTCCACGGAGCTGCGGACGAAGGTGAGTGTTGCCCTTGATGGACGGCAGAGGCTGGGGCTTGGACTTCTCGCCTTCCAGGCAGTGGGAAGGGAAGGGCTCGAGACAATGGTGTTCACACTTGCACTCGTTTTCGCACAGGGAACTGGCGGCATTGGCGTGGGTGGGCTGCTCGGCCTCGCTCTCTCACTGGCAATAGCATTCATGATGTACCGGCTCGGAAAGCGCATAAATCTCGGCAAGTTCTTCACAGTCCTTGGCGTCCTTCTGACTGTCTTTGCTGCTGGACTTCTTGCAGATGCCATTGAAAACCTTCAGCAGCTCGGATGGATTCCATTTCTCCACCAGGTTGTCTGGCATTCCGGCCAGTTCATCAGCGAGAACAGCACGTTCGGTGACATTCTCCATGTCTTCCTCGGCTATGCGTCCTCCCCCTCAGTGCTGCAGCTTGGGGTGTATCTTGTATACGTCGTCATCGTTGCGACACTCCTCATCCGCGCACCGAAACACCGTCCGTCCAGCGCTGCCTCATAGGCAGTGGAGAATTCCAGGTGGCATCTTCCAAGAGACATGCCCTGCCAATGACTGCAATCGCAGTGATGGGCATTCTCCTTGCAGCGTGCAACTCCTCCGCTGGACCAGTACTCACCCTCTACAATGGCCAGCACACAGAACTCACTGCTGCGCTGGCAGACCGGTTCACTGCAGAGTCCCACATTGCTGTCGCCATCCGCAGCAATGACGGCGTTGTTCTCGCAGATCAGCTTCTCTCTGAAGGCAGTCATTCACCAGCGGATGTCTATTTCACGGAGAACTCGCCGGAACTCATGAATCTTGAGGACCACCATCTCCTCGCGAAGCTCCCCGCACGTCTCCTCAGTAGCGTTCCATCCGAGGACGTCTCTCCAGGGGGAGAGTGGATTGGCGTCGCACTCCGCATCAGCTGCATGGTATACAACCCCTCACTCGTCACTTCCCACAACCTTCCCCGCTCCCTTCTCGATCTTGCTGAATCAAAGTGGGATGGCAAGATCGCCATCGCTCCAACGGATTCCGACTTCGTTCCCCTTGTCGGAGCAATGCTTCATGCTGACGGCCCTGCTGCCACGCGTTCATGGCTTGCTGCCATGAAGTCCCATGCACACCTCTACCAGAATGACGAGTCCGTCACCAATGCAGTGAATGATGGGGAGGCTGCCATAGGCATCATCAACCAGTACTACTGGTACCGTCTCCGACTCGAGGTGGGCACCCAGGGAATGCACAGCTCCCTCGCGTATTTTCCCAACCACGATGTGGGAAGTGTCATCAACATTTCCGGAATCGCACTTCTCGCCCATGCTCCCCACCCCGGGGCTGGGCTTGCATTCATCCGCTTTGTTGTGAGCAGTGAAGGCCAGAAGATGCTCGCCTCAGGGGACGACTTCGAGTACCCGGTGCTTCCAGGCGTTGCGCCAAATGCAGCACTTCCACCTCTGTCCACGTTGCCAACTGACCGCATCCCAGTCACTGAACTGGGAAATGACGAGGCTGCAGCAACTCTCCTCCAGACATCCGGACTCTCCTGACAGCTAGGGACCCGCTGCCAGCGTGATCTGCCATGTGGACGAGTAGCTGCCAGCATAGATGTTGCCAGGAAGTGTCGCATTCCAAACTATGCTCACCACCTGGTTTCCCATACCCGTACCGGCTGCAGCGGACAGAAGCTTAGTCGATCCAGTTGCTGGCAGCGTATATGCATAGAGTGCAGCGTTGAGACTTGCCACAATGCAGCTGCCGCTCACCTGACAGGTGACTGCAGGCGTGGCCGGTACCGAGAAGTCCGTGTTGGCGAGCTGATGTGAACCATTGGTGAACGGAGTGGCAGCAAGACTCACATTCCATCCACTTCCACTGCCACTCAGATCTCCGACATCAAGCGTCTCGGTGCCTGACACTGTCTGGGTTGTTCCGTTGAGCGTGATGCCCTGGAAGGAAAACCCAGATGGTGCTGTGGAGAAATCCAGAGCAGCTCCTGTGACAGTCAGTGATAGCGCCACTGCATTTTCCAGCTGTCCCATGATGGCAATGTTCGCGTAGTACGTCGTACCCATTGCGAGTCCACTCATGGCGCAGAACGTGCCCTCGTCAGTGCAGGACACGGTGAAGACGTAGTTCTTCAGAGTGGAGCTTGTGTTTGGCACATTCGGATCCACACTCCAGCTGCCCCCCGCATATTCAAGTGCTGAGGCCTGGATGGTGCCTCCGGCGTTCGTGTAGTCCGCAGCAGCAACGCATGTGGTGATGGAGGTGCAGTCAACGGAAGACAGCAGGTTGCCCGACGGGCCTGGATTCGGAAGGGCATTTTCCGAGTTCCACGTCGTACCATCCCAGTACTCCGCGTAGTCCGCCCCATTTGGCGTTCCCCCAAAGTAATTTCCCACAGCCATGCAGAAGGTGGTTGTGACACAGCTCACACTGTAGAGGTACATGCTCACTGTGGTGCTGTAGTCTGTAAGACTGGAGGAAGCCCAGGTGCTGCCATTCCAGTATTCGCCAAGCGCCTGCGTGTATGTTCCCGTGTAGTACTGGCCGACTGCGAAGCAGTAGGACGTCGTAACGCACGACACTCCATCCAGCTGGTTCTGCTGGCTTATCGAGGTGTTGTAGCCAGTCATTGTCGTCCACGAGCTTCCGGTGAACTCCTCGATGATGACCTGGTCGATATGGGTGGTCGAGGTGCATGCGGAAAGGCAGTACCATCCAACAGCGATGCAGTATGTGGACGAGAGACAATCCACACTGGCAAGCTGGTTGTTTGTCGATGCGCCTCCGGGGTTGTTGGGAAGGACAGTGGACCATGCTGTGCCATTCCATGTTTCCGCAAGCGTCTGATTGTACGTGCCAGTGCTGTAGTAGCCCACACCAAGACAGAACGTCGTGGACGTGCAGGAGACTGCCATGAGATCATTCGATGTCCCTGAGGGGTTGAGTGTGGTGAGCTGTGACCATGTGCTTCCATTCCACAGCTCACCCACAGTCTGGCCACTCCCGTAGTACGATCCAACGCCGATGCAGTATGTCTTGGTCACACAGCTGATGCCATAGAGGTAGTTGTTGGATGAGGCGTAGTTGTAGGTTGTCGTGCTGCTCCACCCGTAAGAGGCGGCTGCAGCTGACGCTGTGCCCGCCTGACCAAGGCATGCAAGAACAAGGAGCATGCTCCCAACCAGTTGCCACAGCCTGCAGGACACTCGATTCACGTGTCCATTATGCAAGCATCCGCCCTGGAGTGCATATGCAGCACCCCTTTCCCGATCCCCGTTCCGGATATTCGGACCCATGGAGCGTTTGCGCGCGTTTGGCAGAATGCGTGATAGTGGAATGTGTACCCGTCAAACCCTGCATCCGCACGCACAGCTCTTCCAAGAGTCTTCCGTGGCGAATCACGGACATCGCTCGCATTCTATGTCGTCCTCGCCTGCGCATGTGCAGGCGCACTTCTTTTTGGACTGGGTGCAGGCGAATTTCAGGTGACGCCTGGCACACTCATCGATGCGAACACGGGACTTGTCTCCATCTCCTGCACGTCTCCAGCCTTCTGCGTGGCAGTCGACAGGATTGGTGAAGTTGTGATGCTGCGGAGCGGCAAATGGCACGCCCCTTCAAGAATTGACACGGAGGGCGGATTCTCCTCTGTCTCATGCGTCTCGACATCATTCTGTGTTGCTGTCGACAGGACAGGAAATGCATTCACCTGGAATGGAAGCGTGTGGAACGCAGCCTACCACGCGGATCCCGTCACCGGTTTCACCTCCGTCTCCTGCGCCTCAAGAACCGTCTGTGATGCGCTGGACCGTGAAGGCAACATTCTCCTCTTCCGGGAAGGAACCTGGCATGTGCTCCATCCACACAGCATAACGTCGAGCTTCGGCACCATAAGCTGTCCAGCGACAGGGATGTGCCTCGCAGCAACGCGCACTGCCTCGCTGTACCTCATACACGGCACTGGGGTGACTGTTCAGCACCATGTTGATGCGACAACAGCATTCACGTCCGTTGCCTGCTCGTCAGGATCCAGCTGCACCGTCACAGCACGCAATGGTGACATTCTTGAATATCGAAGCACAGGAATTACGATCAGGAGAACGTTCGAGAACCAGCTCTCCTTCACAAGCGTCGACTGTGCTGCGAACCAGCCCTGCATAGGTGTCACCCGCGAAGGAACAGCTGTCCGCATTGGACGCACTTCCACCACGCTCATCAGCAGCATCCATGACTCCACTTCGTTCACATCCATCTCCTGCACCACTGTCAGGGTGTGCTTCGCAGTTGACGATGCGGGAGGCTTAACACGCATCCCCGTATGAATCCATCTCAATTCTTGGTATAATGACTCTATGTTGCATTGCGGTATTGTTTCGCATGCACACCCCCACTGCCCTCATTTTTCTGGATGCACATGCCACTCGCCTCGCTGATTCCGGTCCCGATTCAGCTCCGCATAGCTTCTACAAGAAGCCGTCTCAGCCGCTGGTTTGCAGGGGCGACATATGTCGAAAAGTGGCTGGTGCTTGGGATCCTCATTGGCATCATTGCAGGTCTTGGTGCTGTCGTATTCTATGCTGCCCTCACTACAGCCAGCACCTTCCTGTTCGAGTACGTTGCCGGATACACGCTCCCCTCACCCATTGGCGAGGGCTTCCGCACTGCCTCCTCAGGATATCTTCGACCGTACCTCGTTCCAGCAATTGTCGGTTTTGGCGGACTCATCAGTGCAATACTCGTCTTCAACTTCGCTCCCGAGGCAGAGGGCCATGGCACGGATGCGGCCATCTCCGCTGTCCACCACAACCCGAAGAGCATCCGGATCCGAGCAGTGCTCATCAAGATCATCGCTTCCGCCATCACGATCGGAAGTGGAGGATCTGGAGGCCGCGAGGGTCCCACTGGCCAGATCAGTGCTGGATTCGGATCGTTCCTTGCCCGCATCTTTGACCTCAATCCCACGGATTCACGCATCGCCGTTGCCAGTGGAGTTGGCTCAGGCATAGGCGCCATCTTCGGGGCTCCACTTGGCGGTGCTGTGCTTGCAACGGAGATCATGTACCGGGATGACTTCGAAGTGGAGGCGCTTCTCCCGTCATTCATCGCATCAACAGTCGCCTACCTTGTCTTCGGACTCTTTGAGGGGTATGGCCCACTGTTTGGCAACACGGTTTCCTACCATCTTGTCCACCCCACGCAGCTTGTGTGGTTTGCCATCATCGGTCTTGTCTCTGGAGGCATCGGACTCCTGTATGCCCGGGGATTCTACGGCATAGCGCACAGATTCAGCCACTCTCGCATTCCCCAGGTACTCCGCCCCATGATCGGTGGCATCATTGTCGGATGCATCGCACTCGTCGTTCCCCAGGTCATTGGAACGGGATATGGGTGGATCCAGGTTTCACTCAGCCGCTCCCTTGCTGCAATGCCGCTCTGGCTCATTTGCGTCATTCCACTCGCACGGATTCTCGCGACAGGTCTTTCCATAGGATCTGGAGGGTCAGGAGGCATCTTTGGTCCAGGAATGGTCATTGGCGCGTTTGTTGGCGCAGCGGTCTGGAAGATAACGCAACCCATCCTGCCAGGTACTGCGCTCGACCCTGCACCATATGTCATCGTTGGCATGATGGCATGCTTCGGGAGCATCTCCCGTGCCCCACTCGCCGTGATGCTCATGGTAGCTGAGATGACAGGCACGCTCTCCCTCATATTCCCAGCAATGGTTGCAGTGGGACTTGCCACTCTCATCATCCGACGCAGCGATGCAACGATATACCAGAGCCAGCTCCGGAGTCGTGATGATTCCCCTGCCCACCAGCTCATTGCAGGCATGCCGCTTCTTGCAAGCCTGACAGCAGCGCAGGTCATGGCGAAGCCCCGCCTCATACTGCGGACGAGCGACACTGTGGAAGATGCAGCGCGCCTGTTTGAATCGTCTGGGCTGAATGGAGCTCCTGTCATTTCAAAGGATGAACGGTATGTGGGCGGACTTGATGCCCATGTCCTTGCAGGGAAGACGGTGAAAGCAGGTACCATCATCGAGCAGGTCATGGATGAAGCCCTTGCGCCTGCCATGCTCGAGACACGTGGCAGCATCCTCCTCGAAATGCTCATCAACACGCAGCAGCCCTGGATCCCCATTGTCGACGGAGAGCGGCGCATCCGTGGCATCGTTTCCAGCTCCGACCTTGTCCGCGGCTACCGCTATACCCTCCTCCGGAGTCTCCGCCGTGTCTCGTATACAGGGAATCCTGACAATGTGCTGGAGGTGCCGCTCGCCCAAGGATCCCCCCTCGTGCACCTCCCACTCCGCACAGCACCCCTGCCCCTCGGTGTGCTCATCACCCAGGTTGAACGTGGAAAGGAGACATTCATCCCCACTGGAGACACCGTGCTCCTCCCCAATGACCGCATCACAGCCCTCGGCTCCAAGGACCGGCTGGCAGCAGTGCGGACACTCCTTGCAGCAGCCACCCCTTCCGATCCAGAGACCCCGCGGCAACCCAAGGGAGTGACGCCAGCTTCCCCGAAAGGCGAGGAAAAGGATGCGCAGCAAAACGTGCGATCATAGTCTCCACGATGTACTGCTCCCGCTGCGGTCACTACACTACTGAGACGGATCGATGTCCCCAGTGCGGAGCGCGGCTGCATGGCTCGCAACCCATTGTTGCCCGTGCTGTAACCTACAGGGAGCTCACTCTCTTCTGGATATACGTTGCGCTGCTGTGGCTCCTCCTCATTCCCATAGGCATCTGGATGCATAGCCAGTAACCATGTTTCTCCTCGCATTCGTCCTAGATTTCGCAGCAATCGCTCTCCTGCTCCTCTTTCTCCTCAAGCTCGATCATGGAGCAAAAGCCTCAGCAAGCGATATCGCAATCATCTTCGCAATGAGCGTTCCGGCTGTTGTCATCGCCTCCATCGTTGAACCGCTCGTCATTCCCAACTTCAACCCCACTACTGACCTGCTCGGATTGGTGACGTTCCTGGTCGTGGGCATAGTCGAAGAGAGCATGAAGAGCATCCCTGTGCTCATCCTCATATGGAAACGGCGGTACTTCCGTGACTATACGGGCGGGATCATCTACTTTGCACTCAGCGGGCAGGCATTCAGCCTGCTGGAGGATCTCGGATATCTGGTGGGTCATGGAGGAAAGGTCGGCGTCTTCCGCATCCTGCTCGACCCGTTCTTCCACGCAACCACATGCGCTGTCTTCGGCTTCACTGTCGCACACTGCAAACTCGGAAAAGGAAAGCCGTGGCTCCTCGTGGGAGGATTCTCCACTGCAGTCCTCATGCACTGCATGTACGACTTCCTTGTGAGCTCGCCAAGCAAGCCCGTGATCGTGCTCGGGCTCCTGTTTGGATTCTCATCCTATGCGATGATCATCGCGCTGTACTTCCAGGCGCGCAGACTCGATGAACGCCTTGGTCTCGCATGGAAACGGAAGAACAACTTCTGCCGGAGCTGTGGAGCAGCAAACCCCAGACACCTCCTCTTCTGCACTGCATGTGGCACGAAATACCAGTGATACACTAACCTCGTGTTCCCTCCACAATGATCCCACGAGCACATGTACTGCCCAAACTGCCAAGAACCCATTGAGTACGGAGACGCGTTCTGCGGAAACTGTGGCATAGCCCTGCAGATGGCAAACCGTTCACCACAGTCCCCTCCAGGCTGGTATGCGGACCCCGCTGCCCCTGGCTCGGGCAGGCTCCGCTACTGGGACGGTTTGCAGTGGACCCACTACACGCACCCCTCTGACACCTGGCGCCAGGGCTAGCTGAGGCTCCTGCTGCACTCTTCCGCAGCAGCGCGTATCGCATTGCGCACAGGCACCACAAACTCCCGGTCTACGCCTGTGAGCACAGTCTTCATGCTGTCTCTGGCGAGTATGCCACTGTAGTCAGACCTTCCGACTGATGCCTGAAACCACCGTGTCTTCGCCCGCCTTCTCCCATACCCCCAGTACGTCTCGGCAATGGCGCCAACAAGAATGCGGCCACTTGACAAAAGGAGATTGTGCTCAACAAACCATTTTCGCGTTTCCCTCGGTACAACTCCTGTGACCACATCGCACACCACGCTTCGTTCCGTGCATGCCCTCAGGAGCGGATGGAGGGAAACGCGCTCCCCAAGGTCTGCAGTGACAATGAGGGCATGATGCCGCTTTGGAATCCTGTCAAGGATCGCTTTGTCAATACCTGCAGCATTCTCGGGCAGGGATGCGGGCAGGAACACCACTGGCACACGGGGAAGGCCGTGGGCAGCGTTGTAGGCATTGACAGTCTTCGCAGTGAAGAGGGTCGCCAGTCTCGACTGCTCCTCTCCGATGATGATCCCAACCTTGCCCTGCGCTATGGTTCTGTTGTACTTGCCGAGCACGTTCGCAAGATCCCGTGCCATATCACTGATGCCATGCAGTGCCGGGACATATGGCGCTGCAATCGCCTTCACAAGCTCAGGAGTGGTGAAGGCTATGTCCTTCCGCGTGTCATTGATGGATGACCTGTGCTTCGGTTCACGAACAGCCATGTTCTTGCTGAACTTCCCGCAGTCCTGGCGAAGTCCCGAAAGCTGCGGCCGGTTCATGATGCATGTTGTGGTTCCTGCTCCGCTGAACCCGCGTGTACCCTCTGGCCACCGGCCCTCACCAACAAACGACGCGAGACGCTCCGTCGTCGTTCCGCCAAGGGTCGCAATGTCTCCGCCAATCCCCCGCTCCGTGCACCGGTCAAGAATGCTCGCAACACTCCGTCCACCACTGATGCTTTCCGTCACAATGAGCGCTTTCTTGGCTGGGTCGAGGCCAGCAAAGAGCGTGTCGAATTTCCTGAAGGCGTTCCTCTGGCCCTTTGCCTTCTGTTCAGACGTTCCCTCGACAAAGCGTACGGGCAGTTTCGGAAGCCCGATTGAAGTGCGGTAGGCATTGACTGCCCGTGCAACCATGAGAGCGGGTATTCTTCCACTCGTATCGTCGCCAATGATGACGCTGTACTGATCCGCCCGGATGCGGGAGCTCAGCTGACGGAGGAGATGCACCATGCCAGGGAGAATCGTGGGGATCTCCTCACGCCGATACTCCATGGCCATGCGCAGCTCAGGTGCCATTTCACGAATTGCATCACGTGTCGCCTGCACACCGGCTCGGACAGCCGGGTCATTCTGGATGACCATTCCATCGGCAAACTTCTCCTGGCGGAGTCCTGTGAGATCCGCCCTGTCCCGGATTGCCCTTGCATTGCGCTGTCCCGCAAAGTGCCGGGTTGACACAGGCCAGCCGAGTGAATCCACTGCCTCCTGAGGATGGCCCGATGCCTCCAGCTCACTGACTGGAGGTGCTGCAGTGCCCCTGCTCCGCAGGCGTGCAATGCGTGCATGGGTGAGACCGCTCCGTTCCACCCTGTCCTGAAACCGCTGGAGTTCACCTGCTGGAACAAACCGCTCATGAACGACCTTCTCGTATGCGCGGAGCGTCTCCCGCGTTGCCCCATAGCGTGCAGGATCCGAGACCATGCGGAGAAGAAGATCTACTGCCTCCCGCTGCGGAAGCTGCATGGAGGGCTGCGGGTTCTCTACCTGCTGCCTTCTGATGCTTGACCCGTCAAGAACCGCCACATCGAATGTGAACCCCTGGGAGCTGAGAAGCCGACCGAGCCGTGCGATTGATGCGCCAGACGTGACGCCTTCTGTCACGACAAGTAGCTTCTTTCTGTGATCCAGCTGCTGCAGGAGATGGAGTCTCCGGGCAAACGCTATCCTGAGCTTGTCCCACTGGGAATCCTCCGATGCACCCTGGACGAAGACAACAGGGAGCTTCCCAAGGCCGTGCTCAATGCGATGCGCATTGATTGCTGCACGCAGCATGAGTGCTGGAATGCGGCCACTTGTGTCATCGCCAACAATCCCACTGTACCTGTCCATCTCGATCTCGGGTCGAAGCTCCCGCAGGAGACGGTCGATGCCCGGACGGATCTGCTGCAGCACAGCTGCGCTGTCAGTATCCTGCATAGCCCCCCCATGTGGGGCATGATCCCCTGATAGTCCCATGCCCTGCAGGTATTATCGCACAGCGCATTGGGAGGTTTGGTGCATCTGATGCTGCCCACTACTCCCGGACAAGGGCTCCAATGAGTGCTGCCGGAATGTCCGGGACAGCAAATTCCCCGTGGAGAATGATGCGGGCACAGGACTCGTAAAGGGGTCGCCTCTGCATTGACTCCGTTTGGAACACCTCCTCCTCCTGGAGAAGGGCCTGCGGGCGTGCCTGCGAGCCCCGGTGGATGCGTTCCCAGGCGACATCTGGAGGGACATCGAGCCACACGCCCAAAGCGCCAAGAGGGAAATTGTCTGGAGTGAGCCACTCCGCACTGCTTCCTGGTGCACAGACAATCTTGTCCTCCACATCGCTGCATACGGCGAAGAACATCGACCTCTCCTCCTGGTGAAGTGCATCAATGCCATGCGCTGCACTGAACGCGCTGGTCGACATTCCGAGCCGACTGGCGAGTTCAGCATCATTGTCAACAACCCGGTACTGGAGGATCTTCGATAGCATGCGGGCAATGCTCGATTTGCCGGAGCCCATCACACCCATGAGCACAATGCACTGCGCTCCATGCCGCTCATGCCCTTTCTGTTTTCCCATCTCCCCTCCATCGTCAGATGGCACAAGAGCGCTACCATACCAAGTGAAGCAACCAGAACCGGTATGGAGGTCCCATGACTGACACCATTCTTGCAGAAACAGTGCACTTTCCCGGGCACAATGTTGACGACATCGAAGGCTATGCAGCACGCGTCATGGATGAGGCACCCCGTGGCGGAGTGGTGGTGATCCACCACATGCCAGGATACGATGAGTCAACAAAGGAGATCGTCCGGAGGTTTGCTGCCATGTACAGGCTCAACGCAGTCTGTCCAAACCTTTACTGGCGAGAAGCTCCAGGTGCGGCTCCTGATGATGCTGCTGCCACTGCCCGGGCAAACGGTGGAGTTCCGGATGAGCGGCTTGTTGGCGATGTTGCAGGCGCTGCACGGTATCTCCGGGATCTTCCCAACTCCAATGGCAAGGTTGGCGTTATCGGATACTGCTCAGGTGGAAGGCAATCCTTTCTTGCAGCCTGCTCGTTGCCTCTTGAAGCTGCTGTCGACTGCTACGGCGCCTTTGTCACTGGCACACCTCCTCCCCAGTCGCCTCTCAAGGTG
>JAJZLL010000017.1 GCA_021803465.1 bacterium
CAAAGGGTAGTCGTAGCTGACGAATTACGCGACGAGACCCTCCGTGAGAAGGTTGGTCTTGCCGACATCGTCAGGCGCGAGGACAAGTTTCATGGAAGCCAGAGAGAAGGCACGCTTCCCGTCCTGCCACTCGTCATGCTGCTCCTGCAGAACTGCCGTTCCCAGACGGTGGAGCGATGCTTCGTTAGCCCCGAGGGCGACACCTTCACGAGTGAACCCGTGCCTCGCGTGCCACAGCGGTTGTGACCAACTGTCAACAGGAAATGTAGAGTGCAGTGCGATTGCGAACCGCTTTGAAAGGCACGGAGTGCCGTATCGTTGAGTAGCACATAGAACCCTGGCCTGTCCGCTCGTTGAAGGCACTTGCAATTCCATAAAATATATTCCGGTAGGACTTGGAGCACCGCTATGGTATTGGCTTGTTGCCTATGCCTTTCTTGGTCCTGTCGTCGCATTGCAATTGCGAGAGGAAATACGGACGTGGAAGGGAACCACGGTTAGGAATCCAGTTCGTCAGGGATGGTTCGGAAAGTACACCACAGTAGGACTACTGTGCAGTATTGGTTTCCTCCTCACGCCTCCTATTCAGGCGACTCTGATCTAGCTTGGGGCGCCCCTCATTTCGGACGTGTGGGTTGTAGCGTTCGTTGGCAGCTTCGGACTCATTTTCTGGACGATTTTCTTCTTCAGTTGGCCAAAGTGGCTGATCAATCCTACGGCCCGAGGGCGAGTGTCCCGAGTTGGGCGTTGGTATCAGCTGATGCACCGGTACTATCTAAGAAGCAAGAATGACCGCTAGTCGTGCCTGTCGGGAGTGGACCACAACCTGTAGGACTTTCTCTACGCGTCTTAGGGGAATAATCCGTCCGCCCCACGAAGCGAGTGTCAAGTCGTGTACGCGCTGTCTCAACTCTATGACTAGCGGTGATAGGTGCAAGGGATCTTACGAGCAGGAGTCAGATTGCTGTGAGCAGACGCATCATGACATAGCGGAATGGACACTCCTCTTGGGTGTCCCAGAAGTTCCCGTATGCCAGAAGCAGTGCACTCCTTATTCGCATTCCTGTGCAGAATAGTGGCAGCTTTGGCACATTCAAGAGCATTTGCTAGAATGGGCCGATGCACTATTCCTTCGACAACAGCACCGCCACTCAAGCAACTCCAGCACAGATTTGGGGAGTCTGGAGTGATGTCAACAGCTGGCATGAATGGGATCCACACACAGTGAGCGCAAAGCTGGAGCAGCCATTCAAGGATGGATCAGCCGGGTATCTTGAACCCAAGGACGCTCCTGCAGGCAACATGAACTTCACCAATGTCGTCACCAATAAAAGCTGGACTTCCATCTCCACGACTCCGCTGGGGAAACTGACGTTTATCCATACCATCACGGACAAGGGAGACAGCCGCATCATTGCAGAACATATGGATGCAAATGGTCTGATCGCCATCGTGTTCAGGCTCTTCTATGCCAGAAAGCGCAAGGAATCAGGAAAAGAGACTCTTCAGGCGCTTGCACAGCGGTCGGAACGGGCAACAGTCTAGCAGCTCTTCAGCTGGGCGCATGCACAACTGCGCTTGTACCCCAGTACCACATGCTGCCCTGTGGGAACAGTCAGCCACCTTCAGGACAGCGCACCTGCAACGCAATGGTCAGGTGTGGCTGGGGAGAGAGGATTCGAACCTCTGATACACTGATCCAGAGTCAGATGCCTTACCACTTGGCTACTCCCCACCGTAAACCGTCTACGTTTGAAAATAGCACTTTTTGCTTATACTCAGTGTATGGATCTCTCAGCGATTCTTCGCTCTCAGGCAAAACGCTACCGGTGTGGTGTCTGCGGACACAACATGGCAGACTGTGGCATCCATATTCTCGCTCAGCAGGGAAACCGTGCGCTGGTCCGTGTGACATGCGCATCCTGCTCAGATGAGAACCTTCTCCAGATCATCTTCCAGACGGAGGATGAGGCAGGAGAGGGACTTGGTGCGCCAATGCCAATGCATCCTGAGATGGATGGCCCCGTTCCTCCGGATACGCCGCCAATCTCCGCTGATGAGCTCCTTGAGGTGCACAGGGCGCTTGCGCAGCTCAACACGGGTCTCACTGACCTCTTTCCCGCACCGCCGTCTTCGGGTCAGGAAGGACAGTCTGGAGAAGCCGAAGCCTAGACGCAGTGCTCCACCGTGGTGAACGAAGAAGAGGTGGCTGTCTCATTTGCCATGTGCGTTCCGTGCGCGCTGCTCGACTGGGAGTACTGAACCTCCACATCATGGAGTGAGTGTGTAGTGCGCACTATGGTCCATCGGACACAGTAACAATCCAGGTCGATGTGTATGTTCCCGTGTAGGCAGATCCGGGTACAGCAACTGCGAAGTTGAGTGTGATGGAAACCGGTCCCTCCCCAGTGCCAGTGTTCGCACTGTAGATTGCGTTTGCAGCAGGTGGAGTTGCTGCAGCTGGAACTGCTATCGGATATGGCGTAACCGTATTTGTCGGCGCGGAGCAGCTGCCAGCGAGAGTGCTGACGGATGATACTCCCGTGACAGTGCTTGCCGAAGTGGGAAGGGTGTGATTTCCCGCATTCGTGAATGTCGTTGAGGTAACGGAAACGTGCCAGCCACTTCCTGAGCCAGTCTCATCATCTGCAGTGAAGGTGAGGGGTACAGTGGTGGTCTGGGTAGTCCCATTCAGGGTCACTCCGGGAAACGCTGCGGAAGCGGGCAGGGAGAGGCTGAGACTTCCTTGCGTGCAGAACAGTCCGTATTGTTCTATGAGGGTTGGAAGGTACGATCCCGAGCTCGAATGATATCCAGCAGCCATGCAGGAGCTGGAAGTCGAGCAGCTCACCCCATTGAGCGTGTTTATTTGGTTTGGCAGTGAATTCTGGCTTGTCGCAATGCTCCAGGAAGTACCGTTCCACTCCTCAATGAGGGTCTGGTCGGAGGTGCTGGTGCCAACGTAGTAGCCAGCAGTCATGCAGAACGCAGTGTTTTGGCAGCTCACACCCAGGAGGTTGTTGTTGACGCCAGTGTTCACGTTGAACGTCGAGTTGCTTACCATGCTCCATGATGTCCCATTCCACTGGTCAATCACGACGAGCGTGTTGCTGCCAGTGTTGTAGTTTCCAACTGCAATGCAGAAGCTTGGGCTTGTGCAGCTAACTCCATTGAGCACATTGGCCTGTGTGGACAACGTGTCAGGACTCGTTACAGTGCTCCAGCTTGTTCCCCCCCATTCTTCTGTGAGCGACTGGTCAATGCCGGCTGGTGCATTGTTGAAGCCAGCAGCCATGCAGAAGCCTGTTCCCGTGCAGCTCACACTGGTGAGCAGATTGGTCTGCGTTGTGCTTGAGCTTGGGCTCGCGACAATGCTCCAGGCGCTTCCTGTCCATTCCTCCACGAGAGTCTGGTCATAGCTGCTGCTGTCAACGGAATACCCAGCAGCCATGCAGAAGCTTGCACTCGTGCAGCTCACACTCGTGAGGTGGTTGTCCTGCGTTGTGCTCGTGTCCGCGCCTGTGACCCCACTCCAGCTCGTCCCATTCCACTCCGCGACAAGTGTCTGATAGTTGCTGCCATTGTAGTAGTCTCCCACTGCCATGCAGAAGGTCGTGCTGGCGCAGCTGATCCCGAGAAGCTTGTCTCGGGACGGCACGTAGAGCGTATTGGGGCTCGACAGGATGGACCAGCTGGTTCCATCCCACTCCTCGATAAGCGTCTGCTTGTACCCTGAGCTGTCAATAAAATACCCCGCAGTCATGCAGAAGCTTGCACTGGTGCAGCTCACATTCGCAAGAGTGTTCGCCTGTACTGAAGTCGCATTGGGGCTCGTCACAATAGACCACTTCAGTGACCCCGCATCAGCAGTCAGCGGGTATGCTGCGCCAAGCATGCTAGCAATCACAGCACCTGCAATGGCAAGGTGAACGAAGGTTTTTCTCATGGGAAATGGGGGCTTCTCTGAATGTGGGACATGGAGCATCACATGGTCATCGTGGGGGGGCAATGACGCTGTTGCATGAAGAGGCACGGGTTCCCGCCCAGGACGGCAGTTCCTGTCGAGCGCCTCGACCACACCGGTTTGGCAGATGTGCGACATGACGTGCATCCACGTGTGAACCGTGCTTGCGTACACAGCGCATTTTCCATGACTAGATTGTAGGGAGTGGATCTGCGGAGTGTCGGTGTCGTGGCCAATCTGCGACGATGCAGTCGAGATGGGATGCAGGTTGCACCACATCTGTGGAAGCAGAGAGCTGCAGTCCAGTCTCTCAGGGTGCGAAGGAGAGCATGCATTCTGCACGAAACAGCGCAGTCTGCCTGACGCATGGCCGCTGGTACACTTCTTGGTATGACTGAACTCCTTGAAGCGTTGCGCCCGACAACGGAAGACCTCCATCGGGACTTTGCCACTGCTGCCGGATGCTGGTGGCAGTATGTCGAACATCTCGCAGAGGGTGACCTTTCTGCTGCTACTCCCTGTGAGGGATGGACAGTGCGTGATCTCCTCAACCATGTCGTGACTGGCGAACTCATGACGCTTGCCATATGCGGCGAGGGGCCAATGCCCACCCGTGGCGAGGACTACCTTGGTTCAGACTGGCGTGAATCAGCAACCACGACGCACAAGCGTGCGCTTGCTCTCCCAGACCGTCTCGTGGAAGATACGCTCTATGCGCTTCCCATGGGAGAGATTCCTGGCTGGGTGTTTGTCCGGATGCGTTCGATGGAATATTTCAGCCACGCGTGGGACATTGCGGACGCGCTGGGAAAGGCTACCTCTGGCTGGGATATGACTGTGCTCGACAGGGTGTTCACCTTTGCGAAAGCCCGCCTTGCAGGCGTGCCCCGTGGCAAGGGGAAGCCGTTCGCTGAGATTGTTCCTGTGGCGGATGATGCCCCGCTTCCAGACAAGTTCGCAGCTTTTCTTGGGCGCACATCTCTCAGGTAGCAGCTTCACGTCACGCGCAGCTGTTCCCCCAGGGCCCACATGCTCCACTCAGCCGCTTGGCGGAATGATGATTCCGTTGCTTTGCGTTGGGGTTGGTTCGGGCGTTGGTGCAGTTGTGGGTAACGGCCCAATAGAGGGAGAGGTGGAGGAGGATGCAGAGGGCGATGGCGATGCGGAAGAGGACACAGAGGGAGAGGGCGATGCGGAAGAGCTGGGACTGGATCCTGGTGAGGAATACGAGCTTCCATAGTTCTCGAAGGGAGTAAGGACTCCTGGTGGTGTGGCTACGTAGGGTGCGGGCTGGGTGGACTTGCATGTCTCACACAGGATGCTCCCACCGCCAGTGGGGGGCTTCATGGGAAAAGTTGCAGGCTTGGGAAGCGAGTCGACAAAGGGCAGGATTGTGTAATGAGCCTGGATGGAGCCGTACATGCCATTGGTTGGATTTTCACCAGGATGTGTTGCTGAAGAGTGCCCCACCCAGGAGCTGACGATCCAGCTTGGAGTGAAGTCGTAGTACCAGGAATCCGCGTAGTTGTCCGTGGTGCCATCTTTTGACGAGGTCTGCCACTTGAGATTGAGACCCCAATAGGGCGCATATTTGCTGAGGATCTGGTCCATGATCCAGGCCTGATACGGAGTCATGATGGATCCGTAGTTTGGTGTCACTGTGTTGTTGATGAGTACGGTGCCGTTCTGTGAGATCACCTTGAGAATGGAGACAGGCTTGACTACGTATCCGCCATTCGCAAAGGGGGCATACGCAGCTGTCATGTTAAGCATGTGAATGGCCGAGGTCCCGATGGCACTGCTGAGGTTGGGAGAAATGGGAGTGTTGATGCCTGCACTGTGCGCAAAGGCTATGACGTTGCTGATTCCGGCCATCCCCATTGCCTGCTCGCTGCAGATGTTTCGTGATTGGACAAGGCATTGCCAAGCGGGAATCTGGCCTTCATATGCGCGGTTCCAGTCCTGCACCCCCCCCTCAAGCTGGGACTGCTGGTAGGTGTCGTTGAGGAGGGTAAATGGAGTGAACGCGCCATTCATGAAGCCCGTTTCGTAGACAAAGGGTTTGAAGGTCGAACCGGGTTGGCGAAGTCCAGTCGTCACATTGAACTGTCCATTGATGGCAGGATCCGAGTAGTTCGCCGATCCTACCATGACTTCGATGTCTCCGTTTGCTGGATTCATCATCAGCATGGCCCCGTTGTTGACACCCCGTCCTATGGCGTTGGGTCCATAGATAGCCTTGTGGATCACTGCATCGGCACGCTCCTGGAGGGTGAGGTTCAGGGTGGTTATGACAGTCAGGTTTCCCTGGAGTGCGGCTGGATCATTGACGAAGTACTGGCTTAGCTGATTTTCAACGTATTGGACAAAATGGGGTGCAGGCCCAGAGTCCGCTGTTGGAGGATGGCCGTTATGGAGGAGAGCCAGCATGGACTGCTGATGTGCAGTCTGAAGCGCCTTTTGGGCTGGTGTGGGGGTGTATCCACCCACGAGTGGATCCACAGCATCAGCCTGCTGCTGTGTGATGTCGCCAACCTTGACCATGCCCTGAAGCACAACATGCTGACGTTGCCATGCTGCCTGGGGGTCAACAAAGGGATCATAGTATGACGGAGCCTGGGGAAGCCCAGCAAGCAGACTTGCTTCCTGTAGGTTCAACTGGGAGGCATTGACTCCAAAATAGCGGATGGAAGCCGCCTGGACGCCGTACGAGTTTTCTCCATAGAACACCAGGTTGAAATACTTGTCTAGAATTTCGTTCTTCGTATAGTCGTGGGAGATCTGATTCGCGAGAAGGGCTTCCTGCAGCTTGCGCATGACTGTTTTCGGTGCCGAGTAGCCAAAATACACCATCTTTGCAAGCTCCTGCGTGATGGTGCTTGCACCCTGTGCGGGGGTACCGGTTGCTGCATCGACAAGGGCAGCCTTGACAATCCGGGTGGGGTCGAGTGCGCCTTCCGAGTAGAAGTACCGGTCTTCGGTATCCAGAGTCGCTCTGATCATGAGCTTGGACACCTGTGACAGGGGAACTGGCAGAGATTGCGAGCTCCCCCGTCCAACATTGGCAATGACATGGCCAGTGGAATCTTCGATGGTGATGACTCCTGTCTTTGTGCCCAAGGTGCTGAGGGGAGGAGTCGTTGCCTCAGCATAGACAACTAGGGAACCCATTCCAATGGCACCTATCACAAATGCCGCAATCATGATCGCAGCGACACGCTTCCATGAGGCCAATCCTGCTCCGAATCCACCATGGAGCTCACGCCGACGTGCGTCTGCGCGGCGTCGTGATCTGTTCGTCATTGCGAAGCTCCTCCTGTGATGTGGAGGATCATCCTCCGTAGAGATCGTCTGTATCCGTACCCATCCGCTCGAACACCCGCTTTGCAACGAGGGTTCCTGCAGCAGTTCCCGCTGCTGTGACAAGACGCAGGGCGACTGCGCGTCCGAGCCCACCTGACTTCTTAACGGAGAGCTTCGCAAGTTGGTTTCGCATGGCATGGATCTCGTCCGCGAGCTCCTCCACTGATGCGTACTCTGGGTACATGTCTTCAGCCCGGGATGGAGCGCGGTGCGCTGACCGCAGGATCCTCCGCAGTGCCACAAGGGAAAGGAGGACAGAGACGGACGTGACTGTCACCACGGCAATTCGGGCTCCATCAGTTGAGAGGCGCTTTTTCCAGTCAAGCTCAGTGCGGACCTGCTTTTCGAGCTTGCCTACGGAGTCTGCGAGCCGCTCCCGCTGCTCGTCCCTTTCACGCTCTGCTTCGCGAACTTCTTCAGCCATTCCAATTCCTCCTTGACCGATGTCATCGTATCGGATGCGGACTCAGCAGTGGCGCGGAATGTCCGATATCCCCGATATCCCGTTAGTGCTGCTGCAGCAAGCAGGAGAACGAGCATGATGCACCACCCGAGCCACAGCATGTGAAGAAGACTTCCAATGATTGTCGCAAGAAGTCCCATAAGCACGACAACTGCGAGCATAGCAAGCACGAGGGCAACAATGGCAAGGATGATGCCGTGCCTGAGCTCGAGAAGTGCCTGCACCCCCCGTGCCTTGACGACACGTATCTCGGCATGGACGAGGTCCTGCGATGCTGCAAGCACATCACGTGCGAGGTGCTCAAGGGATGGCGTCGAGTCAGTCATCTCGTGCTCCTTGCTCCCGTGCGGCTCTTCCATGTCACTAAGAGCATAGCAAGGGAGCCTTTGCGGACTGGTGGATCACTGTGGAGTGAGTTCACGGATGTCCTGGAGCTGCCGTGCGATCCACCGTGTGATGTCATTCGCATGCACTGTCCTCCGGATACCGTCAGCCCGGCGCTTGCGCTCACCACGTTCCATCGTGAGCGCACGGAAGAGCGCATCCGCAGTCTCGTCGATGTCAAACGGATTGATGGAGAGCGCGTACTGGCCAAGCTCATCATGCGATCCTGCATTCTCGCTGAGGACGAGAACGCCATTGGGTTCATTGCAGAGCATGCCTTCCTTTGCGACAAGGTTCATGCCGTCATAGATGGGATTGACGAGGAGGACATCGAACTGCTTGTAGCCAGCAAGCGCACGGTAAATGTCGTTGTCGATCTCAAGCTTGATGGGCATCCAGTTCCGTTCCCGGAACCGGTGGTTGATGCGCGCAGCAAGGCCCACGACATTCCCGAGATACGCCCGGTAGTCTCCTATGTCTTGGCGGCTTTCCTGCAGGAATGCCCAGAAGACCGTGTTGCCAATGTATTCAGGATGCTGCTCCAGCATCCGCTCGTACGCAAGGAACCCCCGGATGATGTTCTTGCTGAGGTCTGTGCGGTCCACGCGGAGGATGAGGTGCTTTGGTCTCCAGGTGAGAATCTCCTTTTCCTGGGTGGCAACTGACGGATGTTCCGCCATGATCTGGAACTCCCGCGGATCAACACTGATGGGGTAGGACCTGGCCCATACAGCCCGTCCCTCGTAGAAGACAGTCTGGTCCCTGTGGTCAACCTCGAGTGCGAGATTCTCCTCGCAGGTGAGGAGAAAGTTCCGGACATCCCGCCGTGTCTGGAAGCCAATAATGTCGTTTCCGAGCAGCCCATGGAGGATGCTGTTCCGCATGGAGGAGGGCAGGATCTTCCAGTACTGGGGCGTTGGCCACGGGACATGGATGAAATGCTGCATCGTCGCATTCGGTATTGCCTGTCTCACTATTCGGGGCGCGCAGTACAGCTGGTAATCCTGGAAGAGGATGAGGGGCGGGTAGTCGGAGCGCTTAGCCTCCAGGATGACCCGTTCCGCGAACTTCCTGTTCACAAGCTCGTATCCGTCATTCCATGCCCGGTGGATCGAGGCATCGATGAGCGGTTCCCTGGCAAGATCCCACAGATAGTGGTGGATGAACCAGAGAAGAGGATTGCTGATGACGTTGTAGTACATGTCGTAGGCTTCGTGCTCGATATCGACGAAGCCGACACGGTACTGTGTTCCGTCATCCGCACGGAGCGTTGCTGTGCCATCGGGTTCAGCTCGTGAAGCGAGAATGCGGTCACGCTCATTGCGTGCTGCAGCAATCCAGATCGCGTGGGTCGCATTGGCAAGCGTGAGCATGGCGGATACCAGGCCACCACTTCCCCTGACAAGCTGTTCCCGCTCTCCACGGATGGGATCCGCGGGAACAAGTGAGAGGGGTGCCCTGTTCGAGACGATGAGGGGCTGCACATGCTGGATGAGACGACGTATGTATGGCCCTATGGTTGGCATGTCGTTCCTCCGCTCCTGGGAGCCTGTCCTTAGGCACATGATACGCCCATACGACTTCGGCACTCGGAAATGCCAGGTCATGCACTTCTGCAGCCAGCGCTCTCTGCACGGTGAAATCGCGGTGCCACAGCCACACGTGGGAGTGTGACACGGCTGCTCCGTCCCTGTCACAGCAGGAAGAGTTCCGCTCATGTGGTTCTACGATGGATGCATGTTTCTTGAGAACTGGCGGGCAGAAACTCATCCTGCACCACCAACCCATACCTTCGAGCACGTCACGCGGGATCCGCTCCGGACCATGCTGGAGACAGCCAAGGACAACTTCCTTGGCATGGATTCCCCTGACGTCTCCGACACGATGAGTGGCTACAAGGTGCACGTGTACTGCGACACGCTTGATGATGTTCTGGAAGCTTGGAAGAGGGTTGGCCCCCTTGTTGGTGAGAGGAAGCTCTACGCGAAGCTTGCAACGGAGCACCATCTCGCGACAGCGGGAGAGCGGCAGCGGCACAAGGGTGTCACGATCTACTTCCCCCACAGGGCGACAGCACAGCAGGATGCACGAGCCATTGTGCAGGCCATGGAGGGCTTTGGTCACAGTGAAGCCATCATAGGCGACGCGTACATGAAGAATGGTGTGAGCTGGAGGTTTGAGCTCGCCTTGGATCCTGGGAGGGATGTGAACCTCGACGAGTATGAGCAGTTGTACAACAGTGCTGGGAATGAAGCACCTGGAGTGCCACCTCTCAATCCGTACGAAAGCTGGGGCATCCGCCTCCGGACAGCAGAGGGAGCCTCCGCCTCGAAAGCAGTGCTTCAGGATCTCGTCGCCCACAGGAAGGAGATTGAGCAGGCAGTGGCACGGGACACGGGTGTGAAGGCATTCCAGCTCTCCGCCCTCA
Source organism: bacterium (assembly GCA_021803465.1). GTDB lineage: Bacteria > Chloroflexota > Dormibacteria > Aeolococcales > Aeolococcaceae > JAJZLL01. The sequence goes on from JAJZLL010000017.1 coordinate 10,603, forward strand.
ATGGAGCTGAACGTCTTCTTCGCAACCCCTCAACACCAATGACCGATCTTGATGATGCGGTCGTTGATGTCCTGAAGCAGGTGGGCTTTGATGCGGAACCCCGGATGTATGCGCAGTCGGGGGGAGCAGCAGGCGTGAAGCTCACTGCTGGTTCAGGTTTCGCTGGAATTGACCATGCAGTGCTTGGCACGATTGGACGTCATGCCCGGGAACACTCCGTACGGGCGGAGTACCTCTCGCCACGCACGACAATCGACCATGACCTCCAGGATGGCCGCATGCTGATCGCAGCAGGCGGTGCGCAGCGTGCACAGCAGCGGACTCCTGTCCAGGCACGGGGTGGAGAGGGACTCGGCTAGTTCGCCACTATCCGAGGAGGACATCGTAGATGAAGCGGTCCTCCCGGGGAATGCCCTGGTCAACATGGATGTGCTTCACTTCGGTGTACTCGAGGAGGCCGTGCGGACCAAGCTCCCTGCCAATGCCGCTCTGCTTGTATCCGCCAAAGGGAGCAAGACCATTGATGAGATGCCAGTCATTGATCCACACGGTTCCTGTCTGGAGCTGGCGTGCAATCTCGATCGCCCGTACAGTGTTCCGTGACCAGACTCCCCCCGCAAGGCCGTAGAGGCTGTCGTTCGCCCTCGCGATGACCTCGCTCTGGGATGACCACTTCTCAACGACAAGCACTGGTCCGAAGAGCTCTTCCCTGCAGATGGACTGGTCGGGAGTGACACCATCAATGATGGTCGGTGCGAGAAATGCGCCAGGAAGGTCGATGCCGTCAGGCCGGGATCCTCCACACCGGATGCGCGCTCCCTGGGACACTGCTTCCTTGAGCGAAGCAGTGATCCTCGTGTAGGCAGCCTCATTGATGAGGGGTCCGATGTTCGACACAGGATCGAGCGGATCTCCCACGACAAGCGAGGATGCCTTCGCTACAAGGCGCTCCATGAATTCGTCGTAGATGGATTCGTGGACAAAGCAGCGTGTTCCCGACTCGCAGAGCTGCCCCTGGTGGAGAAAGACGCCAAAGAGCGTGCCATCCACAGCAATGTCAAGGTCCGCATCATCCAGGACAATGTTCGCGGACTTGCCACCAAGCTCAAGCGTAACCTTCTTGATGCTGTCCGCTGCCTGGTGGAGGATTTTCTTTCCTGTGGCTGTCGAGCCAGTGAAGGAGATCTTGTCCACGTCAGGATGAACGACAAGCGCTTCGCCAAGGGCAGGACTGCCGCCTGTGAGTACATTGAACACGCCCTTGGGGAGGAGTCCAGTCTCGTCCACTGCCTTTGCGAAGGCGAGAATGGAGAGTGGAGCGAAGGGAGAGGGCTTCACAATGATGGAGTTGCCCATCGCAAGGGCAGGAGCAATCTTCCACAGGGCAATGGGAAGAGGGAAGTTCCAGGGAACGATGAGCCCGCACACGCCAATGGGCGACCGCTGGACGAAGTTCCACGAGACATGGGGCATGTCTGTCCAGGCAAGCGGCTCATACCAGGACACGGAGCGCGCCTGGGTGACCATCTGGCGGAAATGCTCAAGTGCAAGGGGAATGTCGATGAGGGTTGTCTTCCGGAGCGTGGAGCCCCCACTCATGGCATCGAGCATGGCCCAGTCACCACTCGCCTCCTCGCAGTGCTTGAGGATCTCAAGCAGGATGTCGCACCTCCTCTCCTGGGAGGTTGTGCTCCAGTCGCCCGCATCGAATGCGCGACGGGCTGCATGCGCTGCAGCATCGACATCCTCTGCACCATCTTCGGGCAGCGTTGCCACAACTTCCTTCGTGGCTGGATTGACAACATCGAAGGTCTTCCCGGAGGCTGCCTGCCCCCACGATCCGTCGATGTAGTGCTGGTGGGGCATGGTCTGTTCTGGTGCAAGCATGGGAGTCTCCAGATGGAATGTCCTCCGCATCGGGGGATGGTGCGGAACTGTGGTACTCCCTGATAGTAGCTCAGTTGCCACTGCCACGCTCCAGGAGCCCCTATGCGAGCGCAGCAGGAATCACGCCTGTGGCGAGCACCTCATGCGCGCTGTTCTCGATGCAGAGGTACGCATCCGTACCCTGGAACTTGGCATTCGCAGGTGCGCCTGGAGGAGGTGGAAGAGGCGCTCCCGGGTAGTCCACCTGGACGATGAGTGCTCCAGGAAGGAGTGGATCATCGTGGAGATAGTCAGCAAGGTCGGATGCCGCACGCGTTCCTGCGACATACCCGGCGTGCACGAACGCAGACCGCGCTGCAGCAACATAGGGAGCAGCAAGCGGCCTGTCCGAGAGGTGGTAGTAGCAGGAAAGGTACTGCGCTTCATGTGGAAACCGGTTGACAGTGCCCACAGCCTGCACAGAAGGGTTGTGCAGGAGGACGGAAGCGGGTGTGGGCAGAGACGTGGGAGGGACAGCATACACGAGGCCGGATGCACCACCAGGGCCGTACGGTGTAAGCGGCACCACCGTGAAGCCAGCAGGATGGAACGATCCTTCCGCAACGCCACTCTTAAGCTGCACGAGATACGCAACAATGCCATTCCAGCTCCCGCATGGAGGAAGTGGCGGGTAGGAATATGGGGGGAGGCTCTTGGTTGAGGGGGGTGCTTGGCCAAGATTGTACGAACCTGGGCGCGTTTCTGGCACGGTGGGACGGAGGTGCACGACCTGCGAGCCAGTGACAAGAATCCCTGGAAGGGCGAAGACTGCTGCCATGAGCGTCATGGCAAGAACTGCAAGCACTGCCGTGAGCGTCCTGGCAGTAGGCCTGCGCATTGCCTCATGCTGGAGTCCTCCGAGAAGTGCGCCAAAAGAGGGCAGGACAGCAGCAGACATGTCTGCTTCGATGCATGCCCTGAGCTCCTGTGCAATGCGGTCATCGAGATTCATGTCACGGTACCTCCTGCTGCAGGATGTCTGGATAGTCCTCTCCGAGCGCATGCCGGAGATGCTTCCGGGCGTTTCTCAGCTGCGTTTCCACAGTGCGGGGCGAGCAGTCCATGAGCTCCGCAATGGCTCTGGTGTCGAGGTCCTCGAGATAGAAGAGTGCTGCGCACTGCCGCATGCGGAGCGGAAGCTGCCTGAGGGCATTGAGGACATCAAGACGTTCCTCATGCCCAGGCTTCGGCACATGGGAGAGGAGACTATGGAGGAGTTCCCTTCCCCGCTGTTCCCGTGCATGGCGTGCAATGACTGTGTGGACGAGAACCTTCCGGAGCCATGGCCAGGCCGGATCCCGGAGATATCCAGGCGTCTCCCGTTCATGGTGGAGGGCTGTGAGGAACACCTCCTGGAGGCACTCCTCAGCATCCTCGCGGCTCCTGCACATGGCAGCAGCGACACTGAGCAGATGCGTCCTGTGCGCAAGGTACAGCTCTTCCACGCGGAAATCGGGAGCCGTGGGAGATGCCATTGTCATGTCCATCATAGTGATGCGCGAAGCTTGAACCCGTAGGAACGGTGCACCCCAAACAACACGACACTGGCAAGGAGCTTGTTTCCGGATCAGTCCGGGGGAGGGGGGACTCGGGCTTGTGAAAGGTCAGTCTGGATTACATGCCAAGCCCACCAACGGATGGTCGGCCTGGTCCTGCTGCAGGTCGCTGGAGACGCGGCATTGCAGGAGGCTTCTGCGCTGGAGCACGTGCATTTCGTGAAGCTGGCGCAGTGACACGGGAAGATACTGTGGAGTTGTCCGAGTTGAGCTCAGGGGGCTGCTCCTGGGGCTCAGCCGCATCAGGAGCTTCTGCTGCATCGTCGACACTCTGGCTGTCAATCGCACGTCCTGTCTGCTGAGAAGCTGTTGCCCTGGCACTGGAATCTGCTGTGATGCCAGGCACCTCACCCGTTTCCGACCACATCTCACCCACTGCCACGTTCTCAAGCCCCCGCCGCCTGGCATTCTTTGTGGTGATGACGACAGTTGTTCCATCAAGGCTCACCTGTGGCTTCGCTGAGTTCTCGGGACCTTCCTTGATGACAACGGTCTTCCGCTCTTTCACGGACAGCCCAGGAACCTTCGCTGCAGGATCATGGCGGAGCTTGAAGAGCTCGATTGCGACATCGAACGGAGTGCCGCCCTGGGCAAGGATGCGTTCTGTCACTTCCTTCCGGAGCTGTTCATACGACTTTGTTTCGTAGGGGTTGCTCATGATGTTTCTCCACCCCCTCCTGCCACCTCCAGTATCGCTTCAGGAGCCACTCCGAAGCGATGCTGTCACTCCCTTGTGACGGTTGCGGATGGGGAAAAGTGCATACGGGTGGAGGCTTTCTGAACGTTCAGGACCCTCCCCTCCTTTGCATGTCCCCAGGCCGGGGTGTAGCATGAATGAGGGTCAACGTGATGGGGGGAATCCGGGCAAAATGGGTTGACGAAACCCCTGCCCCATATCAATATGTAGTAGTGCAGTGGGCCAAAAACCCCAACATATAGGGGTTGAGGACCGTGTACAATAAGAAACCTACTCTTGCTATGAAAACGATCCCCGTCTGATCGTTGACAGTCATATCGGCCATCGCGGCACCCAGTGCCGCAGTTGAGGGTTTTACCTATGGACAATGCTTTGTCGTCTCCGTCGTCTTCGTCTCAGCCCTCCCGTTCCAGCAAAGCTCCCCAGGCAAAAGCGACAAAGACCCGTCAGCGAGGGGCAACAGTGGAGCTCAACTCAACAGGACTGCATGTCCAGCGCCGGTTCACTGTCCAGGGACACCACCCGTTTGATGATGTTGTCTGGGAACTGAGGACTGCTGCCATCACGAATGAGAAGGGTGAGATCGTCTTTGAGCAGAAGGACTGCGAGATCCCGGAGTTCTGGTCACAGATGGCAACGAACGTTGTCGTGAGCAAGTACTTCCGTGGACAGGTGGGAACACCGGAGCGGGAGACAAGCGTCAGGCAGCTCATTGGCCGTGTTGTGGAGACAGTCACAGACTGGGGCCGTGATGGAGCGTACTTCGCCTCAGAGGATGATGCGCAGTCATTCCGGGATGAGCTCACCTACCTCCTTGTCCACCAGATGATGGCATTCAACAGCCCTGTGTGGTTCAACCTTGGTGTTCCAGGAAGCAAGCCTCAGGCGTCCGCCTGCTTCATCAACAGTGTTGAGGACACGATGGACGCGATCCTCACGCTTGCCAAGACTGAAGGGATGCTCTTCAAGTATGGAAGCGGCACGGGAACGAACTTCTCCACGATCCGAAGCTCAAACGAGCACCTTGGTGGCGGTGGAGTCGCAAGCGGTCCTGTCTCCTTCATGAAGGGCTTTGATGCCTTCGCAGGTGTCATCAAGAGTGGTGGCACGACACGCCGTGCAGCCAAGATGGTCATCCTCAATGTCGACCATCCTGACATCGAGGAGTTCATCACCTGCAAGGTGAAGGAAGAGAAGAAGGCCTGGGCCCTCATTGATGCTGGATATGACGGCTCCTTCACTGGAGAGGCGTACGCATCCGTGTTCTTCCAGAACAGCAACAACTCCGTCCGTGTCACGGACGAGTTCATGCAGGCAGTGGAGAACGATGCCACATGGGATCTCCACTATGTGAGCAGACCCGATGTGGTCGCGAAGACAGTCAAGGCACGGGATCTCCTCCGTCTCATGGCAGAGTCGACCTATGTCTGTGGCGATCCTGGTATCCAGTACGACACGACAATCAACTCCTGGCACACGTCAGCGAACACGGACCGGATCAATGCGAGCAATCCCTGCTCCGAGTACATGTTCCTGGATGACAGTGCCTGCAACCTCGCCTCGCTCAATCTCCTGAAGTTCCTGCACGATGATGGCTCGTTCGACATCGAGACATTCCGCCACGCAGTGGACATCACCATCACTGCCCAGGAGATCATCGTTGGGGCTGCCGTCTACCCCACAGAGAAGATTGCGGAGAACAGCGTGAAGTTCCGACCGCTCGGTCTTGGCTACGCGAACCTTGGGGCACTCCTCATGGCGCGTGGACTTCCGTACGACTCCGATGAGGGCCGTGCCTGTGCAGGAGCCATCACTGCGATCATGACGGGTGAGGCGTATGCCCAGTCCGCACGGATTGCTGCTGAGACCGGACCGTTTGAGGGGTATGCCATCAACCGCGACCCGATGCTTTCTGTCATGCGGAAGCACAGGGATGCTGCAGAGCATCTCGATGCGGGACGTGCAGGCGCAGCGCTTGTCGATGCAGCCCAGGAGGCCTGGGAGGATGCAGTCACTCTTGGCGAGCAGTACGGTTACCGGAATGCCCAGGCGACAGTCCTTGCGCCAACCGGCACGATTGGCTTCCTCATGGACTGCGACACGACAGGCATTGAGCCCGACATCGCGCTTGTGAAGTACAAGAAGCTCGTGGGTGGAGGCATGCTGAAGATCGTCAACAGGACTGTTCCCCAGGCGCTTGCCACACTTGGCTACACCAGGGATGAGATCCAAGCCATCATCGAGCACATTGACGAGCACGACACTATCGAAGGAGCTCCACACCTCAAGGAAGAGCACCTTCCCGTCTTCGACTGCGCATTTCCACCTCCACAGGGTGGGAGGAGCATCTCCTGGCGTGGTCATGTGCACATGATGTCCGCAGCCCAGCCATTC
>JAJZLL010000070.1 GCA_021803465.1 bacterium
CAGCGTCCAAGGACCGGTAGACGCTGTACCACGAACCTGCCCACCCATCACCCAAGCGGCACCCCACTTCTGTGGTGGTGCCGCTTCTTTGTTATGCAGGACAGGATGCATGTCTGAGATAGACACCGCATACAGGACATGACTGTGCAGCGGAGGCACAGGGGAATCCCTCCGTTGCAGCAGCCATGACCCGTGCAGAACGCCGCATGCTCCTGCATCCCCTGGCATCGAGTGACATCCAGGCAACTCCGGAACAGAACAGCGCATGTTTGGCGATACTGAAACAACTCTCTCAGGAGTTATATGTACTCATATAGTACACGTTTAGCCAGTAGATGCACTATATACTGCTATCCCTCTAGTGTTAGCACTGCTGAACCTGCAATTCGACCTGCACGGAGCCCATCGATGGCTTCTGGCGTCCGAAGAAAGGGGAATGCTGTTACGTGGGGCACAACAGGGGTCCGCTCAATCCTCTGGAACAGTCCTGCTGCATCTTCCCTCGTGCAGTTTGCGACGGACTTGAGGGACCGCTCTTCCCAGAGGAGACTGTAGGGAAATGACGGAATGTCACTCATGTGAATTCCACCCAGAATGACGCTCCCCCCCTTTTCCACAGCACCAAGCGCCAGCGGCACAAGTTCTCCTGCAGGGGCAAAGATGATGGCTGCGGAGAGTCTCACAGAAGGAGATTCAGAGGTTCCCCCTGCCCACGTCGCACCGACGGCATGCGCAAGAGCCTGGGCAGCCACATCCCCATCCCGCGTGAATGCGTATACATCAGCACCATCCTGCACTGCAAGCTGGGCCACTATGTGTCCTGCTGAACCAAAGCCATAGATTCCAAGTGTCTGTGGACTTCCCGTCATGCTGTACGCACGATAGCCAATGAGTCCTGCACAGAGAAGGGGAGCTGCTTCAAGAGAAGTGAGGCTGCTCGGGATGGGAACAGTGTATGTCTCTCCTGCAACTGCATACTCCGCAAATCCCCCATCATGCGTGTAGCCAGTGAACACAGCAGCGCTGCACAGATTCTCCCTCCCAGAACGGCAGAAGCCGCACTCTCCACAACTCTGTGAAAGCCAGGTCACCCCAACGCGATCCCCAACCTTCCTGGAGGTCACAGCAGCTCCAACCCGGATCACTCTCCCCACGATCTGGTGACCAGGAATGACAGGTATTTCAGGATGCTGCAGCTCTCCGTCGATGACATGAAGATCCGTCCTGCATACTCCGCATGTCTCCACCCGAAGCAGCACCTCGCTTGGTCCAGGTTCAGGTACAGCTACATCCCTGAGCTCGAGTTCACCCTGCTGGCCAGAGTAGACGAACGCCTTCATTCACCAACATTGACATACATCCGTACGGATTTCCAGATCCCCTGCGCAGCACCGCGGTGTCAGGACACCGGTCAGGGATGTGGTTCTGCTGGAGTTCCACGATGTGCAAGCCAGCCACCCACACCGCCACCAAAAAGGGCGAGAAAGTCGCCAGCAAAGAGATTGCCCATATCCATTGAGCCCCAGTTAATCAGGGTGTGCGTATGGTTTGCAAGGGCCACATGCAGCTGCCAAGCTTCGGAGACAAACTGAGTCACTGCTCCCACGAGAATGAATCCGACACCAACAACGACCCCCTGGTATCCCCAGAACCGCTTCACCCGCCGACCTGCCACATAGCCACCAAAGATGACTGCGAGCAGCGTTGCAGCTCCAACCACTCCACCATCAATGCCGTTCGTCTGGGCAAGACCTGCTGTGCCAAAGAGCCGATTCGTGAGCAGAATTCCTCCCTGCACGAGAACAAAGAGCAGCACTTCTCCGGCTACAAGGCCAAGAAGGCACGCCTTCCAGGACACTTTCGGGGTGCCAAACTCATGGATTTCCTCAGGAGTGTACGTCCTGCGTGGAGCCTTGTCTGAACGAGCTTTCGTTTGCGTTGCCATGGAATCCCCCTTATCGCGTACCTTTAGTATAACGACTGTAGCCCATGACCAGAACACGCCCCAACACCCACCGCCGTCTCCGCTTCCTCACGGATCCGCATGCAGCTCTTGTGGTCGCAGCCCTTTTCCTCTGCTTCTATGCCTCGCTCGATGTCCTGCAGGATCCGGACCTCTGGTGGCATCTCCAGCTCGGAAACTGGACCCTCACCCACCTGAGGGTGGCATCCCATGAGCTCTTCTCGTATCCGGGGCTGGGCTATCCCCTTGTGGACCACGAATGGCTACCCGAAGTGCTCTTCGCAGTGGCGAACCACATTGGAGGACTGCTGCTTGTAGCGATTGTGGCAGCAGCCATCACAATGGGTGGATTTGTTGCGCTCTACTTCCTCCTCCGGGCGCGCGGCACTAGTGTGCTTGCCACGGGAATCGCGCTTGCAATAGCAGCAATGGCTTCCCAGGTGGTGCTGGGTTCTCGTCCACAGGTCACCACCTTCACATTCGCCTGCATCATGCTCCTCCTGCTTGAGCAGAATCTCATGAGAACCCGGAAGTCGCGGTGGCTGCTCCCAATCGTCATGCTCATCTGGGCAAACAGCCATGCAGGCTTCCTTGCTGGCTTCGGCATCATGGGAATCACTGTCGTTGCAGAACTTGTATCCGCTGTCGTCTCCGATACGGCCGAAGTGCCCCTCAGGCTGCGCCGGCTCCAGTCCCTCCTCCTTCCCATGCTGCTCACCCTCCCAGCAGCGTGGTGCAATCCCCGTGGGCCGTATCTCATGCTCTATGCCTTGAAGGCAACCTTCGGCGAGGCGATCAAGCCTATTGTGGAGTGGAACTCGCCCAACTTCCACTTTCCCGCACTTCTCCCACTCCTGTTCTTCCTTGGAACAACTGTCTTCCTCAGTCTTCTCAGCCGGCACCGCAACATCAAGGACGCACTCTTCGCATGGGTCGGCATCACCCTTGTGCTTCTGGCCGTACGGAATACAACACTTGCTGTGGCCTTCATCCTCCCTGCCTGGGCGATCATGCTGGACGACGCTGCTGCACCGCTGCTCGCCCGGCTCCGGATACGACCCTCCCCCACAGGCACGCCAGCTGCCATCCTGACTTCTGCACTCGTGCTCATACTTGGTGTCGGCGTTGCGAGTGTTGGCGTGCTCCGGGCTGCGGCCGATGCCTCGCCAGCGGGTGTGGGCAGGGCATACCCTTCCTGCATCACCTCAGTCCTCAGCCATGATCCCCAGAAGCTGCGCATATTCGCTCCCTACGGCATTGGCGGATTCATCATCTGGAAGCTCTGGCCCCATGGGCTCGTGTATGAGTACGGAGAGAGCATCTCTCTTGGAGACACACTTTTCAACAACTATCTCCTCATTTCCCAGGGATCACTCCAGCCTTCAGCCATTGGCCTTCTCCAGCAAAGCCAGACAAACGTCGTCATCACTCCGCCTACTTCGCTCCTCGCCCACGAGCTCACGCGTGCTGGAGGCTGGACTGCAGTCGCGAACGAGCAGGGAATCACTGCATATGTCCATGGCACGATCCCGCATCTTGCCTCGTTCAACGCAGCCTGTCCAGCATCGTAGCCTCCTTTCCGTATACTGCATCCCAGCATCAGCACCCTCAGGAGAATCTTCCAATGCATGCGAACGCCCAGGACTGGTGGAAAACCGCAGTCATCTACCAGATCTATCCCCGCTCATTCCGGGACACAAACCGTGATGGCATTGGCGATCTCCGCGGCGTGGAGGAGAAGCTTGACTACCTCTCCTGGCTTGGCATCACTGCGCTCTGGTTCAATCCCACATTCCCCTCACCTGACACGGACTGGGGATATGACATTGCTGACTACTATGGAGTCCACCCCGATTTTGGAACAGTTGATGACCTCCGTCACCTCATCGAGGCTGCGGAGAAGCGTGGCATCCGCATCATTCTCGATCTGGTCCCAAACCATACAAGCGAGGAACACCCCTGGTTCATCGATGCGAAGTCCTCCCGGCATGCTGCGCATCGCGACTGGTACGTCTTTGCGGACGGGAAGGGGAAAGGTCCTCCAAACAACTGGGTTGATGTGCGTGGCGAATGCGCCTGGATACGGGAGTCACCGACTGGACAGTGGTATCTGCACAACTTTCTTGCAACCCAGCCGGACCTCAACTGGTGGAACATGGATCTCCGTCGGGAATTCACGAAGATCCTCTCATTCTGGTTCGATATGGGAGTGTCGGGATTCCGGATCGATGTTGCCCATGGCGTGATCAAGGACAGGGAGCTCCGGGACAATCCAGATACTGTGCCTGGCCACAAGGACGGTGAGATTCACTATCACCGCCAGATCCAGAAGTACAACGCCCACAGGCCTGAAGTCCATGAGATCTACCGGTCATGGCGCGACCTTGCCCGACAGTATTCGCCCGAACGGCTCCTGTATGGAGAAACCAATGCGCTCACCATTGAGGAAACGGCAAGCTTCTACGGAAATGATGACGAGTTCCAGCTCACCCTCAACGGACCGTCGCTCGGCATACCAGGAACAGTCCCTGCCCTCGCTGGCGCAGTCCGTGCAACAGAGGAAGTCTTCGCACCCACATCCTGGCCATGCTGGACCGGGTCCAATCACGACATTCCCCGGTTTCCCACCAGATGGGCCCAGGGAAACATCGACCGGGCCAGGTGCTTCCTTCTCATGCTCCTGTCGCTCCGTGGCACACCTGTTCTCTACTATGGCGATGAACTGTGCATGCAGGATGAGCCCATGGATCCGAAGTTCTGGAAAGATCCCATGTACGTCCCGAGCCGGGACAGCTCACGCACGCCAATGCCCTGGACTTCCGCTCAAGAAGGCGGATTCACTGACGATGACATCACGCCCTGGCTTCCCATAGGACAGCACCTGACTCCGAGTGTTGCCGAACAGCAGCAGGATCCCGACTCCCCACTTGCTCTCACCCGGCGCCTTCTTGCCTTCCGCACGAAGCATCCCGAATTCACGCTCAGTCCGTACACATCCCTCCTCGAGACGCGGACACTGTGGGCCTGGCGTCGGGGAGACCACCATACTGTCGTCATGAACATCGGCCATGAACCTGTTTCCTGCTCACTTCCACCCGGAACGAAGGTCATTGCAACCCATTCCGGGAAGGAAGGGGAGCTGTGGGATGGCACCACAGTCAACGCTGATGAAGCGTTCATTGTTGAGCACTGATGCCCATGCACGTGCCAGTCATTGCGCTCACAGGAAGCATCGCCACTGGCAAGAGCACTGCAGCAGCTCATCTTGCACGGAAGGGAGCAGCAGTCATCGATGCGGATGCCATTGCCCATGAGGTGTATGTCCGCAATCCGGATCTCGTTCTCCAGGTTGTCGAGACGTTTGGCAGGGACATCCTCGATCCAGAGGGACATCTCGACAGGTCCGCTCTTGGAGCGCGCATATTCTCCTCCCCCCAGCTCCGATCGCTCCTCAATGAACTCACACACCCGTACATCCGAAGGGCCATGCTCGAACAGCATGCATCCGCACTGCGCGATGCCCCACCACTCATTGTCCATGACATTCCACTCCTCTATGAGAGCGGGCTTGATGCCATCTTCCCGAGAGTCCTCGTCATATCCGCCTCACCCCTCCTCCAGCTGGAACGTCTTCTCGCGCGAAGCCATCTCACCAGGGCGGAGGCCACATCCCGCATCGATGCACAGCTCCCAAGCAGCATCAAGTGCCAGCAGGCGACCTGGTGCTGCGAGAATGAGGGAACACTTGCCGAGCTTGAAGCGAAGCTCGATGGCCTGTGGGCCGATCTTGTGGATGATGGTGAGCAGCCACGTCTTGATCTTCTGACGACAATCGCATGACAAGTTGCATGAGATTCATGCATTTTTTCGATCGTATGCTAGTATCGAGTCGTACGGAGTGGCAACACCATGCAGCAGGCCATCACGATTCAGCACCGTGATGTTGCACCTCGCATGTTCTGATACCTCACCGCCCCGAAAGCGTTCCGGACCTGGAGGTACACCCAATGCGCGAACTCGTCATCAAGGTTCCCTCTCCCTTCTCAGGGATTGACGATGTTGGGTTCACAGCACGCCAGCCAGCACAGGATCTCAATGTTGCCCTCCTGGACGTTCCCATCATTGTGGAGGGAGCATCACGTCCCATGCGGATACTGGTCAGCCACCTGTCCACGTTCGCAGACAAGGAACGCATCGTCTCCACTCCCGGCGATGACGATGCCTACGTCTGGACACCTCCCATACAGATCACTGACGAGATATGCGTGCTTTCCTTCCGTGACATGAGCAAGCAGCAGACATCAGTGGATGTGCTGTCCCAGGAACGCCAGTATCTGTGGAACCTTGTGCGTCCCCTCGCAGTCACTTTCCTCCGGGACTGCATCCGTCTTGGGAACCTCAAGCTCCGTGACCACATAGAAGTCGTCATGAGCGACGACATCCTGGGAACTGTTGACATCACGCTCAGGCTCTCTGATATCGCACCCCAGAATGGTGTTCACGTGCTGTATGCAGCCTGAGGCTGCATGCCGCTCACGCGCTCAGGTCCACTTCACGATGGCGAGGGTGAAACCTTCGCTCCTGTTGCAGCTGGCGTGGCAGACGGAGCTACGGAAGGCGAAGCCGTCGCATGCGCAGTTGGGGTGGGCACGGCCGGGGAAGGGGCAGTGGGAGCAGCAGCAGACCGGATGAGAAAGATCAGCCCCACGAGCACGATTCCCACAATGACGGTTCCAACAAAGAGGGCTGCGCCCCATTCCTGACGAACTGCCTTCTGCATACCCCTCCTTTCCGGATCGGTTTCCGTGTGCCGCTCCGCGTTCCTACTGTACCGATTGTGCCATTTCGAGCGCCTTGGGGGCATATGCGGGAGCGAGGCGGAACAGTGTCGCATACCACCCCTCAAGCGTTCCCACATCCAGAAGCTCGCCGTCGAATTCCACACCCCAGATATCTCCAGTTCCGAGCATCTTTCCGATGCCATCAGTCAACTGGATCTCTCCGCCTGCTCCTGGAGCCTGATGGGCAAGATGATCGAAGATGTCGGGAAGGAGCACATACCGGCCCATGATCGCAAGGAGGCTTGGCGCATCCTTCACTGCAGGCTTCTCAACGACTCCAGTCACCCGGTGGTACTTTCCCACAGTCTCTGCAACCGCAACAGATCCATAGCGTGAGATCTGCTCCTCGGAGACCCGCATGAGCGCAAGGACTGTAGTGCCAAACCGCTGAAAGGCTTCCCCCAATTGGGCCAGCACTGGAGCAGCCCCGTAGGACACATCATCAGGAAGCAGGCAGAAGAACGGGTCCTTCCTCACATGTTCCCGTGCGCAGAGGACTGCATGGCCAAGTCCCAATGGCTGGTCCTGGTATGTATACGTGAACTGCGCAAGGGACGAGACAGACCGGACAGCCTCCAGCTGCGTCTCCTTGCCACGTGCACGCAGCAGTTCCTCAAGCGCAGGAGAGGGTGCGAAGTGGTCCCGTATGAGCTCCTTGCCCTCACTCAGGACTATCACCATCTCCGAGGCTCCTGCTGCTGCTGCCTCCTCCACTCCCCACTGGATTGCTGGCCGGTTGCCCACAGGAAGCAGCTCCTTGGGAAGTGCCTTCGTTGCGGGAAGAAACCGTGTGCCAAGCCCTGCAGCAGGGATGACGCATTGCTGGATTGGTTGAGCCATCGTTCTTTCGTTCTACACTACTTCAGTACAGTGTCGCCAGTCGACGACACTGAGTGTACAGGATCGAGGGAGATGTCCAATGGTAGTGTCCGCGGAAGTCCTTCTGCACGAGAGCATCCTTGAAGCTCTCAGGCAGTGCATGAACGATGGATCGCTCCCTCTTGATGCCGTGCCTGACGACATCGTCATCGAGAAGCCGAAGAATCCCAGCCATGGCGACTGGTCAACAAATGCTGCACTCCGGATTGCACGGCATCTCCCGGGCAGCACACCCATGGACATCGCCAACACCGTTGTCGCACATCTATCGGAGAACACTGCCTTCTCACGTGTGGACGTTGTCCAGCCAGGGTTCATCAATGCACGTCTTTCCGGGGCTTTCATTGATGCGCAGCTCACGGAAATGTACAATTCCCCACGTCTGGGACTTCCCGAGGTGGAACACCCGCAGACTGTCGTTGTCGACTACTCCGCCCCCAACGTTGCCAAGGAGATGCATGTTGGACATCTCCGCTCCACCATCATTGGCGATGCGCTTGTCCGCATTCTCGCCCACCTGGGACACACAGTCATCCGGGAAAACCACATCGGGGACTGGGGAACGCCGTTTGGCATGCTCATCGAGCATCTCATCGATGTTGGCGATGCGGAAGGACTCGAAGAGCTTTCAGTCGGAGAACTTGGAGCGTTCTACAGGGAGGCGCGCACAACGTTCGACAGCGAACCCGCATTCCAGGACCGCAGCAGAAGGCGTGTGGTACTTCTCCAGTCTGGAGATCCTGCAACACTCAAGCTGTGGAGAACGCTTGTCGATGCGAGTCTCGATGCCTTTGAGACGATCTACAGTGAGCTCGGTGTCCTCCTCACCCGGGAGGATGTTGCTGGAGAAAGCCGGTACAACGATGCTCTCGGAAAGGTAGTTGAAGACCTCAAGGCGTGGAACCTCCTCGTTGAGAGCGACGGTGCACAGTGTGTCTTTCCCCCGGGCTTCTTCAACAGGGACGGCTCCCCTCTGCCACTCATCATCCAAAAGTCCGATGGCGGTTATGGATATGCGGCAACGGATCTTGCCACAATCCGTGACCGGGTCGACAGGCTCCATGCGGACCGGATGCTGTACGTCGTTGGCATGCCGCAGTCACAGCATTTCGCCATGGTGTTCGCTGTTGCTGCAATGGCAGGATGGCTTCCAACCGGTGTGGAGGCAACACACATCGCGTTCGGCCACATGCTTGGAACGGATCACAAGATGTTCAAGTCCCGCTCTGGTGGCACCTTCCAGCTCCAGCGTCTCATCGATGAGGCAGTGGCCCGTGCGAGAAGTGCAGTCATTGAGCGGAATCCTGAACTTGGCGAGGAGGACTGCGATTCCATTGCACGAATGGTGGGCATTGGAGCCATGAAATACGCGGACCTCGCGAACGACCGCACACGTGACTACGTCTTCGACCTTGACCGCATGCTGTCCTTCGAAGGCAACACTGCACCATATCTCCAGTACGCCCATGCGCGGATCCGGTCCGTATTCCGGAAAGGCAATGCTGCACCAGCAGCTTCAGTGACTGCCCTTCCCGCGCTAGCCCCTTCAGAACGGGCACTGGCACTCCATCTCCTTTCGCTACAAAGCGTTCTCGAGGACGTTGCCATAACGTGCCGTCCCCACACGCTGTGCACATACCTCTATGAGCTTTCCTCGCTGTTCACTGACTTCTATGAGCAGTGCCCCATTCTCAAGGCCGCGAGCGCTGAGGAGCGGGAGAACCGTCTTGCGCTGGCACATCTCACTGGCCGGACACTCCGTGAGGGACTTGGGCTTCTCGGGATTGCGGCCCCAGAGCAGATGTAGCGGGAACGCTCTTCCGTATACTGGATGGTGCGCCCCGTTCGTCTAGAGGCCTAGGACATCACCCTCTCAAGGTGGAGATCATCGGTTCGAATCCGATACGGGGTACCAGCATTCGCTTGAAGGAGTCCATATGGATGCGCCCACCCGGTATTCCTCATCTGCAACAGTCCACATCTCCGCTCCCGTCACGACTGTCTGGCGTGCTCTCGTGGAGCCGGAAGCAGTCGCGCAGTATTTTCATGGCACCTCCCTCACAGCGGATTGGCACGTGGGGGGACGGATCACGTGGAGTGGAGAGTGGAAGGGTAATGCGTACGTCGATGAGGGAGAAGTGCTCGAATACGATCCTCCCCACAGTCTCTCATACAGCCACTGGAGTCCCCTTTCCGGCACGGAGAATGCTTCTGACACACGCCATGTGATCTCATATGGGCTCGCCGCTGATGGCGAAGGAACGGTTCTTACACTCACACAGCAACAGTCCCTCCCAGGAGGAGGCGGACTCGATGGTCCGGGATGGATGGATCCCGATGCTTGAGCAGCTGAAGAGGATTGCCGAATCCAGATAGCGAGGAACCAGAAGTCACTTGAGCGCTATCTCCCATCTGGACACCGCTGCACCTTCCCGTGGCACATCATGCCTCGACACGTATGGCATCAGCTGGATGCAATCAACTCGTGGCAGGAACACGTCTCCCAGCTGAAGCTGAGCGCTATCGTCGCGAGACCTTGCTCAGGAGCCGAAGCATCTCGAGATAGAGCCACACGACCGTGATCATGAGCGAGAAGGCACCATACCATTCCATGAATTTTGGAGCCTGCGCTGCAACACCCTGGGAGATGGTGCCGAAATCTATCACGAGATTGAGAGAAGCGACAATGACCACCACAATGGAGAATCCGATCCCAAGTGGGGTCGCACTGCTGATGAGTGGAAGCTGTCCACCGCTTAACATGCCAAAGACAAGGCTCGCAACATAGTAGATGGCAATTGCTCCTGTGGCCAGCGTCACGATCGCAACAAATCTCCTGGTGGGCTTGAGTATTCCTGCGCCGAAGAGGATCAGCATGAGGAAGAAGACTGCTGCAGTGAGGAGGACTGCCTCAGCGACAATGCCCTGGTAGGCCACGTTGTACGCTTCTGATATTGCTCCGATCACCACACCCTCGCAGAGCGCATAGAGCCATGCTGTATACGGGGCAATGACTGGCTTGAATATGGTGACTATCGCAACGATGAACCCCCCAATGAGTGCGACCGGAAGAGCGAACCCCGGCACGCTTCCGGAGGAGACTCCTGACCAGGTCGCTCCAGCCGTGAGGACTGCAATCGCGAAGAGGACAAGGGACTTGATGACAACACCATCAAGCGTCATCACCCCACTGCTCTCCATGCCTCCCACAATGGATCGCAGTACTGAGGGTCGGAGAGCAGGATTCGATGTCGAATAGTTCATAGGAGCACACCTCCTTGGTTGATCTGCACAGTGCAATTGTACCCATGTTCATCGAGAAGGAACCTGCTGACATGGCACAATACGTACTATGTCATCCCCCATGCGCGTCGTCATTCTGAGTGGTGGCAGCGGATTCCTCGGCACTGCGATCCGGAATCAACTCGGATTGCTCGACAACATCCATGTGCTCATCCCGTCCCGCTCCCCACGCGAACCCCTCCATGATCACGAGGAGTTCATCCCATGCACCATCACGTCTCCCCAGGATGTGGAAGCCCTCATTGGGCATGCTTCGACACGGGGCACGCTCACCCATATCATCAACAGTTCCGGAGCCTTTGACATGGGAGATGCCCACGAGGAGACGCCAGAGCACCTTGGGATGCTGTTCGATGCCAACCTGTTTGGACCGTGGACATTGGCACGAGCTGCCGCACAGGAAATGATCCGGACTTCCACCCATGGCACACTCACCACTGTTGCAAGCATGGCAGCTGTGCAGATCACAGCACATCAGGCTGCCTACCAGATTGCGAAAACTGCAGTTCTCCGGCTTTCCCACCTTCTTGCCGAGGAGCTCGCTCCACATGGCATTAGGGCAAACGCTGTCCTTCCCGGCTACATCGTCTCTGACGAGGATGCGGAGTCGCCTGGGCAGGCAAAGCGGACGAACTGGGTGCGGGTTTCGGATGTTGCCCGCATGGTGCTCTGGTGCATGAGTGATGCGTCTGCTCCCCTCACAGGAGGAGCACTGCCCCTCAACCACCTTCCCCCCGGCTGAACACAGCTGTACTGGTGGTGCGGATCGACTCTTCTCCAGGATGACTGGCATGAACATGCACACAAACCCCCTCGTTTCCACGTAAAATCGTGGAAACGGGAATTGCGGAGGGGAGCATGCGGATCGCGTTGTTCGTCGATACCACAGAACGCAGCACAACGCCCGAAATTCATGTGGAAAACGACAGGATCGTTGTCCGCGGCCATCTCGATCCACAGTATGACCTTGGCTCAAATGACATCGCCTTCCAGGATGTGATAGTCACCTCATCCCTCATTCCTTCAGCAGCCAGGGAGCTCGCACGGCTTGTCAGCCAGTGCATCAGCAGGGAAAAGGCCGGGTCCACTGCACGGAGCGAACCACAGGAGAAGGACCGCTCCCGCCGCATCGTCCTTGATGATGGAACTTCGGGCATAACCCTGGATGAACGGTCCGGAAAGCTGCCCCACCTGGCACAGCTCCTCATCACACGTCTCGAAACCATAGCGACAGATCTTCTCGAAGAACAGTGGCATGTGGAACTCATTGACCGGTGCAGGACACTCGCAGAGCAGATCTATGGAGACAACATCCACAAGTGGTACACCGTCAGCAGGACATCCGAAGTGTTCAATGTCCAGCTTGACAATCCAAAGCCGCAGTCGGAGCCAACCCCAGATGCGACGCATGTCACCATCCACGGCGAGCGTGTTGTTCTCCGGTGCGATGACCGGTACATTGCTTTCCATGCAGGAGACCACCGCATTGTCCTTGTCGAAGAATGGAAGCGTGGCGAGCTTCCCTCGTTTCCCCCAGCCATGCTTGATGTCGCAAATGCACGGATCAAGCTCGGACGGATAGATGGAGCGATCACTGCCCTCAAACAGGCACAGAAAACTGGAAGTGGACCGCGGATCCAGAGCCAGGCGGCAATTCAGCTTGCAGAGATCCTAGCAGAGCAGGGCAAATATGGCGAGGCACGCACGACCATCCAGCATGCTCGCAACCTTCTTCTCCCCGGAGAGCACCAGATCTACTATGCGACACTCGCATGGATCACATCTGTCGAGCAGCACCCACAGACCCACGCCCCTGCACCCTCCCAGACCGCACCACCCTCATGGTGGCGCTCAGCCCCG
Source organism: bacterium (assembly GCA_021803465.1). Taxonomy (GTDB): domain Bacteria; phylum Chloroflexota; class Dormibacteria; order Aeolococcales; family Aeolococcaceae; genus JAJZLL01. Next base: position 12,847 of record JAJZLL010000070.1, read on the forward strand.
CAGGATCCGCTCCAGCGGCCATGGGCAGACCAGAAGGGGAAGCAGAATCCCGGACTGGAATAGTCCTACTGCGGTAAGGGGGAACCCGGGTTTCTTTCCGAAGCTGGCACAAGCTTTCCCGGATTCATGATGCTGTGGGGATCACAGGAAGCCTTCATTGCTGCGAGCAGTGCCACTCCAGCCGTTCCCACTTCGCGTGACATCCATGGAAGGTGGTCTGCACCAATGCCATGGTGATGGCTTGGAGGAGATCCATTCTCGAGCAGATGCTCCATAATCTCCACCTTCCCGCGCTTCCACTGTTCCACAGCTTCCTCCGCAGTTGCTCCAGTTCTTCTGGCCAGCACTGTGAAATACAGGGATGCTCCCCAGGGGTACATATGCGACACATGGCACCCAACTGACCCGCCATTCCCGCACCAGTTCTCTCTCGCAATGGCGAGCACACCCTCGCGAAGGGCAGCGAGTCCTGACCATGATGCAGCAGTCTCAAACGTCTCCACCATGACACCTACATCGAGTAGAACATCCCGCACATAGGGGGAAAAGTACCTGCTCCGTTCCCAGGAGTTGCCGATCCGTTCGCCTATCCTGATGGCATGGTGGTCACGGAGGACGGAGGCGACATGGGCACTCTTCCTGTTGAGCTCATCCCTGTCAGACTCCTCCCATCCCACTATCGCAAGCGCTCCATCCCTGTACCCCCGGGCACCCAGATACCAGGAGAACGCCTTGTCAGCAAGTGATCCGTGCATGCCCATCCGCATGAGTCCCTCCGTCTCCTCCTCATCGGAGAGTCTGGCGACAGTGCAGGATCCCGGAGTCTGCAGGATGTGCTGGAATGCAGCTACTCCCTCCGCAAATGAGGGGAGCAACCATCCTTCGTACCGAAGATGCCTGGGTGCAGGATGCACCTTGAGGGTCAGTGATGTGATGATCCCAAGTGAGCCCTCTGAGCCAAGGACACACTCTCTGAGATCTGGACCGGCTGCAATGTCCGGGTGAGGCAGCATGTCCATCCTGCCTGCTGGAGTCAAGCAGGTGAGACCAAGAACCATGTCATCAAACCGGCCATACCCCTCGGAGGACTGTCCAGCAGAGCGCGTGGCAGCACACCCACCGACTGTGACGTACTCGTACGACTGGGGATAGTGCCCAATGACATATCCATGATCCCTGCACCAGTTCTCTGCTGCCATGAGTCGAGCACCTCCGCCAACAGTGACGTGCCTGTCCGTCTCGTCAAGATTGGAGATGCTGTCAAGGTGGCCAGTGTCAACAGCCATGACATATGGTTGGGATCCGCGCAAAGGTTCCACCCCTCCGACAACACTCGTCCCACCTCCAAACGGAACTACTGCAATACCTTCATCCTGAGCGATTCGGAACACTTCGGAAAAGGACTCCTCGGTTGCGGGAGCAATGACAGCATCAGGAAATGCCAGTCCTGCATTCTCTCGAAGCCGGACAAGATCAGCGTACGATCTCCCCGCTGCGTGCATGAGCCGTCGGTGCGGAGCAGTGACCGCGTCTTCCGTGCCTGCAGCTTTCGAAAGGGCGGAAAGGACAGATTCCGGAAGCCGTGACGGAGGAAGCGTGATCTCCGCTTCCCTCAGGGATGGATGTGACGGCACTGACAGGTCATCAATGCCAAGTTCTTCGGAAAGCCATGCGCGGAAAGGGGCTGTGAGCTCCACATGCGTGTCAGGCGCTCCCCACCCGTTCCAGAGAAGGGGCCGGAGCGCGCTCATGCAGGCACATGCTCCCGAATGGGCAGTTCCACGAGTGACTCTATGGTGCTCCGGAGCCGCTCGCGTTCTTCGGGAACAAGGTCAAGCCGCAGCCTCCTGTCCAGGATGTCATCAAGCTGGAGTGCACCCTCATGCCGCACAGCCCAGAGAGCTTCCACTGGAAGAACTGGTGGCTCGGGCCCAAGTGGTGTCAGAAGCTCCTTCTTCCCATGTGCGAGCCGCACCACCTGTTCCGCCTCCCTTCCAAACCGTCTCCGGAGGCGCTCGGGAGCCTGCAGCAGGGAAATCTCCTCAGCAGGACCTGCACCTACAAGCGCAGTTCTCTCCGTGACGCATTTCCCTGCCTCAAGATCCGCAAACTGCACTGCGGCGTCAACCGCATCCTCGGCCATCTTGCGGTATGTGGTGAACTTCCCGCCCACCACAGTGATCATCTTCCGTGCAGGATCGCGCAGGATGGCATGCTTCCGGGAGATGTCTGCTGTTGTCTCCGAATCTCCACTGGACAGGAGTGGACGGTATCCGGCATACGAGCCGATGATGTCATTCTCCGCAATGGGGTGCTCCAGCACCTGTTCGATCAGGGACAGCAGGTACGTGCGCTCATCCCGGGAAATGGCAGGAACATCCTCAACTGAACCCTCGTGGGGAATGTCCGTCACACCAACAATGACATGCCCATCAGGAGTGGGATTTGCTCCGACCCAGCGAGCCCGCTCCCCCACGACCGGAACAAGCATCGCTGTTCGTGGATCTCCAAGCGCAGCTCCGCGGATCACGAGATGCGACCCCTTGCTCGGACGGAGATGGACATCCGGAGCGAGTTCATGGGCCCACACCCCAGTCGCATTGATGACACATCGTGCATGGAGGACAACCGTGTCATTCGAGAGGACATCCCGCGCAATGACTGTTCCATCATCCACATGTTCCGCCACGCATCGTTGGACGAGCCGTGCCTCATATGCTGCTGCTGTCCGTGCTGCAGCTATGACGATGCGCGCATCATCGACTGCCTGGCCATCCCAGAACAGGATTGCTCCCCGGAGGCCCCGGCCTGCCAGAGCGGGATAGAGCCGAAGCGCCTCCAGTGCACTGATCCGCCTCGGTGAGGGCAGCATGGCATGGGATGATCCGGATACTGCCCTGAGCACATCGCCGAAGCGTATGCCGCTGC
>JAJZLL010000037.1 GCA_021803465.1 bacterium
GACGACAAGCTCGGGTATATCCTTTCAGCCACGACAGGGAAGCGTTATCCATCGTGGCTGGAGCTTGACAATTATCGTGGTAATTACACAGCGAACGGCAGCTCATACGTGCAGCAGACCGCAGTCATCACTCTCATCGGACCGTCACAGGGCATTGTGCGCAGGACTCTTCACATGCATGGAGTTGTGGGAAACTGCCACATCCTCAGTGACAGCGTTTCTCAGACTCAATGACGCACCTTCATCTTCCGCTTACTACAGCTGACACAGCATGTGTCAGCTGGGCAGAGCCGGGGGTGAGCAGGCAACCACAGGTGGGTGAGACAGCATTTCATAGGGTCAGTTGGAGCAAAACAGCTCACCGCCTGGAGCATGGGATATACTGAACGCCACAGTTGATGTGGATGAATGTAAGGGACTTGGGATGTATCGATTTACGAGACGGTCGATCAAACTTGGACTGACGATTGTGCTTGCAGCTATTCCTTTGGGAATGGGTCTGCATGTCCTGGCAACGAGTCCTTCAACGTTCACCGTTCCGTGTACTGGTGGCTCAGGCAATGCAAGTGTTTCCGACATCCAGACACTGTATAGCGACATAGCCACAGCCAATACAGACAATGCAGGGGACACAATCAATCTCACTTCGGGATGCACATACACAGTTGATGCAACACCGACAAGTCCCACGTACGATGCACCATTATATACATCCGGTGCACAGGCACCTGACTACTTTCCGCCCATCACAGGGTCAATGACCATCAATGGCAATGGGGCCACAGTCACGAATGATGACTCCCTTGCGCGGTACATGGAGATTGCAGGGGGCGCGACTGTAACCATCGAAAACGCCATTCTAACGAACGGCAATGACTATACGGTACTTGGAGGAGGAGCTGTCTTCAACTCGGGAACATTGACGCTACTTGACGACACATTTTCGGGAAATTCCGAGCAGCAGGGTGGTGGTGGCGCAGTGTACAACGAAGGCTCCCTTACCGTAAAGGGAGGCAGCTTCCAGAACAACTCCGCCAATCAAAACGGAGGGGCAATTGACTCTGCAGATGGAACGAATGGGAATGGACTGGGAACCCTGTTGGTAGAAGCTGATTCCAACGGTACTGAGCCATCATTTTCCGGCAACTCCACCAGTAATGGGTCTGGTGGAGCAATCAGTAATGCGGATAATGGATCTGGCAACTTCACGCTTCTTGGAGGTGTCTTCTCCAACAATTCCTCTTCCCTATGGAATGGTGGAGCAATCAACAATGCGGATGATGGTGGAACGGGAAACCTGTATGTGAACTATGATCCACTAGCCCAGACAGCAACAACCACCTCGTCGACGTTCACGGGAAATCAAGGATGGCTCGCAGGGGCAATCAGCAATGATGACGTGTGGGACTGCAATTCTTGCTTCGGCAATGGGACAGGCAAGGCGTTCATCTTTAACAGCACATTCACGAACAATACATCTACAGAGAGCCATGGAGGCGCTATCAGCAATCTTGATGGCGATCCTGCAGCTTCTGGGACTGTGTATATGACCATCAGCAACTCCACTTTTAATGGCAACTCCACGACCAAAGCTGGAGCATCTGAGAATGGAGGCGCCATTGATAATGGCAATGATGGTGGTGCAGGCGGGTTGACCGTCCTCAACTCAACATTCACAAACAACTTCGTCGCGAACGGGGGTGATGGAGGCGCCATTGACAACTCAGACAACGGTGGAAGCTCGTCACTCAGTGTTGTCGGATCAACGTTTTCTGGGAACAGCATCCGCGCTTCAGGGGATGGAGGCGCCATCGCAAACGCGGATAATGGGGGCACGGGAACGCTCGCTGTCAGCAACTCGTCATTTGTCGGCGATTACACAGTGAGTGGCATCGGGCAGGAGATTGCGAATGGAAATGCAGGAGGCAGCCTCAGTGCCACCTCAGATCTTGTCGACTCCACAATACTTGCGAATGCTTCTTCCGCGACAGGAGCTGCTCTCAACAGTGCGAGTGGTCACTTGAACCTTGCAGGAACCATCGTTGGAGACACCGGCGCTGCAGCCTGCAGTGGCACAACTGATGCTGGCTATGATGTCGCTGGTGACAGCAGCTGTGTGTCTGCGTCAACGACAAGCACGACCGATACAAACGTAGCAACGGAACTGATGCCTCTTGCAAGTAATGGAGGCAGCACCCAGACCCTGGCTTTGAAAACGGGCAATGCTGCCCTGGATCTCATTCCCGTTGCCAGCGGAGTGAGTTCTGGCCTCAGTGCAGGCAATGTCAATCTGTGCAGTGGCAGCTATGGCGGATTTGCGCTATCTCCCGCTCAGAATGGGTTGAGCCGCACTGCTGGCACCTCCTGCGATGCTGGTGCTTTTGAGTACGGTATCACTGCCAAGACATCCGCATCAAGCGTTGTTCAGGGGAGCTCAGCAACCCTGTCGTTCAGCGGGCTTCCATCAGGAGCAACAGGTAGTGTCAGCTTCACTGATGCACTGGTATGCACGGCTACACTCCCTGCAACGAGCTGTGCCACTCCCACAACTTTGGCTGCGGGAACGTACACGGTCACTGCAACCTACAGCGGAGATGCAAACTATCCATCGGTTGCAGCACCAAGTTTTGCACTCACAGTGACTCCCCTCTCAACACCTGCACCAACCCCCACTGTGGCAGCAACTCCAACGCCAGTTCCTACAGTTGCGCCAACTCCGACTTCCACAGCAACTCCAACCGCAGCACCTCCAACCGCAGCACCTGCTCCAGCTGCTGTCGTACCAGTTCCCAACACAGGAGCTGGTGCACCCTACACCGTGCTTTGTCTTCTGCTCTTGGGTGGGGGTATTTCAGGAGGGACAGTCTTTGCCTGGAATCGGAAAAGCCGTGCACGTAATCGGTAGTTCTCTGCCCCAAGGCATCGGTGAGATTGAAGTACCGGCTGAGATGGTGGGCAGTGCGTGAACATGCATCCATGCTTGAGGGAGTCGTGGGAATGCCTTTCCAGGTGCAGTGGATCGCACTCGCCAGTATGAAGCATGGAAACATGCTGGAAGCACGGTCACGAGGAAGGGAAATCCCCACAGGTGCGTTCAATCGGCACCACGTGTGATGTCCTTTTCAAGGCAGCGGGACTTGTTGGCGACTGGCCAGCACAGGCACGGTTGTCGAAAGCTGAATGGTGCAGGTTGAGTGCTGTTGCATTTCGCGATACCGAAATGGCGAAACGCAGGGGTGATGCTGCTGTGGAGCTGCCATGGCTCCTGCCTAACCGGATGTCCTTCCTGAACGAGCTTTCACCTTTTTGGGACAGCACCCCCCACACGTTGGGCCATTGAGGAGATGCCTATGGAGATATGCAGATCCTTGAAGGGTCATATACGCAAGATGCCGCTTTTTTCCGAAGTTGAGGGAAGATGCCACATCTCATGATCCAGAGCGTGCTCGGAACACACTTTGTCTCAGGGATGTCCGAGCACGCGGAGTAGAATCCTTGACAATGGCCAATACTCTGACTGCTGCAGTGCTCAATGGCATCAAGCCTGCCACTCCGGAGCTGGGTGCGCTCATGGTGGGCTTTGATGCCATGATCACAGCGCTGAAGCCTGGAATCACGCGCAATGAGTTCGGCATTGTCATTGGGGATGATACGACAGGTCGGATTCCTGCCCTCATTGTCCACAGGACGATCAATGCGTGGAACAGGGCGCATGGGCTTCCCTCCATACCCATTGTCTTCATTCAGGGCGCCTCGTCAGACAATCAGGTTCCAGCGCTGGAGAGGGCCATTGCGAACCGTCAGCAGTACCTTGACGCAAGGGATCCGGCAAAGAGGGCTCTAGTTGTCACGGAAGGCATCACGACAGGGCAGGCAATCGCACGGCTCGGACGCATACTCACACGCCAGGGAATTCCGTTTGATGTTGCTGCACTCGATGGCTCACGCTTTCGTCGGGACCAGGAGGACGCAAACAGGAATCTTGTGTCAAGGAAAGAGGTGAACCTCCTCATCAGCAGGATGAAGCTGGCTCCTTCATGGACGGTCTTTCGCGAGAACCCGGAGTGCAGACGACTGAGGGATGTCCTGGCACGGTACATTGTCGACGAGACATCCCTTCTTGCTTTTCGTGCAAAGTTTGAAGCTGGAACACTGACTGAGACTGAGCTTGTGAGTGCACTCGAGAGATGGCGGAAATGTCCATTAGTCACCTCCCGTCCTCCTGCAGTGCAGATGGACCTTGTGAGGGATGTCTATCTCGCTTCCAATGCGAAGAGTCTTGGCAAGAAGGTGTGGAACGTGACAATCGCACTTCTGGAGGGATACGATTTCACTTCCACTCAGTTCGAGAGCGCCCGCAAGATTCTCACCAGGTTTGAGGCATCACAGCCAACCAAGTTTTGGTACAGTCCTCTGAGTGAGCTGAGGAAGGGAGCGGTTCCCCTGCGGAGTTCAAGGGCAAGGAAAGATCCGCTGGTCGATGCTGCAGGCTGGCCGAGGGCAACACGGCTGTACTGTGGGAATGTCAATGCTGGCCCCATCCGGGATCGGAAGGATTTCACTGGACTCACGACGGAGAAGTTTTCCACTGCACCGCTGTATGTGGGAACCCGGAAGGAGCGCGAAAAGCTCCGCACAGTGCGCATGGATGTGAGGTCCATTGGTGAATGGGAAGCAGCTCGCATGGAGTTCGCGTCTGTTGCAGTTCCTGCTGCCGTTCCCGCAGTTCATCAGCTCATCACTGAGCTCGGAGACCAGATTGTGGCAGGCTCATACCGCTTCCTCATGGTTCCGGCAGCACAGGTGGATCCAGCTTCGGAGCTTTTTGCGGCTGCAGTAAACAGGGCGCTTGTGGAGCGAGGCATGAAGCGCCTCCCCGTTCTCCATCTTGATGGTGCGGATGTTCCCCATTCACCCCGGCAGATTGAGGAGTTCAATCGCCAGTCAGCGAAGCTGAAGCGCCTTCCCCGAGGGTCCAGGGGGCTCGTCATGTGCGCAAACCAGCATCTCCTCAGCACTGCCGCTTCCATTCTCGAGCGGGTCAACGATGCTGGCCTTGCTGCTGATGTCGTCTGTGCTGAGCAAGTGAGCAAGGACCATGTCAACCACTATCAGACAGCTGGCATTTGGCGTCCGGGAACCCGGCTCATGTCTGGGGGACCGGCAAGGTTAGTCGATGTGGGGGAGCCAGAGTCCCGGCTGAGGAAGGACATCAGATTCATCGCTCCATCGCTCGCCTCCGGAATTGGTTGATGATGTTGAGCTTGTCTTCCCTGTGCAGAAGTCTCGCACTTCCAGCCTTTCAGCGTGACAGTTGGGAGGAGCCCATGACCGACATTTGCCCTGGCGACTTATACCGACAATATCGCTGGCGTTCGACAAGACCGTGCTTGATGTCCGCACAGTGTCCTGTGAGCTCACGTACACTGAAATTGAAGTAGAGGAGAGGATATAAACATGTCCGGACATCCTGTTGCCATCCGCAGCGATGAGGTTATGCAGCTTGCGCCCGCACTCGAAGAGCTCGCAGTGCAGCTCAGGGAACAGCTGCAGCAGCATGCGTATGGTGCCATCATTGTCGATGCTTCTGAGCATCCGCTTCTCCCTGCAGCAGTCCAGGTCCTTGCGGAGCAGTGGCATTCCAGCAGTGGGTCACAAGCGGAACTTCCTGTCTTTCACGTTGACTTCGCTTCTGAAGGTGGTGGCAAGACGCAGCAGACCCTCGCACATGCCAGGGCAGCTGCCCTGGAGCAGGGAGCAGAACACAGGGTTCTCGTGCTTGCTGCAGCAGTTGGCAATGGAGAGTCCATTGCAGAAGCTGTTCCTGCACTCCGTGCGGCAGGGCTCACGTTTGATGTGGCTACGCTCGGCGGGTACTTCCTTCACCGCAACCTGGACAGCTTCAGGGTGAATATCCCCCAGCAGCAAATCTTGGCACAGTTGATTGAGGAAGCCAAGAATCTGCAAGCCCTTTCCCTGAAACAGGCAAGCACCATCCTCCAGTACAACCGGAGCTCGGACCGGATGAAGCCAGTTGACCAGATGGTGATGATGCACCAACTTCGAAAGCACACGGTTGATGATGCGTACATTGATGAATGGAACGATGCCATCCGGTCACGCGCAAAAAGTGCAGACCTAAGCCAACAAAGCGTGACTCGATTCACCAATACGGTGTGTCTCGTCTACAATGTGCACAGCAATCCTCCGGAAGCAGTGGAGGAACTCGTGCAGCTTCTGAACACGGGATGTGTGGAGAAGGATGCGCTGGATGCGGTCATGCATGTTTTGCTGAACGGCGATGCGCGTCTGACATCGGGCGCTTCGTGGCTTGAGTACGTTCGCAAACATTGGGTACCGGAGGTCAGTACGCCAATAGATCCAACTCTTGATGCAGCAGGCTGGCCACAGGAGACGCAGCTTTTTGCTGGCCGCATGCTTGAGCCAAAGATTGACGGAATTCTTCGTACCCTGCACATGGGCGATGGAGAGTCACAAGGCAGCATTTCTGCAGAGCTTTTGGGGGATCTCAGGCGGATAGCCTCATGGACAGCAGTCCGCGCAGCATGCCAGCGTCTCGAAACACCTGAGCTTGCGGGATCCATGGCTGCACTTCTCGACCAGCTGAGGGAGCATGTCAGGAATGACGAGTACGGCTTCATTGTTGGAGATGACACAAGCGGCAGAGTGCCCGCACTGATTCTTGCGAAGGCGATCAACGCGTATCGCACTGAGCACGGTCTGAGAAAGCTTCCCGTCGTGTTCATCGAGGGAACAAAGCGGCCACACACTCAAGAGCAGATCGATTCGTTCGCAGCGCGAACACGGCTTCTCGAGCATGTGCCAGCAGGAAAGCGGGCCCTCATCGTCACGGAACGTGTTGGCGGAGGGCAGAACGTGCGGAGCATCATGGAGCGCATAAATGACCTTGGATATGCCTCTGATGTGGCAACTCTTGGCGGAGCGCACAACAAGCAGATGGCACAATTTGTCGAGCGAGGATACTGGCGGCAGGGGACACGGGGGTTCAGCGCAGATGGCAATGCGGAACTTGTGCTTGACCGGAACGATCTCAGTGGTCTGAAGCCGCAGAAGAAGTTCGATCCCCATCCAGTCATCAAGGGAAAAGGGAACCGGCAAGCGCTCCGGGAAGTGCGGGAAGACATTCAGGCAGTAACTCCCATCCTGAGTCAGCACCTTGAATAGACTTCCATCACAGGGAGTACTGGTGTGGCATGTGAGAAGGGAAGGAGGATCCAGCCGCGCAATCGTGCTATCCAGTAAGGTGGACATACGGGTCGGAGCATGTGAACTGTCTTGAGGACCCAACATGTGGAATTCAGGAGGGGCTGATGGGTCCTGCGCATGCAGTCGTCGAGACGGAGCATCTCGGGAAGAGCTTTGGGTCTGGCGTGAAGGAAGTCCAGGCTGTGACAGATCTCAACCTTGCTGTGGAGCAGGGAGAGATCTTCGGCTTTCTCGGGCCAAACGGTGCTGGGAAGACGACTACGCTCCGGATGCTTTCGACACTGCTCCGGATTGGGAGTGGACGTGCAGTCGTTGCAGGGCATGATGTCGCGAAATCCCCCCGGAAGGTGCGCGAGCGGATCGGCTATGTGAGCCAGCTTGGAGGTGCGAACCCCCAGGCGACAGGCTGGGACAACCTCATCCTGCAGGGAATGCTGTATGGAGACTCGCGCAAGTCCGTCATTGCCCGTGCGGGTGAACTCATGGCAGCACTTGAGATCGAGGAATTTGCCAAGCGCAAGGTCATCACATACTCAGGTGGGCAGAAGCGTCGTCTTGACATTGCCATGGGCATCATCCACCGTCCTGAGGTGCTCTTTCTCGACGAGCCAACAACTGGCCTCGATCCGCAGAACAGGGCCAACATGTGGAGCCAGATCCGGAAACTGCGGGATGGAGGAACGACAGTCTTCCTCACGACCCACTATCTCGAGGAGGCGGATGCCCTTGCGGACAGGATCAGCATCATGGACCACGGCTCCATCATTGCGGACGGCACACCCTCGGAACTCAAGGGGCAGATCGGCGGCGATGCCATCACGATTGAGATTGCAGAAAGTGCTTCAGGAGAGGCTGTCATGCACACGCTTTCCAGCATTTCCGAACTCCACAGCATTGCGCAGGATGGCCTCCGCATCCACTGCTATGCGAATGGGGGAACGCGGATTCTTCCTCAGGTCATACGCACGCTCGATGAGGCGAAGGTCGCAATTGAATCTATTGCTGTCGCCCAGCCGAGCCTCGACGATGTGTTTCTGAAGTTTACGGGCCATTCCCTCAGGGACACGAAGGTTGAGAAGGAGGGAGGGGCATGAAGCTCTGCAGGGATCTTGGACTCATCTACATGGACACTCTCAAGGAGAATGTCCGGAACCTCGTCTGGCTTCTCATCAGCCTGTCGACACCCATCCTCTACCTTGTGCTCTTCACACCGCTTCTCAAGGATGTCTCTGGACCGGGCCTCTCCTCGAACCATGTGCTCAACGAGTTCATGCCAGGAATCCTCATCCTCATGGCGTTCGGGACGGGCATTGGGCTTGGCTTCACTGTCGTCTTCCAGATCATGGAAGGGCAGACGGAGCGGTACCGGGTAACGCCTGCAAGCAGGCTCGCACTCCTCCTTGCTCCCATCCTTGCCCAGCTCACGATGCTCACCATTTTCCTTGCCATTGTCATCATCATCGGAGTTCCACTCGGATACACAGTCCATCTTCCTGGCCTTCTTGCGACCTGGTTCCTCGTTGCGCTCGTCATGCTCGTTTTTGCCTCCATTTCGATTGGGATCGCCTTCACCACCCGGGTCATCAGCACATTCGCAGCCTTCGTGAATGGCATCAACCTACCCGTTCTCCTCCTCTCTGGAGTGCTGCTTCCCATCACAGCGAAGTCACCCATGTGGCTCCAGGTGCTCGCGCATGTGAACCCGCTCTACTATGGGGTCACAGCAAGCAGGCTCCTCTCGAGCGGTGTGTTTGGCGATGCGAAGGTGGGCCTTGCGTTCGCAGTTCTTGTACCTCTTGCCATTCTGCTTGTCGCGTGGAGCACAAACATCTACCGCAATGCGAACGCGTAGCGTGAACCTGCTGTCACGGCTTGCTCCCGGGTGACGTCCTTCACTGGCCCTGGAGCTTCTTTCGCGAATTCCGGGCGGGAATGCGGGGAAATGGATCTTCCAGGCGCTGTCAATGCACGAAGGAGAGAAGCACAGATATGGCTATGAAGAAGACCACGAAGATGAGCATGCAGCCGAGAAAGGAGTTGATGGGACTTCCCGCTTTCCTGCCCGGCGAGATGACCGTGAAGGGATTGTAGGAGTTTCCTCCCTGTGGGGGAGTCCGTCCTGTGGATACCCACATCCATCCGAGGAGTCCTGCCCAGGTGCCTGCTCCTGTGCCGTATGTTTGCTGCACCTGTTCCATCGTCTGGTTGGAGTACCGGCCCCCTACGGAGAAATACTCCGCCATTCTTGTCAGCACGGAACCGAACCGGAGGGTGCAGGATCCACGTGTTGTCTCGAGCGTGATGCTCGCAAGGCGTGCACTGTAGGTGACAAGCTCATCCGGGTGGAAATCGAGAAGTGTTGCTCCAGTCGCATCCCGGATGGCGCAGGATGTCCCGTCCCAGCTCACAGTGCCAGAGTGCTGCTGTCCCTGGCAGGAGACTCTGACAGGAGTGGTGACAGTGGTCTGAAGCATCGACTTCGCAACAGCCGCAATGCCCTGCTCGGCACGGTCATTCAGGTTGCTGCCAGGTGGTTCTCCGTCCATGGATGGAGTATTGCACCATTGTCTCCTGCCGAGAAGGGTATGCCCCAAAGTGGTCCTACTGGATGAGTGGATTCCTGCAGCTCACGGGTGTCCGTGTGTGCTGGATTGCCAGACCATGTGGGGTGATGCGGAGATATGAGGAGCCAGGATGTCGCACAGGAAGCTGCACAAGGGTGACGTGGGATCCATAGGCTGTTGTCCTGCCAGATGGCAGCGAGACCGCAGCAGCAGCGAGATGCTGTGCCACTGCTGCTGGAAGCACTTCCGCTCCCGCTTCTGGCGCGACAAGTATGGCCACAGTGCGTGTGCAGAGGGGGATGCGTTCCTGCAGGGAGGAGAGCGCATATACGTAGCTTCGCGCACTGAACTGGCCAACAATGCCATTCGAGGCAATCACCTCCGAGCCCACGGGAATGCGGGTAGCTGCCTGCTGGAGAGCGAGCACAGCAGGTGATGAAACGGTATTCCACCGGGCAGGCAGGGTAGTGTCATACAGTCCATTGCCAATCACGGTTGCTGCACTGAGAAGCACAGCCCCACTGACAAGGGCTCTCCGCACGCGTGGATGCTGCCTTCCAGTCCAGTGTGAGAAGCCAGCAGCGACAATTGGCAGCCCACAGAGCATGAGCGCTACTGCAGGCCACATCTGGAAGCTGCCTGTCGCAAAATCGAGGAGATTCGTCTGCTGCTGGAGCCCAGCAAGGAGGATTTCGCAGCATGCGACAGCACCTGCAGGAGGGTAGAGGAGTCCAATGGTTCCTGCCATGAGAATGAGCGCAGCAATCGTGATGCCATGGCCCGCAAGCTGGTGGAGGGGGCGGGAAGGGTGCTGCACCATCCCAGAGAGAATGCCCAGAAGGGTGGGGTGGGAATTTCCTGCCAGGTAACCGTACACCTGACTGATGGGAGTTCCCTGGTGTGCATGGAGAAGGAGGATGAGCGCAGTCCACAGGCTCCCGAGCGCCAGGAGAAATGATCCTTCCTTGCGATAGCCACGAAGCAGGAGAAATCCCAGTCCTGCAGCTGCAGCCACAGTGCCCGCCTCTGAGCCAGAGAGGAGATACACCCCTGCACTTCCGACAATCCAGGAACGGTGCCGATGCAGGATTATGCTGCCCATAAGGAGCACAAGCGCTGGAGCAGCAAGATTCTGCGCATGAAAGTCAGTAAGCGCAGCCTGGAATGTCCACGGCTCGAGGAGTATGACTGCAGCAGATGCAGCAATGACTGCCAGCGAAGTTGCGCTGGGAAGGGAAGACGCGAGCCGTTGGACAGTATGCACGAGGAGTCCGCTTGCTGCAGCAAGGGCTGCTGCCTGGAGGACGACAAGCAGCAGTGATCCAGGCAGAACTGTCCTGAGGAGTCCCACAGGCCAGAGCAGGAGCTTGAACTGGTCCTGCCACATCGGATCGTTCCCTATGGTGTTGAACGGATTCAGCACACCATGGCTGATGAGGAATGTTGCCTGGTTGTTCATTCCGAAGTCTGACGAGACATTGAAACGGGAAAGCTTCCAGATTGCGGCAGCAGTGAATGAAAACCACTGGATAACGGCAACAGCCAAGGGAAGGAGGGGAGAGCGAAGCAGCGCAATGTCTGCACGTGAATGCCGGATCAGCGGTCTCCGGACACCAACGAGTTCCACTCTGGGGAGGATCTGCTGGGAGTTCAGGCTAGCGATGTGTCGTCTCCTGCAATGGCGGATTGAACGACACCCCAACAATCACGAATCTTAGCAGGTATTGTTGATGGCAGCATGATGTGTGCACGTATTGCAGCATGCGAGAGGTGCGGCAGCCGTCCAATCTCCTGCGCTACGATTGTTCTCAATCCGTCGACGTGACGGATATGGAGGGGGAGCGCATGGCACCGAAGCCGGCAAATGAAGCGTTCTGGCAGGCGCACAGGGAACGCGCATGGGCGCTGGGGAAGTCTGTCAGGGAGCAGGGCGGAAGCCAGCTTGAGGAGTATGCATCCATAGCTGGATATTTCAGGGACCTTGCGACAAAGGGACGAGATGTCGCCTGTGGTGCAGCCCTCTGGGAGAGCCAGCAGTACGGAGGCATGTTCAGGGCATGCAGAAAGGGTGAGGGGGGCATGCAGGACCTCCTCAAGTTTGCCGCTTGGGAGATTGGCGCTCTCCGGAGGGCTGTACAGTCGGGAGATCCGTGGATCCGCTCATATGCGTACAACTCCCTGTACAATGCCCTGCAGGACAGGAGTGATGCGCCGCTTCTCCGCGAGTGCTTTGCCGAGTGGAAGGCGCAGCATCCAGACGAGGCTGCACGACATGAACGTGACTGGAAGCGGGCCATGGTCATCGCGGAGCTCCGGCCCCTCACCTGGAACGAGCTCCAGCAGCTGGAGAGGGCACTTGAGACGTGGGTTGCGAAGCACCCTGACCCGGATGGCGTCTTTGCCTACATGTGCTCGGATGAGATTTCACCGAGATCCATGCTCGAGCACATCCGGAACCGCACGGAGACTGGAAGGGAGCTTCTCCATATGGTTGCCCATGGAAGAACGGACACATCCTGGGAGGAGATCTGCAGAGGATTTTCCCATCCAGGGGAGCGAGGACGAAAGGGCGCTGCGCTTGAGTAGGTGCAGTACGCTGCGCATGCTCCACAGGAAGATATGCTGGGGATCATAGGTCCGTTTCGTCTCCATGGAGATCCCTCATGACGCTGCCCAGCGATTCCCAGTACCCCATTGTCTACGGCGCCTCGTGGTGTCCCGACTGCCACAGGTCGCTTGAGTTCCTTGCGGAGCACCAGGTCCCGCATACGTGGATTGACATTGAGGAACAGCCTCCTGCGGAGGCGGTCGTCCGGGAAAAGAACGGAGGAAAACGGATCATTCCCACCATTCTTTTCGAGGATGGGAGTGTGCTTGTGGAGCCGAGCAATGCGGAACTTGCAGCAGCACTTGGCATGGACATCAGGGCTGCTCGCGCAGCATATGACTGCATTGTCATTGGTGGAGGGCCAGCAGGACTCGCTGCTGCCGTGTATGGAGCCCGGGAAAACATGTCCGTTCTTGTCATCGAACAGGGGGCTCTCGGAGGCCAGGCAGGAGTCACAGAACGCATCGACAACTACCTTGGATATCCTGACGGCATTGGCGGCAAGGATCTTGTCATGAAGATGGTGGAGCATGCGGAACGGTACGGAGTGGAGCTTCTTGTGGGAACCTCGGTGACGGGGGTGGGTGTGCAGGATGGCAGGCCGTCTGTCCGCACCAAGGATGGGAGCACCTATGCTGCGTCAGCAGTCATCATTGCGACAGGCTCCCACTATCGGAGGCTTGCCATTCCCGGGGAGGACAGCCTCATTGGACGGGGCATCCATTTCTGTGCGACATGTGATGGACCGTTCTACCGGGGAGCGAAGGAGCTCATGGTCATTGGAGGAGGGAACTCTGGATGCGAGGAGGGACTCTTTCTCGCCGAGTTCGCGGAGCAGATCGTCCTTGTCGAGGCTTCCCCGGAGCTTCGTGCCTCATCGCTCGTGCAGGAGAAGGTGCGGAACCATCCGAAGTTCGAGATCCACACAGGTACTGCAGTGGAATCCTTCATCCAGGGAGCCGACGGTTCGCTTGGGGGAGTGCAGCTCCGGATCGATGGTGTGGAGCGGACCATGCAACCCGATGGCGTGTTCGTCTTCATTGGACTCGAACCAAACACGGCATTTCTCAGGGACTCCCTT
>JAJZLL010000005.1:0-7852 GCA_021803465.1 bacterium
AACGCGGAGCAGCCACTTGTCGAGCATTACAACGGGAAGAAGTGGAGCATCGTGCCAACGCCCTCCACGAATGCCCAGCAGAACAGCAGGCTGCTTGGTATGACCTCCATCGCAGCGGACAACATCTGGGCTGTGGGGTACTACACGAATGACCAGGGCGTGTACCAGACACTCATTGAGCACTATGACGGGAGTGTATGGACAATTGTTCCAAGTCCCAACTCGGAAGCCGATGTCGCCAATGAGCTGACGGGCATCAGCGCAGTGAGTGCGGACAACATCTGGGCAGTCGGATTCGAGAACAATGTCAACACAGGCATGAATGACCCCATATCCCTGTCATGGAACGGCTCGGTGTGGAGCATGATTGCCATTCCCACACCGGACTCCACCCAGCCTGCGCAGCTCAATGCTGTTGTCGCCCTCCATGCGAACGATGTCTGGGCAGTTGGCTACTCGACGAATTCCCAGAGCCTTGGGAACGAGTCGCTTGTCGAGCACTGGGGAGGAAACGGCTGGGGCATTGTCACAAACAATCTTGGCGTTGCGGAGCAGGACAACGCTGTCTATGCAGCAACGTCCCTTGGGCAAAGCAACCTCGCCACCTCCCAGGTGCTGAGCCAGCTCAACAAGAACGATGTCCCAGCACTCGGAAGTGATGCGACAGTCATCTGCGTGGGAAGCACAGGCGGAAGCGCACTTGCTGCGCAGTGGAACGGGAGCAGCTTCGTCCTGTACCCGCAGCTCAACAATTCGGGCCTTGCTGGCCTTGTCATGTCCGGTGTGGACGAGCTCACACCCACCTCGTTCTGGATGGTGGGAAATGGCACCAACGGTCAGTCGAACACGGAAGGCGCAATCATCCACTATGGAACCCCAGTCATACCGCTCGCTGCCCCTGTGGTGAAGCATGCTGCAGCAAAGCCGAAACCCCAGCAGGGGGGGAACACAGGGATACTCATCCTCCTCATCATTGTCGTGGGCGGCCTTGGAGGAGGCTACTACTACTGGCAGCACATGCAGCAGCAGTAGGGAAGAAGCTGGAAGCAGGGAATTCCATGCATGCGCAGTGGACTTGCGTGTCACAAGATGGTGCGCTCCAGTGATCTCATGATGGGCAGGGAAAGACTTCCTCCCGCACGAAGCGCGAACTTTTCGTCATAACGCCACCACTCCGTGTCGTGACAGGAGAAAGCTGGCTGCATACGATATGAGCACGTTCTACCAACCACTCAACGTCACAGCATCATGTCCTCAACGTCTCTCCCGTCGTCTTCGCACATACCCTCTCCGCACACACGCACTGCTGACAGGCATGCATTCTGGTGGAGCCTCGCTGGTGTTCTCGCAATTCTCATAACCTTTCTCTGGCGAGGCGATGTCCTCATTGGATTCCTGGCAGTGGCAGTCATCTTCGTTCCAGCAGAGCGGTTGGTAGAACTCCGCCCGCAGCGCATCCTTCGCAGCGGATGGCGGACGGATGTCATGCACTATTTCGTGAGCAGCGCACTCACGACACTTGGCTTGACACTGGTGACGGTCGCAGCAGCGCTTGGCGTGAGGATGTTCATTGGCAGCCATCTTGGCCATGCCATCGCTTCCCAGCCTCTCGTCCTCCAGCTCGGCGAGTCCACATTCCTCTCAGCAGTCGTGCAGTACTGGGTCCACCGCGCATCGCACACCTGGCCAGTGCTCTGGCGGTTCCATGCGGTCCATCACAGCATCAGGACAATGGACTGGCTCGCATCCGCACGGTTCCATCCCGTTGACCAGGTCGTGACACGTGGAGCTGCTGTCATTCCAATAACCATCCTCGGATTCGCTCCAGTAACCTTCGGGTGGTACATCGTCATGGATGCGCTGCAGGAGTTTTTCGTCCATGCGAACATGCGTGTGCCACTCGGCATCTTCCGGTGGATCCTTCCCAATCCGGAGTTCCATCACTGGCATCATGCTGTCGACAGGGAAGCGTGGAACACGAATTTCAGCGGCTACCCCTTCATCGATCTCCTTTTCCGGACTGCGTACATGCCAAAGGGCAGGCGTCCCAGGGGATATGGCATCGATCAGGATGTGTCCACCTCATATCTTGGACAGCTCCTCCGCCCATTCCATCCGGAAGCAGGCTCGTGCGCAGGAGAACCCTCACATGAGGCACAGCTCCTCGTGAAGGAAGAAGCCCGCAAGGGATTCCCGGGAAGGCAGCTCGTTGCTGAGGAGCATTCCCCACCAGGAGCATAGGACAAGCAGTTTCTGCCTCCATCCTGTACTGGGGAAGGGACGTGGAAAGGGGATGCTGTATGCTGTGTCTCGGGCAGAGTGGCGCTATGTGGCAGCAGGCGGGTGCAGCGGATGTCGAGATGGAACACTACGTGGAGCAGCAATGCGCATGCGCACTGGGAAAAAGGGCCATCAACTTCCATGGCAGCAGTGACGAAAGAGCTTCCCGTGATCGCAGTGTGGAGGAGGAGCTCCTGCCTGCTGCAGGTGTTCTGGTTGAGAGGTCTGCTCGCAGCAGCAATTCTGCTTCTCACAGCCTGCGGAGGTGCGCCTTCCAGGACAGCTCAGCCACATGAGGTTGGGCCAGGCAGGACCGGGTTCTGGTGGATCGTCGGTTCCTCCACACTCAGGGGAGTCGAAGCTGCTGGGGGAACTGCTGCTGCACGTGCAGCATTTGACACGCCGCACACGTTCATAGCTGGCGCTGCAGGGGTTCCTTCAGGCTGGACCAGCATGTCTGTCACCTCATTCACAAGCGAGGTGGCGCTCGCTTCCGCACTTGAGAACGGAAGCGTGCATACCCGTGCAGTACTGCTGGATCTTGAAGACTGGCCCCTCACTCCGGTTGTGGAGCAGAAGGATCCGGCAGGTTTCGAATCTGAGGCATCGTCCCTTGCGCATGCGCACCATCTGCTCTTCATCGCAACCCCCGCAGTGGATCTCGTGCGTGTGCTGGGAAGGAATCCGGGAGAGACTGCGCAGGAAGCATACCTCCGCCTCGACATAGCTGGCACTGCTGCACTCCATGCAGATGCCATCGACATCCAGGCCCAGGCGCTCGAACAGAATCTGCCGCTTTTCACCTCGTTTGTGCGTGAGGCAGCTTCCCAGGCGCGGGCAGCCCATCCTGGTGTCATTGTGCTTGCAGGCATCAGCACGAACCACAGTGGAGTACGGGCATCGCCAGACCAGCTTCTTGCTGCAGTGCAGGCAACCCGCCCGTATGTCGATGGCTACTGGCTCAACGATCCCCGGGGAGGAAGGGCATGTCCCCGATGCACAGGTCCGTATCCTTCAGTTGCGCTCCAGTTCCTGAGCGAACTTGAACAGCAGAATGCAGCGCCTGGCACAACCGCTTCATCTCCATCCGCCTAGCAGCGCCTGCGATGGGTGCTGGTACGTGCTCGTACTGGCCTCCTCAGGATGCGCCTTCAGCAGTACTGCCTTCCCCTCCCTCCAGCTGTGCGCTGGAAGTTTTCATGGTGCATAGCAGTGGGGTGAGG
Organism: bacterium; assembly: GCA_021803465.1. Taxonomy (GTDB): domain Bacteria; phylum Chloroflexota; class Dormibacteria; order Aeolococcales; family Aeolococcaceae; genus JAJZLL01. The sequence continues at coordinate 3,504 of JAJZLL010000005.1, forward strand.
GCTGATGCTGGTGCAGAGCGTCGCAGGGATGCGCACGTGGCGCAAGAGGAAGGCTTGCTGCAGTTCACCAGAAGTCGCACTGTGCAGTAGCGCAGAACGACATGTATGATTGATTGTGTGCAGGGGGTGGCAGGAACACTCCCACACGGATGTGGATTGAGATTGAGACAGCAAGAGCACTGATTGGCAGTGCGCATTAGCGTGGTGGACATGCACATGTGGCAGCACAGTATCCGAAGGACCGTTGCAGGCGTTGGTGTTGCAGGATTCATTGCCTGCGCTGCAGCCTGCGGAACATCCCTTCCCCATGCAGGAAGCCCATCGGGAAGGGCCAGCACGTCCATGCCAGCCAGTGGAAGCCAAGGAACAGCTGTGGCATACGCAGCTCCTGCACCATCAAATGCTGCCTCCGAAGTGCTCACAGTGCGCAGCATCCCTGGAGGGAAGACGCGCACATATGGAGGTCCAGAGCCGTACGCCTATATCGGGCTCTCTCCGTCAGGTAAGTATCTTGCAGCCATAGTGCAGGCGGAGTCAAAGTCCGCAGTCTCACGCGTGCTCATCTACGCGACTGCCACTGGCGCAGCACATGCATATGTGGAGCCAGCAGGGTTTGGCGGAAGCGTGCTCGCCTGGTCCCCAGACAGTTCCCGGCTTGCTGTGCTTGGCACCTACGCTGAGCTCCTCAATCCAGAAGGGCAGCTTGTGACATCCGCTGGACGCAGCATGACCCAGACATCTGGCACTGTGACGGAGTCGTCAGGCGGCTACCAGTGGGCTGCCGACTCTTCGACATTCTGGTACCTCATCAATGGCAGTCTTCTGACCCTCCACGCGGATGGAACCCACCCTTCAGCAGTTCCATCAGGAGCGGGGGATATCCAGCAGGCGGGTGTACCCACGGCATCGGGTGCAGCAGCGCAAACTGCGGAGATTTCAGTCACACCAGCTCCTGACGGTTCCCAGACGGAAGTGCTCCTCCGTGTGGGCAGTGCATCCTATTCCTTCTATTTGCCGTACAGTCCTGTATTTGCGCACAATGGCGCTCTGCTGTGCGCCTCCACAGGGAAGGATACGCTCCAGTGGGGCGGAATGGTCTTCAGCTCGCCAACCCCCAGCTGATCCTGCTGGCCAGCACAGGCTGGGAAGGAGTACTGCAGGAGAGAAGGTGGACCACTGCTGCTCCAGGAGCAGAAAGGCGTGTGAGCGTGGTAACGTGTGAAATTGACGTTCACCGTGGAACTCAGGTGGAACTGGAACATCCAGGCGGGAAGGCGGTGACTGACTGCAGGCCAACCACAGGACTGGATTATGTCGCATTCCACTCTTCCACCGCGCAGGACACTGCTCTCCGAGCGGAGGCGCCTCCGCCATCGGCGCCGCAGGCAGCGCATGCTTGCACTGCTGGCTGCACTCGTATGCTGCATTCTCGTTGGCATCACAGTAGTTCATCTCCGCTCCCGCACGCCAGTCCGGGCTTCGCATGCTGCAGCAGCCACCATCACGCCATCCCCGAAGGCAGCCGCTCCACTCACGTACCCTGCAGTCGAGGCAGGACAGCTTCCGTGGTCACTGAGATATCCAGGCAGCAGGTTCACTGTGCTTCCAGAAGCGGGGAGCAGCTCGCTGCTCCTTGTCGGGGGCAGGACTGCAGCTGGTCAGGCATCGTCCGGCATCTTCACGCTCAACACTGCAACTGGCGCACTTTCCCAGGCAGGCTCCCTGCCTCATGGACTTGCTGATGCTGCTGGCAGCATTAGCAATGGTGCAGCACTCATTGCGGGGGGCTCCAGCGGGACAGCAGTGCAGTCGACTGTCCTCTCCATTCCGCTTCCATCAGGCTCGGTGGGTACCCTGCATGCTGCTGTTGCGGGCAGTCTCCAGGGTGGGCTTGCTGGTGCAGCTTCCGTCTCATATGACGGTGCGACCTACCTGATTGGAGGCTCCAGCGGAAGTGCAGCAGTGTCCACCATCCTAAGGAGCACAGGAAGCACTTTCACTGCTGTCGCGCATCTTCGCGTACCAGTGGAGTATGCGGCTGCAGCTGTGCTTGGTGGGAAGATCTACATTTTTGGCGGGGACACTGCAGGAACGGGAAGTGGTGGCAGTCCAACTGCGGCAATCCAGGAATTTGATCCTTCGACCCATGCAGTGCAACGCGTTGGATCCCTGCCGGAACCGCTTGCTGGCGCTGCAGCAGCGACTCTTGGAACGACGGTATATCTTGCTGGGGGTGAGACTGCACACACTGGGAATGCGTCCGCTGTGACAGGAGTGCTCGCCTTCAATCCTGCAACCAGGGCGATGCTCACTGCGGGAACCCTCATGGTTCCTGTTGCCCATGCGGGATATGCTGTGGTGAACGGAAGACTCTGGATCATTGGCGGCGAGACTGCGCAGGGAACAGCTGTATCCGCTGTGCAGGTGGTGTCACCCAATGCGACTTTCGGCGTTGCGGGAAAGCCGGGTGCAGGAAGTCCGTACTACGGCTCGCAGCTTCTCATAGCTGACCAGGACAATGGCAGGCTCCTGCTCCTCAACGATGCGAACGAACTCCAGTGGACATTTCCGTCCGCATCGACTCCACCGTTTCCTGGCTTCTCCGCGGATGACTCGTTCTTTGCGCAGCATGGAAGCCTCATCGTGACAAACCAGGAGTTCAACAATGTGGTCTCAACCATAAGCTACCCGTCAGGGAAGGTGATGTGGTCGTATGGCCATTACGGTGTTGCAGGATCCGCACCAGGCTACCTCAACACGCCAGATGACGCATACCTCCTGAAGAACGGCAACATCGTCACTGCTGACATCCAGAACTGCCGTGTCCTGTTTCTCAATCCTGCAACAAGCAAGATCGTGAACCAGATCGGTGTGACACGGTACTGCCGGCACCACATGACACCCCCCATTTCGCTTGGAGCGCCAAACGGGGACACTCCACTGCCAAATGGCAACATTCTCATCTCGGAGATTGATGGATCCTATGTTGACGAGTTCACCCAGACAGGCCAGTTCCTGTGGTCAGTGCATCTTCCCATAGCGTATCCATCGGATCCCCAGCAGATTGGGCCAAACAGGTACCTCATTGCGGACTACACGTCCCCAGGCGCAATCATCGAATTCAACAAGCAGGGCCAGATCCTGTACCGGTACCAGCCCACCTCTGGCCAGGGCATGCTCAACCATCCATCGCTTGTCGAACTGCTGCCAAACGGCATCTTCATGATGAATGACGATGGCAATGACCGCATGGTCGCCATTGATCCTGCAACGGGTGCCCGTGTCTGGCAGTTTGGGAAGACTGGTGTGCAGGGATCCTCGTTCGGATATCTGGACGACCCAGACGGCTTCGACATTCTTGCTCCGGGTGGTGTGACACCAACGCATCCCGGCACCGGGTAACCCCCTTCCCGCACAGCGCTGCGGGAAATCCCCTTTCCCATCAGGGAACGCCTATGGCAGCGCATATGCAGTGTGGGAAGTGCTGTCAGCTCCTGCCCCTTCTCCAACCCAGCATCACTCCCGTATGATGCGTGTACAGCAGCGGTGCAGTGTGCAGGAGAGAAGAGCCATGGGTGCATTTCCCCAGGGGGGCGGGTTCCAGAACCAGGGAGGCTTTGGCATGCAGCGGGGCGCATATGCTGGCATGCGAGGATCTGCAGGATGCCAGGTGGGCATGGGAATCCTGTTCGCACTCATTGGACTCGGAGTCCTTGTGTTTGGCGTGTCACTCTACTCCTCAATCCAGCAGCTGCACACCTCGCACGCGACGACAGTCGGGAACCTTGGCAACTGCTCAACGACGACAACTCACAATGGGAACGGTTCCTCATCCACTTCAACCACATGTACTGTCACGTACACAGTGAATGGATCGCAGTATTCCATCTCTACTAGCGCTGACACGGTGCCTGGTCAAGTCACTGTGTACTACGAACCTTCAAAGCCGAGCAATGCTGAGATTGCCCAGCAGTACAACGGCATCAACACGGGCATCTGGGTGATTCTCTTTGGAGCAGTGTTCTTCCTCATAGGTGGAGCGACTGCTGTCTCCGCTGTGCTTCGAAGACTGCGTGCAGGACTGTAGCAGAACTGCTCCCCAGCCGACGAACATGCCCGTCTGGAGCCTCCTGCAGGGAGCCAGAAGCGTGGGCCCATGCGTGCTGGAGTGGTTCACTGCGTTGTGATGCCACAAAGGAAGGCGCTTCCGCAGTGGGGAAATGTGCCGTCATTACAGATGGGTTCATTTGACAGATGGCAGATGCTGCTCAGCTGGATGGTTCGTGCGGGGGGGGGGGGGGGGGGTGTGGAATAGGGGCGGGGGGGGCAGGGGGGGGTCGCGGGGCTCC
>JAJZLL010000005.1:7862-52493 GCA_021803465.1 bacterium
GTGGTTATCAGCACGGTGTGGGAGGGGGGGAGGGGGGGGTGGGGGGGGTGGGGGGGGGGTGGGGGGGGGGGGGGGGGGGGGGGCTGTGGAACAGGTGCTGGACTGTCATGAGGGGTTCGCAGGTATCCGATCCAGCAGGCGATGCCAAGAGCCATCAGCACACCTCCGAGAATGGCGATGCTGCTGCTCATGCTTGCCACGGTCCGGAATGTTGATGCCATCCTGGCTGCTCCAGCTGCGGACTGCGCAAACGCGAACGCCAAAAATCCTCCACATGCAGCATTGACGAATCCAAAGCAGAGCAGAAAGACTGCAAGCTGGGGCGCAAAAATTCCTGTCCAGTATGGTGGTGGGAGCTGACCTGTCGTGATGGTGGCAGCAAGCTCAATGAATTCTGCCTGCGTTGTGCGGTAGGCATTGAGTCTCACCACACTCCCCCGGCGCGTGGAAGGTGTGCCTGGAATGCCTCTGAATGATCCCTGTGCCTGGGAAAATGCAGCCTGTTCGATGACTCCAGGATGCCGAGCTTCGAAGAGATCGATCTGCGTCCATGCGGATCGTCCCCACCGGCTGTTCATGCCGCGCGGAACCCATGTTGCGACAGACAATGCGCCCACTGCTGCAGCAACGATCAGGGAAGCCAGGACGAGGAGCATGATCGGTCGGGTTCCCCAGTGATACAGCTGCGAGACGAGTGCACCGAGCCCGCCCATGAGGATGCCCGCTCCCAGCACTGCGAGGAGACACCCTGATGCACCAAATGAAGCGGATCGCGAGAGTGGTGCATGACCTGGAGCGGTTGTGAACACGCGCTTTGGATGGTCAGGAGTCTTCATGGCTTTTCACTCTACCAGATACAACCGGCACACCCTGAGCGCGAGATTGCGCGATCCGCAACTGCACACATCCCAAGGCAAAGGAGATGCCCTCCTGCCAGGCACATGGTCACGGACTGCGCACTGGAGGCTGTGCTGCAGTTCATGCCCTCGGTGGGCCAAGTGCGGGACCAGGGTTGTGAAGATGGCCGGGACACATGGAAGGTGGATAGCAGGTGGTTGACCAGTTGTGGATTGCCACGACAAGGGCTACCGTGATGAGTGCAGTGATGACGAGCGAGGCAAGAATGAAGAGTGCGATGCGGGCTGCAGGATGCATGGAGCCGTCCTCAGTGGCAGTGGGCTTGATGTGTGATCTTGGTTGGGCTCAGGACGCATGCTGCGACAGGGCCGTGTAGGGGAATCCCGTGAAACAGTTTGCAGATAGCAGGTGGTTTCGTGCCATTGTCGCCTGCACCATTGTTGCTGCGGCTGCTGGTGCAGGGTACCTTCTGTTCATGCGGATTAGTGGTGATGCCCAGCCATCATGTCCTCTTCCAGCCAGGCCAGATGCTTTTGGAACAGCCTCGGGGAAGCAGACCCTGATGCCACTGATGTCCCCAGCAGATCCACCTCCACTCACAGGAGCATTCTGCCTTTCCACAGCGGAACGGAACATGCGCGAACAAGTCATCCATGATCCAACACTTTCCGATGCTCTTCTTGTGCAGCACGGCATCACCCTCACTGCGCCTTCGCATGGCAAGCCGACACTTGCGAAGACACAGGCGGAACAGCGTGCGCTCAGTCTGGGACACGTTCATGGCGGGCACGTCCATTCCGCGCTCCTTGCGGATCTCCATGACGTCTTTGGCAATCCAGTGCAGGGCTATCTTGTGTGGATTGTCGACATCTCTCCCGCTCGTGGCATGGTCACCATGCCAGATGGGAGAGGCGGAAGAGTCCCAGTGAAGTACGAGTTTGTCATCCTGAATGCCCGTCCAGCGGATGCCAGTGGTCATGATTCTGCACTTGGCGTGTATTTGGGTGGATAGGGTGCGGGGGAGCTTCCCTGGAAGTCTGAGCTGGTGTGAGCTTGGCTGCTTGGGTGCGTCGTTTACTCAAGCACGTGTGAAGTGAAGGGATTGACTACGGCAAGCCCTGCAATCTTCAATCCATCGTGCAAATCCTCTGAGATCACGGTCCTGGCACCACTCATGGACGCAGCGATGATGATCATTGCATCCCAAAATGAGAGGTTCTGGTGCTCTGCGATTTCCGATGTCCGATGCAGATCGTCAACGTTCGGCGAGTACACCTGCCACGCTTCGTACATGGAGATGACTTCGCGTGCCTGGGCGTCAGTCAGGGGGGCTGCAAGTTTACGTGTCATTGTGACATAGAACTCCTGAAGCACCTGCACACTGATTCGCCCCGCTCCATCACTCTTCCACAGGTCAATGAGAATCGTGTTGGCAATGTCGTGCTTTGTTCCTGCATCGGCGTCATACGCATACACGAGGATGTTTGTATCGACAAACCAAGGCTTAGCGTTCATGGAGCGACTCGCGATCCGGATAGGGAAGTCCACCGAGATGGAACCCATGCTCAAGCTGCTGCGTGGCAACTGCAGCCAGAACCTGCCTTTTCGCTTCCTCAGTGACGAGCCGGGAAAGTTCCTTCGCCACGAGCTTCCCAATGGATGTATCTTTTTTGGCCGCAAGCAGTTTCGCATTGCGGATCGTCTCGTCGTCAAGGCGAATGGTCAGATTTCTTGTCATGCATACAACGTACATAATTATGTGCAGCACGTCAATGACGTGCACTTACGGGATGGCTGCTGCGGACAGGACCTCTCTGTTCTCCTGTGCATGGATCATTGAACAGACGCGCGCAGCAATGGGTACAATGATGGTGTCGCGCTAGATGGGGAAGTAGCGGTGCCCTGTACCCGCAAGCCGCTATAGCGGGGTTGAATGCCTCATTTCGGGGTTCAATTTCCAGGTCTGCTCCGCCTATCTGATGGTGACGATCAGGTCCTATGCAGTCCAGCCTTGTGAACCCCGTCAGGTCCGGAAGGAAGCAGCGGTAAGCGATGCGTCTGGAGGTGACGTAGACCACCTGGTCCGAGTCAGGTAGACGGGTGAGCGCTGGGGAGTGGACAACAACATGGGGGCGCGACGCTTCATTTTTCTCATCGTGCAGGAGCCATCAGGTGACGCAATCCCTCTATAGACGACACCGGTCCCCAACGTTTGCTGCGCTCATCGGCCAGGAGCATGTCACCACGACGCTCCGGAACCAGGTGATAGGGAAGACTGTTGCCCACGGGTATCTCTTCACTGGCATCCGTGGCACGGGGAAAACATCAGCAGCGAGGATTCTCGCACGTGCAGTGAACTGCCTTGCTGTGAAGGATGGTGAACCGTGCAACACCTGCGAGTCCTGCACAGCAATCCTTGAGGGCAGGGCGATGGATGTCATCGAGATCGATGCTGCAAGCAACCGCGGTATCGATGAGATGCGAAGTCTCCGGGAACGGGTTCATTTCCTTCCCGCAATGCTCACCACGAAGGTGTACATCATCGATGAGGCCCACATGCTCACGACCGAGGCATGGAACGCTTTCCTGAAGACGCTCGAGGAACCTCCGGACCATGTGGTCTTCGTGCTGGCCACCACTGAGCCGCAGCGTGTTCCAGAGACAGTCCGTTCCCGGGTGCAGCGGTTCGACTTTCGCAGGCTGTCCCTTGAGGAACTTGGCTCCCATGTGAAGAGCATTGCGAAAGCGGAGGGAAGGGACCTTGATGGCGATGCTGCAGATGTCATTGCCCGTGCAGCTCACGGCAGTGCCAGGGATGCGCTCTCGCTCCTCGAGTATGTGGTGGCATTCGTCCCAGAAGTGGATGGCCATGTGACAGCGGAAGCAGTCCGTGCAGCACTAGGACTTGCTGATCCAGCACGTATTGGCGCCCTTGTTGACCGGCTTGCAGCACAGGATGCTGCAGGACTCTTTGCAGCGCTGGATGAGCTTTTTGACCTTGGAGTCGATCCACGGCAGATTGTCCGCCAGGTTGGAGAACTCGTAAAGACCTGTGCGCGGACTGCTCTCATAGCACGAGGGGAAAGCGTGGATGGAGTGGATACTGCCGCACTTCCCGCTTCCTCATGGGTGGAGCTGCTTGATGCTGTGCTCAAACGGGAAGCGACGCTTCGGCATGCGTCAGATCCAAGGAGCGAAGTGGAATTTCTCTTCCTTGCAGCACTGGTGACCCTGGATTCCCGCAACGGGAGTGGGGAAGCAGTGCCATTGGCAGCAGCACCTGCACCACCTGCAGCACCTGCTGCGCAGCACGTCGTGAAGAACACTGCAGCTCCACATCCCGAGCCGGCAGAACCAGTGGTGGACACCCACCAAGCTGCCGTTGTGGAGCAGCGTGTCTCCACTCCTTCTCCATCCACGGGCATTCCACAGGGAAACGAGCTCTGGAAGCAGGCAGTGGAACGGGTGCAGCGTGTGGATGCCATGCTTGCAGGCATCATGAGGGACTGCCAGGTGGAGGACATGTCACAGGGCACTCTCAGGATCCGGCCATCGTATGCCTTTCACCATGCACGGCTCACTGTGCCGGAGAAGAGAAACGCGCTTCTTGCCACACTGTCCGCACTCAACCCGGAAGTGACGGACATTGAAATCGTCTTCGATGCGGATGCAGGAAAGGGGAGCGCATCGACTGCTCCGACTGCGGATGAGGTGGCCCGGCAGGTCACTGACCTCTTCCCAGGGAGCCAGATCACAAAATCCCGTTTGCGGGATCCCTCGTTCGAATCGTCGAACAGGAGTGCAGACACATCGCCATCCCCTGCAGAATAGGGGTGGATACCAACTCTGAGGAGCGCACGCAATGAGTCAACAGGCAAAGATGATGAAACAGCTGCAGCAGGTGCAGGCACAGCTTGCGAAGATGCAGCAAGATCTTGGCAACCTCACAGCAACAGGAGCTGCAGGAGGCGGAGCCATCAAGGTCACTGTGAATGGACACCAGCAGGTGACAGCTGTGGAGATTGCGGAAGAGGCGCTCGAGGAAGGTGCAGAGATGCTCGCGGATCTCGTGATGGTGGCCTGCAACGATGCGCTCAACCAGTCGCGCGATGCTGCTGCCCAGCAGGCGCAGACCATGCAGCAGTCGCTTGGCCTGCCTCCAGGACTGTTCTAGGGGGATCTGATCCTTCGTGCCTCTCATACCACCATCCGTAGATCGACTGACCCGTGCGTTCGCGAAGTTCCCAGGCATAGGCGCGAAGACTGCGCAGCGGCTTGCGTTCCACTGCCTCAAGGATATTGACACGCTTCCAGGGGAGCTTTCCGAGGCGCTCATTGCAGTGAAGGGAGCCATTGGCCACTGCCGCATCTGCGGATTCATTGCGGAAGGGGAGTCGTGCGAGATCTGCAGCAGTCCTGGAAGGGACCACCACATCCTCTGTGTTGTCGAGCACCCACTGGATGTGCTCGCGATTGAGCGGAGTGGCGAGTTTCATGGTGTCTACCATGTGCTATGGGGAGCGCTTTCGCCCATTGATGGCATAGGACCCGAGCAGCTCGGCATTGACCGTCTCACAAAGCGTGTGATGGACGATGGCATCACTGAGGTGATGCTCGCAACAGATCCGGATGTCGAGGGTGAGACGACTGCGCAGTTCATAGCTGAGGCGCTTGCAGCACGTCCAGGGGTGCGGGTGAGCAGGCTTGCCTACGGACTTCCTGTCGGAGCGGATGTCGAGTATGCCGATGCAGTGACAGTGGCGCGCGCGATTGCGGGGAGGCGGGACCTGTCGCAGTAGGGACGAGGTGGGAGTGGAGCGGTTCCCACTTGACAGTGCAACCGTGTTTCCTCAATTGTGGGAGATGCACAATCCCCCTACACTGCGCGGGAACGTGCGAACAGAGAGGAGCGAAGGCCGTATGATCTCGTATTTCCAGGAGCCGTTCACGAACGATGAACAGGCAACGCTCCTGCAGTATGTGAGCAATGTCGATGAGCCAGTGTTCATGCTCACCCATCTGCCCCAGGCAACTGCCGCAGCACTGTTCGCCCGGTACAGCAGGAGTCCAAAGAGCCTGAGGCGACTTCTCCTTGACGAGTTTCTCACGGAAGGTGACCGCATCCACGAGAGCGACGCAGGTGATGCAGTCGGCATGGAGCGGGCAACAGACCTCTTCAGGCGTGTGCTGTCCGACTATGGGGATGACTCTGTTGCGCAGCTTGCAATGGTGCAGATAGCGTGCGAGCAGGTTTCCCAGCTTCTCGCAAAGCAGCTCGAGTGGGGACGCCTCGCTGCGTATCTCGAGCAGTCGACACGGTACATCCCGTACACGGACAAGCCGAACGGCTCGTACCGCTATGTCCGGGATGGAGCTGTCATTTCAAGTCCAGCTGGAGAGCAGTACGTCGCTGCCATGGACAAACTCTTCGACACGTACAGCGCCATCCTTCCCGAGCTGCGTACCCATCTCGAGCATGCTGTGCCAGAGGCGGAGGATGCGAAGGCCCGGTCAGTCGCCATCCGTGCTCTCGCTCTTGACATTGCCCGTGCGCTCCTTCCTGCAGGAACAGTGAGCAATGTGGGCATCTGCGCCACCCCGCAGGCGCTGGAGCAGATGGTGTACAGGCTCCGAGCGCATCCGCTGCCTGAGGCGAAGTATTATGGTGACCGCATTGCAGCATCCCTCACTGCAACGATTCCCTCCTTCGTCTCGCGGATCGCAAGGCCTGAGCGGGGGGGAGCGTGGCAGGAGTACCTTGCTGACCGTGATGACGCAGTCCGCAAGGCAGCAAGCGCCTTCGATGCTCCACAGGCTCCCCTTGGTGAAGGACCCTCGATCCGGCTTGTCGACTGGGATCCGGATGGCGAGGCGCGCGTGCTTGCAGGCTCCCTCTACAGTGCCTCTGCGCGGAGTTTCGATGGACTCCTTGCCGACATGCGGGAACTGGATGCGGAACGCACCCGAGAGCTGTTCCAGACAGTGACAGGAGAGCGGCGCAACAGGAGGCACCGTCCAGGCCGTGGATTCGAGTACACGTCATACACCTTCGACTGCATCTCGGATTTCGGCGCCTTCCGGGATCTCCAGCGTCACAGGATGCTCACAATCCAGTGGCAGAAGCTCACACCCGCCTTCGGATATGATGTGCCCCAGGAAGTGGTGGCAATTGGATGGGAGCAGGCCTGGCGGGATGCTGTCGGGCAGGCGGAGAAGGCATACGAGGCACTGGTGGATGCGGGGCTTCCTGAGCAGGCGCAGTACTGTGTGACCCTTGGCCACAAGATGCGCTACTCCATGCAGCTCAATGCGCGAGAAGCGCTCCACATGATTGAGCTCAGAACATCGCCCCAGGGTCATGCATCATACCGGAGAATCTGCCAGGCGATGTTTGACGAGATTGCCAATACTGCAAAGCATCGGAACATTGCGGAAGCCATGAAGTTTGTCGGCATGGAGGATGTCCACCTCCCCCGGTACCACGAGGCAGTGAGAAGTGGACATGACCATGCTGCAGTTCCTGCAGGAGAAAAGGAGTAGACATGGAATCACCCCAGAAGAAGGACATGCAGCTGCACCGTGTGGAAGCGACTGTGCATCAGTATCGGACAGGTGCTGACTGGCTCCTTTCCGATGCGGAACGGAAGAGCCGCTATGAGCTTGCTGACCGGCTGCTCCGCATGTTCGCAGCCAGGTCCACTGGAGATCTCATGCGCGCCGACCTCAATGAGCGCCACACGCACACCTTCGCTGTACCGCTTGCCTTTGGTGCCCAGGTCGCATTCGAATCGCACTTCTTCTCGCGGCGGCATTTTGGCAAGCGCATTGGCGAGGGAAAGGAACCGGACTTCGCGTTTGTCATAACGGATGGAGAAGGAAAGCGTGTGATGGAGATCGGAATTGTCCACAAGGACCAGTACGTCCGTGCATCACAGCTCTACCGGAATCTCTTCGCACAGGCCTGTGAGAAGGAACGCGCACGTCCACTTTCCAGGGAGGACCCGGAGGCGAAGGCGAAGGAGCTCCTCGACACGTCAGGAATCAACTGAGCCAAGCAAGGCATCCCAGGACTGGATGGTTGTCATTCAGGGTGCGCTTCAGAGTGACTGTGAGTCGAGGAGGTATTTCGCTGCTGCAGGAAGTAAATGCCGCACGCTGTTGACAGACTGCCTTCGTGCAGGAGTGTTCGAGCATGCGCTTGAAGCCCCCCCGGATGCTGCAATCCCAGCAGTTTTCCGGCTTCTGAGCGCCTTATCCAGCTGGGGTGAAATCGATGGTGTCTGATATAGCAGGGTCTCCTGAGGAATGATGCCACTCCGAAGGTATTGGTGGCGGGCATGCTTCTTGCCGCCAATGGGCAGAACATTGAAGGGGATGCCTGTACCTGCGAGATGATCATTGATGTGCTTGATGACGTTGCCTGCCCGCAGCTCTCCTGAGACTACAAGCAGCCTCGTATTCGGTGTCATGCCCTTCACCATGCGGTCAAGGGGAGCAAGAGCCGTGGAGAGTGCTGAGGGGTCTGCAGCTCCAGCAGGAATGGGGAGGAAGACAATGGGTATGGGTGGGAGCCCCTGCTCCTTCCGCCATGCATTGATCACCTGGCGCACAAGAAGCCCTGGGAGCCGTCCGACAGGATCCTCAACGACAATGCCTCCATAGGGCTGTGTCCTGCGGTAGGTATCCTGCTGCGCATCGATGAGGGTATCGCGCTTGAGTGCATCCATTATGGGAAGCAGTAACTCAACCAGCTCATCGAGAACAGGATCGAGCTGCACTACTTCGGGCACAAGCGCTGGAGTGAGATCGGCAATGATATGGCGGATGTCTCCACGTATGCCACGCATCATCCATCTCGTATACGCATCATCAGCGACAAGACCAGGAGAGAACTTCGGACGCCGCTGCGTGAGACCGCTCAGCTCAACCTTGTCAATGAGCATGCTAGGGTCTCCTTCGCCGGAGTATGCGATAGTGGTGTCTGGCCACCGCGAATTCCTGGTGAATGACTGGAGACTCCTTGAGGATACGCCACCAAACGTTGCCGCAATGGCTGCGAAACCTTGGCTCCCCACACGTTCGATGAGGCTCATGCAGCTTGCACCACTGCCAATGTTGTCAGTGACTATGAGAGCTTTCTTTGATGAGTCGAGACAGGCGATGCGCTTAGCGATTGGTGTGAACGCACGAATCTGTTCCACATCATTTGAATCGCGCGTTCCTTCGCAGAAGAATACGGGAAGCTTTGGGAGTCCCTTCGTGGCGCGGTACGCATTGATGGAGTGTGCGATGAGGAGAGTGGGCACACGTCCACTTGTGTCATCGCCAAGTATGAAGGCGATATCATCTCGCTGAACATGACCCCGCATCTCGTGGAGTAGCTTTTTCACAGACTTCCGCATGCGGGGTATGGCAGTGTTGCTGTACTCCAGGGAGGTGGCAAGCTGCTGTGCGAGGTGGGCCACATCTTCACGTGCATGCCCGACCGATGCGCGGACAGCAGGATCGCCATGGATGACAGGTGATACCGGGAACTTCTCTGTCTTGAGACCTGTGAGATCCGGCCTGTCACGGAACTCGCCAGCCCAGTGCAGACCGACGAACAGGCGGGTGGAGACTGGCCAACCGACATCGTCAGTGGGGTCTAGCAGGAAATTTCCCCGATCTGGATCTGAGGGCACTGCCTGGAGCATTTCGTGCTTCCGGGCTGTTCTCTTCCTGGCAGCAGCTGGCGCAGTGAGCGGTACGATATTTCCACGGGAGCCTGACAGTGTTGAAAGTGCATGACCCAGCGATGGAGTGGGGGTAGTGAGTGTGCGTGCAGGACTCTGGGACAGCGTTCCGCCCGGATTGCTCAGTGTGCCATTGACATAGGTGAATGTGCGGGCCATCTTCTGTGTGATGGATGTGGGCACGGAGATGGTCGACGAGTCACGGGTGAATCGCTGGCCATCGAGAACAGCAAGATCGAAGGTCATGCCATCCCGCTGCAGTAGCTGGCCAAGACGGGCAATTGATGATCCTGAGGTGAGCCCCTCTGTTGCCACGAGGATTCGCCTGTCGCCGGAAGAACGCTTGAGCGACGCCTTCCTGCGGGAATACGCTGCCTCAAGTGCGGGCAGCTCCTCATCCGAGGATGCACCCTGGATGAAGTACACGGGCAGTTTCGGGAGGCCGTTTCTGGTGCGGTAGAGGTTGATGGCGCGGGAGAGCACAAGTGCGGGAATACGTCCACTCGTGTCATCCCCGAGTATGCAGCCATACTCGTCATTGAGGAGGTACGGCCGGAGCTCCTTCAGGAGCGTTCCTATGCCCAGCTCGAGCTTTCCAATCTCGTCAAAATGGTAGGGATGGCGTGAGTCTGGCATCATCCACACTGTCCTTTCCGCCAGAACTGGTTCTGCACGATCATAGTGACTGCTCCGGATGGCTGGTGGTGTTCTGTGCAAGGTCAGGGAGGCGGTACTGTGGATTGAGCGCGATCCGTGCTGGCTGGAAACCGTGGACTCTCAGATGCGCATGAGATCGTGTGATGTCCGGCAGAGGACCTGCCAGGAGCTCGGGAGGAAGCCCGAGATGGGCGTTGCTGAACGATCTGCTGAGTGCGAGCGCAAGGATGTGGGAAGGTATGCGGGACATCTCCTCTGGCATGGCACGGAGTGCAGTGCTGAGATACTGGGCGAGAAGGTGCTCAACGACAGGTGCAGCATCCGCATCCTGGAGCTGTGTCCACTCGACAAGAACATGCGCTGCATGTGCTGCCTGGGGAAGCGGGGGACCGAGTATGTGCTGTTTCACGGGGAGGTATCTGAGTGTGCCACTTACCGTTTTGCAGGAGAGCGTTCCCTCGAGAAGTCGGTCAGCGATGATATACCGGAGGTCCGATTCCATTGGCGACACACTGAGCAGGTCCTCAGGCGCTGCACCACGTGGGGATCGCTTGAGTGCACGGTCGAAGCGGGCAGCAAGCTCGCTGGAATTCGGTGAGATGGGCAGTATGTGGCCCTCAAGCACGACATGGACAGCTCCTGGGTTGACGATGAGGCCAATTGGCGCAAATCCGTAGGTGGGAGGCTTTCCTGAGTGCCTGAGCCGGTCTGCAGCATCAGGGCGGAGCATGTCCTCAGTGATGCCGATGGCCTGGAGGCGTGGATTTCGGGCAGGGTCTGGCGTGTAGACAGTTCCATTCTCCTCAAGGGCAGAGACATCGTGGGGAGTGAGTGGCGGTGCAGCTGTCACATACTCGACAAAGGAGTCAGGCATTCCCAGCGAAACCAGTGCGCCAAACGGGATGAAGAGCTGACCATACTCGTCCTGGGTTGCTGTGTACTGTCCTCTCATGAGGAAGAGCGTGTCAGGTGCAGGCACTGGGTTATGCGCCTTAATGCGGATGCTCCGATGCTGGGAGATTTCCGGAGCAGGAACCTGCTGTGCCCGGGTGAGAACTGCAGCAAGATTCGTCTCGAACGATGCCATGACTGCAGCAAGCTTCTCCTCGGGTGTAGTGGTGGGGACCTGGCTCAGGTCATCTGGGAGAAGTTGCGATGGTGAACCAGCTGTTGGGGAAGGCGTGCTGTCGTCGTTCCATTCCAGAAGCCAGCGCGCAGTGTTCGCATAGTAGGTGCGGTCACCCATCTGGGGCCTGGACGACTGCGGAGATGCGAACCGTCTGAGCATCTCGCTTCGGTCCATGTGGGAAGTGACCCACTGCACAACTGCATGCGCAGCCGTATCTGGCTGTAGGTCTACAGTGAACTGACTGGTCAGGTCCCTTGGACTCATGTGAGCATGTATACCTGTGATTTGTGCATGCTGTCGTGTGCCACGAAGCTCGGTGTCATATGCAATATCGTAGCTTGGGGTCCGGGACACAGCTCGGACAGTTGCGGTGGCCAGGAGCGCTGCATATTCCGCGTCGCTTGGCATTGTCTGTCTCATGTCCGCTTGTTCTTTCCAGACTTCATGCAGGAGGTGATTCACATGCAACACCATCAGATACTTGGAACGGACGGGAAGGTGTTCACCGTTAATACCTTTGACCGCGCTCTGAGCGTGGCGGATGGGCAGTGGGGCGATGCTCCACAGGTCATCTCCTGGGCACAGGGCACACCATTCATCGGCATTGCAGGACGTCAGGAGCTCGATGCGACAGGAACACTCCGGGTGTTCGTCATCGGACCTGCAAGCGATGCGACGGGAGTGTACATCCGAGTGACACGGGTGGCCATCGAGCATGTCACGGACTATCCGTGTCCCTCGCAGGCAGCGAAGATCTTCGGACTGTGGCTGGACCACTACGGCAGGGAGCGGAGCGAGCAGGCCTGGAATGGAACGAATGATGCACTCCGGGCATGGTCAAACGATGTCGTTGAAATGCTCATGGATGCTCCCCACATTATCCGTCAGGCGCCAAAGTCACGGAAGTGGGAGCAGTCGTTTGCTGCTGCAGAGGTGCGGGGCACAGCGTACTCCCGAGTCCAGGTGGCCTGACGTCACGAAGGAGCGGGGCGATTTGTCTGCTCTACTCCAGACTTCGCGTGGACTGGGAAGGAGCAGAGCGTTTTGCACTCCTACGCCAGGCATGTGATGTCCGTTCCATGGGACGGCTGTTCGCAGGTCGTGGGATGAGACGGTGCACTGGCAGCCGTCGGTACAGCGGAGCCCTGCGTGATGCATGCTGCTCTCCTGCAGTGTGCGCCTCAGGAGCAGATGGTTCAGGATGTGGCGAGGAGATAGCTGTTCCTCGCGTCTCCTGCTCAACACCTGGTGTTGGCACAGAAGGTGTTGGCGCTTCCTGGAGATCGTAGCCGAGGACACGTCGTGCAACATCTGTTGGTCGTTGGCGGATGCCAGGGCGGGTGATGCGGTACGGATCTCCTGTCTGCCAGGCGAGGAAGGCTGCAAGGGTGAGGGGAATCCATCCGACTACTGCATTGAGCGCGAAGTTCACGATTGTGGAGATGCCGACAATGCTGCCAATGGCAAGCTGTCCCATGCCAAGCACGAACGCTGGAGTCCTTGCGCGCTGGTTGAGCCAGTCGTCTATCTGTCCAGCAACAAACCGCTTTGCGCCACGCTTCTCGCTTTCCGCTGCAAGAATGAGTCGGCATTCATAGGTGAGAATCTTCCGTGCGAGCCATGGATGCCTGCGCAGGATGAAGGGCCCCGCTTTCGGAATGGAGCCAATCCATGGCGCATGCCGTGCGATGAAGGTGGGTTTTGGATTGACGAAGGTGGCAGGATCAAACTGGAGTTCGAGGGCGACTTCCGGAGTTGCTGCGATGTCAGCCTTCTGATGGGACTGGGGACGGGTCCACCAGGACCAGTCCCACTTGATGGGATTGTAGATGCCGCTCCTCGCGTTCACATGGACCATGCGGATGAACTGGGCAACGCAGGGACCCTGGCTGATGAGCCAGTTGATGGCAAGCATTGTTCCCAGGGGAACACCAAGTCCAGTCGCGATGATGGTTGCTCCGCCCATGACCCATCCCATGACATGTCCAGGGATGTCATTTCTCGCAAGGAGCCAGTCAAGTGGAGCTTCCTTCAGGTGGGTGAGAAAGCCCCGATGCTCGCGGTGGATGCGACCAGGAGTTTCCGGGGTTTCAGGAAGGGCTGCCCTCTTCCGGAGCTGCGCGAGCGCATTCTCTACTTGTGCATCGGGTGTGTCCACGGATCCTTCCTTGCGTGGTGTGCTGCTGCCCGCAGATGATCCTCCAGGGCGGCTGGTAGTGCCCCGATCCTAGTGCATTGCCTGTTCGGTCGTCAACAGGACTTCCCGCTCCCAGCACCTGCTGAGAACCTGTGCAACCTGCAGGCAGAGCAGCGGAATGCGTGCACACGGGATAATGGGAGAAGGCAGCAGCGAGCAGGGGGATGGGCAGATCTGATGATTGGAGCGCAGGACATCGGGATAACGGTCGGAGCACGGGTGCTCCTCGAACCGGTCTCGTTCCGGATTGAGCGTGGACAGAAGATCGGGCTTGTCGGCCTCAACGGGGCAGGCAAGTCAACGCTTGTCTCCGTGCTTTCTCGAGATCCGGCTCCTGGTGTGCAGGTGACAGGTACTGTGGTCCTTCCGGACCGGCTTGGCATCATCCAGCAGACGCCACCGAAGGAGGGGAGTGGCAGGTTTCCGACCATTCGCTCGCATCTCCTCGCTGCCCGAGGCCTCGATGCGCTGGAAGCGGACATGGAAGAGGCGCTCCACATCATGTCCGGGGATCCAAGCGAGGAGCATGTGGCACTGTACAGCGCTGCAGAGGAGACGTACCGGCACAGGGATGGATATGAGGCGGAGTCACGGATCCGGAAGCTCATGGCAGGCGTGGGACTGGGGGATGTGCCAATCGAAGCGGAGCTGTCCTCCCTCTCTGGAGGCCAGCGTCGGAGGGTGGAGCTCGTCCGTGCGCTCTTTGCTCCTACCGATGCCCTCATTCTTGATGAACCGACGAACCACCTCGACAAGTCATCGAAGATCTGGCTCATGGATGAGCTGTCCCAGTACGAGGGGGCACTCCTCATCGTGAGCCATGACCTTGGTCTCCTTGACCGTGCCATCACACGGATCTTCCATCTTGAGCAGGGACACCTCACGCAGTACAAGGGCAACTACACCCAGTACCAGACAGTGCGTGAGCAGGATGAGACGAGGATGGAGAAGACAGCGAAGCTCCAGCAGCGGGAGATCCATCGGCTCAGCCAGCTTGCGGAAGTCATGCGCCACCAGAGCGCAAAGCGTGCACGGACAGCCCATTCGATCGATGCCAGGGTCGAGCGGATGAAGCAGGATGCTCCCAGCACTCCTGTCCGGAAGCGGACCCCACCGGTGTACCACCTGCCCGACCCGCCCCAGATTGGCATCGAAGTGCTTGCCATCGACGATGTGTGGAAGGGATATGGCGACCTCATTGTCCTGTCAGAGATACATCTGCGGCTGTCCCGGGGAGAACGGCTTGTCATTATCGGCGAGAACGGTGCAGGAAAGTCGACGCTTGTCCGCCTCATCACGGGCGCAGAGTCTCCGGATCTTGGCGAGGTGAGGCGGGACAGGATGGCGAAAGTGGGCTGGTATGCCCAGGAGCAGGAGAATCTCCGCATGGACATTCCCGCCTTCGAGAATGTCGGCGGTGCTGCGCTTTCCATCCAGGAACGGAGGCGGCTCATGGGAGCGTTCGGCCTCACTGGAGACACAGGCGTCCAGCCCACGGGGACCCTCTCGGGAGGCGAGCGGACGAAACTGTCCTTTGCCCAGCTGACGAGTGGCGACTACAACCTCCTCGTGCTCGATGAACCCACAAACAACCTCGACCCCGCATCCCGTGATGCAGCGGGCGCTGCGTTCGGGAAGTGGAAGGGAACACTCATTGTCGTGAGCCACGACAGGGATTTTGTCCGGGCCATCCATCCGACCCATGTGCTCGTGCTTCCGGAGGGAACCGTGTCGTACTGGAAGGACACGTTCCTCGACATGGTTGAGGAGCGCCATCCCGTGAAGGCGGGCAGGGGTCGGAAAAGCTGACAGTGCTTTCGTGACCGGAATCCTTTCCTAAACAGTCACAAGGGCATGGAAGTTGTTGTCAAACGCCAGCGATTCTGTCGGTATAAGTCGCCAGGGAAAATGTCCGTCAGCTGTCTTGCGGAAATACGTATGCTGGACACATGGAGAACCCGTCCCCTGTCCGGAAGATTGTGAGCCTTGAACTCCACGGCGGTGTCATGGACACTGCACGTCACACAGCTGAAGTGGTGCAGCATCTCTTTGCTGCGTATCAGCTTGCTGTGCCATATCAGGGAAGCGTGCTGCGGATGCTGCGGAAATCGGGAATGGATTGGGAAGCCATTTTTAGGGCAGCAGGGATCGTTCCAGATCTCATGAGCCTGCAGCAACTCCGGAGGGACTTCCGTGCAGTGTCCAGGGAGCTTGGTGGTCCTCAGGCGGTTCCTGGCATCCGTGAGGCTCTGGCTGCTCTCAGAGAGAGCGGTGCAGAGTGCGTCATTGTGTCAGCCCTTCCAGAAGACCGCATTGCGCGCGAACTTGTGGAGGCAGGACTTTCCACAGAGGATTTTGATGGCATCGTTGCTGGACGCCGTTCACGGAAGAGCGCTCTCCAGCATATTGCTGCAGCATGGAATGTGGCACCACGCGATGTGACATGGGTGGGGGGCATGGGAAGTGATCTTGCACCAGTGCGGGATGCTGGGGCCGAGGCTGTGAAACTCGATCCGACTGCACGTTCTGCAGGTGCACGGGCATCCTCCCGCGAGGCAGCCCGGGAAGTGCGGAATCTTGCTGCGGTTGCGGCAGGCCGGCAGTCGCCTGACGTGCACGTTCTCGACTAGCGCATGGCACGCCGAGCTGGGCGGGAACCATCACCACGGTTTCGCATTGCTGTGATTGGGAGTGCCATTGGGGCACAGTATCTCATTGCCACAGCAATGTCTCTTGTCATTGTCAACCACGCAATTGGAGTCGGAGCTGGCATTGGTGCGCTTGTCGTCATAGCAGGCCAGGTTCCTTCCCTGATTGTTCCCACAGTTGCTGGCTGGATCAGCGACCGCTACGGGCGGAGGACCACACTTGCTGTGGGAACAGCATGCGCTGTGGTGACTGCACTTGGGTGGATAGTTGGCAGGTCGGATCCAGTGCTTCTTGCCTGGGTCTCATTCGGCATTGGCTGCAGCACGAGCATCTGGGGATCCGCTGGCGTCGCAGCCCTCATCGATGCGACGTCGCACATGGAGGAACGGGGACAGGAGCATGCTGCAGTCGTCCTTGGCTGGGTGATCGATGTGGGAAAGCTCATTGGCTCTGCTGCGATCGCACTCATTGCAGTGGCTCATGGGCTTGGTGCCTACAGCATCATTGTCCTTGCCTGCGCAGCGGAATATGTTGGCATGCGGGCTTCCCAGAAGCGGGTGAAGCCTGCTCCTGTGACTAAGGGCGAAGTGGCATCCACGCAGCACTCCCGACCTCCACTTGGCATCCCAGAGATCTCCATCCTTGCAGGTTTTGGCATCATTGGCCTTGCAGGGAGCCAGCAGAGTTCCATCACTGTATTTGCTGCCTCCTCGTCGCATGATGGACTTGCTGCTGCTGGGATTGCCTGGGCAGTGGGCGCACTTCTTGGCACAGGAGCACTGCTTCTGGCAAAGCGGCTCCAGCCATGGCATCTCTGGTGTACGCCTGTCATATTCATGTGCGGCATGGTGGGCATTGGCTGGGGGAGATTTCCCGCGATTCTCGGGATTGGCGTTGTGGGCTTTGGTGCAGCTGTCCTCTGGCAGGCATACCGTGGCATGGTCCTTACACGGGTGCCAGCGTCCTTCCGGGGCACGTATGGCGGAATGGTGCTGACAGTCGCTACCCTCGCACAGAGCATTGGCGCATCGCTCCTCATCGGTCTCATTCCGCATTTTGGCATCCGAAACGTATGCGATGTGCTGGGGTATTCCTGTCTTGCGGGACTGATCCCCCTTGGATATGGAGCACAGCAGCTTGCCAAGAGGGCCCGTTCGTCCACTCAGGATGGAGAAAGTGGCACACCCCTTGTGGCAACAGAGGACGGTGCAGTGATCCCGCTCGAGGGGGGATAGGTGGAGCGGGAGACGAGGCTCGAACTCGCGACATCCAGCTTGGACTGCCTGAGCAAAGCCGAGTGAACCTGCTTTCCACGTTTTCCGATTCAGCAGCTGCGGGATCGGGATCCTAAGCGTTGGTATGCGTGGCACGTAGTAGTGTGGCGAAGCATGGCAGGACGGAATTGTGCGGCTTCTGCTCCGGCAATGGTGGCCTGTGCCATGAAGCCCGGTCAGCTATGCAGCGGCGGGGTCTCTGAGCGGTGGCTACCGGTGCATAAATACGACCCGCACGAGGATGAAAATCACCACGACCCCGATCACAGTGATTGCCCATCCCTGCCACGTTACGGGACAAAAACCATAGCCGACGCGTTTTGGGCCGAACCATGGTTTAGGAGGCGGAGGGTGATTGTCGGTCATCGTGTTACTCACTAGGCGGTGCAAACACGACGCCTTCGCGGTTGAGGTCGAGGTCGACACGACGCGCTGCCTCGGCACACAGTGCCGGAACCACAGCCTGTGCGACTGAATGGGCGAACGCGATGTCGTCTTCGTCGATTGCGTGCAGGCGCTCGTACGCGGCTTCGTGTCGCTTGACCGCGAGAACCGACGAGATGTACTGCGCATCTTTCGCTGCATCCTCGTTGCCGAGCGTGCGGAGGATACCCACGGCGCCGGTCACCGTAGCGCGATGTCCGCCGGCTCCGGAGGCGCGGTATCCATATGCGTGAAGGAGAGCATTGGATCCCACAACGCACGCGTCGTAGATGATCTTGTATTGCTGATCTGGATCGAAGGCGAATTCCTTGGCGCGCTCCGTGTAGTTGTGATGCGCCAGCTTGATTTCTTCAAGGATTTCGCGGCTGGTCATCACTGCGGGGCGGATCGCATCTGGCTGCGTGCGCGCCCACCGGTCAATCGTTTGCTGGGCAGTCTTTTGGCGCTCGTCCATCACGCGGCTCTCGGCAGATCGGCAGCCGATCCGACCAGCATGAGGATGGGCCCAGTCAGAACGTTGCGGTAGAACGATGCCTCGTTGGCGATGCCGGCTTCGACCGCTTCGCGCGTGTGGATCACAGGAACAACGTCGCGGTTGAGGCGTTGCGACCATGTCCAGGTGAAGTCGGAAAGGTCGTGCGTGTGTGCCGAGCCGATGACGAAGACATCGACGTCACTCGCAGGACGGTCGCTGCCGGATGCCATCGATCCAAAAAGAAAAGCCTGTTGGATCGCGTTCTTCGGGAGTTTCTTGGCGCGCGTAGCGAGGTCCGCGCCCATGCCTGCCAAGCGGTGCGACACGGCGCGAAGGTCTTGGAACGACTCGCTGTCGGAGCGGTCGATGACGTACCGCAGCTCCCGCCCATGACGATTGGGGTGGAGGAGGCCCGCGTCGGCCAGGCGCTGCATCGCCCGCTGCGTGCTTTCGAGATTGGTCCCCAGCCTGCGGCTTACTTCGCGCGCCGTGATCGCCGGATCGGCGACGGCTGTCATCAGGGAGAGCACGCTGGGCAACGTGTCGGAGCCGAAGATGGGGGTGGCCAACATGGGAGAAGCTTACCACATACTGACTGGATATGCCAGTCAATAGAGCCGGGAAAGGGGCACCGCCCGTATCGGATGCTCAGCATTGGATAGGCGGGCTCTTGCGTTAGGTCAGAACCACGAACGTCTTGCGACAGTAGATGACGAGGGCGAATGTGAATGAGATCACCAGGATCGCCGCGGCCCACACAATTGCGAGGACCGCTTCGCTCCCGGCCATCCCGCTGGTGAGCAGTGAGCGCATCGTCTCGACGATCGGTGTCATTGGTTGGTTTTCGGCAAATCCTCGCAGTGCGGGCGTTATCGATGATGTCGGGACAAACGCGGGGCTGATGAAAATCAGCAGCAGCAGGATGTAGCTGAACACGCCTGCACCCTCCATTGTCTTTGCGAGCAGGCCGAAGAAGATCGCGAGCCAGGTCGTCGCAAACGTGAAGAGCACAACGAGCCCGGCCACGATCAGCCATTGTTCGAACCCCGCATTGGAGCGAGATCCGAGGAGGAATGCGGTGGCGACGACGAGGAGAGACGAATGGAGGTTGGACAGGGTCGATGATAGGGCTTGGCCGCCGAGGATCGACACTGGCGCAACAGGCATCGTGCGGAAGCGATTGATGATTCCTTTCTGCAAGTCCATGGAGAGACGCACTGCTGCATAGGCTATCCCACTCACCACTGTCATGATGACGATGCCGGGCGTGATGTAATCCACGTACGACACTTTGCCAGTCTGTAGTCCGATGGCGCCGCCGAAGACAAACACAAAGAGCAGCATCATTGCGATTGGCATGAGGACGACTGTGATGATCGTATCCATGCTGCGTGTGATGTGGCGCAAACTGCGCCGTGTCATGGTCCACGTGTCGCGGAGTGTTGTGGTCATGACGACGTTACTCCCGTATGGTCGCCAGCGATATGGAAGAACACATCGTCCAGCGAGGGGGTGCGTTGCGAGAACCCGGCAATTTCGATGTTTCCGTCACGGAGGGTGACGAAGATATCAGCAACGGCAGACGCATGCCCATCCGTGTCAACAACCAGGGTCTCCGCAGTGTGTGCATGCACCGTGTGGTGCTCCTGGAGGAGCTTCATCGCTGTGTCGCGGATGCTTCCCGACGAGAATTCCAGAAGGACTGTGCTGCTGCTCACCAGACGCTTCAACTCTGCGGACGTTCCTGAGGCCTCGATTTTCCCCTGATGAAGAATCGCGATGGTGTCGGCGAGGGCATCAGCCTCATCGAGCTGTTGGGTAGTGAGAAACACAGTCGTTCCCGAGGTGGACAGTGAGCGGATGCGAGTCCACATCTCCTGGCGGGCTTCGGGGTCAAGGCCGGTCGTGGGCTCGTCGAAGAACAGGAGCGACGGCTTGCCGATCAAACCCATCGCGATATCCAGGCGGCGGCGCATTCCGCCTGAGTACGTCATGACACGCCGGTCAGCGGTGTGGGCAAGGCCGAAGTCGCTCAACAGAGTTGTGGCGACGGCATGCGCTGCAGGCTCGTGGCGCAGCAGGGCGATCAACTCAAGGTTCTCCCGTCCCGTCAGCATGTGATCCACTGCGGCGAACTGCCCTGTGAGGGAGATCTGATTGCGAACTGCGGACGGTGACAACGCGAAGTCGTGCCCCATCACTCTTGCTGTGCCACTGTCGGCTTTGATGAGGGTGGTGAGGATGTTGATCGTTGTCGTCTTGCCTGCGCCATTGCTGCCCAGCAGGGCGAAGATGGTGCCCTGAGGCACTGTAAAGCTCACATCCTCAAGGACACGAGCCCCCTTGAACGACTTCTGCAGATGTGCAACCTCGATTGCGAGATTGTTGGTGTCAGTCATGCATGTGCCTCCTTCTTTGTAGGCACCACGTGAGAAGTTGCCGTGCGATGGATCGTCATATCGCCGAAGGACGTTCGGGCTCGCACTTCGACCGACACGTCATCCGCCGCTGGGGCGGATGTGCTGTCAAGTTCATTCACGACATTGCCGTACGAAGTGCTGACATCGAGCCACGCTGCGACACCAGTGGTCACCCCGATCTCGACTGTGCCGTATGACGTGTGCGCCGAAACGCAGCCTTAATGCAGAACCAGTGCGGACACAATGCAAGCCACCCGTGGATAGCTTCCAGGAACCTCATGCGCGAAACGTTTTCACGCAAACGCTCTACCCGTATCGCGATATCTGAACTTGTGGAACTCGGATTGCAGCAGTTTTGTGCGCAAATGCATGCACGGTAGAGCAATGGTAGCCTGTCAGAAAATTGCTCTCGCTTTGCGTTGAGCACGCCAGGTTTTTGGTGTCGAAGCGGATGATTTATTCATGGAGCGGGAGACGAGGCCCGAATTCGCGACATCCAGCGTGGACTGCCTGAGCAATACCGAGTGAGCCTGTTTGCCACAATTTCACATTCATCAGGAACGGCAGTGTGTTCCAAAGCGTTGGTAACAGCAGTTGCCTGAGCACCTTAGCTTTTCATTTGCTTGCACGTCGATGGCGTTTGCCTGTTCTCGAGCTATCACGGTGAACGGTTGTATGAGTAGCTACCAAACGCGTGGCATGGAGGGGCGTGACACCACCACTGGTTGACTAGCGAGAGTGGATCCATGGTAAGCGTTGTCAGAGTTCCACACCCGTTCTGTACTGATCCAAACACTGCACTGGTTCGGAAGGGAAGTGTCTCCTCTGCAGGCGTGAGGCTCGATACTGGATATGTCAATCCCACTCTTCTTGACCTGCATAAGCGCAGTAGTGCGTGGGATATGATGGTGCTCTTCCAGCTCACAGGGGAGATGTCTGCAGTTCCTCATAGCGGTGGCATATGTGCGCTTCTACCCAGAAGGCACTCACGCATCGTGCTGCATTCTCTCACCTATTTCTGAATCAATCTTGCGCGGCTAGCGGCCACCTTTGTCCTTGTCATACAAGCAGCGGAGCAGAACCGCTTTGACGCGTTGCGTGTAAGGTCGATGTACATGCGATCGCAGCGCTTCGCGTTACAGCTACCGAGACGGTGCCATTCCTTCCATGTAATTAGTGTTCCCAGGGCAACGAGATAGGCCACCATTCGATTGTCTGTGGCGATATTGGACTGCGCGTGGTAGTGCAGGCGGTAATCTTGCCCATGGCGGGAAAAAATCGGAAAGGGTGCGAGGTCATGAAGGGCTTGGTTGAGTTCCGACACGGCTTGAGTAAGCTTGGTGGCGGCACATGCCTCGGCGACTCTCCGCACGAGTCTGGCTGCAGCTGCAGTCTGCTCCGCATTTGCTCCAGAGCTGGCCCAAACGTGGTCCTGGCTCATAAATTCACTGGACAGGTTGTCTGGGGGCGTGTAGGGATGACCCCTTCGCCACCCTGGCGTCCCCTCATTGATGAGTGCTACTGCCCCAATGAGGTCGGAGGTTGTGTACTCATCAAACATGATTTGACAGGTTACACCACGAATGGTTACTATTGCAATGTACCGAGCAAAATAAGTATAGGAAGTTACATATGAAAAGGGCATTCGTATTTGACTTTGACGCGACCATCGCACCAGAGCAGGGTCGCTTTGACAGCAAGCTGGTTCGCCAGCTGCTCCTGAAGATGCAACGCATGGGATTTACCAATGTGATGCTCACGGGCAGGCCGCTTGATTACGCGATCGGGACCAGAGGCATGGACATACTTGATGCGCGCGCCTGCTTGGATGCTGCAGTTGGCGGCTACGGGACCTCGGTGTGGCATGCCAAGGCTCACGTCATGCAGAACCTGACCGCCAGCATTCCGCCAGCAGTCCATTCCGCACTTCGACGGGTGGGAATCCCCAACCGTGTTATGTTTTGCGACCCGACTGCGATCTTGGTCAAGGGACGATATGGAGCGATTGCCTCACGTGCAATTGAAGACCTTAACATGTGGCGGGTCAGCCAGGATTTGCCTCCACTTGCAGTGGTTCCCAAGGTGTCTCCGTTTTCGACTGTTTTCCAGGGGGCTCCAACCAGCAAAGACATTGCCTTCGATCGTGTTGTTGTAGAAATGTACGGAATCGCTGCTGAGCACGTCATTGGCGCAGGTGACAGCTGGGAATCGGATGGTCCCTTTCTCGCGAAATGTCGTTACGCTGTTATACCTGCAAATGGCGATCCACGTTTGAAGGCAATGCCCAATGCCATCGTTTCCAAGTTCTCTGGACCGCGAGGCACGGTCGACGGTGTAGAGCGGGTTCTCAAGCTGATCGAGCTCGAAGACAAGTCCCTCGTGGCGTAAGTGTGACGAAGGCAGGCTTACGTTTGAGGAATGCGACGACTATCTATGGTGGTCTATCAGCACTGGTTTTCCACGTTTGCGCTCCATCGAGTGCGCGGAGTTTCGAGCTCTTGAAAACGATCAGCTGCAGGATCCATTGTGAATGAAGTGCGCTGTGTCAGCAGAACCAGCCTGTCTGGAACATGCTCTTGTTCCAGACCAAGCGCACCAGATTGCAGCCATCGGACAGGAGTAGTTGCCTGTGGAGCGGGAGACGAGGCTCGAACTCGCGACATCCAGCTTGGAAGGCTAGCGCTCTACCAACTGAGCTACTCCCGCAGGCGCACTCCCTGATGGCAGTGCGACATCCAGTATTGTACAGGATTGATCTTCTCTGCTCGCACAACACGTTCCACGAGGCTTGGCCATTGTCGCATGAGTCCATGCTTCGGTACGATGCACGTATGACAGCACGAGTGGCGAACATTCCGGAGCTTGCCTGCAGGACAGTTGGACAGGGCCCACCACTCATCATCCTGGACAGCCATGGAGATGAGGCAGGCTGGTACCGTGCGCTTCTTCCTGCACTTGCAGCACGATACACGTGCATTGTGGTGGATGCGCCTCCACCAGCCCAGCAGTGGAGCGTGGAGCAGGGTGCGCTTGCGCTTCGGAACCTCATCGCCTCCTCCCAGTGGCAGAGTGTGAACATCATGTCATTCGGCTCAGGAACTCCTGTGGCACAGGTGCTGGCGAGCCACTGCAGGGATCGTGTGCGGGCCCTTGTGATGGTGAATGGTGCACCCCAGGCACCAACAGGAGAGGCATCGGAAATGTCCTTTGCAAAGGCAGCCCAGGAACTGGGTACAGCACTTGAGCTGGACTCCAGGCATGCCAACGGCGATGCAGCTCCCCGGAAACTCCAGCTCATGAAGAGCGCTCTCAGGGTGCCTGGAATGCTGACGCTCCGTGGCATTGCCTGTCCAACCCTTGTCATCCATGGTGCGAAGAATGGGAGGGTTCTGCCAGGAGTCGCATGGAGCATGCACCATGCGCTCAGCATGGGAAGTCTCCAGTTCATTGAGGGAGGCACCCATGCGTCACTGCTTTCCGGGAGCGAGGCACGGGATCTCCTCCAGTTCGTGAACGCATTCCTCAATGTCCACGCTCTCAACGAACCTGCGGTTGGCCGCCGTTCCGCATCGGCATTCAGCCGTGAGGAGCGGTGGATGCGCCATGTTCTCCGGCAGCATTCCCGAAGGGAAGAGCTGCATCCTGGGACCACACTGGGGCGCTGATACCTGCAGGAGTGTTCCATGACACGGCAGCAGGCTCGTACAATGGGAAACGCGGACAGTGTCATCTGGGGAGGGGAGTATGGACAGCGAGAATGCATGCGTCTTCTGTGAGATGGTGGCTGGACGTGTCGAGTGCCACAGGATTTGGGAGGATGACCAGCACCTCGCCTTCCTCTCGAGCTTTCCCAACACTGTAGGAGTGTCTGTCGTCATTCCGAAAGCCCATCATGAGAGCTATGTCTTTCAGGTGCCAGAGGCTGTGGTGCAGGGACTCATGCATGCAGTGCGCAGCGTGGCACAGCTTCTGGATGCGACATTCGAGGATGTGGGACGGTGCGCAATGGCCTTTGAGGGATTTGGAGTGAACCATCTCCATGCCAAGGTGTTTCCCCTGCACGGAACGAATATTGGTCCCTGGCGAAAGCTCAGCAGGCCCCAGGAGAAGTTCTTCAGCGAGTACGAGGGCTTCGTGTCCACCCATGATGGTGCACCATGGTCCCCTGAGGAGCTTGACCAGCTTGCTGAGCGGATCCGGAATGTTGCAGCAGCCAGTGGACTGTCTGCACCTGCGCCCTCATGAGTCGACAGCAGGAGCGTGGATGGGTTCCTGCATGCTTGCACGGCATGGTGCGTGCACAGGAATGCTGGGGTGTGTGAGCAGGTCCAGTGGAGGAGACAGTGCAGGTGAATGAGGAGCTTGAGCGGGAGGCCAGTGCCTGGAAGAGGGAGGCTGATGCGTTTCTTGCAGCGACACGGCTTGCAGACCAGCTTGCCCCCTATGGACGCCTGCAGTTCACAGGAAGCTACGCGTACGGCTGCATGCTCGCAGGAGATATCGACTGCTACATAGTTGCTGACGATCCTCCCTCGCGGGAACGGGCACTCGCAGCATTCCATGCCCTTGCTGCATCCCAGCAGTGGAATGGCATCGTGCTCTTTGACTGGGAGCAGTTTTCCGCCCCCCCTGACAGGGGATTCCCGAAAGCGCACTACGTGGGGCTGAAGCAGCCGTTTGGCACCTTCCGATGGACTGTGGACTGCTGGTTTCTGAACGAGGAGCAGTGCAGAAGCTGCACGCACGACTGGATACGTGATGGCCTGGACAGTGCTGCACGCGCAGCAGTGCTGCAGCTCAAGGATGCGAGGCGGAGCGGACTCATCAAGGGGAGCGGCTTCTCCATCTACACGGCTGTCATCCAGGATGGCATCACTACCATCGAGGAGTACGAAACATGGTGGAGCAGCGTGTGGCCACAGCGCATGAAAGCGGGAAGCGGAAGATGAGCAGCAGCACTACTGCTGTGTCCGGAAGCACGTGGACCAGATCCCCTGCATCGCAGGCAGAGTGCATGTACCTGTGTTCAGGAGCGGAGTCGGATGTGTACAGGATCTCAGGCACACCTTCCCGCATCCTTCGCACTGGCGCACGGCGTGAAGCGTATGCGCGGGATGCTGCCGTTGCGGAGATGCATCCCCAGAATGTTCCTGTGCCCGAAGTGTATGAGGTGGGAGTTGTTGGCGTCACACCATACTGCATTTCCGAGGAGCTTCCCGGCATTCCGTACGCTTCCGCATCGCATGCGGAGCAGCTCCAGTCCTGTGGAGCGGTTGTTGGTCTTCTTGACCACATCCATGAAGCTGGGAGGGGGCGTTCCGGATTTGGACCGCTCGATGCCACAGGTACGGGCATTATGCCTTCGTGGGAAGCCTGGATGTCCTCCCCGGGTGAACGGCGTGCGGAGGGACTTGGAGACGGACTGCGTAATGACATCATGGAGCAGATCGCACTGAGAGCTCCACGTGCCTGTCCAGAGCATGCGCTCGTGCACGGTGACTACGGATGGAGCAACACCCTTGTCCATGATGGAGAGGTTACAGGTGTGGTGGACTGGTCGACTTCCATGTACGGTGATCCGCTCTATGATGGAGGACGCATGTTCCTCTGGAGCACATGGGTGCTTCCATGCATACGGAGCCTGTGGGATGAATACTGTGCACGCCACGGCAGCGAGGACCGGTTCTGGGACCGCATATATGCGAGTGCGCTCCGTTCCGCAGTGCGCGATGATGCGGACACCATGAGGGAACACGCGAAGGAGCTCCTTCCCTGGGTGCGTGGACGTGCTGAGGTGCTTCTTGCAGAGTGGAAGGGGCTGTAGGCGAACTCCCTCCTGCGCAGTTGAGCCCAGGACGTTCCACAGATGGAACTTTGTCGTGTATCGTGGAAGTACTGGGCAAGGAGCAGTCCAGTATGCAGCAGGAGGTAAGAATATGCATCGTCGTCTCGAGCTACTTGAAGAGAAGGGCTTCTGCATCCTTCAGGACTATGCGGGAACCATGCCATCCCCAAGCGAGTGGGAAGGCCTGGAGTACATGGACTGGAAGAGTGGAGGCGACACAAACTTCGCACCGCTTGCGAGCGCACTTGGCGAGATGGAGTGCCATGGCTTCTGGGAGCATGGAAAGTCGGACAAGGATGGCATCTGGACCAAGAACATCGATGCATGTCCCACGATCAAGTCGTATGTCGAGAGCGTGCATGGACGGTATGGCCGTGTACGCATCATCAAGCTCAACCCGAGCTCTGAGGAAGAGGCGAGAAAGCAGATCCATCAGGATGACAACAACCGCCTCAATCCCCTGGATGAGGGATGGGTTGTCCGGTCGTGGCTCGAGCTCACGGACGTTCCAGGAACGAAGTTCATTCTTCGTGGAGAGAAGGATGATCCCTCGACTGAGACGCAGATTCCGCTCCACAAGGGGATGCAGTTCGTGATTGACTCCGAGCGGTTGTGGCATGTTGTCCACAATGTGGGTCCCCAGCCGCGCTACTCTCTCATCACCTCGTGGGAAAGCAATGATGCCCTTGAGGCATGGATGCGAAGCCAGCTTCCTGTGACAGCAGGAGTCCGATAGGCGACCTCTACAGTCCTTTGTGATTCACAGCCTGGAATGCCATGCATTCCAGGCTGTTTCATGTCTGCTGCACCGTAGTATTACGGTAGTCCTGGTACGTGCCCTCCCCGTAGGCAGCAGGAAATGCTGGCACCATGCTGGAAGGAGAGCATACCGACCATGGGAGGCACATGCGACATGCGAAACGCTCCACACACCCGACAGCAGGCATCCACACCAGGTCCTGCAGTCGTTGCAGTCTGCGACAGTGCGACACTTCGGATCCAGCGAGCATGTGCTGGCCCGGATTCCACTGGCGCATGTCCTGAGGTCGCAGTCGGGGAGATCGTTCCCTGCGCAGGCTGTCTCCTCTATGGCACAGTGTTCGGCGAGTCGTCACCATACAGGGTCGGATCCCAGATGACACTCTGTCCAGTCCTGCTCGCCTCGATGGTTGGAGCTGAGGAATCTCCCGTCGCAGTGTGAGTAGGTGCCGCCATGCCATCCATCCGGGAAGCTGGTACAGTGCAGGTGACAGTTGTGCCGTGGGCAGTGCTCTCAAGATGGAGCTCCCCACCAATGAGCCGTGCTCGTTCGTGCATGCCGGAGATGCCGTGGTGGCTTCCCCCGGAAGGAAGTGTCTTGGGCAGTCCCATGCCATCATCAGAGATGGTGACCATCCTGTACGAGCCAGCGTAGACGAGGTGGATGGAGAAGTGCGATGCGCTTGCGTGGCGGATGATGTTCGACACTGCCTCCTGGACAATGCGGTACAGGTGAAGGTCCTCCATGTATGGGGACTTCTGTGGCGTTCCGTCCACAACCACGCTCCCCGTGGGCGCAATTTCCCATGAACGCGTGTGGACCAGATCTTCCAGTGCGGCAGCGAGTCCAAGCTGTTCAAGACCTGCTGGCCGGAGGCCCGTTATGGTGGACCGGAGGGACGCGATAACAGCGAGGATGTGCCTTTCCGCTTCCTGGCATCGCTCGTGAATGCGTGAAGGCTCTGATGCTGCATGTGGTGCCTGGAGGAGCTGGTGGGCTGCAATGAGGAGTTGCAGAGGATCGTCATGGAGATCCATGGCTATGGCCCGACGTTCCTCCTCCTGTGCAGTGAGGAGTTCACCCATGAGGGCTCCCCGCTCGAGATGCTCACTGACATCCGTGAAGAACAGTTCCGTACTTGGGATGGCTGGCTTGTCTGGCATTCCAGGAACCTGGGAAACCATCACGCGGAACGTGCGGAGACCAATGGCAGTGGGAAGCTGGACCTGGGGGACACGGATGAGTGTCTGGAGTGAGGTCCCAAGAGCATCGTGGAGGGTGCCCGAGCGGCATTCGTGGGGGAATGATGCCACAGCAGCAGGGTTGACGGAGACGATGCGTTCTGCAGCATCGACAAGGAATATGGGAAGTGGTGCACCATCGACAAGTGCCCGGTACCGCTCCTCGGCAGCTGTGGTGAGAAGATGCTCATGGCGTTCCCTGTCAATGAGGAGCCCAATGAATATCGCCATGCCAAGGACAACACCCAGCTCGATGATGTCATTCCCCGGATGGCCACGGTCATCGGGGAGGAGGAGATCTGGCAGCCAGAGCAGTGTGGAGATGAGTGAGGTCCACACTGCTCCCCGAAGACCGAACCGCACTGTGGCATAGCTCACAGGAATGAGGAGGAGTCCAACTGGAATTCCGGAGGGGAGAATGGAGGAGCTTCCCATGATGTCTACTGCAAAGTGCAGGGCGACAAGGAAGATGACCAGTGCGCCCACTATCCAGAGATCTGGATTGCGCAGGCTCAGACGCAGGTGATGGGACGAGGAGTCTGTCATCCTTGACGTGCTGTTCTTGGTCATGGACCATCTCCCTGCACGTCCTCACGGAGTTTGAGCGCTGCAAGCACAGCCTCAGTCCTGGTGCGCACATTGAGCTTGACATACAGGTGTGATGCGTAGCTCTCCACTGTGCGAACGGAGAGGTCGAGGGTTTTGGCGATTTCCTTGTTGGACTTGCCATTGACAAGCAGTCCCAGGAGTTCCTGCTCCCGCTGGGAGAGGTTTTGCAGCGGAGATTGGGTGGATCCAGGTGCGGCTAGACCAGGTGCGAGGGAACGGTCGATGACTGCTGCACCTGCAGCAACAGCACGCACTGCTGACGCAAGCTCCTCTGGAGATGCTGTCTTGAGAAGGTACCCTGAGGCGCCTGCTGCAAGGGCATGGGTGACATAGATGGGATCTCCGAATGCGGAGAGCATGAGTGTCCGTACCCGGGGAGCAGTGCGGGACATGAGCCGGATGAGGGAGATGCCATCCATGTCTGGAAGATGGAGATCCACAAGCGCAATGTCTGGTGCGAGCTCCCTGCAGGCCCGGAGTGCTTCCTCACCAGTGGCAACTGCTGCTGCCACGTCGATCCCGTTCTCACGCTCAAGGAGCTCACGTGTTCCTTCCCGGACAATCGTGTGATCCTCGACAAGGAGGATGCGGAGTGCAGCATGCGTGCGGCCAGTGGGAATGCGGGGAGTGGTGTCCATCTCCTCCCAGTATGAGATACATATAGCACTAGACTCAAGGTTAATAGCTGTACTGCGACACTGTGACTTGTGCGAGGGGAGCGTTGAGCAGTGTTTCCTCAGGCGAGGGTGCTGCCACCAGCTGTGCCAGGTGCGAGAGGGGCAGGAAGGGCAATACCTCGGGAAGCGCGATCCTTCGCGAGGATGTCCATGGTGCCATGTCCGAAGGGGAGTGTGGATTCCGTTACAGGGTACGGACGGTTGCGAAGGACAGAAGGATCCGCAAGCTTTCTGTCACCAACGAAGTGGAATGCTGTGCGGATGCCGCGGCGGTGGCATTCATCCGCCATTTCAATGTCGGAGAGGCTGTCTCCGAAGCAGTGCGCCTCAGCGATGGCATGTCCGTGGCGAGCTGCCCACTGGAGCGCACGCGAGGCGCCAAGTGCCTTTCCCGCAAGGGGATGCTGGAGATCCACTGCTATGCTTGTGCAGTCGATGCGGATCGTTCCCTCAAGGCTCCGTGCTGTGAGAAACGAAGTGAGCGCATCGATGAAGCGCTGCTGGATCGCGGGAAATGCGTCGAGTGGGACTGCATCAGCCTTCTCGACTGTGATCATGCCATCCTTGCTCACATCGTAGATGAGCGTGTCGGAAAACTCCTTTTCCACGAGTCGTGCAACCCAGAGCCGGACCACAAGTGGAAGTCGGAGTGTGGGGTCACAGCGCAGCTGGAGCACCCCATCAGCAGTGTACGAGGCACGGGATCCACCCTTCTCTCCAATGATGCAGAACCGATTCTTCAGGAGCTCGTCGGGATCATGGCCCGAGCGGAGTGCGACATACCGGAGTGGTGTGAGGATATTCTCGATCACCCAGGGAAGGGCCCTTCCCGTGTTGAGGACAATGGGCTCGCCCTGCGCAAGGCGTGCAACAAGTTCCTCAAGGAGAACGGGTTCAATGATGCGCTTCGCAGTGGGGTCCGAGAGGGGACCATCGACATCAAACAGCCAGAGCACTGTGCCAGGACGTTTCATCAGTTCCACTGTACGGCTCCCACCCCGGACACCGCATGGACAAAGTGCCTACTGCACGTTCTTGATGGCAGCGACAAGCTCTGTGAGCGTCGCCTTCGCATCTCCGAAGAGCATCATCGTGTTGGGCCGGTAGAAGAGTTCATTGTCGATGCCCGCAAAGCCTGGATTCATGCTGCGCTTGAGGACAACGACAGTCTTCGCCTGGTCAACATTGAGGATGGGCATGCCATAGATTGGACTTCCTGGATTCGTTCTCGCTGCAGGATTCACAACATCGTTCGCGCCAATCACGATGACGACATCCGTCTGGGGAAAGTCCGGGTTGATGGAGTCCATCTCGGCAAGCTGCGTGTACGGGACATTCGCTTCCGCAAGGAGGACATTCATGTGTCCAGGCATGCGGCCAGCAACCGGATGGATTGCATACCGGACATTGACATGCCGCTCCTCAAGCAGGTCGGAAACCTCCTTGATCTCGTGCTGCGCACGGGCGACAGCAAGTCCGTATCCAGGCACGATGACGACGGACTGGGCATACGTGCAGAGGATGGCAAGATCCTCGACTGTCGTTCGCCGTACTGTGAGGTCGCCCGTGAGCTCGCTTCCCGCACCAGTCTGCACAGCGCCGAATGCACCAAAGAGGATGTTCGCTATCGAGCGGTTCATGGCCTTGCTCATGAGCTGCGTGAGGATGAGTCCTGAAGCTCCGACAAGCGTTCCCGCAACAATCATGATGGCATTGTTGAGGACGAATCCTGTGAGTGCTGTCGCAAGTCCAGTGAAGGAGTTGAGCAGGGCAATGACGACTGGCATGTCCGCTCCTCCGATGGGAAGGACGAACATGATGCCCAGGATGAGCGACACGCCAGCAAGTGCGATGAACAGGACATGGTCAGGAGCGTGAGCGCTTGTTCCAGCAAGGATGCCAAGCACGATGATGATGAGCAGTAGGACTCCGTTGAATGGCTTCTGGAGGGGGAAGGTGATGGGACGTCCCTTGATGAGCTCCTGGAGCTTCGCATAGGCGATGATGCTTCCAGTGAAGCTCAGGGAGCCGATGCCAGTTCCAAGACACGTGCTCAGCATGTCGCCAGTGTTGAGCGGATGCCCTTCCGCAGTCGTGAGAATGTGGATGACACCAATGAGTGCTGCAGTGCCAGCTCCCATGCCATTGAAGAGGGCGACCATCTGTGGCATCGCAGTCATGCGGACAAGCTTCGCGGAGACAGCACCGATGATGGCGCCGAGCAGGACTGCTGGAATGACGATTGCCCAGGGGAGCGTTGAGGAGAGGGCGATGGTGGAGATGACAAGAGCGAGCGCCATTCCGCCAGCAGCAAGCATGTTGCCACGGCGTGCTGTTGCAGGTGACCCGAGGTACCGGACACCTAGAATGAAGCACGCTGCCGTGATGCAGTAGGTGTACAGGAGAACAGTGGGAGAGATGCTCACAGGCTATTCCTTTCCATGCGCTGCAGGCCGTCTCGCCTTGAACATGCCAAGCATCCTGTCTGTCACGACAAATCCACCCACGACATTCATTGCGCCAAGCACGAGCGCTATGGCAGCAAGAATGCCCACAGCAACGGAGTGGGTGACAGTGGCTGCGACTGTGAGGGCTCCGACGAGGATGATGCCATGGATGGCGTTCGTGCCGGACATGAGCGGAGTGTGGAGTGTCGAGGGAACCTTGGAGATGAGCTCGAAGCCAAGAAAGGCTGCGAGCACAAAGATGAAGATTTCCGCTGGAAGGGACAGGGGGTTCATGGACGTTCTCCTGCAAGGAGGCCAGTAAGAGCTGCATTGCGGGGTGTTCCATGCTGGAGGAGGCATGATGGCCCAAGGATGTCATCCTCGAGTGGCTCCTCCGGTATGGCTCCATCGGGGAAGACCTTCAGGAGATGCTGGGCGAATGTCGTGATGTTGTGCGCATAGAGCTGTGTGGCGTTCATGACAAGATCGCTTGGGATGTTGAGCGGAGCGAGGATGGTGACTCCACGGTCCGTGAGCACTGTGTTGCCAGGCGAGGTTTTGCTGCAGTTGCCTCCCATGGAGGCAGCAAGGTCCACAATGACGGAGCCTGGTTTCATGCCCTCGAGCATGTCATCCGGGATGAGGATGGGAGCCCTCTTCTGGGGAATGAGCGCAGTCGTGATGACAACATCAGCAGTCGCGACATGCTCCGCAAGGAGCGCATGCTCCGCCTTCTCCTGCTCTTCCGTGAGGGTTCCCGCATAGCCGCCACTGCTCTCCGCAGTGGAGCTTGTGAGTTCTGAGCTCAGGAAGGTTGCTCCAAGGCTTTCCACCTGGTCCTTGACAGCTGGCCGCACATCGAAGGCTTCAACGAGGGCGCCAAGCCGTTTTGCAGTGGCAATGGCCTGTAGGCCAGCGACACCTGCGCCAAGCACGAGAACCCGTGCTGGTGTGATCGTGCCGGCTGCAGTCATGAGTAAGGGAAAGATCTTCGGCACATGGGTGGCACCAAGCATGACTGCGTAGTAGCCAGCAAGGTTGCTCATGGATGAGAGCGCGTCCATCTCCTGGGCCCTCGTGATGCGGGGAAGGAGGTCGAGATCGAACACTGTGCACTTCTGGTCACCTGCTGCAGTGAGGGCGGGAACGTTCTTTGTGAGCTCCATTGAGCCAACACAGATCGAGCCGGACGGAAGTTCCTTCCAGAAGGTGGCATCCGGGCACCGCACAGCGAGAACGAGTGACGGTTCCTTGAGAAGCTCGCTCCTGGGAAGCACAGATGCTCCAGCTTCAGTGAGGACAGCATCTGTGAGGAAGGAGTGTGCGCCTGCGCCGGATTCAATGAAGACTGCATGGCCAGCGGAGATCAGCTGCCCGATCGTCCGGGGACTTGTCGCGAGCCGTCGCTCGCCCTCTTGGTGTTCACGGAATATCGCAATTCGCATAGTTGCTTCTTACAGAGACGGACTGGTGACACGAATGTCGTGGAGCGGGAGACGGGACTCGAACCCGCGACCCATACCTTGGCAAGGTATTGCTCTACCAACTGAGCCACTCCCGCATGTGCATTCCACGATGCCAAGCTATTATCGCAGATTGCAGTGGGAGGTCGTAGGAGCGGCTACCGCTGCTGGAATGCGGCTGGTCGCTTCTCGAGGAATGCCTGCACTCCCTCATGGAAGTCCCAGGAGAGTGCAGCCTTCTCCTGGAGAACGGATTCCTTCGCGAGTTGCGTCTCGAAGTCAGCCTTGCCCGCTTCAAGGAACAGTTCCTTGATGTACTGGAGGGAAAGTGGACCTCGAGCCAGCTCTCCAGCAAGCTCCCATGCACGGTCGATGAGTCCTTCGCGAGGCACGACTTCGCTCACAATGCCCAGCGCAAGGGCTTCTCCTGCAGGAACGGGTGTTGCGCGGAGCGACATCTCGCACGCCCGTGCTGGACCAATGATCCGCGAAAGGAAATACGAACCGCCAGCATCGGGAACAAGTCCAATGCGCGCGAAGGCCTGGATGAACTGCGCCTCGGGAGCCGCAATGCGGATATCCGCTGCGAGCGCAAGGGAGAAGCCTGCACCAGCAGCAACACCATTCACTGCCGCAATGACAAGGCACTGCCCCTGGTGGAGAAGGCGTGCGAGTGGGAGATAGTGGTCATCCAGGTAGGACCGGATGAGCGATGCGTTGACTGGAGTTGCGGAGTCGCCTCCAACAAGCGCGAGATCCTGTCCAGCACAGAAGCCACGACCTGCACCAGTGATGACAATGACGCGCGTGTGGTCGGACTTCTCAGCAGCTTCCACATGAGCTTTCAGTCCGTCAATGAGCTCGGGAGTGAGGCTGTTGAGGCTTGTTGGCCTGTTGAGCGTGAGCATGACGACTGCCCCCCGCTCTTCCCTCTGGATGAGTTCCTCGGCTGAGTCAGTCATGGTGCATGGTCTCCTGGGTGAGCGGCTCATGGGGAGCAAGATCGTACAGCACGCTGTGCGTGTAGATGCCTGTGTTGTGGCCGTCCTGCCAGATGACGTTGAGACCATACGCGCCCACAAGGGACAGGTCCGCAATCTCATCCTCGCCTGGACTGAGTGTCTGTGAGGTGGCAAACCGGCCAGGCACACCAAGTTCTCCATGACATGACGCACAGGGACACGCGAGACGGAGAACTGTGAATGGGATGGCCTCCCTCGTGTCATCGTCCCAGACAATGACGAGGGAACGGGTCTGTTCGTCGTAGTCGAAGGAGCGTGGATGGGACTGCTGCATGTGCATACGTGGAGCGTACCAGAGAGGAGTTGTGGTGAACATGTGTTCAGGGGTGGGTGGCAGTCTGCTGCATGAAGCGTGCACAATGTACCAGGCAAGTGAATGCTGGAGGCGAAGAAAGTGGAAGCAGTGGAAATGGTGATATCAGCAGAGACAGCAGGAACTGACGGACAGTATCTTCACGAGGCAATCAGACTCGCAGTGGAAAACGTGCAGGAAGGACTTGGTGGACCTTTCGGTGCAGTCATTGTCAGGAAAGGTGCTGTTCTTGCGCGTGCGGGCAACAGGGTGACGACTGCAAACGATCCAACTGCCCATGCCGAGGTGCAGGCGATACGTGCAGCATGCAGCAAACTCGCCACATTCCAGCTTGATGGCTGCACACTGTACGCGAGCTGCGAGCCATGCCCCATGTGCTTTGGCGCCATCTACTGGGCCCGACTTGACAGCGTGGTGTTCGCAGCACGTTCCGAGGATGCTGCCCGATACGGCTTTGATGACTCGCACATCTACCATGAGGTTCGGCAGGAGGCAGGGGAGCGGCTTCGCGCCTTCCACCATGTGGAGCACGACGAGAGCCTTGCCCCATTCCTTGCATGGGAGCAGCAGAGCGGTAGGATAGACTACTGACTCACTCCTGGAGGAAGTCAGGGAGGAGTGCAGCAAGACTCAGGTCCCCCTGAAGGGTGATCCTCTGGTCCTGCACGGCCTCCTGAACGGCAGTGCTGTCTAGTTTCCCCTGGGCTAGCGCGATGAAGTCTTCCGAGGACATGAGAATGGTGAGCTGCGCGGACTGGATGCCACCTGGTCCGACATCAGGAACGCCATTCGTGATGGAGAGGTGGTACAGTTCCGAGTCATCGAAGATGAACTGGTAGTGCGCGCTGTAGCCTGCGATGTTGCTGGGCCTGGAGATGAGACGGTGCTCGATTTCCGCAAAGACTTGTTCGACGTTAGCCATGAAGATCAGGATTCGACTTGGCGGGCGCGGGGTCTTCCACCTGCAATGCTCCTCTGCACCTTCCCCTGTGAATACGTCTGTGGGGATGAAGAAAAGCGGTGCGAGGCGAGCTGCTCAACCGCATGTGCACGAAGCGTTCTGCCGAAGTCTGGCCGCGCATGTCCGAGCGCTGCCACGGCCTCAATGGCAAGGGATCTGCTGAGTGGGTCAGTCCTTTTCATGAGGGCGCCAAGGGTCGTGCGGGTCCGGAGGTAGGCTGCATCAGACTCCTCAAGATCCTTCCGAAGCTTTCTGAGTTCCTGGGATGTTGCTACCGTGCATGGGGCATCAAGCACACGCTGAAGAAAGCTCACACGGGGAGCCCTGCTGAGGGGATGGGGATCGGGAAGGCCCGCTTCGGGGAGCGGTGGCACATACGGCTGCGCATCAGGGTTTTCCTGCTGCAGGATGATGACTGTGCTCATCAGTGGATCTGCATCATTGGGAATGACGAGGACATGGGGAGCTGCATGGCGCTCTGTGAGGAGCACTTCGACCACCCGTTCCTCCCCTGGAGTGCTGGTGGAGAATGCGGCCTCGATCTTGTAGGCGGCTGGTGGTATCTGGGGAGCACGGGCTGCTGAAGTCCATTGCACTTCAGCTCGGAGGAGCTTCCCACCCTTCGCGCACTGCGCCTTGTACCATTCCTGGAAGGATCTCGTGCGCCAGATTTTGATGGGAATGCCGCATTCACCACCGGACCGTGCTGCTCCAAGTCCAATGCCGCCAATGCACTGGAGCATGGTGTCCCTGAGCGTTGAGGCGACAGGCACCTCCTCGAACTTTGCCATGTGGATCATGCGGGACATGCCGGGTGCCTTTGGAGGGCATCCAAGCACGCACCGTCCAGACCTGTAGTACTCGCCCCATTCGATGTTCGTCGTGTAGCCGGGGAGCTGCTGGGAACGGGGTACCCAGAATGCGATGGCATCGCTCCGCATCATCGCATCGTGCTCCCATCGCCACGGGTCTGTCGTGTCTTTCTTTCCAGGACGGGGGAACGGGATGTACACCACTCCGTCGTATCCGAGGTCCGCGAGCTCCCGTACAGCATCAACACGCCAGTCAGGATCGCCAGGCGAGCGAGGACTGGGTCCAGCGAGGAAGATTGCCTTGGAGAAATTTCGAGGGAGCGGCTCGTCACGATAGACGATGCGCATTTGCCTGCCCATTGCTGGTACCTCTGTGCATCTGCCATGTGTGCGTGCTTCAAGCATACGAATTTCCTGCGGACCTTCTCAGGACAAACAGGCGGACACATGACGGACAAAGTTTCCAGAATGCCAAAACTGCTGTCCAATCTCCTTGCACGGGACCTTTGCCATCAGGCATACTTGTGTCGTGGAACAGCGACAGGCTCGTGACTACCGTTCACGATCTCCGCACCGCATGGGGGAGATGCACCGCAAACGTGGTGCGATGCGCTGTTTGTTTCTTGGACAGCGCTTTCGAATTCCGCTGGAGTCGTCAAGATGACCGGCGGGGTGCGAAGCTTCCTGAGGCGTCTGGCAATCCCAGCTTTATGGGTTCCGGATCCCGCTTCGCCCCCCGATGCAACTGACATTTTCTGCCGTCCGCCCTCCGATTCCCGGCAGACGACACCACTCATGGTGTCGAAGCACTTTTATGTCTACGCCTCACGGTTTCCCCTGGCTTCTGGACATCTTCTCATCGTTCCGAGGGAGCACATCCCCGTGTATGCGGAAGTGCCCATCCTGTGGCACCGGGAGCTTGAGAGGGTCATAGCAACAGTAAGGTCCTTCCAGCGTGAGATGTATGGCAAGGAATCCTTTGCCCGGGAGCAGGGATCTCCTCCTGGATCCCCTGGCAACCGCCAGTCAGTCAGGCATGCGCACTTCCACCTCATTCCCTTCGATGGGGATGGATCGCCACTTCCCGCTTTCGCAGGAGAAACGAAGCTGCGGAGCTTTGCGGATCTTGCAAGATACAGATGGACGAAGGGGCACTACCACTATGTCGAGATTGGTGGAGACCGCAGGGTTGTGCCAGATGTTGGACCCGGTGTCGAGGAGGCTGAGCGTGCGCTCAGGGACCGCATCGGCAATGACTGGGATCCAGTGAAGCTCCAGCCCATCAAGTTTGAGGATCCTGTGGGAAGGGAGATGTTCTGCGATGTCATTGGCCGGTGGAACACTTGGCTTGACCGTCACGGGGTTGCTACTGTAGGGAAGGGATTGACGCGGACAGAACTCCGTCCGCATGCCGCTGTCGAACTCTGAGATGTAGGGGGAACAATGAAGGAAGCAGTGCGTTCGTTTTTGCGCCGTTGCCACATGCCGGCCCTTCTCGTGCCGGATCCTGCAGGCGCTCCAGACATGACTGATGTCTTCTGCAACCCGCCAGAGAATGGCCCACGTGCCACGAATCTCCTCGAATCGCAGCACTTCCGCGTGCTGGGAAGCAGGCTCCCCCTTGCCGAAGGGCATGTGCTCATTGTGCCGAAGGACCACATCCGCGTGTATGGAGACATCCCTGTCACCTGGCACAGGGAACTCGAGGCGCTCATCACCATTGTCCGGACCTTCCAGCAGGATGCCTACGGAAGGCAGTCATTCGCGCGGGAGCAGGGTTCACCTCCTGGATCTCCTGGCAACCGCCAGTCAGTGAGGCACGCGCATTTCCACCTCATTCCCTATTCCGGATCCACACCGCCCATTCCCGACATACCCGACGCAAAACCGATCCGGAGCTTCTGGGACCTTTCGAAATACCGGCTTCGGGACGGGTACTACCACTACATCGAAGTGGGAGGCGACCGGCGTGTCATGCCGGATGATGGTCATGGTGTCGCTTCTGCGGAATGGATGCTCCGGGAACTCATCGGCAATGTGTGGGATCCTGTGAAGCTCCAGCCAACGAAGTTCGAGGGCAAGCGTGCGGCGGAAATGTACAGTGACCTGTGCTCCCGCTGGAACAGCTGGATTGCGACTGCCACGATTG
Organism: bacterium; assembly: GCA_021803465.1. Lineage (GTDB taxonomy): Bacteria > Chloroflexota > Dormibacteria > Aeolococcales > Aeolococcaceae > JAJZLL01. The sequence goes on from JAJZLL010000005.1 coordinate 46,997, forward strand.
ATCCTGCTGTGATGCGGAGGGCCCGTGTGCAGACCATCCACAAGGATGTGGCACTCGTCTCGTAAGGAGCCTGCTCCTCACGAATGAGGCGCGTTGCCCAATCCGTGTGGAACATTTTGTGCGCAGTGTGTGGAGGCGACGACGGGAATCGAACCCGTGATAAAGGTTTTGCAGACCTCTGCCTTACCACTTGGCTACGTCGCCATGTGTGCATGACCAGTCCATGCAGCACGCACTGACCACCATTGTATCGGACTTGTAAGTCGCTCGATCCGGGTGGAACCGTTCAGCTATTCAAGATCAAACGCAGGCCGGCGGGAGAGGACGGCTGGTGTATGGACACGCACAGTGAAGTCGAGCATCTTGTCGTGAAGGGGACTGAGCCGTCCGCTTACGATCCAGAGCTTTCCCCGGGGAGTCATCTTTTCCCTCTCGATGAAGGAGAGGAGTTCCTCCGTTGCTGTGAGCATCGCCTGGCGTGAGCGTGATGAGAGGTGGAAGACGACAATGCCAGCCCTGCCAGCAGGCGGGTAGTCGTGGACATTCATGAAGTCATGGTCACCGGTGAGGAGGATGCGCTGCTCCTCATCGCAGATCTGGATGACACGGGGATCCTTGATGCCCCGGAGGGTCTTGTCCGCAGCAATGGAGCGCGCATCATGGCCGAGACTGTTGAGAAGCCGTGCGACATCGATCGGCAGGTTTTCATCGACCAGGAACTTCATGCGTACTCTCCCTCGAGGTATTTGATGACTGTGGATGCATACTGCAGCGCTGCGAGAACGTCTTGGTGGGTGAGCGTTGGATAGCTTGCGAGGAGTTCCTGCACAGGAAGTCCTTCAGCAAGGTTGTCCAGCACGACAGTCACAGGAATGCGTGTTCCCTGGATCATCGGGACGTCCGGACCGTGGGAAGAGGAGTGGTACTCGATACCAGCAATCCCCTCGAAATGAGGCGGTCCGTTCTGGATCATGCACAGAATGTACCAGAAGGGCGGAGTACGGAACAAGCCTGAATGGCCAGGGAACGCCCATTGTCCGTCAGGTGTCTCCCCGGGATGTGCTCAGGAACCTGTCCCGGGGTGGATGGTATCCGAAAGGTGGCGGATCCGGGAGTAGAAACCTGCTGTGTGGTATGAGCGGAAAAGCTTGAGCCCAGTGTAGTCATAGTGGTGCACCCACTCGTGGAGCAGGGTGGAAAAGAAGACGCCTGGAGCGATGGGCTGCTCACGCACAGCTGTCCTGTGGTAGATGCGGATTGCGCCCCGCTGGAACGTTCCGTTGGCGAAGACACCACGGTAGTAGCCATACGTCTTCTGGACAAGCCGTGTTCCCGATCTTCTGTGCGTCTGGCGCCTGTCCGCGACAACGAGGGCGCAGGCGGGAAGTCCATGGGCAGCATTGAGGACATCCAGGATTGCCTGTCCATGCTCCTGTCTGCGCTCAGGCTCTTCAGGCACGTCTGCGTATGCGCGGATGACTGCGAGATGGGAGGGTGTGAGCACAGGAGGGAGGGAGAGCTCGGACTGGCTCTTCACATAGGAGGGAGTATGGTAGCTGGTGCGTGGCACAGGGGATTCCGATGCTGGACAGTTATGTCAGTCTCCAGTATGACGAAGCGGGCCTCCTGCTTGAAACACAATCTGAGCAGGTCTCAGAGGGCGGAGCATGCGAGCGTGAATGCTGCAGTGAATGGTGAACCTTCGACCACGACTGCTGGCGATCCCAGTCCAGACTGGAAGGGAGCAGGGGGTGCAGTCATTGGCTCAAGACAGATGAAAGGGGAACCCTTTGGCGCATATACCTGAAGGCACCTGTATGCCCTGTCCGCCTCAAGGTGGAGTGACATTGAATGCGAGGACAGCGTGATCCGCTGGGATGGCATGACAAAGCATGAGTCGAAGGTCCTGTCCGAAAGTGGTCCAGAGAGGGCTGGGCAGGACATGGGAGTGCCAGAGGGGATCATGTCCCGCAGTGGATACTCCAGGTTCACTGGCACATCGAGCATCCATTCCTCACGGGGAGAATCTGGTAGACAGAGGTACGGGTGAAATCCGAAAGCCACGGGAACTGGAATATCAGAGAGCGCATGCACAGTTGTCCGGAGGAGGAGTCCCTCAGGCGAGAGGATGCATTCAAGCTCTATGCGATGGGGGAATGGATATGCGGCAAAGGTTGGGCAGTCTGGAGTGAAATCGAGGTGTGCACGGAGCGTTGCTGTTGAGGTGGCAGAATCGGGTGGAGGTCCATCATCCCTCCAGTGAAGTGCTCCCTGGTGCAGTCCATGTATGGCCCCACCTGGATCAACGACCGTGATGGGAAGTGCTGACGGGTCCAGTGTGACTTGCGTGTCATTGAACACGTACGCAAGTCCGCCAAGACGGTTCGCCCATGGGAACAGGAAGGGTATGCCAGTTGTTGTTCCCTGTTCCGCAAACGCCTGGCATGTGGCTCGTGCATGGAGATGCTCTCCACCGTTCCATGTGAACGATGTGCACAGCATGCCGAGTGACGGAACAACTGTTGCCCCGTACGCACCTGCAGAGAGCGAGTATCCCTCGAAACCCTCAACACCTATGCGATGCGCTTCGCCTTGCGTTGAAGAGTTTGAGTGTTCCACAGCTTCCTCCAGAGAGAGTTGTCAGGGTGCTGCTACCATCCTAGCAATGGCTTGCACGTGCGGATGCGTAGGATTGACCAATTGGTGGAACATTATAGATGCATGCAGGACACCTGGAGGAACTCCCATGAGCACTACTGCTGAGCAGAAAACCACCTCATTTGGCGCAGATGCGCTGGATGCAGTGAAACGTCTCGTTGATGCGGGAATGGTGCGATCCATCACGATCCGTGACAGGGATGGGCGGGAGCTCTTCCGCACACCACTTGGGATTGGCATTGTCGGCGTCGCACTCATACCAGTATGGGCAGCGATTGGCGCAGTAGTGGCAGTAGCAACTGGCTGCACCATCGAGGTCGAGATGCGGGAAGAGGGAAGAGGATCTGCTGTACGGAAGAACACGAAATAGTAGTCAGTTACGGGTGGCTGGGCATCTGGGAAGGCTTCGAAATGCCACTTCCTGACATGCACAGCGCGAGGACAAGAAGCATGCAATGATGCATGCATGCGCATTCTTGCAACCTGCTCGATGGGCGGGATGGGACATCTCCTTCCCGTACTCACAGCTGTGAAGGCGTATGAGCGCCTTGGCCACACTGTGCATCTTCTTGTGCCTCCATCTCTTTCAGCGGAAGCGGAGCGATCTGGAGCCGCAGTAACGGCTGGCAGCGAACCTGATGCACAGTTCATTGAGGAAATCTGGCATGCAGCTCTTGATGCAAATGCACCTTCGGGATTCATTGACACAGAGCTGTTCGCGAAGCATGCTGCACGGGCGATGCTCCCACATGCACGGAAGCTTTGCGATGCAGTGAAACCCAATGTGATTCTTCGTGAACCGTGCGAATATGCTGCTGCAGTAGCTGCCTTTGAGAGGGGGATTCCGCAGGCGCAGATTGGAATATCCCAGGCGCATATCGAGTGGAAGGTGCTCGGGACTGTCGCGCCAGTCCTTGAGGGCTACGCCAATGGCATTGCCAGGACAATCCGTGCACAGCCGTACCTCACGAGTTTTCCAGAGCCGCTCGACAGCTCACCATGGCCGGATACAAGGAGATACAGGCTGGACGATGGCGACGAAGGTGCTGCTGGGCGAACGTTTGAAAAAGTGGCAACTGGGTGGGAGTCTCCTCTTGTGTATGTCACATTCGGAACGGTGTTTGGACACGTTCCCGGAGCTCGTGCAGTGTACAGATCCGTGCTTGATCTTCTTGGCAAGCTGCCATACCAGTTCATCATGACGGTTGGATCGCACATTGCCATCGAGCACCTCGCTCCTGTGCCGGAAAATGTGCACGCATATCAGTGGATTCCGCAAAGTGCAGTATTTCCCCATGTGAGGGCAGTGCTCTGCCATGGTGGATCAGGTACAACATGGGGAGCTCTGGCTGCTGGAATACCTGTTGGTGTGTGGCCCTTCTTTGCTGACCAGGAAGCAAATGGACGGCTGGTGGCAAAGGCGGGAGCAGGCATCATGAAACGTGGCAATGGTGCGAGTAATGCAGGCATGAAGCCATTTGATGCAAGGGATCTCGGTGAGCTACGAAGCATGATCAACCAGCTTGGGGAGGATGCCAGGTTTGGCAGTGCGGCGCTGCGCATTCGGGAGGCGATGGGGGAGCAGAAGCCCTTGCATACTGTTCTTGCTGGGTTGCTGTGTCCCTGAGCGAGTGTGAAGTTCCTTGCTCACATGGCAGAAGATGTGACTAAGGAATGATGGCAAAGCAATCGCGCAGCAACATGCATCCTACTGTCATGGAAGGACCTTGGGTCACGAAGAGATGCCACAGCCTGTGAAACTGTCAAGTATTCTCTGGGAAGCTGCTGTTTAGCTCAGGAGAAGTTTGAGGACAGTGGCGTATAGAAGGAAATGAACCACTTTCCCGTGCTGGTCTGAACGACCCAGTACTTTGTCGTTGACGAGCTTGTTCCGCCTGCGGTGCTACTCGAGCATTTCGCCTGAACAGTTCCATTGTTCCCCTTGAGGCTTTCCGAATAGGTGCATTTCTGGTTTGCAGGTTTCACCTGGGAGAGCGCCTGCTGTATGGCAGCTGGGGGAAGATGAAATCCTGAAAGGAGAGATGCAGTGACCTGAACAGCCGCAAGGCTCATCATGGTGCAATCATCCTCAACTGGCTTGGTTGAAACGAAGGTAGCAGCTGCAACAGCTGATGTGTCACCTCCCTTCTCGTCCAGTATCGTTCCAGATGCAGAGGGAGATGGTGTTGTGGCTGTTCCTGATGCCAGAGTTGCGATTTTGTTGTCGCACTGGGAAACCGTTGTGAGGGAGGGCGATGTGAAGGTAATGGCTGATGACACACCATTCACTACAGCCGTGGTGTTCTTAGCGTACGATCCGCTTTGCGCTGAAGAAGAGTTCGTTGTCTTGGCTGTGCCACATCCGGAAAGAACACATACTGCAATCAAGGTGGCCACACACCCTGCTGAGGCCATGAATCGAGAACCTACCATTGTGTGTGACTCCTATTGACTTGGCGTGAGTATATCGTGTTGCTTTAGATGACTCTATCACTCTCCTGTCCCCTGTGTGTCAATATTCGTTCAACCAAGACAGGACCATGAATGATTTGTGGGGAGGACACTCTTCATGCTGGCAAGGGTGCTGATCGAGGAGTGATCCTCTGTGCTTTCCTTGACAGTACAGGTTATGCACAATTGGAGTTTGGCTACGCTGCGAGCAGAGTATCCTTGATAAGGCATGCCGGGCTGGCGGAATGGTAGACGCAGCGGTCTTAAAAACCGCGGGGTGAAAGCTCATCTGGGTTCGAGTCCCAGGCCCGGCAGGGAGCATTCCGAGATCGATTTGCCAACTTCTGATGATGCTCCCTTCCGTGATGGTGAGCACCCTGTATGGTGC
>JAJZLL010000005.1:52503-53794 GCA_021803465.1 bacterium
ATTAGATGTTCGCTTCAGCGGTGGTGAGCTCCAGAAGAGTGCCCTGACCGCATATCTGACAGCATATGGTGCTGTACTTTGCGGCTAGTGGCGGACAGCTGCGGTAACGTGGAATTGAGGCACGTCACTTCGTGATGCAGCGACAGACTGCTGTCGCCATCACTTCGTATCCTTGCAGCATGTGAAAGAAGGTGGTCCCGCGAAGTTAGCGCTTCCGGGACCATGGTCAGACCCTTAAAGGAGGATCCGACATGACACAGCATACCGCGCGCACTGCGCAGGATACTGAACTAAGGCTGTCGCGTGACATGGAGGGGAAGCTACTCCTATCTGTTCCGGAAGCCGCTTCCATCCTGAGTTGTGGGAGAACGTACCTCTACGGACTCATCCTGAGTGGGCAAGTGCGGGCACTCAAGCTCGGACGTCTCACCCGGATACCGTATGCATCGCTCGCCTCCTATGTCGAGCGGCAGCTTGTCGAGCAGGACTGGACTGTACAGCTGTGAGCAGCGCACACGGGTCCCGAAGGGCGAAGGGGGAGGGGAGCATCTGGCGAAAGAAGGATGGCCGCTGGTGTGCTGCCTTCATGGCGCACGGTCGGAGGCGATTCCTCTATGGCAAGAGCAGACTGGAAGTGAGCGTGAAACTGCAGTCAGCTCTCCAGCAGCTGAGGGAAGGAACCTTCATGGAAGGGTCGAGTGTGAGGGTTGGAGCCTATGTCGAGCGCTGGCTTGCAGGTGTGCGTCCATCCCTTCGCTATGCCACCTGGCGAAGGTACGGTGAACTCCTCCGTCTTCATGTCGTCCCCTACCTTGGAGGGCAGCCACTCCAGCGGCTTGAGCCACAGCAGGTGGAACATCTCTATGCACTGCTGCTCAAGCAGGGACTGAGCCCGACGACTGTCCACCATGTACATGCAGTGCTGCACCGCATGGTGGGCGCTGCAGTGCGTCATGGGATACTCGCACGCAATGTGACTGAACTTGTCGATGCACCTCAGGTTCAGCGGAAGGAGCGGACCATGCTCCCAGTTGAAGGGGCGCGAAGACTTCTCGCTGAAGCGTCGGATCTGAAGTGGCGTTGCCTCCTCATGATGGCGCTCACGACTGGGATGCGCCAGGGAGAGCTCCTTGGTCTGCGCTGGGATGCCATTAATCTTGATCGGGGGATTGTCCATGTCGTTTGCAGCAGGGCACGAAGCGAGCATGGATTTGAGCTCGACGATGTGAAGACCACCTCATCACGAAGACTCATCAAGTTGGGTGACACTGTGGTTGAAGTGCTGCGTGAA